>CAUPWR010000005.1:0-147345 GCA_963515445.1 Parahaemophilus parainfluenzae | reverse complement strand
GGCACCGGGTTTTGATCTCGGCATCCCTAGGTTCGAATCCTAGTACCCCAGCCATACTATCTAAGTAAAATCTTCTTTATTTCCAATCAAAGAATTCCAGTTGGGGTATCGCCAAGCGGTAAGGCACCGGGTTTTGATCTCGGCATCCCTAGGTTCGAATCCTAGTACCCCAGCCATCTTATTTTCTCTATTTCTTTTATATAAAAAATGCGATTAATTTAAGCGCACTTTGTTTTATCTGTCTGTTGTTATTAGCTACAATTTTAATGTCTTTATATAAAAGAAAAGCCACCTTGCGGTGACCTTTCACATTGATTTATTTTAGTTCTACTAAAGTTAAATTACATTGGGCTGTTGATGCTGCAGGTAATGCTTCATAATCTTTTCCTGCCTGAGGAGTGAATGTGAGTTTTTTACCAGAACAGCTGTAACCTAGTTGTGTATATTTAATACCTTTTGCATAATCCGTATAGGTATTATCTGGGGTTACTATTTCACTTTTTAGGGTGATTTCAGCGCCCGCAGGGATAACAAACTCTTTAAAGAAAGTACTTGAACCAAAGTTATTGAATTGGCTTGGTTTTTTACTCGCTTCGCTATCTGGCATTCCTAGCGATTCATTACCTTTAAGGTAAAGCATTGAGCCGAAGGATTGCCCCCATCCACCTCCAACATTTACTTTTTCTGTTTTTCCATTCTGTTTTACTTCCATCTCGGTATAGCGGCCATTTTGTCCATATAGACGGATACGTGCGTCAGTTTGTGGGTTATAAGCTTTTCCTGCATTTGATAGCTCGGTGTTTACACAGCCTGAAAGTAGTAACGCTGCTGTACTGATAAGCATCAATTTTTTCATGATTTTTCCTTTTGTTAATGATAGAAAATAGTGAATTAATGTTCCCTTGTTTTAAAGAAGGTCACATCAGGATAACGTTCTTGTGCAAGATTTAGGTTTACCATGGTAGGTGCGATATAAGTGAGATTATCACCGCCATCTAATGCTAGGTTTTGCTCATTTTTGCGTTTGAACTCTTCAAATTTTTTGTTATCCGCACATTCCACCCAACGAGCTGTTGCTACGTTGACAGTTTCGTAAATGGCTTCAACGTTATATTCTGATTTCAAACGAGAAACAACCACATCAAACTGTAATACACCGACTGCGCCAACAATCAAATCATTATTACTTAATGGGCGGAACACTTGAACAGCACCTTCTTCAGAAAGTTGTACTAAGCCTTTTAACAATTGTTTTTGTTTAAGAGGATCTTTCAAACGAATACGACGGAATAATTCAGGGGCAAAGTTTGGAATACCGGTAAATTTAAGCTCTTCGCCTTGCGTAAAGGTATCACCAATTTGAATAGTACCATGATTGTGCAAACCGATAATGTCTCCAGCATAAGCCTCATCGGCATGAGTACGATCCCCCGCCATAAAGGTAAGCGCGTCAGAAATTATAACATCTTTACCAATACGTACATGTTTAAGTTTCATCCCTTTTTCGTATTTACCAGAAACTACGCGTAGGAAAGCCACGCGGTCGCGGTGTTTTGGATCCATATTGGCTTGGATTTTAAACACGAAACCAGTGAATTTTTCTTCTTCAGCTGAGACTTTACGCGTGTCTGCCTGACGAGCTTGTGGGGCTGGTGCCCATTCAGTTAAACCATCTAAGAAATGATCAACACCGAAGTTACCTAATGCAGTACCGAAAAAGACAGGTGTTAATTCACCACTTAGGAATAAATCCAAATCAAATTCGTTACTTGCACCTTTTACTAATTCTAATTCATCACGCAATTGTTGGGCTAAGTCATCGCCTACGGCGGCATCTAATTCTGGGCTATTTAGACCTTTCACAATGCGTACTTCTTGGATTGTAGAGCCTTGCCCACTTTGGTAAAGATAGGTTTCATCTTTATATAAATGATAAACCCCTTTAAACAATTTGCCGCAACCAATCGGCCAAGTAATAGGTGCACAATGGATTTTTAATACGCTTTCCACTTCGTCTAACAATTCCATTGGGTCGCGAATATCACGGTCAAGTTTATTCATGAATGTGATAATTGGCGTATCGCGCAAACGGGTGACTTCCATTAATTTAATGGTACGTTCCTCAACCCCTTTTGCCGAGTCGATAACCATTAAGCAGCTATCCACAGCCGTCAAAGTGCGGTAGGTATCTTCCGAGAAATCCTCATGCCCCGGCGTATCTAATAAATTCACCAAGCATTCATTGTAAGGGAATTGCATCACGGAAGTGGTAATAGAAATACCACGTTGTTTTTCCATTTCCATCCAGTCAGATTTTGCATGTTGTGCAGAGCCTTTACCTTTGACTGAGCCTGCTTTTTGAATGGCATTGCCGTATAACAATACCTTTTCGGTGATGGTGGTTTTACCCGCGTCAGGGTGGGAAATAATCGCAAATGTGCGACGTTTATTCACTTCTTCTAATGGATAACTCATTTGTCTTGTTTCTTCTGTTTTAAATGATGCTGTATTGTCGCCGATTTTCAGATTGAGCTCAAATTAAATTGCTTTTCTTTTGTTATCTATAGCTTATTTAGGTGTATGACTCTGTAGTTTCTTTTCTTTAAAATTTTTCATAAAAAAAAGCAAACGTTTGCGCTAAAAGTGCGGTACAATATCCACCGATTTTTTATTCTTATAATTAAAGGTGCAAGCAATGACACAACTTAGTCTAAAAAAAATCTATTCGGGAAAAGTGCGTGATCTTTATGAGATCGATGATAAACGGATGTTAATGCTAGCCAGTGACCGTTTGTCCGCATTTGATGTGATTTTAGATGATCCTATCCCGCGTAAAGGTGAAATCCTGACTCAAATTTCCAATTTCTGGTTCAATAAGTTAGCCCATATTATGCCGAATCATTTTACGGGTGATTCAGTTTATGATGTGCTACCAAAAGATGAAGCTGATTTAGTAAAAGATCGCGCAGTGGTTTGCAAACGTTTGAATCCAATTAAGATTGAGTCTATCGTACGTGGTTATTTAACGGGAAGTGGACTAAAAGATTATAAGCAAACAGGGACCATTTGTGGCTTGAAATTGCCTGAAGGATTAGTTGAGGCAAGTAAATTACCTGAACCGATTTTTACGCCATCAAGTAAAGAAGAAGTGGGCAACCACGATATTAATATTAGCTATGAACAATGTGAAAAAGCCATTGGTGCAGAGTTAGCGGCACAAGTGAGAGAAAAAGCGATTGCACTTTATACTGAGGCAGCAAAATATGCGCTAACTAAAGGTATTATTATTTGTGATACTAAATTTGAATTTGGTTTAGATGAAAATGGTACGCTCACTTTAATGGATGAGGTATTAACACCAGATTCTAGTCGTTTTTGGTCAGTTGATACTTATAAAGAAGGCACAAATCCGCCCTCATTTGATAAGCAATTTGTACGAGATTGGTTAGAGCAAAGTGGTTGGAATAAACAACCGCCAGCGCCTAAAGTACCAAAAGAAGTGATTGAAAAAACAGTGGCTAAATATCAAGAGGCGTTGGATTTATTAACAGAATAACATTAACAAACTCCCTGCTATGCTTTAGAATAGCGGGGATTTTTATGGATAAAATATTGTGAATAAAAGAGTATGAAATCTGTTGCGATAGTTGGTTTAGGTTGGTTAGGCTTACCGCTGGCGCTGCACTTAAAAGAACTTGGTTGGTGTGTAAAAGGCTCAAAACAATCCCCTGATGATGCTCAGAAATTGCATCAGCTAGGTATTGAAACTTATCCTTTTTCGCTTTCTGATGAAATGAAACGTTTACCAGACCATATTCGCCCTCTTTTTAATGTAGATGCTCTCATTATCACCCTACCACCTAGCAGTTTTTCTTCTCAACAGTATTGTGAATATCTTGCTTTTTTAACTAATCAAGCCAAGAAACAAGGTGTACAGCATTTGATTTTTACCAGTTCAACTTCTGTTTTTCCTAATATTTCGGGGCAATTTGATGAAAGTTCTCAACTTTCAGCTGAAACAGAAATGGGCAAAACACTGATACAAGCAGAACAGTA
The DNA here is from genome assembly GCA_963515445.1 of Parahaemophilus parainfluenzae. Lineage (GTDB taxonomy): Bacteria > Pseudomonadota > Gammaproteobacteria > Enterobacterales > Pasteurellaceae > Haemophilus_D > Haemophilus_D parainfluenzae_AI. Next base: position 143,289 of record CAUPWR010000005.1, on the reverse strand, counting down.
CTTGTTCCAATCAGGAATATCGCATTGCGATATTCTTCGACTTGCAGGATTAATTGGTAAACAACGCCATCCGGTTAAATTCTTAGCAGGAAAACACAATTTAAAGGGCTATTCGCCGGTTAATTTGGTGCATCTAGAGGATTGCATTCAAGCTATTACAGCCTTACTCATGAATCCAAATGGATTGCGAACTTACCATCTTTGCGCGCCAATTCATCCTACTCGAGCAGAATATTACACAAAAGCAGCAGTATTTTATGATTTATCCATACCACAATTTGAATGTAGTGATTCGGATCCGAAACGAATCATTATGGCAGATAAAATTTGTCGAGATTTAGGCTTCGCTTATCGTTATCCAAATCCCGATGATATGTTAGAAAAGCGCAGTGATTTTTGACCGCACTTTTTAAAGACTCACTCACCATAACCACAATGAAGGAAATAAAATATGTCAAATACGATTCTGCAACATTTACCTAAAGGTCAAAAAGTTGGTATCGCTTTTTCAGGCGGGCTCGATACCAGTGCGGCATTACTTTGGATGCGTCAAAAAGGTGCAGTACCTTATGCTTATACAGCAAACTTAGGTCAACCAGATGAAGATGATTACAATGCAATTCCCAAAAAAGCAATGGAATATGGTGCGGAAAATGCGCGTTTAGTGGATTGTCGTGCGCAGTTAGCCCATGAAGGGATTGCGGCTATTCAATGTGGTGCATTCCATATTTCTACTGGTGGAGCAACCTATTTCAATACCACACCACTTGGCCGTGCGGTAACAGGTACGATGCTTGTTGCAGCCATGAAAGAAGATGATGTGAATATCTGGGGTGATGGTTCAACTTTCAAAGGTAACGATATTGAGCGTTTTTATCGTTATGGCTTATTAACCAACCCAAATTTAAAAATTTACAAACCATGGTTAGATCAACAATTCATCGATGAGTTGGGCGGTCGCTTTGAAATGTCACAATTCTTAATCGCAAATGGTTTTGACTACAAAATGTCGGTAGAAAAAGCGTATTCAACTGACTCTAATATGCTAGGTGCAACACACGAAGCGAAAGATTTAGAAGAATTAAGCACAGGCATCAAAATTGTGAAACCAATTATGGGCGTGGCATTCTGGGATGAAAATGTTGAAGTGAAACCAGAAGTAGTAACTGTTCGCTTTGAAGAAGGGGTGCCGGTTGCATTAAATGGTAAAACATTTGATAACGTAGTAGAGCTTTTCTTAGAAGCAAACCGCATTGGTGGTCGTCACGGTTTAGGCATGTCAGACCAAATTGAAAACCGTATTATCGAAGCAAAATCACGTGGTATTTATGAAGCACCGGGAATGGCATTATTCCATATCGCTTATGAACGTTTAGTAACGGGTATTCATAATGAAGATACTATTGAACAATATCGTATCAACGGTTTACGTTTAGGCCGTTTGTTATACCAAGGTCGTTGGTTTGATCCACAAGCGTTAATGTTACGTGAAACAGCACAACGTTGGGTCGCTCGTGCGGTGACTGGTGAAGTGACATTAGAACTTCGTCGTGGTAATGACTACTCAATCTTAAATACTGAATCACCAAACTTAACTTATGCGGCTGAACGTTTAAGTATGGAAAAAGTGGAAAACGCACCATTTGATCCAATCGATCGTATTGGTCAATTAACTATGCGTAATTTAGACGTAGCAGATACGCGCGGAAAATTAAGTATCTATTCTCAAGTAGGTTTATTAACTGCGGGTAAAGATTCCGTTTTACCGCAATTAGGTAAAAAATAATTTTCTCCTTTAAATATAAAAAGAGCGGTCGATTTTGACCGCACTTTTAGTAGAAATAATAAAAAACCTTAGGTTTTAACCTAAGGTTTTTGTTTTTTAGCACAGATTATTTTTTCTCTTCACATTTGTTGATATCGCTACATTTGCCGTAGAGATATAAACTGTGTGCTTTTAATTTGATGCCATGTTGTTCACTGATTTCTTTTTGACGTTGTTCAATAATGTTATCAGTAAACTCAAATACTTTGCCACAATCTTCACAGATAATGTGATCGTGGTGTTCTGTTGGCGCGAGCTCAAAAACAGATTTGTTGCCTTCAAAATTATGGCGAATCAAGATATGCGCTTCATCAAATTGGTTAAGCACGCGATATACAGTTGCAAGGCCAATATCACTGCCTTGCTCTAACAAGATTTTATATACTTCTTCAGCTGAGAAATGTTCATGTTTATGCTCTTGCATTAATGCAAGGATAGTGAGCCGAGGTTCAGTAATTTTTAATCCTGCTTTTTTGAGTAATTTGATGTTTTCTTCAGACATAATGTTCCCTTAAATTTGCTAAATTAGAGATGGTTAAGCTAATTCTGCTAAACACATTTCATCGTAGATTTGTTTTGTCCATTTCTCTACGCGTTCTGCAGTAAGTTCAGGTTGACGATCTTCATCAATACATAAGCCGATAAAGTTTCCATCATCTAACAATGCCTTTGAGGATTCAAAGGTATAACCATCCGTTGGCCAGTTCCCTACGATAATCGCACCGCGTGGTTCAACGATATCTCGTACTGTGCCGATCGCATCACAGAAATAATCTGCGTAGTCTTCCTGATCGCCACAGCCAAAGATACCGACTAATTTGTCAGTAAAATCAATTTCTTCTAAGGTTGGGAAAAAATCATCCCAGTCAGCTTGAGCTTCACCGTAATACCACGTTGGAATACCGAAAAGTAAAAAATCATAACCTTCGATATCTTCTTTAGAGCTTTTTGCAATGTCACGAATATCAACGAGTTCGTTGCCTAATTGCTTTTGAATCATTTTTGCAATGTTTTCTGTATTACCTGTGTCACTACCGTAAAATAAACCGACAACTGCCATTGTTCTTTCCTTTTGAAATAAAATTAGGTGAGTAGAAAAAAGATGAGGGATCAAAGCCCCACAATTTGTGCGAACTATAACATAAATGAATTCTCATTTGAATAGAATAATTCTCATTTAAAACGATTAATTCTTATTTAGAAACCTATCAATAGCACGTATCACAAAATCAGGTTTTTCTGCATGAACCCAGTGCCCACAACCATTGATGGTGAAGGAGGTCGCATTCGGGAATTGTTTTAGAATGGTTTCGGTATATTCAGGTTTAATATAAGATGAAAGCCCACCTTTGATGAAGAGTGTAGGCGTATTAGCGAAGACCTCTTGCCAATCCATTAGCTCCGCATAATGTTCAAAAAGTGCGGTCAAATTGAAACGAAAATATTCACTTGAAGACGGCTCAAAAGATTTCAACATAAATTGCACCACACTCGGATCGGCAATTTCAGTTTCTAAAATAGGCTTAGCTTGTTGACGAGTTTGTGGCTGCGCTTTTTTCACAGCAAACAAACCACGGAACACATCATCATGTCCAGCACTGCTATTTGCGACTGGGGCAATATCAATGACGACCAATTTTTCTACGCGCTGTGGTTGAAGAGCGGTCATTTTCATGGCCGTTTTTCCACCCATTGAATGACCAATTAAGATAATCTTATCTAATTGAAGATGATCGATAAGTTGCCATACATCATCAGCCATGACATCGTAATTCATTGTTTCTGAATGAAAACTATGCCCATGATTACGTAAATCTACGCGCAAAATATTATAGTTATCGCTAAATGCACGCGCGATGACACCAAGATTATTCATATCCCCAAATAAGCCGTGAATGAAAACTAAAGTGGGCGAATTAATTGATTGTTTTGCTTGGTGAAATTGATGGTTTAATAATTGGGAAGATGACATATATTTTGCGTGAGAATTTGGTTAGAAATCGTTATAATGGACGAAAATTTTAGCAAACGGAGAGAAAAAAATGAAGATAATTGAAGTCGATGAAGAATTGTATCAATACATTGCGGCACAAACTCAATCTATTGGAGAAAGTGCGTCTGATATTCTTCGCCGTTTGTTGAATTTACCCACTCACGCAACAAGCTCAGTTGATTTCTTTGAATCAGTCGTATCAGCTGAAACGCCAAAAAGTGCGGTGCATTCTGAGCCTGTTTTAACGGAAAAAGCAACCGAAGCATCTCAACCAAAAGTTGAACCTGTCGAACCGCCAAAAGCAGTGAAAAAACAATCGGATGAAGCAATCAATCATATTGTTGATAAAGTCCGTGCGCTCTTGAATTCTGCTGAATTTAAAGAAGAGCCAAAAGCAGTCGTGCGTTTTTTAAGTATATTGCGTACGCTTTATCGTACCAATCCAGAAAGTTTCGCACAGGCAACAGAAAGCCTACAAGGTCGTACTCGTGTTTATTTTGCTCGTGACGAAGGGACGTTGCTTGTGGCGGGTAATCACACGAAACCAAAACAAATTCCAGATACGCCATATTGGGTGATTACCAATACCAATAGCGGTCGTAAGATGCTGATGCTAGAAGGGGCGATGCAATCTATGCATTTGCCTGAATATTTAATTGACGAAGTTCGCCCTTATTTCGTTAGCAACTAATTCGATGCAAAAATTCCCTTGGCAAGCATTTGCCCAAAATTCAGCGTATGCAAATCAGGTCGCGTTGCGAAATTCGCAGGGCGATCCTTTTACTTGGGCAGAACTTGCTGAGAAAATTAATCAGGTAGAAGCCTTTCTTTTACAACAAGGTGTGACAGCGCAAAGTGCGGTTGCTTTTTGTGGTAAAAATTCAGAACAGATCTTATTTCTTTATTTAGCCGTTATTCAGCTAGGTGCAAAAATTTTAGGTATCAACCCTGCATTTCCTCAAGAAAAAAGAGAAGAATTGTGTCGAATGTATGGTGTGGGTTTTTGTTATCAAACCGAAGATATTCATTATTTAGCTGTTAAAGCATTACCCGAACATAACGCTGATTTTACAAAAGCGGCAACGATGACATTAACATCGGGCTCGACTGGTTTGCCTAAAGCGGTGGTGCATAATGTTTCTGCTCATTTAGCTAATGCAGAAGGCGTTTGTGCCTTAATGAATTTTGGCAAAGATCAATCATGGCTACTTTCTTTACCGCTTTATCATGTTTCCGGACAAGGTATTGTGTGGCGTTGGCTGTATGCGGGTGCAACTTTAGTACTACCGAAAGAAGATTTTTATCAATCTATTGGTTATGTTTCCCATGTTTCTCTCGTGCCAACTCAATTGCAGCGTTGGTTTGATTATTTGACGGAGTATCCTCAACCTATCCAAACGCAAGCCGTGTTATTAGGTGGGACACAAATCCCTGTAAAATTAACCCAAGTATTAAGTGAATTAGGTATTCGAAGCTATTCAGGCTATGGTATGACAGAAATGGCTTCTACCGTATTCGCTAAACAATCGGATGGAAAAATTGGTGTAGGTCAACCTTTACTTGGCCGAGAGTTCAAGTTAGTGAATGAAGAAGTTTGGTTAAAAGGTGCAGGGCTTGCCATGGGATATTGGCGCGATGGACGTATAGATCCACTCACGAATCACGAAGGCTGGTTCCAAACCAAAGATAAAGGTCAATGGCTTGATGATGAATTAGTCATTCAAGGCCGATTGGATAATATGTTTATTTCCGGTGGTGAAAATATTCAGCCGGAAGAAATTGAAAAAGTGATTGCACAATCAGATTCAGTAAAACAAGTTTTTGTTTTACCTAAACATGATGAGGAATTTGGCCATCGCCCTGTCGCGATTGTTGAATTTCATACCTCATTTAATGAAAGTGCGGTCGAATCTCTCAACATTTTTTTACAAGGGCGATTGGAACGATTTAAGCAACCTGTTGCCTACTATGAACTCCCGCAGGATTTAATCCAAGGGGCAATAAAGATTTCTCGCAAGGCACTCGCCGATTGGCTGTCGCAACAATAGGAAAGTTAGTTTAATGAAAAATATCTCTCGCGTTTTGACCGCACTTGGTCTTTCATTTGTTTTTACGCTGGCGCTTTCTCAGCCTGTTTGGGCAGAGAATAATAATGCGGATTTACCGACGGAAAAAACACTAAAAAGTGAATTAGCCGAGGCACAAAAATTACCAGATGGTGATGAAAAAACAAATAACGTCGCGACAATCCAGGCTTCGCTTGATTTCTTGCAACAAATTCAAACACAGCAAAAAAATAACAACGATTTGCAAGATACGCTTATTGATGCAGATTCTGAAATTCAGAAGAATAGTGCTGATCTTCAAAATCTTAAAAAACAGCTAAGCACGCCAAGTAACACCGATTATGCTTCACAAAGTTTAGCTAATCTACAGGCTCAGGTTGAGAAACTGACCAATCAACAACAAGATGCCCAATCTGCATTAAGTGCGGTGAATACGCAACTTGCAGGGCAGAGCTCTGTGTCGGAACGTGCTCAAACAGCCTTAACAGATAATGTTAAACGTACGCAAGAATTGAATCAGAAATTAGCTGATCCAACGACAAGTTCACTATTAAAACAGCAAATTCAGCTTGAATTACAACTGATTGAGCTAAAAAATATCTATAATCAAGTGCTATTAAAAAATAGCGATCAGTTGACTGTGCTTTATCGAAGTCGATATGAGTTATTAAATACTCGTGTTCAAGCATTGCAGCAACAAATTGCAGCCATTCAAGAAGCGATTAATCAAAAGAATTTGGCTAAAACACAAAACCAAGTTGAGCAAGCACAACAACAAAGCCAAAATGTTGAGCAAAATCCGTTGATTCAGAAAGAATTGAATTTGAATGCGCAGCTTAGCCAATATTTACTTGAGCAAACAGAGAAAACCAATACATTAACGCAAGATGAATTACGCATGCGAAATGTGTTGGATAACTTAACGCAGACACAACGTACCATTGATGAGCAAATCAGTGCGTTACAAGGCACGTTGGTGCTTTCTCGCATTATTCAGCAACAAAAACAAAAATTACCGACCAATTTAAATATTCAAGGTCTTTCAAAGCAAATTGCGGATTTGCGTGTACAGATCTTCGATATTACGCAAAAACGTAATGAGCTTTATGATATTGATGCCTACATCAGTAAAATTGAGCAGGATGAAAACAAATCGTTTACACCGGCGGAAAAAGCACAATTAACCAATTTATTGACAGAACGTCGAAAAGTGGCTTCTGATTTGATTAAGTCATTGAATAATCAGTTGAATTTGGCGATTTCCTTAGAGCTAACCCAGCAACAAATTACACAAATCAGTGATCAGATCCAGTCTAAACTTGATCAACAAAGTTTCTGGGTAAAAAGTAATAATCCAATTAATTTAGATTGGATCAAAAAACTGCCAATGTCACTCAAGGCACAACTTGATGGTATTGGAAAGAAAATCGGCTTCCCGACAAATTTCGATAATTTGCCGTATTTACTTACTTATGTCTTTATTTTGTTTGTGATTGGTGGATTGATTTTCAAATTTAAAGAATCGATTAAACACCGTTTGAGCGTGATTAATGGCGAAATTAATACGCGTCGTTCGGATAGCCAATGGCATACGCCGCTTGCGTTATTTTATACCGCACTTTTATCTTTATCAGGCACCCTTTGGTTCTTAGCGGCTTGCCAATTGTTGGGCTTTTTCTTGGTGAAAAATCCACAAGAATTTTGGGAATGGTCACTTCGCATGGCAGCCTATTGGTGGTTCTTTAGTTTTGTTTTATCCACTCTTCGACCGAATGGTATTTTAGTCCGCCATTTCGGTTTTTCTAAAGAGAGTGCGATTGCTCTGCAAGACGTCACAAAACGTATCATTGTTTCCGTTGTGTTATTACTGAATACGTCGATTTTCAGTAATGTCATGGATACCGGATTAGCGAATGACGTTCTCGGCGAAATTAATACGATTGTTGCCTTACTTTTCTGTATTGTGATTATTGCGCCACGTTTCGTTCGCACAGAAAAATCGTTGAATTCAAGCGCAACGGATCAGCGTGATAGAACGCTTTTAAAAATTATGCGCGTTTTATTGCAATTGGTCCCTGTTATTTTAATTGCACTAATTGCTTTAGGATATTATTACACCGCCTTAAATTTAATTACGCATATTATTAATACCTACATTGCGTGGGTAGTGTGGTCGTTGGTGCGTCATACAATTTATCGTGGTGTCACAGTAGCATCAAGACGTTTAGCTTATCGTCGTTTACAAGAAAAACGTCAACAAAAACAGCAAGATTCAAGTGATGCTTCAGCTTCTGATGATGTGGTAGTCATTACCGAACAAGAAGAGGGATTGGCCTTAAATGAAGTACGTAGCCAGTTACTACGCTTTGCCGATCTCTTTATTTGGACCGCACTTTTTGCCATCTTCTATTATGTATGGTCAGATTTAGTCACTGTTGTAAGTTACTTGCGAGACATTACCTTATGGCAGCAAACTTCAACGACTGAAGCGGGTGTGGTGACTGAAACGATTTCACTCTTTAACTTGATCGTTGCGTTAATCATTGTTGTGATTACCTATATTTTGGTGCGTAACATTCAGGGTATTTTAGAAGTATTAATCTTTTCCCGAGTGAAGCTTTCACAAGGTACGCCTTATACGATTACCACCTTATTAACCTACATTTTGGTTGCGGTTGGTGGTGCATGGGCATTCTCAACACTCGGGATGTCTTGGTCGAAATTACAATGGTTATTTGCCGCCCTTTCCGTTGGTCTCGGTTTTGGTATGCAAGAAATCTTTGCAAACTTTGTTTCGGGTATCATTTTATTATTTGAACGTCCAATTCGTGTGGGCGATACCGTGACAATTAATGGCGTGACAGGGACGGTGGCGAAAATCCGTATTCGTGCGATTACCATGATTGATCCTGATCGAAAAGAAGTGATTGTGCCAAATAAATCTTTTGTAACAGGTCAAGTGATCAACTGGGCATTGTCTAATACGATTACTCGTTTAGTGGTTTCCGTTGGTGTGGCGTATGGTTCAGATTTAGACTTAGTGAAACGCTTATTATTGCAAGCCGCGCATGAGCAACCAAGTGTCTTAAAAGATCCAGAACCAAGAGCATTATTCTTAACCTTTGGGGCAAGTACATTAGATCACGAATTACGTGTTTATGTAGGGCAAGTATCTGAGAGAAATGATACGCTTGATGCACTCAATCGCCGTGTGAATGAGTTATTTGCAGAAAATAATATTGATATTGCATTCAATCAATTAGATATCTTTATTAAAAATAAAGATACTGGCGAAGAAATTCCATTTATTGATGTGGCAAAATTAGCCCAAAATCATTAATTAAAGAGAGAAAATATGGCAGGGAATACTATCGGACAACTTTTTCGTGTGACGACCTTTGGGGAGTCACATGGTATTGCATTAGGCTGTATCGTAGATGGCGTACCGCCGAATCTTGAATTATCGGAAGCCGATATTCAACCTGATTTAGATCGTCGTAAACCCGGTACATCACGCTATACCACACCGCGTCGTGAAAACGATGAAGTACAGATTTTATCTGGGGTATTTGAAGGTAAAACAACCGGTACCAGCATTGGAATGATCATTAAAAATGGTGATCAACGTTCACAAGATTATGGCGATATTAAAGATCGTTTCCGTCCAGGGCATGCGGATTTTACCTATCAACAAAAATACGGTATTCGTGATTATCGCGGTGGTGGACGTTCTTCTGCACGTGAAACTGCCATGCGTGTCGCTGCGGGAGCGATTGCAAAGAAATATTTACGTGAGCAGTTTGGCATTGAAGTGCGTGGCTTTTTGAGTCAAATTGGCGAAGTGAAGATCGCACCACAGACTGTCGGCAAAATTGATTGGGATAAAGTGAATAGCAATCCATTTTTCTGTCCAGATGAAAGTGCGGTCGAAAAATTTGATGAATTAATCCGTGAATTGAAAAAAGAAGGGGACTCGATTGGGGCAAAACTAACCGTGATTGCAGAAAATGTCCCTGTTGGCTTAGGTGAGCCTGTTTTTGATCGACTTGATGCAGATTTAGCCCATGCTTTAATGGGGATTAATGCCGTTAAAGGTGTAGAAATTGGCGATGGTTTTGCCGTAGTTGAACAGCGTGGAAGTGAACATCGTGATGAAATGACACCAAATGGTTTTGAAAGCAACCATGCTGGCGGTATTTTAGGGGGCATTAGCTCTGGTCAGCCAATTATTGCGACCATTGCACTAAAACCAACATCCAGTATAACCATTCCAGGACGCTCGATTAATTTAGAAGGTGATCCTGTCGAAGTGGTGACAAAAGGCCGTCATGATCCTTGTGTCGGTATCCGAGCAGTCCCTATTGCAGAGGCAATGGTCGCGATTGTGTTACTCGACCATTTATTGCGTTTTAAGGCGCAATGCAGATAACTCTTTTAAATTAAGTTTATTTTCTCTTTTATTGAAGATAAGGTCATTCGTTTTAGGAAATCTTATGAATAAATCTTTAGCAAAATTACTTTCAAGTGCGGTTGTTTTAGGGAGTGTTTTTTTCTCGTTACAAACAACAGCCTCACCACAAGACTGGCAACGTATTAAACGTCCAATTCCTGCAGCAGATGGTAAAGCGAATCCAATTGGTAGCTATTCGAATGGTTGTATTATCGGGGCGGAGCCATTGCCTTATAAAGGTGAGGGATACCAAGTCATTCGTATGAATAAAAACCGCTATTATGGTCATCCGGATATGATTGCTTACTTACAGCGTCTTGGACAAAAGGCGAAGTCTGCAGGCTTACCAACGATGTTAGTTGGGGATATTGCTATGCCGGGTGGTGGTCGCTTTTTAACAGGGCATGCAAGCCATCAAATGGGATTAGATGCGGATATTTGGTTGCGAATGGGCACCATGACAGACAGCGAAGCGCTAAATTCTGATGGAAAAGGTTTGCTCGTGGTGAACCGTCAAACACAACGTGTTGATGAAAATGTGTGGAATAACAATCATGCAACGCTAATTAAATTGGCAGCGCAAGATCCAAAAGTCACCCGTATTTTTGTGAACCCAGCGATTAAATTAAAACTTTGTCAAACTGCAGGAGACGATCGTGCATGGTTACACAAAATTCGTCCATGGTTTGGGCATGATTCACATTTCCACGTGCGCATTGCTTGTCCGAAAGATGCCGCTTATTGTGAAGATCAAGCACCGGTACCAGCAGGTGATGGATGTGGTGATGAACTTTATTCTTGGTTTGAACCCGCAAAACCAGGTTCAGGCTCTTCTAAACCAAAAGTGACACCGCCAGAACCATTCTTGTGCCAACAAGTGTTGAGTTCGCCAAATAGTAGCGAATGGTTAGAGTAGGAGTGAAATCATGGAGTTGGGGATTGATATATTAGCCATGCTTTTTGCAGCTGCCTTTATTGCCGCATTTATTGATGCGATAGCGGGTGGCGGAGGCTTAATTACAATCCCTGCCTTATTAATGACAGGTATGCCACCAGCAATGGCATTAGGTACAAATAAATTACAAGCGTTTGGTGGCGCGTTGTCGGCAAGTATTTACTTTCTGCGTAAAAGAGCGGTCAATTTATCGGCGTTTTCTTTCATCTTACTGGTGATTTTTATCGGCTCGGTGATTGGTACCTTGCTTATTCAAAGTTTAGATGCGTCATTAATTAAAAAAGGGCTTCCATTTCTCATTTTAGCGATCGGCTTATACTTTTTATTTACGCCTAAATTGGGCGAAAGTGATCGCAAACAACGAATTTCTTACGGTGTTTTTGCGTTATGTTTTGGTTCATTACTGGGTTTTTATGACGGCTTTTTCGGGCCTGGGACGGGTTCATTGATGAACTTGGCTTGTGTGACGTTACTTGGATTTAACCTCACTAAAGCGACGGCGCATGCCAAAGTGATGAATTTAACCTCAAATTTAGCCTCATTAATTTTTTTTCTAATTGGTGGTCATGTGATTTGGACTGTCGGTTTAGTGATGATGGCAGGAAGCCTGATAGGTGCCAATTTAGGGGCTAAAATGGTGATGGCAAAAGGCAAACAACTGATCAGACCGATGGTGGTGATTATGTCATTTATCATGACGATAAAAATGGCGTATGATCAGGGTTGGTTTCATTTTTAACGATTGATTATGACAGACTCTCAGAAAAAATTACGTATTACAGCACGAACGGGTTATGAACCACATTTTTCATGGGCATATTTGCACCCGAAAAATTGGGGCATTTGGCTTGGTATTTTTGTGCTTTTGTTACTTGCTTTTGTGCCATTTCATTTACGCGATAAAATGGCCGAGAAACTGGCTCGTGCGCTGACGAAAAAAATCGGTAAACCACGTATTCGTGCCGAGATTAATTTGAAACTCTGTTTCCCAGATTGGACGGCAGAGCAGCGTGACAAAGTGATTGAAGAGATGTTTGTGACGGTCGCACAAGTCATGCTTGGTATTGGTGAAATTGCCATTCGTTCTAAAAAACATTTACAAAAACGCAGTGAATTCATTGGTCTTGAGCATATCAAGCAAGCCAAAGCTGAAGGGCATAACATCATTTTGATGGTGCCACATGGTTGGGCGATAGATGCCTCTGGCATTATTTTGCATACACACGGCATGCCGATGACGTCAATGTATAACCCGCACCGAAATCCGTTGGTGGATTGGTTATGGACTTTAGCGCGTCAGCGTTTTGGCGGAAAAATGCATGCTCGCCAAAATGGGATTAAGCCATTTTTAGCACACATCAAACAAGGTCAAATGGGATATTATCTTCCTGATGAAGATTTTGGTGCCGAGCAAAGTGTCTTTGTGGATTTCTTTTCTACCTATAAAGCCACGCTTCCTGGGTTGAACAAAATGGCGAAATTAGCAAAAGCGGTGGTTATTCCAATGTTCCCACGCTATAACGCTAAGAGTGGCAAGTATGAAATGGAAATTCGCCCACCGATGCAATTAAGCGACGATCCCGAGCAATCAGCCCGCGCGATGAACGAAGAAATTGAATATTTCGTCACGCCAACACCCGAACAATATGTCTGGATTTTACAGCTTCTTCGTACTCGAAAAGACGGGGAAGATATTTACCCAGATTAATTCATTTTATTTACAAAAGTGCGGTCAAAATTCACCGCACTTTTCTATTTTTCTATGCTAGAATGCGAGCCTAAAAACAGGATTTTTTCTTACTCTTTTTTGAGCAATTATTTATGAACAAACAACTTGAATTAATCAAATCTTCTATCAAATCTATCCCAAATCATCCAAAAGAAGGCATTATTTTCCGTGATATCACGAGCTTGCTTGAAGTGCCAGCGGCTTTCAAAGCCACAATCGATTTGATCGTTGAAAAGTATAAAGATCAAGGTCTCACAAAAGTCATTGGTACCGAGTCTCGTGGATTTATTTTTGGTGCGCCAGTTGCATTAGCATTAGGCTTGCCATTTATCCCCGTTCGTAAACCAGGCAAATTACCTCGTGAAGTGATTGCACAGTCTTATCAATTAGAATACGGTCAAGACACCCTTGAATTGCATACAGATGCCATTTCGCAAGGTGATAATGTGCTAATCATTGATGACTTGTTAGCAACGGGTGGAACAGTTGAAGCTACCGTGAAATTAGTTCAACGTTTAGGTGGTGAAGTGAAACATGCTGCCTTTGTGATTAATTTGCCAGAATTAGGGGGCGAAAAACGCTTACGTGATTTAGGCATTGATTGCTATACCTTAGTGAATTTTGAAGGCCATTAATTTTTAAAGAGATGCGATGAGCTACCAAGTTTTAGCCAGAAAATGGCGACCAAAAAACTTTTCTGAAGTAGTGGGGCAAAGTCATGTGCTCACTGCTTTGGAAAACGGTTTAAAAGAAAACCGTTTACATCATGCTTATTTATTTTCCGGCACCCGTGGCGTGGGTAAAACCTCCATTGCTCGTTTATTTGCGAAAGGCTTGAATTGTGTAAACGGTATTACTGCCGATCCTTGCGGTGAATGTGAAAACTGCAAAGCGATCGAAGCGGGCAACTTTATTGATTTAATTGAAATCGATGCGGCTTCTCGTACTAAAGTAGAAGATACCCGTGAGCTATTAGACAACGTGCAATATAAGCCGGTAGTAGGGCGTTATAAAGTCTATCTCATCGATGAAGTCCATATGCTTTCCCGCCATTCTTTCAATGCGTTGTTAAAAACCTTGGAAGAACCACCTGAATATGTGAAATTCTTATTGGCTACAACGGATCCACAAAAATTGCCAATTACGATTTTATCCCGTTGTATGCAATTTCATCTCAAAGCATTAGATGAACCGCAAATTTCAGCACATCTTAATCGCGTGCTTACTGCCGAAAATATTCCTTTTGATGCACCTGCATTAGATAAATTAGCCAAAGCGGCACAGGGTAGTATTCGTGATAGTTTAAGTTTAACGGATCAAGCCATTGCCATGGGCAACGGTAAAGTATCTACCGATGTGGTGAATACCATGCTTGGGCTGTTAGATGAAGATCAGCCGATTGAAATCATTTACGCCTTACATCAAGGCAACGGTGAGCGTTTAATGAAAACCATCCAAACGGTGGCTGAAAAAGCGGGCGATTGGGATGAATTATTGGCAGAAACAGCCGAGAAATTGCACCAAATTGCATTAATGCAGCTACTTGCTAAAAATGCCACTGATGAAAATGATCACTTAGGTTTTCTAGCCAAACATATTTCACCGGAAGACGTACAATTCTTCTATCAAGTGATTGTATCGGGTCGAAAAGAATTGGCTTCAGCGCCAAATCGTCGAATTGGTGCAGAAATGACATTATTGAGGGCATTGGCATTCCACCCAAAGTTCCTTACGGCAGCACAAACGCCTAAACGAGGCGGGCTATCCCCTGAACAAAATACACAGAAAAGTGCGGTTGAAAATCAGCCTGTTTCTGGTTATGTGGATATGCCAGTGCTGTCGCAAAACATCAAAGCCAATTATTCTGCACAAGCGCAAAAGCCGATGGCTCAAGCGGCGGTCGAGCATTCTTCACCTTCTCAACCTGTTTCCACTCAAACCACATCTTCATTGAATTTAGCCAGTCTTGCGGCATTAGAGGCATTGAATCAATTAACGCAAATTGAGCAATCAGAGCGCCAGCATCATCATGATGAACAGCAAGCCGCCGTAGAAGAAACCTTACATCATCTCCAAGAGTTGGATGAGCAAAAAAATTCACCAAAAATGACCGCACTTCCTGTGCGAGAAATGACCCCACCAAAAGCGACGCAAACGAAAGTAGCGGTGTCAAATCCAATGACTCAACAAGCAGAAGCGTTAAAGCAAAGTGTTGAGACGGTTGAAAATACCATTGATGACAATGTTGAAATGGACGCGGAAGAGCAGGAAATTCTGGATGCGGAAACCTATCGTTGGGAGTGGAGCAATCCGGATTTAGCCAAAGTGGATAACGGTGTGCGTCCTTCTGATATTAAACAGGCGATGTTGAAAGATGTGACACCAGAATTGCGTGAGAAAATTATTCAAATTACGCAAAAACAAGATCCTTGGACGGATATTGTCGAACGCTCTGGCGTGATTGGCTTTTCAAAAGAGTTAGCATTAAATTGCTTCATTAAGTCGCAAACAGAAGATGAGATTCAACTCGGGCTTCATTCTGAAAAAGCCCATTTAAAACAAGATCGCAATATTAAAAATTTAGTGGAACATCTTGAACGTTTATATGAAAAACCAGTCAAATTGTCGATTTTTGTTGAAGATTCCGATGTTTTAACGCCAATGGATTACCGCAAAAAAGTTTATCAAGACTTGCGTGAACAGGCACGTACGGATTTACAGCAAGATAAAAAATTGCTTTTATTACAAAAAGAGTTTGATGCGAAGTTGGATGTCGAAAGCATTCGACCAGTTTAAAACTCATTTCTCTAAATTTTAACTTTATAAAGGAAAAAATATGGCGTTTAGCTCTCTTTTTACTCTTATTGATGACATAGCATCGATTCTTGATGATGTCGCCTTGATGACCAAAATAGCAGCCAAGAAAACCGTTGGTGTAGTAGGTGATGACTTAGCCTTAAATGCTAATCAGGTAACAGGGGCATCTTCCGATCGTGAATTACCCATTGTTTGGGCTGTCACCAAAGGATCCTTAGTCAATAAAGTCATTTTAATTCCAATTGCTTTACTGCTTTCTGCATTTTTACCTTGGTTGATCGTGCCACTTTTGATGATAGGTGGGGCATATTTGTGTTTTGAAGGTGTAGAGAAAATTCTGCATAAATTTATTGCCCATGAAGAGCACGAAGAAAAAACAACCTTTAATGAAGCCGCTAAAATTAAAGGGGCAATTCGTACGGATTTTATTCTTTCTGCTGAAATTATTATTATTGCATTGGGCGAATTAACCGAAGCGAGCTTGCTCACTCGCATCATTTCTCTTTCAATAGTGGGTATCGGAATTACTATTTTTGTTTATGGCTTGGTCGCATTGATTGTTAGAGCGGATGATTTCGGTTTATACCTTATCAAAAAAGGTGGTGTGGCGAAGTCAATCGGTAATGCAATTTTAGTGATTATGCCAAAATTTATGCGTTCACTTAGTTTTATCGGTACGCTTGCGATGTTCTTAGTCGGTGGCGGTATTTTCGTACATAATGTGGATTTCATTCATCATTTGCTCGCTGATTATCAATTAGCTGATGGCTTATTAGGTAATGTAGCGACGTTAGTCGTGGGTGTGATCGTAGGCGCGATTGCTTGTGCGATTGTATTACCCGCGATGAAATTATTTGGCAAACACTAAAAACGAGATAAAAAATAACCGCACTTTGATTGTTTCAAGGTGCGGTTTTTTTATGGGCGAAATAGATTATTTACGAGAAGTGTAATCGCCGACACAGACCCATTTATAACTGGTTAAGGCTTCTAATCCCATTGGGCCACGAGCATGAAGTTTTTGGGTACTTACCGCCACTTCTGCACCTAAACCAAATTGTCCGCCATCGGTGAATCGAGTACTTGCATTAACATACACGGCTGCCGCATCTACTTGATTGATAAATTGCGTGGCTAGTCGTTGATTTTCCGTCAAGATACTTTCTGAATGTTGTGTGCCATATTCACGAATGTGAGCAATTGCCGCATCCATATCTTCAACCACCACGACATTGAGATCGAGTGAGCCCCATTCTTGGCGTAGCGCTTGTTCAGTCACTTCTTGCACATCGACATTTGCAGCTTGAAGAATAGAAAGTGCGGTCGATTTTGCATGGAATTTTACTTTTTTCTCGGCTAAATATTTCGCGAGTTTTGGTAGGAAAGCATCAGCAATCGAGCGCTGAACTAAAAGTGTTTCCAGCGTATTACATGTGCTTGGACGCTGGCATTTTGCATTAGCAATTACCGTTAGGGCTTTTTCTTGGTCAGCACTTTCTTCCACAAAAAGATGACAAACGCCCACACCACCGACAATCACCGGAATGGTTGAATGTTGTTTACAAAGTTCATGTAAACCTGCGCCGCCACGAGGAATAATCATATCTACATAGCGATCCAATTTAAGTAGTTGCATTACAAGCTCACGATTCGGATCGGTAATGGCTTGGACTGCATGGCGTGGTAATCCTGCTTGTTCAAGGGCATTTTGTACCACTTCCACTAAAATTTGGTTGGAATGTTGTGTTTCTTTTCCACCACGTAAAATCACGGCATTACCGGTTTTTAAGCAAAGGCTTGCCACATCAATAGTGACATTTGGACGAGCTTCGTAAATGGTACCAATTACGCCAAGCGGAGTACGGACTCGTTCGATCTTTAATCCGCTATCTAAGGTACCCCCATCAATAATTTTTCCCACTGGATCGGCGAGCGAAATCACATGGCGCACATCACTCGCCATGCCTTTTAGGCGATCTTCGGTTAATAAGAGGCGATCAATTAAGGCTTCAGATAAGCCGTTTTGTTTCGCAATTTCAATATCTTTTTGGTTTGCGGCAAGAATACGTTCCGCTTGTTGTTCTAATTGATCTGCAATAATGCTGAGCGCATGATTTTTTTCAGTGGTGTTTAACTGCGCTAAAATAAAGGCTGCATCTTTAGCCTGTTTGCCCATTTGTTCTAACATATCGAATCCCTTGTTATTGCAACAAAATATGGTGTAGCTTATCGTAAAAATGCGTAAGGTGAAATGATTAAAATTAAGGATTTTGTGAATTAGGTGTGATGATTTATCATTTGATAGATTTTGTATTTGTGTTTTGTAAGCTTGGCCTATTTTGAAAATAGTCTCCAGTGGGCTAACCAATTACTTGCAGTAAAGCTAGATTTTAAATAAGGTGATTAAAAATGAGACTAAATAAATTTGTTAGGATAGTAATAGCCTCTATTTTTTCTGTTAGTTTTATTTACTTTACCTTAGTATTGAGAAACGATATAACACCGAGCTTTAATCATTTCTTTTATAATTTATTAATATGGGGGCCATTTTTTATTTTTGTTCTTTTAGGGGCTTCTTACTATCAAAAAATTTATGATGAAGAATCTTTAAAAAAGATTGAAAAGGCTAAAAAATTAAAAGAAATGAAGAAATTAAAGAAAAGGAAATCTTAGATATATCGTCCTAGTACGGTAGAGCAGACAAATATCCAAGCTGACTTCCTAATGTGTCACATATTTTGACATGATGTTATTTCGTTTTCTTCGGTAACTTATCATTTGTTTCATCATCTTGCTCTTGGAAATCGAAAACAGGTAATCCCCAACCAAATCGAACAGCAAGTAAACGTAATGCAAAACCACTGAATAATGTGAGTAAAATTGAAAGCGTGTGTTCTACTTGAATGTGTTGTAATGCCATATACATAGCGGCAGAGAAGAATGATACGCTTGCGTAAAGTTCTTTTTGGAACACAAGGGGAATGCGGTTACACAGTAAATCACGCAATACACCACCAAATGCACCTGTCACAGTTGCAGCAATGGATGTCACGGTAAAGCCATAGCCCATATCAATGGCAATTTGTGCACCGATAATGGAATATACGATTAACCCTAAGGCATCTAATACCAAGAAAATCGTGCGGAAGTAGCGCATGAAATGTTTGATGAAGGGCGCGATAAAAACCGTTAATACCGCTGCACCAGCCACCATAATGAAATATTCAGGATGTTTAACCCAGCCAAGCGGGTAGTGTCCAAGTAAGACATCGCGTACCGAACCGCCACCAATCGCCGTGACGCAGGCAATAATAATCACCCCAAAAATATCCATTTTTTCTCGTCCAGCGGCTAATGCACCGGTAATTCCTTCGGCAGTAATTCCAATAATATAAAGTACGCTTAATAGCATTTTTTGTGGTTCCTAAAGTGCGGTTATAATTTTGCTTATTTTAAAAGGGAATGAGTCAAAATGCACGAAAGCCATTAAAAAAAGCTGCAAATTTTGGCATAATGACGCCTTCTTTTTCTAATCGAGAATCTTATGTCAGAAGAACAATTCAAACCCTTAGCCGCATTTCTTGCTCTTTTGCCAATTGGGTTGCTATTAATTATTGAATTTTTTGCAGAGTCTTTGCAATCTGCTGAAAAACTGATTCCTCATTTAGCCTTTGGTGTGCTGATTGCTCAGTTACTTTGTTTGGTTGCGTTTATTAAAGGCGAAATTTGCCCAGGACAGCGCGGACGTTTAATCAAAGCAAATGTATGTTTTGCACTTTATTGGTTAGTTTGGCTAGGGATGAGCTTAGCCTCATTACATCATTACGTGATGACTGATATTGTCAGCTTATGCGGATTATCTGCTGTATATGCAGTATGGAAACAACCTAAAGATGAATCGGCTCGCCGTGGTTTTCTCTTAATTGCATCGTTGGTGAGTGGATTGGGTGTAATTGCCTATTTGATGATTTTCTTCGGCAATCCAACACCAAATTTCGTGCAATATAATCCATTGGCACAAGCGGTGATGGGCGTATTATTAGCGAATTTATGTTTGTCTGTTTCTCGTAATCGTCTGCAAGGTTTCATTGCGTTACTGCCATTATTGATGATTTTACTGCTTGCACTGAATGCGTTAGCAGTACTGATCTTTATTATTTATCAAGATGTAAGTGCGGTCAGTTTTGATGGTGTTTTCGCATACGGTATTTATTTTGTTCTTCATTTAGTAATAGCAGGAGTATTGTTTTTGCACAGTGTTAATAAATGGAAACTTAGTTATAACAGCTTACTCATTTTGTTCTTTATGGCAGCGAGTTTGGCTGTCTGGGCAATGTTTATTTAATGGATAAAATAAAATCTTACGCCGCCCCGATGTTAGTCGTGGGCTGCGTGCTATTCGGTTTAGGAAGCCTAATTGTGAAGTTTGTGCCAGTGGGTGGTTATGCCATTGCATTTTGGCGTTTACTTATTGCCTCTTTTATTTTCTGGTTCTTAATGAAATTAAAAAGACAGCGTTTCCCGAAAAGCCGTAAAGCGATGATGTATGCGATATTAGCCGGGATCTTTTTAGCTTTTGATTTATCCTTTTGGCATGAAAGTGTATATGCTGTAGGGCCAGGTATTTCAACCTTGTTGAATAGTTTGCAGATTTTCTTTTTGGCAGCAATTGGCTATTCTTTCTTTGGTGAACGCCAAACGAAATTACAAATGTTAAGCCTTTTTTTAGCGATTGCGGGTGTTGTCTTAATCTCAGGGGAAGAATTGCAACATAATTTTGACGGTATGTACGGCATTATCATTGGGCTCATTTCGGCAGGCGTGCTTGCTGCTTCAATGATTATGATTAAAAAAGTGCACGAAGAAGAACTTACCGCTTTATTTTCGTTAATGTTTATTCTGAGCTTAAGTGGTGCCTTTGTCTTAATTATTCCTTCGCTAATTTTTAATTCTGATAATCTTTATCCAACCACCTTTACCGATTGGGGATTGGTTTTCATTTATGGCGCAGTGATGCAATGCGTCGCCTGGGGTATGATTGCTTATACAATCCCTTATTTATCGTTAGGTTTAACTGGTTTGTTGCTTCTTTCCGAACCGGTAGTGGCGCTTGTGATTGATTATTTTGGCTTGGATAAGCCCATCAATCATTGGCAATGGGCGGGGGCAGTATTGACATTAGTGGCGATTTATCTTGGCTCTCAAAAAAACAAAACTGCTTAAAACAAAAAAGTGCGGTAAATTTCACCGCACTTTGTCTTCACATTAAACCAATTACTCAGCTGCTTTCTTTTTCAAGTATTGATAGAGCTCGTCTTTAATCCGTAATTTTTCTTTTTTCAAGTTCTCAATTTCCGTATGAGTAGCGAGTTCTATGTTATCAATCTTATTTTTGATCTCTTGGTCTAACACATTGTGTTTTTCAAACAAGCGATCAAAATAAGCATCTTTGTTTTTGAGATTAGTAATTAAATCGCGAAATTCAGGAAACATAGGTTACTCCTCTTGGTTAACGTTCATTTTCATTATAGAACTTTTTTTTGCTGTTTCTAGTGCCTCATTCTCAGAATTTGACAGAGATCACAAAATTAAATCATGGCAAAGTGCGGTCATAAAATTGGATGTTTTTGAAGAGGTTAATAAAAGAAAAATCAAGCTTTTAACTGGTTTATTTGCTCAAAGCACGCTAGAATAAAGGCATCTGTTTCATAATGAAAAATAGGGAATTCCAATGATCGATCCAAATTTACTCCGTAATAATCTGGCTGAAGTAGCAGAAAAATTAAAAGTAAAACGTAACTTTATTCTTGATACGGAAAAACTTACCGCATTAGAAGAACAACGCAAAGATTTACAAGTAAAAACTGAAACATTACAAGCAGAGCGTAATGCGCGTTCTAAAGCTATTGGTGCGGCAAAAGCACGTGGTGAAGACATTGCACCATTATTGGCTGAAGTAGATAACATGGGCGAACAGCTTAATGAAGCGAAAACCCAACTTGATGCGGTGTTAGCAGAAATCAATCAAATCGCATTAAGCATTCCAAACCTTCCAGCAGATGAAGTGCCATTAGGTAAAGATGATACTGAAAATAAAGAAATTTTACGTTGGGGGACACCGCGTACATTTGATTTTGATATCAAAGATCACGTGTCATTAGGTGAAGATGCCAATGGCTTAGATTTTGCTGCTGGGGCTAAATTAGCGGGTGCGCGCTTTGCGGTGATGAAAGGTCAAATTGCTAAAATGCACCGTGCATTAGCGCAATTTATGCTGGATCTTCATACCGAACAACATGGTTATTTAGAAGCTTATGTACCTTATCTAGTCAACCATGCGACCCTTTATGGTACAGGTCAATTGCCAAAATTCGGTGAAGATTTATTCCATACTTTAGCGTTAGAAGGTGAGCAACCTTACGCATTAATTCCAACAGCGGAAGTGCCGGTGACTAACCTTGTACGTGATGTGATTATTGATGAAGCAGAATTGCCAATCAAAATGACCGCACATACACCATGTTTCCGTTCTGAAGCGGGATCGTATGGTCGTGATACCCGTGGTTTAATTCGTATGCACCAATTCGATAAAGTAGAAATGGTACAAATCGTAGATCCAGATAAATCTATGGAAGCGCTTGAAGAATTAACCGGCCATGCAGAAAAAGTATTACAACTTTTAAATCTACCATATCGTAAAGTCTTACTTTGTACCGGAGATATGGGTTTTGGCTCTTGCAAAACTTACGACTTAGAAGTGTGGGTGCCTGCACAAAATACTTATCGTGAGATTTCTTCTTGCTCAAATATGTGGGATTTCCAAGCCCGTCGTATGCAAGCACGTTGCAAAGCGAAAGGGGATAAGAAAACTCGCTTAGTACACACATTAAATGGTTCTGGTTTAGCAGTCGGTCGTACTTTAGTAGCCGTGCTTGAGAACTACCAAAATGCAGACGGCTCAATTACGGTGCCAGAAGTATTACGTCCTTACATGGGCGGATTAGAAGTGATCTGCAAATAATCTAAAATATATAAATTTAATTTAGGGCTAATGTTTATTAGCCCTTTCTTTCATCTAGAGAAATGAGATTTTTATTCTAGTCTTTGAGATAAATCAACATCAATATTCATGCATTTAGAGGTAATCTTATAAGGTATCAATTTTTAGGAGAATAATAATGACTGATAAACGACCATTTCCATTACCAACAGGCTATTTTGCGATTCCATTAGGTTTAAGCGCTTTATCTTTAGCCTGGTTGCATATGGGCGATACGATCTCTTTTTCTCGAAATGTGAGTGATATTATTGGCGTAACGTCTGTTTCAGTATGGGCACTTTTCGTCTTGCTCTATATTTATAAAATGATTTATTTCTCTCAAGAAGCACGCGATGAATATTGTTGTCCGATACGTTTTTCGTTTATTGCCTTAATACCGATTACAACGATGTTAAGCGGTGATGTTCTGTATCGTTGGTTTCCTCTTATTGGTGAGGGATTAATTTGGATCGGGACAATTGGGCAATTATTGTTTGCTTCAGTGCGAATTAGTGCGTTATGGAAAGATGGCACATTTGAGGAAAAATCGACACTGCCACCTTTTTATTTGCCCTCTGTGGCGACTAACTTTACCAGTGCCTCATCATTAGCCTTGTTAGGCTATCAAGATTTAGGCTATTTGTTCTTAGGTGCAGGGATGATTGCTTGGATTATTTATGAACCGGTGTTATTCCAACGTTTACGCGTGTTACAGATTGAACCACAATTTCGTCCAACAATGGGGATCATTCTCGCTCCAGCATTTGTGGGCTCGTCGGCTTACTTATCGCTTAATGGGGGAGAGATCGATCTTTTCGTTAAGCTCTTATGGGGATACGGTTTTTTACAAATGTTCTTTTTAATTCGCCTGTTTCCTTGGATTAGTGAAAAAGGACTGAATATTGGGTTCTGGGCTTTTTCATTCGGATTAGCTTCTTTAGCGAATGGGGCTGTTTCTTTTGTTCATCATAACGTACTGAGCGGATTGGCAAACGGTGCATTTATCTTTGCTAACTTGATGATGAGCGGTTTGGTGCTGATGACATTAGGAAAAATTTTCAAAGGACAATTTTGGTTAAAATAGCTTAAATAAAAAGTGCGGTCAAAATGACCGCACTTTTTTTTTATGAATTTTTTAAATAACAACCTATCATTTACAAAAACTAGACATGTCGTTTTGCCGTTGATGTAAATGCAATTTTATCTGGTCGATAGCTAATACTCCCATATTGAAACGGTCGACCATCAGCCAAATAAGTGGTACTCGTCACATTCACAACCATGTCATACTCACCAAGATCAATCGCCTTTTTTTCTTCTTCATTTGCATAACGAAAGACAATTTTCCGTTGTGAGTGACTAATTTTTAATTTTAATTCGTTTTCTAAATAGTGATAAATAGAGTGCTCAGCGATTTCTCGGCTAATAAAAGGCACGATGCGGCGATCAAAATAAGAAACTTCGTATTCAACGGCTTCACCATCAATTTCACGCAGGCGACCGATGCGGTAGAAATCGATCTGATCATCGACATTAAAAATATGCATTAACTCTTCTTCACCTTGCACAATATACAAACTGGTTAATGTCGTTTTTACGTGGTGTGTTGAGGCACTATTTAATTCGCTAACGGTTTTTATTTCAGAAAGTATTTGTGGCTTAGATAAGTCATGCTCTAAAACAATTGAATTTCGGCCTTGTTGCTTTTGAATATAGCCATCAATTTCAAGTAAGGAAAGCGCTTTTCGAATAGTATCTTTAGAAAAACCATAGCTTTGCATGAGTTCATTTTCACTCGGAAGCTCTTGCAATGGCGCTAAATTACCATTGTTAATTTGGGTCTTTATCTCATTATAGACCTGCTTATACTTGCTCATTTTTAATCCTTTTATCTATCGTTGGTTCCATAGGTG
Source organism: Parahaemophilus parainfluenzae (assembly GCA_963515445.1). Lineage (GTDB taxonomy): Bacteria > Pseudomonadota > Gammaproteobacteria > Enterobacterales > Pasteurellaceae > Haemophilus_D > Haemophilus_D parainfluenzae_AI. The sequence goes on along the minus strand of CAUPWR010000005.1, from coordinate 118,502 downwards.
TCATCATAGCATATCATAAAATCATAAATGTTATACGTATAAAATGTGATATTAGTCACTCTTTTACGAAAATATTCTAAACTTTTACGTATAAGTTGTTGCATAAAAATACGGTTAGGTTAGAATGAGCCAAAATGATAACTTCCTAGAGGAAATATTATGCTTACTCGTTCAAGTGGTGTTCTTATGCACATTACCTCGCTACCAAATGCATTCGGAATTGGTAGCTTTGGGCAATCGGCTTATGATTTTGTCGATTTTTTAGTTGAAACTAAACAAACTTATTGGCAAATTCTTCCACTTACTACCACCAGTTATGGTGATTCACCTTATCAATCTTTCTCTGCAATTGCAGGTAATACTCACCTTATTGATTTTGATTTACTAACCAAAATGGGCTTGTTGAAAGAATCTGATTATGCTTCAGTCAATTTTGGTGATGATCCAACTAGCGTGGATTATGAACGTATCTTTTTCGCACGCCGTCCGATTTTAGAAACAGCCGTAAAAAATTTTTTAGCGAATCAATCACTCCAAGCTGATTTCAATCACTTCGAGAAAAACAATCGATTATGGTTGGACGATTTTGCTGAGTTTATGGCAATTAAAGAGCATTTTGGTAATCAAGCATTACAAAAATGGGATGATAAAAAAGCTGTGGCTCGAGATCCAAGTGCATTGGAAAAATATCGCACCATGTTAGCGGAGCAAATTCAGTACTTTAAAGTGACGCAATATTTCTTCTTCAAACAATGGACTGAATTAAAAAATTACGCAAATCAAAAAGGCATTCAGATCATCGGTGATATGCCGATTTACGTGGCTGCAGATAGCGTAGAGGTTTGGACAAAACCAGAACTCTTCCAATTAGATGAAGAACGCAATCCGCTTTTTGTCGCGGGGGTCCCAGCCGATCAATTCAGTGCAACAGGACAACTTTGGGGCAATCCGCTTTACGCTTGGGAAGAACATAAAAAACAAGGCTACGCTTGGTGGATTCACCGCATTGAAGAAAGCTTCAAAATTTATGATGTACTACGTATCGACCATTTCAAAGGTTTCTCTGATTATTGGCAAGTAGACGGAAAAGCAGAGGTGGCTAAAGATGGTAGCTGGCAGCCAGGTCCAGGTTATGACTTATTTAAAGCCGTTAAAGAGCAACTAGGCGATTTACCGATTATTGCCGAAGATTTAGGTAATATTGATGACAAAGCCAGAAAATTGCTTACAGACTGTAACTATCCTGGCATGAAGATTCTGCAATTTGGCTTTGAAGATGTTAGCGGAGAAAGCTTAGATAGCCCGCATTATTGCATCCCGCATTCCATTGTTTATACCGGCACACATGATAACGATGTGACCAATGGTTGGTATAACAGCCTGACTGAACAACAGCAGCAATATATCAATGATTATACGCATCGCCATGAGGATGAATCGATTTGTCAAGCGATGATTCGTCAGCTTTTTGCAACCGTTAGCAATACCGCGATTGCCACAATGCAAGATGTTTTAGATTTGCCAGCGAGTTCAAGAATGAACGTGCCTTCAACAATTGGTGGAAACTGGCAATGGAGAATGCAGCAATCAGATTTAACGCAAGATAAAAAAGACTTTTTAGCAAAAATGACCACGTTATATCAACGTGCGAATCAGGAAAAATAATGATGAAATTTAGTACCTTTGTAAAAAACGAAACCAATAAATCGCTTGAACAATTAAGCGATAAAGAAACTTATATTCAATTATTAAATTACGTAAAAACACTTTCAGCAGATAAACCTAAAAACACAGGTAAACGTAAGGTTTATTATATTTCTGCAGAATTCTTAATTGGTAAATTACTTTCTAATAACCTGATTAACCTTGGTGTGTATCAAGATATCAAAGCGGAATTAGAAAGTGTGGGTAAATCATTAAGCCATATTGAAGATATTGAGCCAGAACCGTCTTTAGGAAATGGTGGTTTAGGGCGTTTGGCTTCTTGTTTTATTGATTCAATGTCTACGCTTGGCTTAAATGCTGAGGGGGTAGGTTTAAATTATCATTATGGTTTGTTCAAACAAGTCTTTAAAAAGAATGAACAACATGCCGAGCCTAATGATTGGATTGAAGATAACTCTTGGTTAATTCCAACGGATATTAGTTATGAAGTGCCATTTAAGAAATTTACATTAACCTCTAAATTAGATCGTATTGATATTTTAGGTTATAAGAAAGACACGAAAAACTATCTCAATTTGTTTGATATTAAATCAGTGAATCCTAAACTGATTAAAAAAGGTATCGAGTTTGATAAAACTGCGATTGAAGAAAATCTGACTTTATTCCTTTACCCAGATGATTCAGATAAAAATGGGGAATTATTGCGTATTTATCAACAATACTTCATGGTATCAAATGCAGCACAATTATTAATTGATGAAGCAATTGCGCGTGGCAGTAACTTACATGATTTATCGGATTATGCGTATGTACAGATCAACGATACACACCCTTCAATGGTGATTCCTGAATTAATTCGCTTATTAACGGAAAAACATCAGATTAAGTTTGCTGAAGCCGTTGAAATTGTACGTAATATGGTGGGCTATACAAACCATACCATTTTGGCTGAAGCATTAGAAAAATGGCCGCTCGATTATCTAGATGAAGTGGTGCCGCATTTGGTGGTGATCATTAAAAAATTAGATAAATTAGTGCGTGCAGAATATAAAGATCCTGCCGTACAAATTATTGATAAACAAAAACGAGTGCATATGGCACATATGGATATTCACTTTTCAAATTCTGTGAATGGTGTTGCCGCGTTACATACGGAGATTTTGAAAAATTCAGAACTTAAAGCGTTCTATGCGTTATATCCTGAAAAATTCAATAATAAGACAAACGGCATTACCTTCCGTCGTTGGTTAGAGTTTTCTAACCAAGCATTAGCGACTTACATTAAAGAATTGATTGGTGATGAGTATTTGCATGATGCAACGAAATTAGAGAAATTGTTAGCCTTTAAAGATGATAAAAAGGTTCATCAACAATTAGCGAAAATTAAGTTTGAAAACAAATTAGCGCTAAAAGCGTACCTTAAAGAAAATAAAAGTATTGAGTTAGATGAAAACTCAATTATTGATACGCAAATTAAGCGTTTCCATGAATATAAACGCCAACAAATGAATGCGCTTTATGTGATTCATAAATACTTAGAAATTAAAGCAGGTAAATTACCAAAACGTAAGATTACCGTGATTTTTGGCGGAAAAGCTGCACCTGCTTATATTATTGCACAGGATATTATTCACTTAATTCTTTGTTTATCTGAGTTAATCAATAATGATCCTGAAGTGAACAAGTATTTAAACGTCCATTTAGTGGAAAACTATAATGTGAGTGTGGCGGAAAAACTGATTCCAGCAACCGATATTTCAGAACAAATTTCACTTGCCTCTAAAGAAGCTTCTGGTACAGGTAATATGAAATTTATGCTTAATGGCGCGTTAACCTTAGGCACAATGGATGGGGCTAATGTTGAAATTGCAGAATTAGCAGGTGCTGAAAATATCTATACATTCGGTAAAGATTCGGAAAGCATTATTAAACTTTATGAAACATCGGGTTATGTTTCAAAAGAGTATTATGAAAACGACAAAGATATTAAAAGAGCGGTTGATTTTATTCTGAATCCTGCCGTGGTGAAATTAGGCAATAAAACACGTTTAGAACGTCTTTATAACGAATTATTGAATAAAGACTGGTTTATGACGTTAATCGACTTTAATGCTTATGTCGACGCGAAAGAACAAATTTTAGCTGATTATGAAGATCAAGATAGTTGGAATGAGAAAGTCGTTCACAATATCGCAAAAGCTGGCTTCTTCTCATCAGATCGCACTATCGCTCAATATAATGCAGACATTTGGCATTGTGAGGGCTAAGGGGAAGCAATGAAACTACTAACCCTGAATGTACACGCTTGGTTAGAAGCTAACCAAGCGGAAAAAATAGAGATTCTTGCTGAGACTATTGTGGAAAAGGGTTATGACATCATTGCCTTACAAGAGGTTAATCAATTGATGTCGTCTCCTGCTATTTCGCCAACGTTAAAGCAAGATAATTATGGTGTCATTCTGTTAAATAAAATCAATCAACGCGTTGCACAGAAATACTCGCTTTTTTGGAGTAATTCGCATATTGGTTACGATAAATATGATGAGGGCATTGCGTTTTTAACGCGCTTGCCTGTTTATGATGTTGATGCGTTTTATTGTAGCCAACATCAACGTCTTGACTCGATTCTCTCGCGTAAAATCATTGGCTTGACGGTAGAATATCAAGGCCAGTTAATTGAATGTTATTCTTGCCACATCAATTTGCCAAATTGTGATGGTGAAAAGCAACTTGATAATGTTCGTTATATTGTTGAGCGAAGTCAAAGTGCGAATCTTAAAATCCTGATGGGGGATTTCAATACTGATGCAATAAGCGATCAGCAAGCTTACCAGCAGATTAAATCCTTAGGCTTATTCGATACATTTGAAATGGCAGAGCAGAAGGATAGTGGTATCACTGTGGAGAAAGCGATTGACGGTTGGAAAGGCCATAGTGAAGAAAAGCGATTAGATTATATTTTTTTAAACCAAGCAAAAAGGGTTTTATCCAGTCAGGTTATTTTTAATGGTAAAAATAAACCGATTGTTTCCGACCATTTTGGCGTAGAAGTAGCTCTCATCTTGTAGGAGAATCAATATGAAAAAAATGCTCAGTTTTGAATTTTGGCAAAAATTCGGTAAGTGCCTAATGGTTGTGATTGCCGTGATGCCAGCCGCGGGTTTAATGGTGAGTATTGGTAACTCACTGCCTTTGATTAGCGATGCGGAATGGCTAGCGCTTGTCGGAAACATTATCGCCCAAATTGGTTGGGGGATTATCGGTAACCTCCATCTATTATTTGCTTTAGCGATTGGTGGTAGCTGGGCAAATGAGCGTGCAGGCGGTGCATTTGCAGCTGGCCTGGCTTTCATTTTAATTAACTTAATTACCGGTAACTTTTTCGGTGTGAAGCTTGAAATGCTAGCCGATCCAAATGCTCACGTAAGTACCATATTGGCCGGTGAAATTCCTGTGGCGAATTACTTTGTGAATGTGCTTGGGCAACCTGCGTTAAATATGGGCGTGTTTGTTGGTATTATCGCGGGTTTTGTGGGGGCAACAACCTTCAATCGTTACTACAATTTCCGTAAATTACCTGAAGTATTAACGTTCTTTAATGGTAAACGTTTTGTTCCTTTCGTTGTCATTTATCGTTCCGTATTAGTGGCGATCTTCCTATCATTATTCTGGCCTTTAGTTCAAACAGGAATTAATCATTTCGGTCAATGGATTGCGAACTCACAAAACTCTGCACCAATTTTAGCACCATTTATTTACGGTACCTTAGAGCGTCTATTGCTTCCATTTGGTTTACACCACATGTTGACTATCCCAATGAACTACACTTCATTAGGCGGTACTTATGAGTTCTTAACCGGTGCGCAGCAAGGTAAACAAGTCTTTGGTCAAGATCCACTTTGGCTTGCCTGGGTGACTGACTTAATCAACCTTAAAGATGCAGGTAATTTAACGCAATATAACGAACTTCTTTCAACTGTAACACCTGCTCGATTCAAAGTAGGACAAATGATTGGTTCAACCGGTATCCTAATGGGCTTGACCCTCGCGATGTATATCAACGTAGATGAAGACAAGAAAAAACTCTATAAAGGGATTTTCCTTTCATCAGCACTTGCTGTGTTCTTAACCGGCGTAACAGAGCCAATCGAATACATGTTTATGTTTGTCGCATTACCGCTTTATATTGTTTATGCCTTAGTACAAGGTTGTGCTTTCGCAATGGCAGATATCGTGGACTTACGTGTGCATTCATTCGGTAACATTGAGTTCTTAACGCGGACACCAATGGCGATTAAAGCAGGCATTGGTATGGATGTGATCAACTTTATTTGGGTATCCATCCTGTTTGCCGTTGCCATGTTCTTTATCGCAAACTTTATGATTAAGAAATTTAACCTTGCCACAGCAGGCCGTAATGGTAACTATGATGCAAAAGGTTCAGATGAAGCTTCTAGCAATGAGCCAAAAGTGGCGAATGCTAGTATGCAAGTTATTCAAATCATTAACTTACTTGGTGGACGTAATAACATTGCAGATGTTGATGCTTGTATGACACGTTTACGTATCACTGTACATAATCCAGATTTAGTCGGTGATGAAGCAAGCTGGAAACAAGCAGGCGCAATGGGCTTTATTGTGAAAGGTTCTGGTATCCAAGCGATTTATGGACCAAAAGCAGATGTTTTAAAATCAGATATTCAAGACGTGCTTTCATCTGGCGTAGAAATTCCTAAAATGTAATTCTACCTAAATATCTATTTTATCCCCGCCTTCAAGGCGGGGATATTATATCAATAACTCATTTCTATATTGCTCATCTTCAATCTACCCTAAAAATCTTTTTATTTGATACTATCAACGTAGAAAAAATTTCCACAATTTTAGCTCTATAAAAAAATACCGTCCGTTATGTAACGAGCGGTATTTCTAGTGTTAGAAGGGAAGTGGTCATTAAATGATTAATTGACCGATAATACTGCGAGTTTCTTCTCGTACTTCGGTAAGTTTCACTTTCACCAAATCACCGATTTTGTAACGGCGTTCCCCTTGAATATACAGTGCTAATTCATCAGCATTCACTTGCATTTCATCTTTATTCGGATGCAACGTGGAAGCTGGTACAAACATGGATGCGCCATTTTCTAATAATTGAACACGTAAACCGCCACGCATCACATCTTGTACTTCTGCATCAAATTCCACATTTTCAGCTACTTTATCAGCAAGGTAGCGACAATATAGCCAATCGGCAATATCACGCTCAACCAAGCGATTTTGACGACGGGCTTCTTGTAAGCGAGCAAGGACTTCATCTTGTGGTTTTTCACAAGCTTGCTGTGTGAGCACGGCTTTAATTAAACGATGGTTCACCATATCGGAATATTTACGGATAGGCGACGTCCAGGTCGCATAACCTTCTAATCCAAGCCCAAAATGTGGAGCAAGTTCTGATTTAAACTCCGCAAAGGTTAAATAACGACGTAAACGGAATTCTAAATAGTCACCTTCAATCGGTTCAATATCATGACGCATTTGGCAATAACCTTTTAAGGTTGCCAAATTTTCCACTGAATAACGCTCTGCAAGCTCGGTTTGATTTTCTTCATTAGCTAAATTTGCCATTAAGAAATTATGGGCATTTTCTAAGAATTTCTTATCAAAGCCCGTGTGTGTATTAAAGATACCTGTTTGTGCATGCTCAGCTAAGAATTGAGCCGCACAGATATTGGCAATAATCATGGATTCTTCCACGATTTGATTTGCAATACGGCGATATTCCGCTTTAATTTCTTTCACTTTGCCATTTTCAGCGAGAATAAAGGAATAGTCCGGTTTCTCTTTAAATAACAAGGAATGGGTTTTACGCCATTGAATACGTGCTTGAGTAAATTGATGTAACCAATCAATTTGCTGGGCAATTTCAGGTGTTTCCGGTTGCCATGCATCCGGTACTTGTTCTAAATAATCTGAAATCTTGTTATAGGCTAATTTTGCTTTAGATTGTACATAAGCCGATACAAAATGCGGTTTAGCTGTGATATTGCCTGCAAGATCCGTTTCAATGTAACATACTAATGCAGGGCGAGTTTCATTTTCCATTAATGAGCATAATTCATCAGATAATTCACGTGGCAACATTGGGATGTTGAAGCCGGGCAAATAATTGGTAAAACAACGCTGTTTCGCATCTTTTTCAATTTGTGAATCTAATGCAATGTAAGCTGTTGGATCCGCAATGGCAACGACTAATCGCCAGCCGATTTGTGTACCATTTTGCTCGATAGGTTCGATATAAAGGGCATCGTCCATATCCTGAGTACTTTCAGAGTCAATGGTGACAAAATGAAGTGCGGTCAGATCTTCACGTGTTTGTTGATCTAACATTTCATAACTTTCTGCACCTTGCACAGGATGACGAGATTGCTCATGACGTGCCAATGTCACCCACCAAGGGGCTAATTCATCATCAGCACGGCAGATAAATTGATTGATAGTGGCATAGAAAAAGCGATCATCACGTAATGGGTGCGTTTTCAAATTTGCTACGACCCAGTCGCCTTCTTGTAATTCTTCTTTTACGGATTTAGCTTGTTGTGCACCAATGGGTTGGTTGATACTTGTGTGATCAACCAAAACTTGCAATTTCTTATCTTTATTGAACCGCACTTTGGCAATAAAGCGCGTGAGCATTGGCTCAATTAATTCTTCAGGTTCAGCTTGCTCTTTATCGCCTTGCTTTTCAATGGTGGCTTTGACTTTGTCACCGTGCATCACTTTTTTCATCGCAGGTGGGGCAATAAAGTAGCTTTTTTTATCGCACTCTAAAAAACCATAAGCTTTATCAGTACTTTTTACCACGCCTTCAACGTGTTCTTTGCTGTCGTGGATTTGTTGCTTAAGTTGTGCGAGTAGTGGATTATCTTGGAACATAGTTATATTCAAAAAAAGAGAAAAGGCAGACTGAAAAGCCTGCCTAAAAATAGATTGTACGAAAAATTATTCTTCGCCTAATTCGCCCATTGCGGTGATGCTGAAACCTGCATCTACGTGAACGATTTCACCAGTAATACCAGATGCTAAATCAGAGCATAAGAATGCTGCAGAGTTACCCACATCTTCGATAGTAACTGTGCGGCGTAGTGCTGCGGTTTTCTCGAATGTAGCAAGCATTTTCTTGAAGTTTTTAATACCTGATGCCGCTAAAGTACGGATTGGACCTGCAGAGATTGCATTCACACGAATACCTTCTTTACCTAAATCAGCCGCCATTACACGAGTTGCCGCTTCAAGAGACGCTTTCGCTAAACACATCACGTTGTAGTTAGGAATTGCGCGCTCTGCTCCTAAGTAAGAAAGGGTTAATAACGCTGCATTTGGATTTAAGTAAGGACGTGCCGCTTGTGCCATAGCAACAAAGCTGAATGCACTGATGTCATGAGCGATACGGTAGCCTTCACGAGTTGCTGCGTTTACGTAATCACCATCTAATTGATCGCCTGGTGCGAATGCAATAGCGTGTACGAAACCATCAAATTTTTCCCAACGTTTGCTTAATTCTGCAAAGCAATTTTGGATGCTTTCATCGGTCGCTACGTCTAAAGGAAGGACGATGTCAGAACCAAATTCTTTTGCAAATTCTTCTACGCGCGGTTGTAATTTATCGTTTAAATAAGTGAAAGCAAGTTCAGCACCTTGTTCTTTCATTGCTTTTGCGATCCCGTAAGCGATAGAACGGTTGCTTGCAAGACCTGTTACTAAAATACGTTTACCAGTTAAGAAACCCATATTTTTTCCTATGTTTGAGTTAAAAAAATCGACGAGATTATACTTGTTTTGTGTGCTTTCGGCAATCAATCACACTTTGTACCAGTTAGGCTGGATTATCAATATCTTTAAATTCTACATCCAAGCCATATTCAGCTGCTAGCCATTCACCTAATGCCTTAATGCCGTAGCGTTCTGTTGCATGGTGACCAGCCGCAAAGAAATGAATACCTTGTTCACGAGCTGAGTGAATTGTTTGCTCCGAAACCTCGCCTGTAATAAAGGCATCACAACCTTGTGCTGCGGCTAAATCAATATAGCCTTGTCCGCCACCGGTACAAATGCCTACTTTACGGATTAAGTGCGGTCCGTTTTCCGTGCAAATTAACGGTTTACGGTGAAGTACTTGTTCAATACGATGCGCAAATTCTTCAGCGGTAACGGGATCTTTTAACATTCCCCAAACAGGAATGCTGGTTGAGCTATTTTCTAAAGGTTGAAGATCGCTAATCCCTAATAACTGAGCAAGTTTTGCATTGTTACCTAATTCTGGATGGACATCCAAAGGCAAGTGGTAGCCATATAAATTGATATCATTCACAAGCAAGGTTTTGATGCGTTTACCTTTCATGCCGCGAATACATGGATTTTCACTTTTCCAAAAATAACCGTGGTGGACAAGTAGCGCATCAGCTTGTTGTGCAACGGCATAATCAATCAAAGCTTGGCTTGCGGTGACACCCGTGATGATCTTTTTGATCTCTGATTTGCCTTCTACTTGCAAACCGTTAGGGGCGTAATCATTTATTCTGTCTGTGCTAAGCTTTTCGTTTAGTAAACGTTCAAGTTCTAGATTGTTCATCATTTTTGAGAAAAAAGAAAAGGGTGAGATATGGTAAGGGATTTAAAAAAAAATGGCTAGTGCAAAAGGAGTGGGGGGAATGCACTAGCCAGTAGTGTGTATGTCATAACACAAGTTTACTATCTAAAACCTTAAAACGAGTTCATTATATATTCAATTATATAAAGATCAAGAAAAAAATAAGGAAATTTTCCTTATTTTTCGATATGTCGTTTTAGTATTCAAAAACAGATAAAAAATCAACCGCACTTATGGATACAAACTTGGTTCATCTTCAGTTGGACGCGTTTTAAATCGGCGGTGTAACCACATGTATTGTTCCACGCCTTTTAAGATTTCTTTTTCCACAACTTTATTCATTCTTGCAGCGATTGCTGTTTCATCTGAAAGATCGGAAAAATCCACTGGTGGAGAAATACTGACTGTATAACCTGAGCCGTCTTTATTACGCAATGGAGCAAAAGGGACAACTTTACAATTTGGTGCAGATTTAAGCAGATAATAACTGCCTGTCGTAGTTGCGGCTTCTTTTACTGCAAAGAAAGGCACAAATACCGCATTTTTTCTACCGTAATCGTGATCGGGCGCATACCAAATGGTTTCACCTTTACGTAAGGCTTTGAGCATGCCTCGCAGATCTTTTCGATTCAGCATGTCTTTGTTTGAACGTAAGCGACCTTTGATTTGTAACCAATCCAATACAGGATTGTCATTTGGACGATAAACACCTACGCCAGGATGATGTAAGCCCACAATACGCGCGCCTAACTCAAGCGTAAGAAAATGGACGCCTACAAATATGATGCCGTCTTGGGCGTTTTCTTTTAAATAATTTAACCCTTCAATTTTTGACCATTTTTTGATGCGAGCATCAGACCAAAACCATGCCATGCCGGTTTCAATAATCGCCATCCCAACGGCACGTAAGTTTTCTTGCAAAATGGCTTCACGTTCTTGCTCAGGCATTTTTGGGAAGCAGAGCTCAAGATTTCGACGGGCAATCGCCGCACGACGTTTTCCCACTTTTAATTTTGAGAAAAGCCAGCCTAAGCCATTGCCGATATGACGTAGAATTGGATAGGGAAGTAACAAAAGGCTTCGCCAAATCGCCACACCAAGCCAAAATCCCCAGTATTTCGGGGCTAGAAAGTGCAGTTGAAATTGAGGGAGTTTTTCGTTTTTCATAATTCTTTTCTGGTTAGTTCGGCGTGTAGTTTATCGCAAATTTGAGTTGTGGTAAAATTGCGCCAAATTTTTATTATTCCAACAGAGAGATTCCAAAATGGCTCAATATTCTGCCAATTTTAATCAAGCAAAAGTATTAGTATTAGGCGATGTAATGCTTGATCGTTACTGGTTTGGTGCGACTAATCGTATTTCACCGGAAGCACCAGTTCCTGTGGTTAGAGTACAAGATAATGAAGAGCGTGCAGGTGGTGCCGCAAACGTGGCAATGAATATTGCTTCTCTTAATGTACCTGTGCAAATTTTAGGTTTAATTGGTCAAGATGAAACAGGTACAGCCTTAACCAATTTATTACAACATCAAAAAATTGATTGTAATTTTGTGGCATTGGATACTCACCCAACCATTACGAAATTACGTATTTTGTCTCGTCACCAACAATTACTTCGTTTGGATTTTGAAGAAGATTTTCAAAACGTTGAATGTCATGAGTTGCTTGCGAAATTAGAAGCAGAAGTGAAAAACTTTGGTGCGTTAGTGCTTTCTGATTATGGTAAAGGCACGTTAAAAGATGTGCAAAAAATGATTCAAATTGCACGCAAAGCAAACGTACCAGTCTTGATCGATCCAAAAGGCACAGATTTTGAGCGTTATCGTGGTGCGACTTTACTGACGCCAAATATGTCTGAGTTTGAAGCCGTAGTGGGTAAATGTGCTTCTGAAGAAGAGATCATTGAAAAGGGCCTAAAATTAATTTCAGACATTGAATTGACCGCACTTTTAGTGACGCGCTCTGAAAAAGGCATGACATTACTTCGTCCAAATCAAGAGCCGTTCCATTTGCCAACCGTTGCCAAAGAAGTGTTTGATGTAACGGGGGCAGGTGATACGGTAATCAGTGTCTTAGCTACTGCACTTGCAGATGGTCGTTCTTTTGAAGAATCTTGCTATTTAGCCAATGTGGCAGCAGGTATTGTGGTCGGTAAATTGGGTACATCAACGGTTTCTACTGTGGAATTAGAGAATGCAATCCATGGCCGTTCTGAAACAGGTTTTGGCATTATGTCAGAAAGCCAATTAAAAATTGCCGTAGATCATGCTAAAGCACGTGGTGAGAAAATTGTGATGACAAATGGTTGTTTCGACATTCTTCACCCTGGCCATGTGTCTTATTTAGAAAATGCTCGCAAACTTGGTGACCGTTTAATTGTTGCCGTGAATACGGATGATTCAGTCAAACGCTTAAAAGGTGAGAGTCGTCCAATTAACAATCTGAATGCACGTATGGCAGTATTGGCTGGTTTAGCATCAGTGGATTGGGTGGTTTCTTTTGATGAAGATACGCCACAACGTTTAATCGGTGAGATTTTACCGGATTTATTGGTGAAAGGCGGCGATTACAAACCTGAAGAGATTGCAGGCAGTAAAGAAGTGTGGGCGAACGGCGGCGATGTTCGTGTATTGAATTTCGAAAATGGCTGTTCAACTACGAACGTAATTGAAAAAATTAAAGCGCTGAAAGATTAATTTATTAAGGAATGAGTAGAATAAAGCTTGCCTTTATCCTGCTCAATCGTTAAAATTCAGGCTCCTTGTCATCGCTGAGTTAGAGATCGGCGAATGATGTATTAATAACACTACCTTTTAGGAGTAAAAAATGTCTCTAAGTACTGAAAAAAAAGCAGCAATCGTTGCTGAATTTGGTCGCGATGCGAAAGATACTGGTTCTTCTGAAGTTCAAATCGCATTATTAACTGCACAAATCAACCACTTACAAGCTCACTTTGCTGAGCACAAAAAAGACCACCATGGTCGTCGTGGTTTATTACGTATGGTTTCTCGTCGTCGTAAACTTTTAGACTACTTAAAACGTACTGATCTTGCTTTATACCAAAGCACTATCGCTCGTTTAGGTTTACGTCGCTAATTTTTATTACGATATTAAAAATAAAAGCCTTCGGATTACCGAGGGCTTTTTTATTTTCTGTATATTAGAAAAATAAAAAACGGTCAAAAATTTGACCGCTCTTTTTTAGTTATTAGTTCGCAATGCCTTTATGACGAAGCAATGCGTCTAATTGAGGTTCACGTCCACGGAAGCGTTTGAATAAGACCATTGGTTCTTCAGAGCCACCACGAGTGAGAATTTCATCCAAGAAAGATTTACCAGTAACCGGATTAAAAATCCCTTCTTCTTCAAAGCGAGAGAAGGCATCTGCAGATAGTACTTCAGCCCATAAATAGCTGTAATAACCTGCAGCATAACCGCCGGCAAAAATATGGCTAAAGCTATGTGGTGTTCTTGCCCATTCAACACCTTTAATCACGGCAACTTTATCTTTCACTGCTTTTAAGGTATCAAGCACTTGGTTAGCTTTACCCACTTCAAAAGTATGATGAAGGGTAAAATCAAACAAGCCAAATTCAAGCTGACGTAACACAAACATCGCTGCTTGGTAGTTTTTCGCTTTGAGAAGTTGATTTAATTTTTCTTCTGGCAATGGTTCGTGCGTTTCAAAGTGACCAGAAATAAAATCAAGCGCTTCTTTTTCCCAACACCAGTTTTCCATAAATTGACTTGGAAGTTCTACCGCATCCCAAGGTACACCATTGATACCCGCAACATCTGGTACATCAACTTTGGTGAGCATGTGATGAATACCATGACCAAACTCATGGAAGAGAGTGGTGACTTCATCATGGGTGAATAGGGCCGGTTTATCACCAATAGGCGCGTTGAAGTTACACGTTAAATAAGCAACAGGTTTTTGAATTGAACCGTCAGCATTACGTTTTCTGCCAATGCAATCATCCATCCAGGCACCACCACGTTTATTTTCGCGTGCATAAAGATCGAGATAGAAACTACCGCGTACTTCGTCAGTTTCATCAATTAAATCAAAGAAACGCACATCTTTATGCCACGTATCGACGCCAAAACGTTCAACTGCACGAATATTAAAAATACGTTTAATTAATTCAAATAAGCCCGAAATAACGCGATCTTCTGGGAAATAAGGACGAAGTTCTTCATCATTGATCGCATATAAATGTTGTTTTTGTTTTTCAGAATAGAAACTGATATCCCAAGGCGCAAGTTCAGTAACGCCAAATTCTTTTTCACAATAAGCTTTAAGTTCAGCTAATTCTTTCTCGCCTTGTGCTTTTGAACGATCTGCAAGGTTATTTAAGAAATCTAATACTTGTTGTGGATTTTCTGCCATTTTAGTCGCAAGTGAGCGTTCAGTATAGGTATTGAAACCTAGCAATTTGGCTAGTTCTACGCGTAACGTCATGATTTCTTCAATGATCGCAGTGTTATCCCATTTACCTGCGTTTGGACCTTGATCAGATGCACGAGTCGCATAAGCACGATACATTTCTTCGCGTAATGCTGCATTTTCACAATAGGTCATAATGGGTAAATAACTTGGGATTTCTAATGTAAAGCGATAGCCTTTCAAGCCTTTACTTTCTGCAGATTGTTTTGCCGCAAGTAATGCAGATTCAGGAAGACCGGCTAATTCACTTTCATCTTCAATGACTTTTTCCCAACCCATAGTGGCATCTAATACATTATTGCTAAATTGTGCGCTTAATTCAGATAAGCGAGCAACAATCTCACCATAACGTTTTTGTTTTTCTTCGGATAAACCGATACCTGAAAGCTCAAAATCACGTAGTGCATTTTCAATGGCTTTCTTTTGCGCCAAGGAATAAGTGGCAAATTCAGGACTATTTTTTAAAGCTAAATAAGCATTATATAAGCCTTTGTGTTGGCCTACCCAAGTGCTGTATTCAGAGAGTAGTGGCAAGCAGGCTTGGTACGCATCACGTAATTCAGGGCTGTTTTTAACTGAATTTAAATGAGAGATCGGTGACCAAGCACGGCTTAGGTGTTCACCTGCTTCAGTAAGTGGTTCAATAAAATTTTCCCAAGTAAAGTGCGGTTGTTTTAAAACTTGTTCAATGGCTTGACGATTTTCTTCGATAAGTTCTTGGATTGCCGGTTGAATATGTTCTGGTTTGATTTGAGAAAACGGAGGTAAGCCTTCAATATGAAGTAATGGATTAGACATAAATATTCCTTTTGCTAACTGTTTCTTTAGTAAATTGCGACAAATTCTATAATATCAAGGTTGAAAAATCTAAAAAATCAGTAATAATTGCGTATCACTTTTATTTAGGGTTTATGATGAACGGCGCTTCCTTTTTTTCTATTATCATTTTTTCTGGCATCATTGCTCTTGCGATCGTTATAGGTGTTGTTTCACTTAAGTTTTTCCCAAAAACTTCTTTAACCAAGGCCATGTATGTTGTTCTTGGATGCATTTCTTTAATATTAGGTGTTATTGGTATTTTTTTACCTATTCTTCCGACAACACCTTTTTTACTGCTTACACTTTATTCTTTTGCGAAAGGCTCTTCTCGTTTAGAACAATGGTTTTTAGGGACGAAGCTTTATCAAAAGCACCTAAAATCCTTTAATGAACGTCGTGCATTAACAAAAAAAGCAAAAATTTCTATTCTAACCTTTTCAACTACAATGCTTTTAATTGGCTTTTACTTTACCCCAAGTGTAGTGGGGCGAACGATCATTGCCATTTTAATTGCGGTAAAATATTGGTTCTTTTTCTTTTGGATTAAAACAGAAGACGTTGAAAATGGATAATTCTTTCTTTACTTGGCTTAAAAGTGCGGTCATTTTCGGTATCGTTTTGGGATTGAGTGGTTGTGATAAATTAAACAGTCCTAAATCTACAAACGCGATAGCAGAAGAGCAACCAACACAAAGTCAGCCTATCGAACAAGAAAATACATCAAAACCGAGTAGGACTTTACTGACTCGGGCGTTTACTTATACTCCTTCTTTTGAGCCTTGGTTTGTACGTTATCCTGAACAAGAAAATTTATTGCGTGATTTATATGAAGGCTTAACCGCTTATGATTCGGAAGGGCGAATCGTGCCGGGTATCGCAGAAAGTTGGCAAACGAAAGATAACAAAACCTGGATCTTTACCTTGCGTGAAGGGCTTCGTTGGTCAAATGGTGATCCTTTAGTCGCTCAAGAAGTCATGCTTTCTTGGCAAGCATTATCTCAATCCAATAGCCCGTTAAGATCCTATTTATCTTATCTCAACCTAAAAAATGCGAAAGGTGTTTTAGAAAAAAATAAACCTTTTAAGAGCTTAGGAATTTATGCGGAAAATGACCACACTTTACGTATTGAGCTTGATAAACCAACACCGTATTTGCCGGAAATGTTGGCGCATATCAGCCTTGTGCCTCAATATAGCGATCCTGATTCTCCAGTGACAAACGGGGCTTATATGATCGAAAGTGAAAGTGTGAAAAGCATACACTTAGCTAAAAATCCCTATTATTGGCAGAAAAATAATGTGGCTTTTGAGCGTGTAGAATATTTGCCTTTTATCGCCACTAAATTATCTGACTTTGATGTGGTGGTTGATGTACCAGAAGTGAACGCGGACCTTCAACATTTTCCACAGCTTTGCAGTTATTTTTATGAGTTTAATCTCAATGATCCTAAAGTTGCTAAGGCAGATGTGCGTAAGGCGATTGCTTCGTTGGTTTCGGTTACGAATATTGTGAATAATGAGATTCCAGCGGCAATTCCGAGTTCGTATTTTTTACCGAAAGCCATGTTAAATGGACAAGATTCAAGATGGGAGCCTGTTGTTGCTGAGCAGTTATTGGCTCAAAATAAAATTGATGAAAAACATCCGCTACATTTAAATGTGCTCTATGATGATGCACCATTGCATGTAAATATTGCGCAACGTTTAGTGGGGCAATTGACTCAATCCGATATGTTGCGCGTGGATGCTCAACCAGTCAATTGGCAAACATTACAGACTAAGCGCCAAAAAGGGGATTTCCAAGTCATTCGTTCTGGCTGGTGTGCTGACTTTAATCATCCGATGGCATTCTTGGGTTTGTTCTATTCTAAAAGTCCCGATAATAAAAATGGCTATGCCAATGCGGAATATGACCAACTTTTTGAGCAAGCATTGAAAAGCCTAAATGAAAAAGAGCGGTCAGAAATTTACTTAAAATTAAGTGAGAAGATCCAACAGGAAAACCTTGCTTTACCGCTTTTCCAATACACCACACCGGTTTATATTTCTCCAACTATTATGGGGGCGAAGAAAAATTCAGTGGGCGTCATTTACAGTAAGGATCTATGGCGAAAAGTTGAAAACTAAAGCTGATTAAGAAAGTTGTTCATAATGTGATGAGCAACTTTTTTATTAAACTCAATTAAAAGCGTAAAGCAACACTATTTACTTTTTGTTTTTATACGCTACAATACACAACAAATCAACCTAGAGGGAAATCCTGATGTTAAAAATGAATGATTTGGTTAAGCTTAGTCAGACACCAAAATCCACGGTGCTGTACTATGTGAAAGAAGGTTTGTTGCCGGAGCCGGTGAAAGATAAACCGAATTTTCATCTCTATGATGAACATTGTGTGAAGTTGCTTAGTTTTATTAAATATCTACAAAGCAATTTCAATGCAACGATTTCACAAATTAAAGCACTTTTTGCTCATCCTCATTTTGATTGGAATAATCCTTATGAAAGCCTTATTGGATTATTGGATATCATCATGGGGGCAGAAAATGAAGTGTTCACGATTGAGCAATTATGTGAAGAATTTCATCTTTCTGCTAAACAAATCGAAGAAATGGTAGCAGAAGGCTTATTGAATCCTCGTGAAGGCATTTTTACGGCAAAAGAACGTGATATTTTGGCGATCTTGGTTCGTTGTGATGAAGCCGAAATGGATGTGGTGAAAGCTTATTTAGTTGCAGCGAAAATGTTAGCAGAAAAAGAGGTGAATGTGACTTTAGCGGCATTAGCCAATAGTGAACAAAAAGATGAAAAATTAAAACACTTATTTGATTTATTGTTGGTGTTAAAACCTTATCTCTTGAATATGAAAACCTTTAATCTTTATCAAGCGGAGAGTGCGAAATGAAACTCTTAAAATATGCAGGCTTTGTACCTTATTTAGCCATTGCCTTTATTAATGCCAGTGTGGATTTAGCACATAAAATTACCATTCAAAATGTGTTGCTGAAAAGTTTTTCAGGCGAGAGTTTGGTGGTTTTAACGGCATTAATTAATGCGATGATTTTATTGCCGTTTATTTTCTTATTTTCCCCTTCAGCATTTATTAACGATAAGTTTTCCCGCACCAATGTGATTCGTTATAGCAGCTTAGCAGCTGTGGCGATCAGTGCGGGGATTTTATTGAGTTATATGACGGGAATGTTTGCTATTTCCTTTGTACTGACATTGATTTTGGCGGCGCAAAGTGCGGTCTATTCTCCAGCCAAATATAGCATTATTAAATCGATTGTGGGCACTGAAAATATCGGTATGGCAAATGGTGTGATTCAAGCGCTCACCATTGTGGCTATTCTATTTAGTTCTTTTGCATTTTCTTTCTTCTTTGAAGCGCATTATGTGGCATCAGATGATCCGAATGAAGTATTACAAAGTGTTTGGGTGATAGGTGTGGCGTTAGTATTGCTGAGTGCATTAGAAGCCTATTTTGCTTTTAAAATCCCATTCTTTAAGCAAGAAGCTGAGAATACAGAAGGTCAGTTTGATATGAGAAAATACCTTTCTTTAGGGTATTTAAAAGATAACGTTCGTACATTAAAAGCAGATCAAAATATTTGGTTGAGTGTTATTGGATTAAGCCTGTTTTGGGGCGTGTCACAAATTATTGTGGCGGCATTCCCAGCGCATTATAAAGCGATGTTCAATGAAGATAATGTGGTTGTTATTCAAGCGATTCTTGCGGTGAGTGGAATAGGGCTTGCGCTTGGTTCATATCTTGCAGGACGTGCTTCTCGTTTGCATATTGAGTTAGGTATTGTTCCGCTTGGTGCGTTGGGTATTTGTGTGTCGTTATTCTTCTTAACTCTAGCTCAAAGTGGAGTGGTATTAGCACTTTGTTCTTTTGTCTTTGGCTTCTCTGGCGGTTTATTGATCGTGCCATTGAATGCGACGATTCAGTATTTCGCACCTGAGAAAATCAGCGGCAAAATCATGGCAGGTAACAACTTTGTGCAAAACGTGTTCATGGTGGTCTTTTTGCTATTAAGCATTGTTTTTGTACAACTTAATGTTTCGACTCAAGGTTTATTCTTAGTGACTTCTGCTGCATGTTTTGCTGCAAGTTTATATACCATGTCGAAAGTGCCTCATTTATTTACGCGTTTATTCTTACTCTTTGCGTTAAAAGCGAATTATCGTTTTCATGTGGAGGGGTTAAAAAATCTTCCACAAAGTGGTGGCGTGTTGTTATTAGGTAACCATATTAGCTGGATTGACTGGTTGGTGTTACAAGCGGCTAGCCCTCGTGCGATTAAATTTGTGATGTATCGTCCAATTTACAACAAATGGTATCTCACTTGGTTCTTCCGTATTTTCAAAGTCATCCCAATTGGTGGCGGTTCAAGTCGTGAATCTATTGAAACCATTCGTGAATATTTAGCGCGTGGTGAAGTGGTGGCTTTATTCCCAGAAGGTCATATCAGCTATAACGGTCAAATTAATGAGTTCCAAAAAGGCTTTGAGCACGTATTAAAAGATTTGGAGAATGTGACGACGGTTCCTTTCTATTTACGTGGATTATGGGGCAGTAGCTTCTCCCGTGCAGATTCTTTCTATAAGAATTTAACTAAACGCCAAGGTAAACGTGAAATTTTAGTGGCATTTGGTAAACCAATTCATGGCTTTATTGATGCGACAGCGATGAAGCAAAAAGTACTCGAACTTTCTTTCTCTGTATGGGAAAAAGTCATGAGTAAACGTAAACCGCTGATGCATCATTGGTTGAATTCAGCAAAATCGAATTTATTCAAAGAAGCCGCGGTGGATGCACAAGGCACTAAACTGAATAACCTGAAATTTATTGCTGCAGTATTGATGTTTGTGAAAACCTTGAAAGCCGCTTTAGGGAATGAAAAAAATGTTGGTGTGTTATTACCAAGTTCATCAATCGGGGCAATTATTAATATGACCCTAATGGTGATGGGCAAAGTACCGGTAAATTTAAACTACACGCTAAGCCCAGAAGTGATGGAAAAAGCATTGAAAAAAGCCAACATTTCACAAGTCATTACCTCTGAAAAATTCTTGGATAAGTTGAACGCAAAAGGTTTTGACTTTAGCCAAGTGGTGGCTGATAAAGCCCTCTTTATGGAAAATTTAGGGAAATCGATCACTAAAGCTAATAAAGTGCGGTCATTTTTAACCGCGTTTTTGGCGCCACAATGGTGGATTAAATTACGTTACTTTGCAGATGTAAGCTTGGAAGATAATGCAACCATCTTATTCAGTAGTGGTAGTGAAGGTGATCCAAAAGGCATTGAATTAAGCCATAAAAACTTACTGACAAATATTAAACAGATTGGTGAATTATTAAATTTCCACAAAGATGATGTGATTTTGAATTCCTTACCCATTTTCCACTCATTCGGCTTAACCGTGACAACTTTATTACCATTGTGTGAGGGCATTAAAATGGTAAGTGTAGCGGATCCGACAGATGGGGCGACAGTAGGAAAAATGTGTGCTCGACATCGGGTGAGTATTTTATTTGGTACTTCAACTTTCTTTAGATTGTATGTACGCAATAAGAAATTCCATCCGTTAATGCTACAAAACGTACGTATGGTTATTGCGGGCGCCGAAAAATTGAAAGCGGATGTAAAAGAAGCCTTCAAACTAAAATTTGGCTTGGAAATTTACGAAGGTTATGGTGCGACTGAAACAGCACCGGTAGCTAGTGTCAATATGCCTAATTTACTTGATCCGGAAACCTTACAGGAATTTACCTTCAATCAAGCTGGTACGGTAGGTATGCCATTACCAGGTACCATTATCAAAATTGTGGATCCAGAAAGCTTGCAGGAATTACCAGTCGGCGAAGACGGTTTGATCTTGATTGGTGGTGGACAAGTCATGAAAGGTTATTTGAATGCACCAGAAAAAACAGCAGAAGTGATTGTTGGAATTGGCGGTGTACGTTATTACAAAACCGGCGATAAAGGCCATATCGATCATAACGGCTTTATTACCATTGTGGATCGTTATTCTCGCTTTGCTAAAGTAGGCGGCGAAATGATCAGTCTCGGCTGCGTGGAAGAGAAACTTTCACAAGTATTTGATGAAGAAACTCAATTTGTTGCCGTTGCCTTGAGTGATGATAAAAAAGGCGAGAGCATTGTGCTTTTAATCAAGTCTGCGCTTTCTTTATATGAGATCAATGAACGCATTAAAGGATTAAATGTACCGCCGATTATGCTCCCAAGCCAAGTCTTCTTAGTGGATGAAATTCCGATGTTAGGAAGTGGTAAAGTGGATTTCAAAGGTGCGAAGAACCTGGCGATGAGTTTGGTTAACTAAAGGAAATCGTAATAAATAAAAGAGCGGTCAATTTGACCGCTCTTTTTGTTATTTAATGAACCTCATAGGTGTTTTTCAACATCTTGAATATTACATCAACGTACCGACATATTTTAACATGACCCCAGCGGCAATCGCCGAGCCAATTACACCGGCAACGTTCGGTCCCATGGCGTGCATGAGTAGGAAGTTTTGATTATCCGCTTCCAATCCGATTTTGTTGGAAACGCGAGCGGCCATAGGAACGGCAGATACACCAGCAGAACCTATGAGTGGGTTGATTTTATTTTTGCTGAATTTGTTCATCAATTTGGCCATTAATACACCGCTACCCGTACCGATTCCGAAAGCAATCACGCCAAGAATTAAAATACCCAATGTTTGTGGTTGCAAGAATTTATCTGCAATCAGTTTAGATCCCACTGACAAGCCAAGCACGATGGTCACGATATTAATTAAGGCGTTTTGTGTGGTGTCGCTTAAACGTTCAACGACGCCACTCACGCGCATGAGATTACCGAAACAGAACATCCCGAGTAATGGGGCAGCATCCGGTAGGAGTAAACCAACGAGCAACAGCAAAATCACCGGGAACAAGACTTTTTCACGATTACTCACATGTCGCATCTGTGTCATGCGAATTTTGCGTTCTTCTTCGGTGGTTAATGCTTTCATAATCGGCGGTTGAATCAACGGCACTAATGCCATGTAGGAATAGGCTGCCACGGCAATCGCGCCAAGCAATTCAGGCGCCAGCTTACTGGTTAGATAAATCGCAGTCGGACCATCCGCACCACCGATAATACCGATAGAGGCAGCTTGAGGTAGTGTGAATTCGATAATACCGAAGTAATTTAAGGCTAACGCACCAAGCACAGTAGCGAAAATGCCGAATTGTGCAGCCGCACCAAGTAGCAACGTTTTTGGATTGGCTAATAATGGGCCAAAGTCTGTCATAGCACCCACGCCCATAAAAATAACCAATGGTGCAATGCCGTATCCAATCGCAACTTTATAGAACAAAGCCAAAATACCGGCGCTATAACCCATATCCACAGATAAAGCCTCTAATTGATTTACCATCGATATCGGCGCAGAATTTAGCGCTGTTTTTATCAAGGCAGGATCGGGTGGTACACCTAATTGCGAAGCAATTACCGCAATTTGCTCTGGTGAGCCGAGATGAAGCAAATTCTCTAATGCTGTCATGGCTAGTCCTGCCTCAGGGATATTTGACAATAATCCGCCGAAACCAATTGGTAGCAACAGCAAAGGTTCAAATTTGCGTGAGATGGCAAGCCACAGCAACAGTAGGCTCACAGCGATCATCACTGCTTGCCCCCATTGCAGATGGAATATGCCCATCCCTTTAATTAACGCAATAATACTCTCCATAGACCATTCCTTATGCTAAGGTCATCACGGTGTCACCTACGGCGACAGCATCACCGGCTTTGACGCAAATGCCACGCACGGTACCAGCTTGTGCAGCTTTTACTTCGGTTTCCATTTTCATGGCTTCGAGAATGAATAATACATCGCCAGCTGCTACGGTTTGACCTTCTGTTGCAACAACTTTCCAAATATTACCGGCCATCGGCGCCGTTACTGGTGTACCACCGGTTGCTGGAGCCGGAGCCACTTGCGGCGCAGCTTGAGGAGCAGTAGTCGCCACATGAGAGATGTCACCGCCTTCGCTTACTTTCACCACAAAGGCTTTGCCTTCTAATTCCACGGTATAAACCGCAGAGCCTGAAGCAGCTGGTGCAGCTTTAGAAACAGGTTTATTTTCCACCGCACTTTCATTGCCGGTAGGGGCTGGCTCAAAGGCGGCTGGGTTGTTGCGGTTTTCTAAGAATTTCCACGCAATTTGAGGGAAGAGCGCCACGATTAAAGCATCATCCACAGCATTGTCTGCTAATTTCACGCCTTTCGCTTTAGCTTGTTCTGCAACTTCAGCTTCAATTTTCGCCATTTCAGGCGCAATGTGATTGGCAGGGCGGTCTGTTACTGGCGCAGCGCCTTCTAATACTCGAGCTTGCAACGCACTATCTACTGGTGCAGGCGTTTTACCGTATTCACCTTTTAAAATACCGGCAGTTTCTTTGGCGATAGTTTTGTAGCGTTCGCCAGTGAGAACGTTAATAACCGACTGTGTACCAACAATTTGAGAAGTTGGTGTAACGAGTGGAATGTAGCCCAAGTCTTTGCGCACGCGTGGGATTTCTTCTAATACTAAATCTAATTTATCGGACGCATTTTGTTGTTTTAATTGGTTCTCCAAGTTAGTGAGCATACCGCCTGGCACTTGTGCCACTAAAATACGGCTATCTACACCGCGTAATTGGCCTTCAAATTTGGCATATTTTTTACGCACATTACGGAAATAGGCAGCAATTTTTTCTAAGCGAGGAATATCCAAACCGGTGTCATATTCAGTGCCTTGTAAGGTGGCGACTAGGGATTCAGTTGCAGGGTGACCATAAGTACCTGACATAGAAGAAATTGCCGTATCAATACCATCTACACCTGCTTCAACCGCTTTTAATAGCGCCATTTCTGCCATACCAGTGGTGGAGTGACAGTGTAAATGCAATTCTACGTCGAAACGTTTTTTGATTTCGCGCACTAAGTCTGCAGCCGCCATTGGATTTAAAATACCGGACATGTCTTTGATGACCAAGCTATCGATACCGATTTCAAGTAATTGTTCAGTTGTATCGAGCCAGGTTTGCATGGTATGAACTGGGCTGGTGGTATAACTTAAAGTCCCTTGAGCATGACCACCAAATTTACGTACTGCTTGCAACGCTGCTTTCATGTTGCGCGGGTCATTGAGCGCATCGAATACGCGGAAAACATCCATACCATTCGCTACACAACGTTCTACGAAACGTTCTACCACGTCATCAGCATAGTGGCGATAGCCTAATAGGTTTTGGCCACGTAATAACATTTGTAATGGAGTTTTTGGACAAGCTTTTTTCAATTCACGCAAACGAACCCAAGGATCTTCACCTAAAAAGCGAATACAGCTATCAAATGTTGCACCACCCCAAGCTTCCAACGACCAATAGCCAATATCATCTAATTCATGAGCAATTGGTAACATATCATCAAGACGCAAACGCGTTGCGAAAAGTGATTGGTGGGCATCACGAAGCACCAGTTCTGTCATTTTAATTTTTTTAGCCATGGTAAAATCCTTATTTTATTTGAACTGTTGGGTACGGCGATGGTGTGCGATAGCCGCTGCAATCACAGGACGTAACCGCTCAAAATCGTCAGTAGGTGCCGCAGAAAGTGCGGTTGAATTTTGGGAAGTTTTGGGTTCGGGTTGAGGTTCTGGAAAGAATCGGTTGATAAGTTTAGACATCACTCCAATAGCCCAAATTAAAATGAGCAAAAAGACCAATACAAAACCCATCCCTGAAAACATCAGGTTAATTCCTTCGCCTATAAGTGCAGAGGGAGTCATCATTTTTCTTCCTTATTTGCTTGAAAAAATGGACAATTTTATTCTAATCGATCTGTTTGAATAAAACTGTGATGAAGATCATAATTTGAAATATAGGCACACAATAAAAGGGGAAATGTGCGGTTGATTTTGAAGTATTTTGGCGTGAGTTAAATATTATTAATGAGGTATTTCTACTGAAACATACTTTATACAAAGCGTGTAAAAAACTAAAAGGACTAAGTTCTATAGTGACAGAACTTAGTCCTTGAATTAAATGAATCTCGATTTGTTGATAGAAAGGAAAATTATTCTACTTTTACAATCCAGCCTTCAGGTGCTTCCACATCACCGAATTGGATACCGGTTAATTCGTTGTAAAGTTTGCGTGTAATAGGGCCAACTTCCGTTTCTGAATAGAACACGTGGAATTTACCTTTATGTTGAATACCACCTACTGGCGTAATCACTGCAGCAGTACCACAAGCCCCCGCTTCGGCAAATTGATCAAGTTGATCGATATACACATCACCTTCAATGGCTTCCATACCTAAACGTTCTTTTGCAATGTGAAGTAATGAGTATTTCGTGATACTTGGTAAAATAGATTCAGATGCAGGCGTGATAAATTTGTTATCTTTGGTGATACCAAAGAAGTTTGCCGCACCCACTTCTTCAATTTTAGTGTGAGTTTTAGGATCAAGGTAAATCGCGTCTGCAAATTTACGTTCTGGTGTACCTTGTTCTGCGGCTAGTTCATGTGGAAGCAAGCTTGCCGCATAGTTCCCCCCCACTTTTACGCCACCGGTTCCCATCGGAGCAGCACGGTCGTAATCAGTCGTAATGAAGTTAGATGGTGCTAAACCACCTTTGAAATATGCGCCTACTGGGCAGCAGAATACAGAGAAAATAAATTCAGGTGCGGTTTTCACGCCGATATTCGCCCCCGTACCAAAGAGGAATGGACGTAAATATAATGTCGCGCCAGAACCGTAAGGACCTAACCATTCTTGGTTTGCTTTCACCACTTCTTTACAAGCACGGATAAATAATTCTGTTGGCACTTGAGGCATCAATAAACGATCTGCGGTATGTTGCATACGTTTTGCATTTTGATCAGGACGGAATAAGTTGATTGAACCATCTTTACAACGATAGGCTTTTAAGCCTTCAAAGCATTGTTGACCGTAGTGAATTGCCGTTGAACCTTCGTGGATATGTAGCATATTATCAGTGGTAAGTTTCCCTTCATCCCATTTACCATCTTTCCAATGTGCGATGAAACGATAATCTGTTTTGATATAACTAAATCCAAGATTGTTCCAGTCTAAGTCTTTCATTTTGCTTCCTTAATTTGTATAAATAATTTTATGAATGGAAATGCAGTTAATCTACACCATAACGGCTACTATGAAAACCTTTAAACACAAAAATATTGTGATTTCTCAAAATTTTTATTGGATTCTCAAATTTTTGAAGTAGGTCAGGAAATAAAATTTTGCTTATGTTAGAATGGCTGAAATAAAAAAACGCCGCTCGAAACGAGCAGCGCTTAACCAGAATGGTTTAATATATACAGGAAGTAAATGAGTAACTTAATTGTTACTCCAGTTCGGAGAACCGAACTATATGCAAACACAACATCATACTTAAGTCTGAAACTCATTAACTTGTAAGGAATTACCAATCATTAAGTATGTGTGTATTGTAGGTAGAAGGTAATGGAAGGACAAATGATGTTTTTTTATTTGATGCATAAAAAAAACTAATCCGAATTGAATCTTTTTCATTATAAACTAAAATTTAGCCGTTGGGAAGAATTATGTATAAACGTTTGCCTCCCCTGAATTCATTGAAGTCTTTCGAATCAGCTGCTCGACATTTAAGTTTTACAAAGGCTGCTGATGAACTTTTTGTGACACAAGCCGCAGTGAGCCATCAAATAAAATTATTAGAAGATTTTTTAGGTGTCGAGCTTTTTATACGCAAAAATCGTTCACTCGAATTGACGGAATTTGGGAAAGCCTATTTTGTTGATATTAACAAAGTCTTGCGAAAATTAAATGAAGCGACTGAACGTTTATTAACACTTAAAGCAGAGCCACATTTGGCAATTAGTGTGCCACAAACCTTTGGTATTCAATGGCTTGTGCCACATTTGAGTGATTTTAATAAGCAACACCCTGAAATTGAAGTGCGCTTGAAGGGCGTTGATCAAGATGAAGGTTTATTAAATAAAGAAATTGATATTGCCATTTATTATGGCAAAGGTGATTGGGAAAATTTACAAGTCGATCGATTAGGTGAAGAAAACTTAGTGATTTTGGCGGCACCTTCATTGCTTGAGAAAATTCCCGTTCGCCGTCCAGATGATTTGAAAAAGCACACGCTGATTCACACACATACTCGAGATAACTGGCAAGCGATGGCTGATTATCTCAAATTAGATGATTTGAATATTCAGCAAGGTCCATTATTTAGCCATACCTTTATGGCATTACAAGCTGCCGTTCATGGTCAGGGTATCGTGCTGGCTAATCGTATTTTGGCTCAGCAAGAAATTGAAAATGGTCATCTGCAAATTGTGTTACCAACCGAATTACGGGATCCGAAATCATTCTATGTAGTCAATCATTTAGATCGTTTAGATGATGAACAGATTCAAGCCTTTAGAACATGGATTAAAGATTCAATAAAATTAGGGAAAATATGAATAAATTAGCCTTATATTGTCGAATTGGCTTTGAAAAAGAAGTGGCCGCAGAAATTACCGATCGAGCTTCTGAGCGTGGCGTATTTGGTTTTGCTCGCGTAGTAGAAAACAGCGGCTATGTCATTTTTGAATGCTATCAACCAGGTGATGCAGATCGTTTAGCACGAGAAATCCCTTTTAATCGTTTGATTTTTGCACGTCAAATGATCGTTGTGTCAGATCTCTTAGAAAATCTCGATCCTCAAGATCGTATTTCGCCAATTCTGGCTCAATATGAACGCATTGCAGAAGACATTAATCTTAAGCAAGCGGTAGAGCTATTTGTTGAAACAGCAGATACTAATGAAGCCAAAGAGCTTTCGACATTTTGCCGAAAATTTACCGTGCCGTTGCGCCAAGCGTTAAAAAAACAAGGTTGGTTACAAGGTAAGCCGAATGCAAAGCGCGGTCAGGTTTTGCATTGTTTTTTCACGCAGCCGAATTGTTGCTATGTGGGGTATTCCTATCTTGGTAATAACTCCACCCACTTTATGGGAATCCCTCGTTTAAAATTCCCAGCGGATGCACCAAGCCGTTCAACTTTAAAATTGGAAGAAGCGATTTTAACCTTTATTCCTCGAAATGAAGAAAGTAAACGCTTGAATGAAAATATGGTTGGTGTTGATCTCGGTGCTTGCCCTGGCGGCTGGACCTATCAATTAGTGAAACGTGGTTTATTTGTGTATGCAGTTGATCACGGCAAAATGGCGGCGAGCTTACATGATACTGGCAGAATAGAACATTGCCCAGAAGATGGATTTAAATTCCAACCACCAAAACGTAAGCATATTGATTGGCTTGTGTGTGATATGGTGGAGCAACCAAGTCGAATTGCGAATTTAATTGGAAAATGGTTAATTAACGGTTGGTGCCGAGAAACTATTTTCAATTTGAAATTACCAATGAAAAAACGCTATCAAGAAGTGATGTTGTGCTTAGAAAATCTTGCGGTGATGTTAGCAGAAAAAGAACTGGAATTTGATATTCAGGCGAAGCATTTGTATCATGATCGTGAAGAGATTACGGTACATATTGCTTTAAAATAAAAAAGCAAAGTGCGGTCAAAAAACATGGAATTTTTTGACCGCACTTTTTATTTAAACCATTATTTATTGGCTAAAATCACTGCGCGAGTTGGGGCTTGATAGCCTTCGATGGTTTTGCTGTGATCATTTGGATCTAAGAAATCAATCAAACTTTCATTTTCTAACCAATCCGTTTTACGCTGTTCTTCTAATGTTGTAGTGGCGACATCCACACAACGCACATTAGTAAAGCCGACTTTTTCCAACCAATTAATGAGAGCTGCAACGGAAGGAATAAAATACACGTTCTTCATTTTTGCATAGCGATCTGAAGGCACTAAGACCGTATTGGCATCACCATCAACCACTAAGGTTTCTAACACCAATTCGCCACCCTTTACTAATTGATTTTTTAGTTGAGTGAGATGATCAAGCGGTGATTTACGATGATAAAGCACGCCCATTGAGAATACGGTATCAAATGCCGCAAGTGGTTGCATTTCTTCAATACCTAATGGGATTAAGTTCGCTCGACGATCGTTATTTAATAATTTTCGAACGGCTTCAAATTGGCAAAGGAAAAGTTCGGTTGGATCAATACCAACGACCATTTTTGCACCTTCACCAACCATTCGCCACATATGGTAGCCGCTACCGCAGCCCACATCTAAAATGGTACGATCTTTTAATGGTGCCAGATGAGGCAAAACTCGCTCCCATTTGAAATCAGAACGCCATTCGCAATCTACGTGAATATCAAATAAATGATAAGGTCCTTTTCGCCACGGCATCAATTGTTTCAAATGATGGACAATGCGTTGTTTTTCGCCCTCTGAAAGAGGGGAAGTGCGGTCAGATTTCACCGCATTTTTTAAATCGATAGTATCTGCCTGCAAATCAGGGAGAAAGTCCACGATTTTTGACCATTTTGCATAATCACCATGGGTTTGTTTTTCCCATTCTTTTAACTGCAAAGGCAATGTTTCTAGCCAAGCAGATAAATTTGTGGTGGCAATTTGTTGATAAAAAGGACGAAAATCAATCATTATTTTGCTTCCTTATAGGCTTTTTCTGCTTTCTCAAAGGTTTCTTTTACTTCATTTTCAGGTTCTGCGGAAAGGAGAGAAACCACAATAATCGCCAAGCTAGCAAGGATGAATCCTGGGATCATTTCATAGACATTAAACCATTCACTGGTTTCAGGAATCACCGATTTCCAAGCAAAGACAACCACTGCACCGACAACCATGCCAGCCATCGCTGCTGATGAAGTCATGCGTTTCCAGAATAAGGAGAAAAGCACGACAGGACCAAATGCAGAACCAAAGCCCGCCCAGGCAAATTCAACGAGTTTTAATACTTTGCTGTTTTCATCTTGTGCAATCCAAATCGCAATGCCCGCGATAACTAAAACCATTGCACGACCTAGCCAAACTAATTCTTTTTCAGAAGCTTTTGGACGAATAAAACCTTTATAAAAATCCTCAGTGATAGAACTTGAAGAAATTAATAATTGAGCGGAAAGTGTACTCATTACTGCCGCTAAAATCGCAGAGAGTAGAATACCGGCAATCCATGGATTAAAGAGCAATTTAGCCAGTTCAATAAATACTTGTTCTGGTTCATTATTTACCACGCCAGCTACATTGGGGTTAGCAAAGAAATAAGGAATACCGAAGAAGCCAATACCAATTGCACCGGCAAGACAAATCACCATCCATGTCATACTGATGCGGCGTGCTTTAATGAGAGATTTCACCGAGTAAGCAGCCATAAAGCGCGCAAGGATATGCGGTTGACCAAAATAACCTAAGCCCCAAGCCGCTAAACTTAATA
The DNA here is from genome assembly GCA_963515445.1 of Parahaemophilus parainfluenzae. Lineage (GTDB taxonomy): Bacteria > Pseudomonadota > Gammaproteobacteria > Enterobacterales > Pasteurellaceae > Haemophilus_D > Haemophilus_D parainfluenzae_AI. The sequence goes on along the minus strand of CAUPWR010000005.1, from coordinate 87,501 downwards.
AACCTAATGGTGTAGTAGAACTAAATAAATCGGTAAAGTCTTTATTTGCTGCGATTTCTGCTTGATGTAGCACTTCAGTAAATTGTGATGCATCACCCAAACTTAAAAAGATAAAGAGAGGCGTTAAAATCAGTGCAAAAATCATTAATGTAGCTTGAATGGTATCCGTCCAGCTTACGGCTAAAAATCCACCGATAAAGGTATAGACGATGGTCGCTAATGCGCCGTACCAAATGGCTGTGGAATAGTCGACTGAGAATAGGTTTTGGAATAATTTCGCCCCTGCAACCACACCGGAACCACAATAAATGGTGAAGAATACTAGGATGATTGTTGCAGACACAATTTTTAAGAGATTATGTGATGTACCAAAGCGATGGTGGAAATATTCCGGTAATGTGAGTGCATTGTTGTTAAATTCGGTATAGATCCGTAAACGACCAGCTACGAGCAACCAGTTAAAATAAGCCCCAAGGATTAAACCAATGGCGATCCAACCTTCAACCAGGCCAGATACATACACCGCACCCGGCAAGCCCATTAATAACCAGCCGGACATATCAGATGCTCCAGCAGACATCGCTGTCACAAAACTTCCGAGTTTACGGCCGCCTAAAATATAATCGGATAAGTTGTTTGTATAATAATAGGCAAGGACACCGATTAAAATCATGCCGAAAATATAAATACTAAAAGTAATAAGTGTTGGGTCTAAACCAAACATTAAATACCTCAAAAAAAGTCATGAAAATTTGAGAAAGGTCATATTTTACCTTATTTGGGTCTATTATTCTATTTTCCTTTTCGATAGACTTATACCATTAAAACTAAGGTCGAAAAAATGAATTCTGTTGAATTATTAATGAATGTTACGCCCAATGAAACCCGCGTTGCGCTGGTGGAAACGGGGGTTTTAAAAGAGGTTCATATTGAACGTCAAGCCAAACGTGGCATCGTGGGGAATATTTATAAAGGGCGAGTCACCCGTGTTTTACCGGGGATGCAGTCTGCGTTTGTGGATATCGGTTTAGAAAAAGCCGCATTTTTGCATGCTTCTGATATTGTTTCACATACCGAGTGTGTGGATGTGAACGAACAAAAGCAATTCCGAGCAAAAAGCATTTCTGAACTCGTACGCGAAGGACAGGATATCGTAGTACAAGTGGTAAAAGATCCTTTGGGCACCAAAGGTGCAAGATTAACTACAGATATTACATTGCCTTCTCGTTATCTCGTCTTTATGCCTGAAAATAGCCATGTTGGTGTCTCACAACGTATTGAAAGTGAAGAAGAGCGAGCAAGATTAAAAGCGCTTGTTGAGCCTTTTTGTGATGAGTTAGGCGGTTTTATTATTCGTACCGCCACCGAAGGCGCAACAGAAGAAGAATTGCGCCAAGATGCGGAATTTTTAAAACGTTTATGGCGTAAAGTACTTGAGCGTAAAGGCAAATATCCAACCCGTTCTAAAATTTATGGTGAACCCGCATTGCCACAGCGTATTTTGCGTGATTTTATCGGCGCCAATTTAGAGAAAATTCATATTGATTCCAAACTTTGTTTTAACGAAGTGAAAGAATTTACCGATGAATTTATGCCAGAATTAAGTGAGAAATTAATGCTTTATACGGGCAGTCAGCCGATTTTTGATATTTATGGTGTAGAACGTGGTATTCAAAATGCACTTGAAAAACGCGTGAATTTAAAATCTGGCGGCTATCTCATTATTGAGCAAACCGAAGCCATGACGACCATTGATATCAATACCGGTGCATTCGTCGGTCATCGAAATTTAGATGAAACAATTTTTAACACCAATATTGAAGCCACTAAAGCCATTGCACAGCAGCTACAACTGCGTAATTTAGGCGGTATTATCATAATTGATTTTATTGATATGCAAACCGATGAGCATCGTAATCGCGTGATTGAATCCTTGGAAGAAGCGCTATCAAAAGATCGCGTAAAAACCAATGTGAATGGTTTTACTCAACTTGGTTTAGTGGAAATGACCCGTAAACGCACACGTGAAAGTTTAGAGCACATTTTGTGTGATGAATGCCCAACTTGCCAAGGTCGTGGACGCGTGAAAACTGTCGAAACGGTATGCTATGAAATTATGCGAGAGATTATTCGCGTTAACCACTTATTCTCGAGTGAACAATTTGTGGTTTATGCCTCTCCAGCTGTAGCGGATTACTTAATCAAAGAAGAATCGCATGGTTTATTGCCAGAGATCGAAATGTTCATCAGCAAACAGGTTCAGGTCAAAACAGAGCAGTACTACAACCAAGAACAGTTTGATGTGGTGGTGATGTAAAAGACAAAAGTGCGGTCAAATTCGACCGCACTTTTTATGTTATCAAATTTTGATGGGATATACTTCTTAGTGTGTCACGTTGTAAGTAATCCGAATAATAAATTAAATAAGTGCTTAATCTAATTGATATAGAATGGCGAATTTTGAGGCGGTATATGGAGAGTAATTCTTGGTATGAAGATTATAAAAAAACATTAGATAAAAATGATATTTTATTTTTTGAAGATGAGATAGAAAAAGTATTCAATAACTATAAGTACTTAATTAACTTTGATAAAGAAGAGTATAATTATAAAAATTTTAGGAAGTATAAATTTATAGAGTTTCTAGATGATGATTATTCCGATGAGTGTAGAACTGATTTATATATATCTGGATTCCTTAAAGAATTCGATTGTTTGTACGCTATTCCTGTAGTCTTTAGTTATGATGATTTAAATCATATAAAAAATGAAAATATCCCACCTATTGTTATGAAATCACGTTCAAATAATAGATTTTTTAAAAAATGTGCAGGGTCATTAATCTCATACTATAGTGGTGAGTTTGTTATTTTTTCTGAGGATTTCTCATCATTTCTTATTGCTAAACCTGGTCATTATTTTATAAAAAGTACAGATAAGAAAAATTATTGTTGGAATGATGTACTTTTGGATAAATATGAATTTTATGACTATGACCGAAATGTATTACTGGGATTTGCTAAAGTATTTAAATAGGTAGAAGACAAAAGTGCGGTCAAATTCGACCGCACTTTTTACTTTAACTATTTCAATCTTTCTAACTGTTGAATAATGGCTTCATCAGATTGTGATTGGATTTTTCGCATACGCATAAAGAGTAAAGCCGCTGCAATGGTTAATGCAATGATAAAGGCAACCCAGAAACCTTTTGCACCGATGCTTGGAACAATCCAATCCGTGCGGGAAAGAATATAACCAACAGGGATACCCACGCCCCAATAGGCAAGTAACGTGATATAAAGGATAATTTTAGTGTCTTTATAGCCACGTAAAATACCGCTCACGACGACTTGCACTGAATCTGAAAATTGATAAATCGCAGCCATCGCTAATAAGCTGCCAGAAAGGGCAATAACGGTAGCATTATCGCCAACAATTAATGCGGCAATCTCTGCACTAAATACCCAAATCACCAACGCCAATACACTTGCCGCAATCAAGCCAAGAATAATAGCCGCGTGAGCCATGATTTTGGCTTTTTGTGGTGCATGGTTACCCAGTTCTTGCGCCACTAAAATGGTTGCAGCCATGGCAATAGACATTGGGAACATAAAGGCTACGGCACTGGTATTTAAGGCAATTTGGTGGCTGGCGACCACATCTGCACCTAATGGGGAAAGTAATAAACTACTTAACGCAAATAGTGAGACTTCACTGCACAGCGCAATCGCGATCGGCAAGCCAAGTGCGGTCAATTTTTTCAGAGTTTTGATGTCTGGTTTTTCAATAATCTTTTCAAAGACTTTCAAACTACGTTCATTATAGTTTTTGGCAGAGTAGGTAATCATTAAGATTGCCATTGCCCAGTTGACAATAGCTGTTGCCACACCACAACCGACACCGCCCAATGCAGGCGCACCAAATTTGCCGTAAATAAACATATAATTCAGCGGAATGTTCAGCATTAACCCCATGAAGGTTATTACCATGGCGGGTTTTGTTTTGGCAATGCCATCATTCAAACAGCGGAAATTAATCAGCAATAAATAGGCAGGCAAGCCCCACACCATCGCACGCAAATAGTTCATCGTCACATCAGCCATGTGGGCATCCATATTCATAAACTGTAATATGAAATCATTATGATAGATGATGAGTGCTAGGGGAATCATTACTAAAAATGAAATCCAAAGACCTTGTCTTACTTGGTGAGCAATGCGATGGCGCTGCCCTGAACCATTTAAATAGGAAATTGTTGGTGGTAAGGCGAGTAATAAACCCTGTCCGAAAAGTACCAAAGGTAGCCAAATGGAGGCACCAATACCGACACCGCCTACATCAGCCGAGCTCACACGCCCCGCCATAATCACATCCACGGTACCCATGCCAGTTTGAGCTAACTGGGCAAGCCCGATAGGTGTCGCAATTCGGATAAGTTTTTGAATATCAATACGGTATTGAGAAAAAAGACGAGAATTCATAAATTTTGCTATAATATTGGAAAAGTTTTTAATGAAGGAATAATAATGTTTACAGGTATTGTACAGGGCATCGCCCAAATTCATGCAATTAAAGACGGCGATAATTTTAGAACACAGATTGTAAAATTACCAGCTGAAATGCGAAAAGGCTTAGAAATCGGTGCATCCGTGGCGAATAATGGCGTGTGCTTAACAGTGACTGAAATTCACGATGATCTTGTCAGCTTTGACTTAATGCAGGAAACCTTGCGCATCACCAATCTCGGTAGCTTAAAAGCAGGGGATTTTGTGAATATCGAACGTGCAATGCAAATGGGTGCAGAGATTGGCGGACATATTTTATCGGGCCACGTTTATTGTACCGCAAGCGTTTCACAAATTATCGAAAGCGAAAACAATCGTCAGGTTTGGTTTAAATTACCCAATAAAGACGTGATGAAATATATCCTAACAAAAGGATTTATTGCGATTGACGGCATCAGCCTTACTATTGGTGAAGTGAAAGACGATGAATTCTGCGTGAATTTAATCCCTGAAACCTTGCACAGAACCTTGATCGGCAAACGCCAAATTGGTGATTTAGTGAATATTGAAATTGATCCGCAAACACAGGCAATTGTGGATACGGTGGAACGATATTTAGCAGCTAAAGCTTAATTAGAATAAAAAAGTGCGGTAGAAAATGATGTTGTTTTTTACCGTACTTTTAATTCTTCCGAAGGAAGGGATAGCTCCCTTTTTCATTTCGCAGTGCTATAATATCTTGGTATGTTGAGCTTTTAGAAAAAACAGATGCTAAAAATCAGACTTATTAAGTTATTGATTTTGGTTCTTCTCCCTAGGTATGAGAAATAGTCACTATTCATTTTGATATGGTTTTTCTAAATCATGAAAATCATACTGGGTATTCCAACTAGTAGTTTCATTAAAAGGATCTAGATTTACTTCATCTTCATAGTGCATATCAATTAGATTGAGATTATTTTCTGGATATTCAAGCTCATTTATATGCTGCTTACGATTTAATACTTCTAAATCTTCAGTATTAATACTTTTATCAGAGGGAAAAAGGTTTTGAATATTGAATATATCATCTTTAATCTCACTCTCTTCACTGAGAAGTTTTTTGAGAAATTCATAAATTTTTTTAACCATTTTTACCTTCCTATTTACAAAACTATCTTTTTGCCTAACTTTTAGGTTTGATGGATTTTTTAGTTCATCTATTAAAATTGGGAGTATGTTCTCTCTTTAAGTGCTCTAGACCGTCACCATCTTCTCCTTCTTGATTTTCATCTTTAGCTGATGAGGTATCATTAGGTGGTAGTGTCTGTGCGTAACCTGTTATTATCCCTTTACTATTATCTACTCCTGGGGTTTCCTCATTTTTATGATTAGCCTCAGTTTTCAGTAAAGTATCAAATAATGATGATGCTGTATTTTCATTATGGTTGGTTTTATTTTCTGGCATTTTACATCTCCAATTATTGGTGTTTGATTTTTAGCCTTTATTTTGTCGGGCTATCATATTCAAAACATTTACGAATTTGGTGATAGGCTTTCATTTCCATCAGCGTTGTTTTAGTTTCAATGGCTTTTTTATCTTCACCAGAATAATGGACGCCTTTAAAGATTGCCTCATCAGATAATTTTAATATTGAGCGTACTTGTGAATAGAATAATCTATTTTTGTCATAAGGTTGCTCCATTAATACTAAACGTTCATTATCATTTAAAGCACGCTCTAAGCCATTTTCTTGAATACGTAAATTATTTAATTTCGTTATCCAAACAAAACGTTCTGCAGTATAGGTATTTTTAACCGCACTTTATAAGAAATTATTTAGCCTGTTTCTTCGCTTTTTTCCATTTCCAGAATAAGAAAACCGCTAATGCACCAACAAGGATGTAAATTACAAGCTGACCTTTTTGAATTTGTTCGTGTAACCAATCTAAGTTTTTAGCACCTAATTCGCCAAGGTAAACCCAAATTGGCACGGAAATAATAGCCGCACAGAAATCAATTAATACAAAGCGTGTGTAACTGACGCGGCGGGTGATACCTGATACCATATAAATTGGCGCGCGTAATCCTGGAAGGAAACGAGCCACAAATAAAACACGGTTGCCGTATTGGGCAAATTTTTCACGCACCATTTTTAAACGTTGTAAGGTGAGCACTTTGCGCATTGGGCGGAAACGAAGAATTCGGGTGCCGTAAATGCGACCAAGCCAATACATACAAGAGTCACCAGCAAGTACACCGATCATACTGACTAATAACATTAAATGGGAGTTTACACTTTCAGGATAAAGACCAGCAATTACGCCACCGGATACGAGCGTGATATCTTCTGGAATGGGTACACCAAAGCCACAAATAATAAGAACAAATAGCACCGCCCAATAACCGTAATCGGTAAAAAAGCTGATAAGAAATTCCATTTGAAACCCACTTACAATCAGTTAGTTAAAATTAATTAAAAATTGGGGCTTATTTTAATCGCTTTGCCTTGAAAAGCCTAGAAAAAATTTGCTGTGTAAATTTGCATTGTGGGGCTGAATATTTTATAATCCGTCGCTCTCAAAGTTTGTCTTTGAGCAAATTTAGGAAAGTTGCTGGGTCGCCTGCAATTTTTTATTTTAAACTTTTAATCAAGAGAACATTAAAATGGCATTTAAATTTAACGCTGAAGTTCGTCAAGCGCAAGGTAAGGGTGCGAGCCGCCGCCTGCGTCACAACGGTCAAATCCCTGCAATCATTTATGGTGGCAGCGAAGCACCTGTTTCAATCATCTTAAATCACGATGAATTAAACAACGCACAAGTTCACGATTCTTTCTATAGCGATGTAATCACTTTAGTGGTTGAAGGTAAAGAAGTTGCAGTGAAAGTTCAAGCAATGCAACGTCACCCATTCAAACCAAAATTGGTTCACATTGACTTCAAAAGAGCATAATCCAGTATTTACGCTATCTAAAGTCAATTTTAATTCCGAAACCTTTTCTTGTTTTTAGGTTTTAAAGTTTAATAAAATCAATGAGTTTCAAAAATGTTTCGGAACGTGATTTGTGACAAAAAAAGGCCCTTCATTTGAAGAGCCTTTTTTATTTGGTTGGATTGAGTGGTTTTTCTTTTCTGATGTAATGTTGAGTGGTACGTGCAGAAGTATGGCCAAGTTGTTTTCTTGCTCGTTCATCATCAATCATTAATGAAAGGTCTGTTGCTGCTTTCGCACGAAGATCTCTCAATTGCACTTGATTGATCTCTTCGGCTAGCTCTTTATATTTTCTTGATGCCGCATTACGGGTGTCTTTGAAATAATCTGTAAGCGATCTCCGCTCGAGCTTTCGCCCCCATTTATTCGTAAACAGAAACTGATTTTCTTCAGTGATCCGCTTGTCGATAATCTCTTTTAGTTTACCTATAACTTTAATCGCAACACGTTTACCTGTTTTTTGCTGTGTAATATGCAGTAAATCGTTGTAAATGTGCGAGCTGTGAATTTTAACCACGTCTATTGGGCGTTGTCCGGTTAAATACATCACATCCATAATATCTTTCATATCCCCGGTGGCACAGTCGTAGATTTTATCCAAGATATAATCTTCAATGTACACATCACGATAATTTACTTTGAATTTTTTAACCCCTGTTGATGGGCTGATCTTTTCAGTGTAACCCCATTCTCTCGCCATGCTCCAAATGTGGCCAAATAACCCAACTTCAATATTTGCGGTTGGCTTAACGTCTTTTCTCCAATCTAAATATTCACGAATGTGTATAGGCTCTATTTCATCAAGGGTAAATGGTGGATCTTGGAAGTATTGGCGCAATTTCTTTATTGCCTGAATGTTTGAGTTTCGAGTGTTCTTCGCTTTTTTTAGCGGCACAACTTCTTTTTCATATCGCTCAAGCACTTCAATAAAAAGGATATTATCTTTTTTCGTCAGATACTGCATATTCAGCTTTGCCGCTTCCAGAATAGCAATGTGCTTATCTTTACCTAAAGCAACTTCTTTTTTATCTGCCATCGTGTAGTAGTAATAAACCACGATTGAGCCATCCGCTCTTTTTCGATTCCGACACACTAAACCTTGTGGCAATCCTTGATTAACTCGTTTTCTTGGACGTGCCATAATATCCCCCTTACTAACTTAATACTGCAGACCGCCTTCTTTCCTTTGTTTGGGTAATCGGCTGTACTTTCTCACCTTTCAAAATTTTGTCACCATCAGATCGTAACACAAGCGGGAATTTTCTATTTCCTTTTGGATGAAGAAAAGGAATTCCGAATTCATTTAAGCTTTTCATCTGATATTTAGGACAAACATATCCAGTTATTAACGCTAATAATTCTGGACTGCAGTATTCATCAAAAAATTCTCTTCCCATATTTACTCCAATAAAAACCGCACATGAAAGTGCGGTCAGATTTTTTGAATGCTACCCCCCAAGATAAGGCATAGGGCATTCCCAAATGTAATTTTTAAATTCGATACATTTATCTAAAGTTAATTCGCCTTTTATGATTTCTAACTCTTGATTAAATGCTTGCCCCATTCAAATCCATAAAACCTAAAATCAACATTAAACTTTCTGCTTAAATCAATCATTTCAGGTGGACTTAATACCCATGCGGCTGAGATTGGTATGACAACAATATACCCATTCTCCAACTCATATCCCTCAATGATTTCATTTGGGTTGTCGCAAAAAACACGTCGAGCCCCTTTGATTGTTTGCCCTCTAATGTTTTTGATTTCTAACGTGCCTAATTCATCAATGTCACACTCGCAACCTTCAATGCACTCCGTTAAAAAATGCGTTATATCAGCGTATTCGCCTCTTATTTTTAAATCACCTACGCACCAATTTGGCATAATCTATTTCCCCTGTAATGCTAAAAATTCACTCTGTTTGATTTCCGTTAAATACTCCGGAATTGCGGGGAATTTATCCCCACCAAAGCCCTCTGATTTCACCGGTATTGACACAATAAAGTGGTCACTTGCAACACCACATACAGACACGTAACAAGTACGTGCTCCAAGCACCCAGCAAGTTAGTTTTAGTTTTCTCAACATAAAATCATTAAAACTTGGGTATTGATTTAAAATATCTCTAATGCTTTGGATCTTAGCGTTAAATGCCTTACCAACTTTTGTTCTGCCATTGCCAGTGATAACAACTTTCTCATTTTCAACTATTTCAAATTTATAGGACTTATCCCCTTTTATTTTGGCGTATTCGGGGTTATCTAAACCACAAACAATTCCAAATATATTACGCTCACTTCCTCTCCAACATTCATAAAATGGGATAGTGTCAAAAATAGCATTAAGTTTTTTATCTATGAGCTCTCTATCTTTTTGCCATCGGTCATTTAATGATTTAATAGGCTCAACGCTTAATGCGCATTTAAAATATCTAAAATTTGGTTTCATTTTTTACTCCAATAAAAAGTGCGGTCGTTTTTTTATTTAGCGGTCATGGAATCAACAACTGGTAATTCATTCACCGCACTGCCAGATTGGATTGAGTGAATAATTCGTTCCGGTGTTTCTTTCACAAAGATAGTGCCATCTTCAAATTGAATAGCTGTATCATTTTCATCTTTAGTGATGGTTTGGATTTGTTCTACATTGATGAAAATATCTGATTCATCCGTATTAGTCAGTTTGATAAATTTAGCCATGAGGTTCTCCTACATTTGTGCAGCTCGATTTAATCGGGCCATTGTTTGTTGGTGGATATAAATTTGAGTTTCAAATTCACGAAGTGCGGTCAATTTTGGAATTAATTTTTCGTCATTGATTAATGCGTGATAGCCATCAATCAGACTTTGAATGCGTTTTTTACCGATACCTTTGCAGTGTTGATATTTCTCTAATCCAACTAATCGCATATCGGCAAAATCATTACAGCCATTTTTACGAAGGATCGTCCAAGTTGCTTTATCTGTGTAAGTTGTTGGATCTATTTCACGTAATGCGGCCATTCCTTCTTCACGCAACGCTTTAATCTCAAATGGGGTTTTAAGCGTTGTTTCCACTTTCTTCCAGGTTAAAAGTTTCTTGATGTAATCATCTGTAAACTCTTTTTTCTCTGGTGATGCAATAAGGAAAGGGGAGAGAACATGCTCTTCGTTTACATCGTTTAAAATGGCATTAATATTGTCATTGACGTAATCAGTCATTTCAGGTTCAGTGAATGCGAATTGATTAGCAAGAGATTGATATTCAAATTTTATATAACCTCTTCCAAGTTGATCACGGCAAATAACGCCAAAAACAAAAGACCATGGACGGGATTTGTTATACATCAGCTCGAAATCTTGTTCAGTGGCCGTCGTTCTATCTTGTGGAATATTGTTTTTAATCCATTCAGTGCCATTATTTCCTAATCCAATAACGGAAAGCACAATAGAGTTGCGACATATTCTGTCGCTCTGCCGTTTGATATTGGCATTTTTATCGTGCTTTTTACGAGGTTTTTTACTTGTCGCCATAGTTTAAAATCTCAGTTAAGTGTTTAAATTGGGCAAGATACGCTGATTCAGCTTGATGTGGTTGCCAAAAAACAATTGTGATATTTGCCGGAGAGATACCGTCCAATTGTGGCCACTCTACAGATGCCGGTGGAAGTAACTGTTCTTTTTCCGTTGCAAGCATAGATAAATCCATAGATTTAATTGCTGGCAATTTCTTATACTCAACATTAAAACGCTGGTGGATTGCTAAATTAAAGCGATCTTCAATATTGCGATAAGGCTCACTTAGCATATGTTTGAGCGGAGTCGGAATATCTTTTAAGTAGGCTTCTGCCGCATCGTGCAGTAGGAAAAGAAATGCAAGCTCAGGTAATCCCATTTCTTCAAAAATATAACTGCCAAGTACACAATGCTGAGCTACGCTATAAGGCTCAGCAGTTTGACCAATAAAGCGGTTTTCAAAGCTAAGGTTATGAGCGATATCACGAATATCAATTTCGTTAGGATCTGGCTTAATATAGTCAATGGTATGGCCATAATAGGTATTAATGCGGTACATAGATTTTTCTCGTTTTAAGTTTCACTTCTTCTTGGTGCATTTTTTGGCACCATTCCGCACGGCTTATGCACCAGTGCTTATTTATCTCTTTTCCGGTTAGTTTTGATGTTTTTTTCCAAAGTACATAAGCGGATAAATAATTTTTCTTGCGTTCTTCCTTGGCGGCAAGTTCGCTGTTGGTTTTAAAAGGTAGTTTCATTTCTATTCCTTATTAATTTCAGCTTGTTTCATAGATACGTAAGTACGAGCCTGTTTTTCGCCTTCTTCGGTTAGATTTTGTTGATATTGCCCGTGTTCAGTAATCCATTGCACTCTTGCTTTTTCTCGTTCGAGTGCGGTTGGCTCGCTTGCAAAACAATAGGAGATCCCACCAATCAAAAAGGCGATAAACATCGCACAAGCAATCTTTGCTAAAGGGCGTGTGATTTCAGCAAATACATAAGTAAACTTTTCCATTTTGATTCCTTTTTAGTCGATTTAGTGAATTTAGGGTGTGAAAATCCGCCGCACGGATTTCTTGGGGAAAAGTGCGGTCGGATTTTTTGGGGTTTTAGATGGCGGTTTTTGTCAAATTAAATTGTAAAAGTTTTCATTACAAGCTGTTTATAGGCTTCAACAGCATAAGCAAAGCGATTATCATCATCTAGATTAACGGTAACCTTAAATAATCCATCATCAAAATCTGTAAAGCGCAAGATGAGGATATTTTGTTTTAATGTAAATTCAATACGAATAAATACGCTTTGTTTTGGATAGGTATTTGGTGATTTTTCAAGGGTTAGGGAAATGCCAGCTTCGGCTATTGGGTCACCTTGTTCATCAAACATTATAGGTAACTCCATTACATGAATGTGTTGATGTTCATCACTGTTTAATTCCAGCAATTTGACATAAGGTACAGTAGCGGAAACTTCGTTAATCGTTGCGTTGTAATATTTATCACTTAGCCCTAAGTTTTGGCTTATTGCCTGGCAAAATTCGCTGATAAGTTGACGCAACTTATTACGGCGTTTGTTGAGTTCGTCATTATACTTTTGTTGTTGGTCGCAAAGTTGTTGGTAGGTGATCATGGTGTTCTCCTGTGAAATTTGGGTACAAAAAAAGCCGTTTGAGACGGCTTGGATGTGGGGCATCTTAATCCGATGTGAGCGGTGTTGTCAATATCATCATAATGAAATCCTCTCTATCTAGTGATATGATTATCAGTGACCAAACTTTAATCTACATTACATAAACAAAGAGGATTTTATTATGAACGAATTGTACCCTATTGTGAGTGGTGCTTTAAGTGGATTAGCTGCAGCTGGTGCTTTAAAAGGCCCTATTGAAAGCCTTACCCAAATTTGGACTTTAACTCTAGGTAGATTTTCAGATGATGCTTACCAAAAATATAAAATAAAACAGGCGGCTAATCTTGAAAAATACGCTCATGAGGTAAAATCTGGAATAGAAAAAATCCCTGAAGAAAATATCCAAGAACCTAAAATAAGTGTTGTTGGCCCAGCACTTGAAGCATCTAAATTCTATATAGAAGAAGATGAAATAAGGGGAATGTTTGCTAAATTAATTGCTTCATCAATGGATAAAACACAATCTATTAACATTCATCCCTCTTTTGTTGAGATAATTAAAGTCCTCAGCCCACTGGATGCTCAGAATTTATATTCTCTCTATCACGGTAGAGATGAAACTATTTCAAAAATCAGAGTGACAAATAAAGAAAATGATAGTTATACAGATCATTTTAATCATGTCTTTTTAGGGAATCCAGAATGCCAAGATAATAACTTGATTGAGTCTTCAATCGATAATCTAATTCGGCTAAAACTTGTTGATGTTTCATATAGTGAATATAAAAGCGATGATTCTCTTTATGATAAACATCGAGAAAATGAACTTTTCTTTAAATTTAAAACCGAACAAGAAGAACTTCAACAGCATAATACTACATTATTAAATTTTCTCCTTAATGGTGGGTTATTAACGGACGCAGATACTAATGCGCCCTTACCAACTTCAGTACAGGAAAATGTTTTAAATCAATTAAAACAAGGTGTTCAAGAAAAAGAAATTGAAGTTGTAAAAGGGATTATTCGACTTACCGCATTTGGCAAGAATTTTTGCAAGGTCTGTTTATAAGTTTTCCTTCACAATTTCTGTAATCTCTTTTGCGTATTTTTCAAAAACTTTTGATTCTTCATTAAAGAAAGCGTAGATTTGATGAATGTTATTAACGCCCATAAAGGTCAATAAATGTAAAAGCTCGACACAGTGCTTTAGCAATGTTGTCTGGTGGCAGATTTGTATTTTTAGCCGCACTTTCTAATACAGCCTGTTTGATTAGTCTTTTATCTTTATCAGATAGGCTTTTTTCTTTTTCTTCTTCCATATTTAAACCTCTTTTGTTGATTACTATTTCAAAGCACACTTGATATTGATGTCTTAACTTCAAATATGCTTTGAAATAAACCGATCCGTGGGCTTGTTACCATTTCCCCGACCGAACTCGTATCCTCTAAGGGATTGCTTAAAGATATAAACAGCGCTGCCATTGACCTGCCAACCACATCACTTCGGTTAAACACGCAGTACAGTTTTCTGCTCTGGGGTTACTCGACTTAAACAGCCGATAATTTATATCCCGCACGAGACCAAGTTTTTAAAGAACGTTTCAAAGTGTTTTGCTTTGTTGCGGTTAATTCTACTTAAAGTAGATATTAATGCAACTAAAATTTGCATAAAAGTAGATTTATTTTCTATTGAAAGTAGTATTTATTTGATTTTTAAGCAAAAATATTTTGTTGCTAGATGTTTGATTGCCTATTTTTTAATCAAAAAATATTGTGATTTGAGATTCTGATCACGGAATACGTTAATTTTTTTAAGTAGAATGACCGCACTTTTTAATGGAGGTTATATGAGGAAAATATTTGTTCCGATTGTTGCGCTTGGTCTTTTTGGATGTGGAGTTAGTACGTCTGAAATGCGTGCGTTAGAATTTAAAAGCTATCCAATTACACAAAGCGAAGATCATGTAAAACAATGTTTGCTTGATAAGCTAAATAGCTTTAGGCCTGATCGCATGTTGATAAATGAATATGGAAAGCATACAGAAATATTTATTGGAGCAACACAGGCGGGGAAGTTTAGAAGTTTTTATTTGTTTGATATTTTGCATAATGAAATTAAGATGTCTCATTATGATGGTGTATTTCCGGCATTATCTAAAAGCGAAGCTGATAGCATTGTAACATCCTGTCTATGATTAATTGAACATTTGAAATAATAAAAAACCGCCACACAGGCGGTTTTGTTTTTAATATAAGAGTAAATTTACAATAAAACAGAATACCAGAACACTTTACCAAGCACTGAAATGTCTTGTAACTCTGCTATTTCGTCAGGGTGTTCATCACTGTTATAGCTGCGGATTTTCACTTGTTCATTAGGCATATTGTAGAGTAGTTTTATTCTCAACAATCCACCGTGGTTTATTGCGTATATCTTCCCATCTCTAATTGTTTTATTGCCTAAATCAATCCCAACGGTTGTTCCGTCAGGAATAACAGGTTCCATAGAGTTGCCGGCAGCAATTACACACACAGCATTTTCAAACTGCACACCTTGTTTTCTTAATGTGGCTTTAGAAAAGCGTAATTTAAAATTGTTATAGTCTGCGATGTCATCAGCAAACCCATTACCCGCAGAAAGGCGAACATCTTGATAAAAAGGAACTGCCACTTCATCACTATTTAATGGTGTATTTCTATCCCACAAATCAAAGGATCCAAGCTCTTTTATGTTTGATGCAACTTTTGTTTCAGTTGAGTCAGTAGAGCCATATTTCAAATAAGCAGGACTAACTCCAAAGTATTCAGCCATAGATTCAATTTTGTCGTCTCTTGGTGTAGCTGTGCCAAGCGTATAACGTCTGGCCATTTCATAGGTTACGCCTAGAGCCTTTTGAAGATCTCCTATTCTTTTATTTTGCTGAGCCATTAATTCATTAATTCGGCTTGCTAAATCTGACATATAACCCCCTTATTTCTACTAAAGGTAGAGAATACGCAAATAAAATAGTTGATTCAATTCTATTTTTGGTAGTAGAATTATGCTACTTAAAATAGAAAAGAGGTTAAGATGCTACCAATCGAAAAAGCTTATGAAATCGTAGGCGGTATTTCTGCCATGGCTCGGCACTTCAATATCACCCCTTGGGCAGTATCAAAATGGCGTGAAAAAGTACCAGCTGAACGCTGTGCAAAGATTGAAGAACTTACTAATGGCAAAGTTAAAAAATCTGAATTACGCCCCGATTTGTGGGATTAATTTATCAGTAAAAATCAAAAAGAAAACCATAAAAATAAGGCAAAAATTATGGCAATGAAACAAACCATTATAGAGATGATTGAACAGATACCCGGTGGTAAAAGTGCGGTAGCTGGATTCTTAGGATTTACTGAAAGTGAATTAAATAATCGTCTTTATCAAACAAAGGGCCAACGGTTCAAAAATGAAGAGTTAATCGCTATTCAGCTTGAATATGGTTGCACACAATTTATTGAAGAATTATGCCGTGCTGCTGGTGGACGTTTTGTACCAGACACCTGTGCAGATGATTTAGATGCAGTAGAAATGGCAAATATTCAATTACATGAGTTATCAGCTCGTGGATTGTTATTTGAAGCATTAGAAAGAGCACTTGCTGATGGTGAGATTACCAGCTGTGAAGAAGATTTAATCCGCAAGTTATTAAATAAACATTTAGCTGCAACACAACATTCTATTGAATGTGTGATTTCACTTAATAAACGGCAATAAAAAACCACGGCGGCCACCGTGGTTAATTACACTCACAAGGAGTTCACAAGATGAATGAATTATTACCGATTAATGATAAAAATGCAAGTGCATTAACAATGAGCAGTCGAGAAATAACAAAACTTGTTAATTCTAGACATAGTGACGTGTGTAAAAGCATTGAAACGCTTATTTCAAAAGGTGTGATTGGGGGGTATCAGCCGAAACCGTACACCCACCCACAGAATGGTCAAATCTACTATGAGTATTTTTTGAATAAGCGCGACACTTATATTTTAGTTGCTCAGTTTTCACCGGAATTCACAGCGGCAGTTATTGACCGTTGGCAAGAGTTAGAAAACCAACAAAATCCGACCGCACTTTTACCGCAGAATTATCTTCAAGCCTTAGAGCAGTTGGTGGCATCAGAGAAAGAGAAACAAGCTTTAGCGTTAGAGAATAAAGCGATGAAACCTAAAGCGGACTTTGTAGATCTTTACGTTGATATTGGCACAACAAAATCATTACGCGAAACGGCAAAAATCTTAAATATGCCAGAGAAAGCGATGATAGCTGCACTAGAGCGAGATAAAGCGTTATATCGTCAATCAGGCAATCTTATTCCATATTCAGATAAACAAAGCCGTGGCTTATTTACAGTGAAAACTGGTACAGCAGAGCACGGTCACAACTTTACACAAACTCGCGTGACATCGAAAGGTATTCAATGGATCGCACAACGTTACGCTTCGGAGTTAATGCTATGAGCAAATTTATCCCTAATTCTTTTCAGATCCCTAATGCTTTTGTAGATGAAGTGATGTTTGCCCTTTCTGGTAACGCTGTGAAAGCCTATTTGTTGGTGGCTCGTAAAACGACTGGCTGGCAGAAAGAAAGTGATTTTATTTCTATTGAACAATTCAAACAATTCACTGGCATTAACCGAGATAAGACTATCTATGAAATTCTTAAAGAGCTTGAAGAAGTTGGTTTGATTCGTACTGTTAAAACAGCTGGAAGAACGACTGAATTCTATTTAGTGAAAGACCTTCCTAACGTTGAAAATAAACCAGTGGCGAAAAGTGCCACCAGTGGCGAAAAACGCCACCAGTTACAAAAAGTGCCACCAGTGGCGAAAAGTGCCACGACACCAGTGGCGGAAAACGCCACCGCTACCCCTGGCGGAAAACGCCACCCTACAAAAACAAATAATAAAACAAATATAAATAACCCCCCTATAGTCCCCCCAGCTGAGCAAGTTGTGTTGGATTATTTGAACATGGCATTGGCAAATCTTGCTGAAGAGCAAGGCGAACGTAAACCAACAGGCTACAAGCTCACTGACAAAACAAAACAAGCGATTGGTGCTCGATTGGCTGAATTCGATTTGGGTGTGTGTAAACGTGTGGTGGATTATCTCGTGTCGAAATGGGGCCGTGATCCGAAAATGGTTGAGTATCTCCGACCAAGTACGATTTTCCGTCCAACAAACTTCGGTGATTATGTTGTCGGCTCAGAACGTTGGGATAACAAGGGCAGACCAGAAATGCGAGACGGTGCTTGGGTAATGGCTGATGGCACGATGTTAAAACCGAAAGGCAGTGCACCAAACCCGGCAAGCAAAAGCACCGATTGGGCAAAGGGCAGACAAATTCAAATTCGTAATCCGCAAGTAGCGGAAAAACTACGCAAAATGGGGATGTTGAAATGAACGTGGCAATCAGACAAGAAAATCGTGTTTCAAGGGTTGATTTAAATACTCATGTATCAGAATTAGTGAATCAGTTATTCAATCGCTTGTGTGCTTACTGCAACCGTTGGCGCTATAACTACCCAACAGACGAAGCATTGGAAGAAGCGAAGTTTATTTGGATTGAAGAGTTAGTGAACCATGATGTTTTATCTGTGGATATGTTAGAGCGTGGATTAGCAAGAGTTCGAGCAGCAAGAAATGATTATTTCCCGAACCTGTTTGATTTCATCGAATGGTGCAAAATCCCGATGGATTTACCATCAGAAGAAGAATTAGCACAGCGTTTAGCCAGTTTTCAACGTTATGGCATGGCTGATGTAGATAAATTTAAATTCAATTCTACCGTGGAATATTGGTTGATCACTGATTTGTATTGCCGTTGTCGCAGATACACTTGGTCGGTAGAGCAGTTACGCAAAGAAATTAAACAGGCCTTACGCAATATGGCAGACCGTTTAAAAAATGGTGAAGTGTTACCGGAGCCAACAAAACAATTACCAACACAAGCAACATCTATGCCAGTCTCAAAAACACGCCAAGCAGAGATTATTGCAAGCATTAAAGGATCGTTGCGGGGGCATTAATGCAAGTATTGTTATTGACACCATATAAACAATCAGACCTTGGTTTAATGATGTTTAGAATTCCGCGCAATGCTGCACAAGTAATGACGAAGAGAATGGTGTTAATGCCAGAGCCTACTGAATTACAACATAAGGAATCGGGTGTAGTTAATTGGCAAGGGGCTATTAGTGAAGAATTTCCACCGTTGGTGGTGGATTTCTTAAAAAATAAGGAAGTGCGGTCAAAATTACTTACAAAAAAAGCGTTGATGAATTTTGTTGGCAGTATTAAGCATTGTCAGTTGAGTGATGGTGAATACTGTCATAAAGAATTAACAATTACTCCGCACTTAGACGGTTTTATTAGAACTTGTTGGCATCACGATACAGAAATGCGCAAGGGAAACTACGATGCAGAAAAAGCATCGTTGGTGGTGGAACAAAATATAGAGCAAGCAATCATTGCAAAAATCCAAGTGGATTTAAAACATGCTCGCCCTTTAACAGAATCAGATTTAGTACTGTATTGTTTTAAGAATGGACTTCAACGTTTATTAAGTGATGCGTTATTAAGAAAGGTCTTTAGTGTTAAAAATTACGAACGAGACAATAAAGAAAGTTCTACTCGTTTTGAAGATCCTCTTATTTATCACATGGACCGTTTAGATAAAGCCATTTTAAATTTAAAAGCTGATGATGACCCGCCACTTCAATATATGGCAAGACCAAAGCCACAATATATCCGTTCCGAAAAATGGTTACGTTGGGTAAAAACTCAGCCTTGTGTATGTTGTGGTAAACAAGCAGATGATCCGCATCATTTAATTGGTCATGGTAATGGCGTGATGGGGAGTAAAGCAGATGATTTGGATTGTATTCCGCTTTGCCGAATTCATCACAATGAATTACATCAAAACGTAAAAGCATTTGAAGAAAAGTATGGTTCACAAATAGAGCTTTGGCATAAGTTCTTTTTATACTCCATCAAGATTGGTGCATTAGTGATTGATTAATAGTTTAACAATCAAAAGTGCGGTCTTTTTTAAAGTGAGATTTCTATGGCAACGATAACACTTGAACTACCATTTCCACCTTCTGTTAATACCTATTGGCGCAGAGTAAATGGGAAAACATTAATTAGCGCGAAAGGACGTGCTTATGCTGCACAGGTTGCGTGGATGACTAGACGCTCAGCAAGATTTCCAGCGGGTATTCGTGCTGCAGTGGTGGTGGAAGCATTTATGCCGGATAGAAGAATGCGTGATTTGGATAATCTTTTTAAATCATTATTAGACGCGTTAGTGAAAGCGGGCGTGTTGGTGGACGATAGTGTTATTGATGATTTGCGAATTGTACGCAAATGTGTAGTCAAGGGTGGAAAGGTTTTAGTGTCGATTAAGGAGATAGTATGTTAGATATTGATGTAATTGTTGTTGAGTTCGGTTATTGGGCAACACCAAGACATGAAACAGAATTTCCACGTGTTGCCGCTGGATTTGCAGAAATGAAATGTGAAGCACGTTACGCTCATAAATATCGTATTAATTCTATCTCTGATGACCTTGGTTTAAAAATTGATGGCTACCTTGGTATTATACGCAAGCTAACACCTGAGCTTTATGATGTGTTTGTGTTGACCTACATTAAGCGCTGGGAAAAACAAGAAATATTGACTTATCTACGTATTTCAAAAGCGGAATATTTCAACCGACTAAAAACCGTAAAAACATCTCTATTGTTAATGATTGTGAGTGGTGGAAGTGAGTGTGTTTGGGTTGTTTAAAATATTTAAATTATTTTTAGTAAAACTGCTTGACAGTCTAGACTAAATGTGTATCATATAAGCTATAGTGCGTTTTTTGCACGTTACAAACGCAGAATTGATTTTTAAACCCCTGATGGTTCTCCATCGGGGGTTTTTTATTGCCCCGCAATTGCGAGGTGGAGTATGAGAATGTTTAAAGACGCAGGGAATCAAACATATTTTTGGTCAGGCTTTTCCGGTGTTCTTGCTTGGCTCAGTGATCAAAACAATTTAATGATATTAAGTTTGGTGATTGGTATTGTTACCGCACTAGTTAATGCTTATTCAAAATGCTATGAAGGCAGGGCGGCAAGACGAGCAGAAGAGCGCGAAGAAGAATTGCATGCCTTAAAGGTTCAGGCTTTAAAAAGAGGGCTTAGAGATGAAGTTAGCAAAGACTAGAGCTGGATTAGGGCTTGCAGGAAGTATATGCGGAGTATCTGCCATCATCCTAACAATGTACAGTGCTTATGGTGATGAGCTCATTCTTAGTCCTGCTGGGGCTGAAATTATTGGTAATGCTGAAGGGTGCAGACGTGATCCTTATAAATGTCCTGCTGATGTATTAACTGTTGGTATTGGATCAACTGAATACAGTGGCTTACCAATAGATCCTAAACATCGTTATACAGATTTAGAAATTGCGGAACGTTGGAAGAATGACATTCAAGTGGCTGAAAAATGTGTGTTAGCTTATGGCAATGGCCGAGCGTTGCCACAGTCTGTATTTGATTCTGCTGTATCTATTACTTTTAACGTTGGTTGTGGTGCAGTTCGAAAATCAACCTTATTTAAATACCTTAACTCAGGCAAGTATGAGTTAGCTTGTAATGAATATCCAAGATGGAATAAAGCTGGTGGAAAAGTTTTACCAGGATTAGTTTCACGTAGAGAGAAAGAAAAGGCATTATGTTTGTCTGATTTACATAAGTAAAGGTTAGTCGGTGCGGTTATGGGAGCTATTAAATCAGATGGCGAAAGCGTAAACAAAAGAGCCTAAACCGCACCGCTATTTATTATGGGGTTTAACATGATTGGTATCGGGCAATATATCAGTAACGGATTCACAAAGGTTTTATTGGTGTGCTCCGTTGTTTCTGCGTTTGTAATTCTTGCATTGTGTGGATGGATTAATCATCAGTCAGCAACTATTGATGGGTTGAATGGCAAGATTAAAACACACCAAGAAACAATTGCTGCACAAAGTCAAACGATCACTCGATTAGAAGAAGATGCTGAGCGAAATAGACAGCTCACATTTGAGCTAAGTCAAGTGGAGTCAGATGCAAGGAGTAAATCAGATGCAGTTATCAAATCTATACCTAAACAAGTTAAAGCTAGCAGTGCTTTTAATACTAGTGCTCCTAGCAATGTTATTGAGTTCTTGCGCCAGTAAACCAGTTGTAGTGAGTTGTTCTCAATTACCTGCAGCGTTGACCGCTCATTTAGATAAGACGGTATTTGCTGGTGATACTTATGGTGATGTAACAAAGTACGCAGTAATTTTAAAGCGTGAACGTGACATGTGCTTAAACCGTATTGATAAAATACGGGAATGGCAAACAGAGAAGTTAAGTAAATAAAAGGTGAGTGATAATACTCGCCTTTTTTATTTTGGTGGGAACTATGCCAGCAAGAATACCTAAAGCATGTAGAAAACAAGGCTGTAAGAATACAACGATCAACAGCAATGGTTATTGTGATGAACATCAAGGTTGTGGTTGGCAAAGACATCAGAAAGGAAAGACATCGTCTCAGCGTGGTTATGGAGCTCAATGGCGAAAAATAAGAGCTGTTGTGTTAGTGCGAGATAATCATCTGTGCCAAGAATGTTTAAAGCAAGGTCGGTTTGTAACAGCTACAACTGTTGACCACATAATACCTAAGGCTCACGGTGGTAGTGATGACTTAACTAACCTTCAAAGTTTATGTAATTCATGCCATAAATTCAAAACAGGGCGAGAACGCTTGAAATAGCGTTTAAAGTGCGGTTGTTTTTGTAAGGGGAGGGGGTGGTAAAATCTCTATAGGTTTTGCCTATCGGAACCGCCCCCCTAAGCTAATTTTCACGACCGCGAAATTAAAAATTTAGGGTAAA
The DNA here is from genome assembly GCA_963515445.1 of Parahaemophilus parainfluenzae. GTDB lineage: Bacteria > Pseudomonadota > Gammaproteobacteria > Enterobacterales > Pasteurellaceae > Haemophilus_D > Haemophilus_D parainfluenzae_AI. The sequence goes on along the minus strand of CAUPWR010000005.1, from coordinate 64,950 downwards.
CGCCAAATGACAGGAATAGCAACAACGCCGGGGCGAGGAAGAAAGCCCACTCCGACGAAAGTGAAAGAGCGTCGCGGCAACCCCGGTAAAAGAAAATTAAATAAAGACGAGCCTGAGTTCAGTCCATTTAACGAAAACACCCCACCGCCATCTCAGCTTAATACTGACGGTAAAAAGATGTGGGCCTTTATTCTAAAAGAATTACTATCCCAGGGAGTTCTACTACAAACCGATCTTGAAGTAGTGACAAACTATTGCATTGCATATCAGAATCGTAATCGAGCTTGTAAAGATGTTGAAAAATACGGCACGTTTGTTGAGAACGGGAATGGTGGATTATCGAAAAATCCTGCTTTTACTGTTTTGAATGAAGCGTTGAAACAGATGACTACATTCGGAGCGTTGCTCGGACTTGACCCAAGCAGTCGACAACGATTGATTGGTAAGGTAGATGAGCAAAATCACAATCCATTCGCGGAGTTAATGCAATGACAGATAATGTAAAAAAGGCAATTAAGTATGCCAAAGATGTTATTGCTGGAAAAATTCCCGCTTGCCGATTCATTGTAAAAACCTGTCAGCAGTTCATCGATGATTTAGAAAAGCAAAGTGCGGTTAAATTTCCTTATTATTTTGATGAAGTTAAGGCCGAAAAAGCGTGTAAATTCATTCAATACCTACCACACACAAAAGGTGAGTGGGCATCAAAGCGACAAAATATCACACTTGAACCGTGGCAACTCTTCATTGTGGCAAATACTTTTGGCTGGCATAGAAAAAGCGACAATCTGCGTCGCTACCGTGAAGTTTATGTTGAAGTGCCCCGTAAAAACGGTAAATCAGCGATTTCCGCAGGTGTCGGATTGTATATGTTCTGCATGGATAATGAGTTTGGTGCGGAAGTCTATTCAGGTGCAACCACAGAAAAACAAGCATGGGAAGTTTTTCGCCCAGCTCGCTTAATGTGTAAAAAAACCGATCTCCTTTGCTCGACATTTGGTATTGAGGTTAATGCATCGAATCTTAATCGCCCAGCTGATGGCTCACGTTTTGAACCTCTTATCGGTTCACCAGGTGATGGTGCATCGCCTAGTTGTGCGATAGTGGACGAATATCATGAGCATAAGAATGATGAGCTATATACCACTATGTTGACTGGTATGGGGGCACGTAAACAACCGCTTATGTTTATCATTACGACTGCAGGTTATAACATCGAAGGACCTTGTTATGACAAGCGCAGAGAAGTAATTGAAAAGCTATCAGGTGCAATTCCGAATGATGAGCTATTTGGGATCATTTATACAATTGATGAAGATGATGATTGGACAGATGAAAGCGTGTTACGCAAAGCAAATCCAAACTTTGATGTGTCGGTGTATGGTGATTACCTAATTAGCCAACAAAACAAGGCAATTAATAATGCGCGTCTTACCAATACTTTTAAGACTAAACACTTGAATGTATGGGTGTCAGCTAAAGAAAGCTATTTCAACATGGTGAGCTGGGAAAACTGTAAGGATGAAACATTATCTCTTGAAGATTTTCAGGGGGATGATGTCGTGCTTGGCCTTGATATGGCGCGTAAGCTTGATATGAACTCGCTTGTTAAAGTGTTTGCTCGGGTTATTGATGGTAAGCGGCATTATTATTGTATTGCTCCAGAATTCTTCGTTCCGGAAGATACTATCTATAACACTGATACCGCTTTAAAACGAGTGGTGGACAAATATCAAAAATGGGTAAATAGCGGGCATTTAACCGCAACAGATGGTGCAGAAGTTGATTATCGAGAGATAGAAGAAGTCATCAAAGATACCAATCAAGAACATAGAGTTTCCTGTGTTGCAATTGACCCGCATGGAGCGATAGCAATCAGCCATAATTTAGCCGATGAAGGATTAAACCCTATAACCATTACACAAAACTACACCAATTTATCCGATCCAATGAAAGAATTGGAAGCGGCAATTGAATCAGGCCGTTTCCATCATGATGGGAATCCAATTATGACGTGGTGTATCGGTAATGTTGTCGGTAAGACAGTTCCTGGTAATGATGACGTAGTGCGCCCGATCAAAGAAATCCCTGAAAACAAAATAGACGGAGCGGTGGCGTTAATGATGGCAATCGGTCGCATTATGTTGAACGTTGATGATGAAAACTTTTTCCCAAATGAGGTATTAGAACTATGAGAACTGTCATTTTAGATCTTTTAGGTCTAACGGGCTTTAGCTTGATGTTTTATGGAGTGTATCTCAAATATGGGGCAGATATTGCATTAATTGGCAGTGGGGCATTATTACTGCTTTTAACTATTTTGGCATCGAGAGGTAAACAATGATTTTTGATAAATTATTTAGCACTCGTTCGCTGGAGAACCCAGCGGTGCCATTAAGTGCTGAATCAGCTTACGAAGAGATATTCGGAATGCAGCCGACTAAATCGGTTAGTCCTGATTTGGCGATGAAGTTATCTGCTGTTTATGCTTGTGTTTACGTGTTGTCGAGTTCGGTCGCGCAATTACCACTGCACGTTAAGCGCAAGAGTGGTGATAAAGTAGATACAGTAAAAGATCATCCAGCATATTACCTTTTGCATGATAGCCCTAACGCTTGGCAGACATCGTACAAATTACGCGAATATGCGCAAAGTTCTGTTTTGTTATACGGAAATGCTTATATCCATATTGTTCGTGATAAAAACGGTGGAGTAGTATCACTTGAATCATTAGAGCCGTGGAAGGTGCAGTTGCTTAAAAACGGAAGTCGCTATGTTTACGCTTACTACGGTGACGATAAGACAATGAGCCTGTCTCCTGATGATGTTTTACATATCAAGTCACTCGGACCATCAATAAAAACAGGTAAATCTGTCATCCAAACACATGCTGAGACGATTGGATTGGGGTTAGATGCTCGCAAATTCGCTAGCGGTTTCTTTGGCGGCAATGCCCGTCCTGCAGGTATTCTTTCAGTCAAGACTCCACTAAATAGCAATGCGTGGGAAAACTTTAAAAAGATGTGGCAAACCGCGCAAGAAAAGCTGAGAAGTGAAGAAAACAAAACGATATTGCTTCCAGCAGAGCTTGATTATAAGGCTTTGACCGTGTCACCAGTCGATACTGAACTGCTTTCAATGATGAAACTGAATCGTTCAGAGATTGCAGGTATTTTTAATGTTCCGGCACACATGATCAACGACTTGGAGAAGGCGACATTTTCGAATATCTCAGAACAGACAATCCAGTTTATTCGATTTAGCGTTATGCCATGGGTGGTCAATTGGGAGCAGGAACTAAACCGCAAAATCTTTACTGATGCAGAGCGTAAAGCGGGTTACTTCGTGAAGTTTAATCTTGCTGGGATTATGCGTGGTACTGCAGGTGAACGAGCAACATTTTACCATGCAGCTATCACTGATGGTTGGATGTCTCGAAATGAAGCTCGTCAGCTTGAAGATATGAATCCGGTTGATGGACTGGATGAAATGTTGGTTAGCGTGAATGCAGCGAAACAAGCAAATAATAAACAAACGGAGAACACAAATGAGTGATGTAGAAAAACGCTCCTACGCAGGCGAAGTGCGAGCGGAAAGCCGAGATAATGAGCCTACGCACATTATCGGTTATGGTTCCGTGTTCAATACTATGTCTGAAGTAATGTGGGGTTTTCGCGAAATCATTATGCCAGGTGCATTTGATGATGTGCTTGAAGATGATGTGCGCGGGTTGTTTAATCATGACCCGAATTTCATTCTAGGGCGCAGTAAAGCGGGTACGTTGAGTCTATCAGTTGATGAAACAGGCCTTAAATACGACATTATCGCACCAGATAATCCAACTATTCGAGATTTAGTTATTGCACCTCTAAAACGCGGTGATATTACTCAATCATCCTTTGCGTTTAAGATCGCACGTAATGGAGATGAATGGTATGAAAATGATGATGGTGTAATCATCCGTGAAATTCATAAAATTTCGCGTCTTTATGATGTCAGTCCAGTGACTTACCCCGCTTACCAAGAAGCAAGCAGTACAGCTAGATCCCTTGAAGCGTGGAAAGAAGCTCGAGACTCAGGAACAATTGCTAAAGCGGTATCACAAAAAGCCGCACGTGAGCGATTTTTAAGCTTAATTAGCGCTAAATAAAAGTAATTTTTATCAATACGAGCCGCAATAATGCGGCTTTTTTCATTTAAAAAAGAGGAAAAATCATGGCTAAATTACATGAACTTCAAGAAAAACGTCGCAATATCGCGGCTCAAATGCGTCAATTGAATGATGAAATTGGCGAAAAAACATGGACTGAAGAACAACGCACCAAGTGGGATTCAATGAAATCCGAGTTAGGCGGTGTTGAATCACAAATTGAGCGTGAAGAATCATTACGATCAACGGATGCTTTATTTGTTGAAGAACAACGTCAAATTGAAACTGAATCAAAACCAGTTATTGATGTGGAAGTTAAACGTTCTCAAGCGTTTAATTCATTCTTGCGTCGTGGCTTAGGCGAATTAAGCCAAGAAGAACGTCAAGTGATGGCGGAACTTCGTGCACAAGCGGCAGGCACAGACAATAAAGGTGGTTACACAGTACCTAAAGAAATGCAGGCTCGTATTGCTGAACAAATGAAAGCCTTTGGTGGTATTGCGAGCGTTGCTCAAATCCTTAACACAGCAGATGGCCGCGTTATTACTTGGGCAACTGCAAATGGCACCGCTGAAGAAGGTGAATTAATTGGTGAAAATGCGGCAGCAACTGAACTAGATACTGAATTTGGCACAGCTGAGCTTGGTGCGAAAAAACTCTCATCAAAAATTATCCGCGTATCAAACGAATTGCTACAAGATTCAGGTGTGGATATCGAAGAGTATTTATCTCGTCGAATTGCAGAACGTATTGGACGTGCAGAAGCTAAATATCTTATCCAAGGTACTGGCGTTGGTTCTCCTGCTCAACCTAAAGGCTTGCAAACCGCAGTTACTGGTGTAACCCAAGCGGCAGCTGCTGCAGTGGCATGGCAAGATTTTAACGCATTGATCCACTCGGTAGATCCTGCGTATCGCAATGTCGGCAACACTCGTCTTGCTTTCAACGATAATACGTTAAAAACGTTGAAAGAAATGGTGGATGGACAAAAACGTCCGTTATGGTTGCCTGATGTGGCTGGCGTAGCTCCTGCAACCATCTTAGGTCATCAATATGTGATTGACCAAGGTATCGAAGATATTGGTTCAGGTAAGAAATTTGCTTACTTTGGTGATTTCAGCCGTTTCATCATTCGTCGCGTATCAGGCATGACATTGCGTCGCTTAGTGGAACGTTATGCAGAGTTCGACCAAGTAGGTTTCTTAGCGTTCCATCGCTTTGACTGCGTACTCGAAGATGTGTCAGCAATTAAAGCATTAACAGGTAAATAGTTAAAAGTGCGGTCAGAAATGGCCGCATTTTTTATTTGGGGGATGAATGGAAATCACACTAGACGAAATTAAGTTGCAATGTCGCATTGATAATGATGATGAAGATGATTTGTTGTCAGCCTATCTAGTTGCAGCAAAGGCGATGGTTGAGAACCACACGAATAGAGTGCTTTTTGATGCATTGCCCGAAGAAAAACCGATTAATGCACAAGAAATCACTGGCGATTTGAAGATAGCTATATTAATGCTGATCGCTTACCTATATGAAAACCGTGGTGGATGGAACGAAGGGCAAGGTGTAACAAACTTTGATTTACCTCCAACTGTTAAAGCCATCATTGAGCGTTATCGCTTTATAGATGTATAGGTGATTAAGATGAACATAGGAAAGCTACGTCACAGAATTACTTTGTTAAAGCAAGTTAATGAAGTGAATGATTACGGTGCAAGTGCTCAAACCTGGAAGAGAGTAGCTACTGTTTGGGCTGATGTTAGACCATTATCCGGTCGAGAGTATTTTTCAGCCCAGCAAGTACAGTCTGAAGTTACCACTCAAATATGGCTACGTCATATCGAAGGCATTAAACCCACAATGAAGGTTAAGTTTGGGAAAAGAGAATTTGAAATTCTTTCCGTACTTAATACTCAAGAGCGTGACGTGTCTTTACAGCTTATGTGTAAGGAGACAGGTAATGTCTAATCTGACTGTGAAAGTTACTGGTCTTAAAGAGTTAGGAAAAAAAATGAATGACCTTGGAAAGAAAACGAAAGGTCGCATTTCTGTTGACTCAATGCGAAAAGGTGCTGTGATTATCAGGGATAAGGCAAGAGCCAATGCGCCAACTTTACAAGAGAAAGTACCGCATCGGAAACGTGGCACTTTAAAAAGAGCCATACTTGAAAGTACAAAGGTTGATAAGTTCGGAAATGTCCACTCTAAAATCTATGTTCGAAAACTTCGAAGTAAAACTATTGAAAACTTTAAAGTTAAAACAGGTAAAGGTGGAGCTAAAAACCCTAACGATCCTTATTACTGGCGATTTATAGAGTTTGGAACATCCAAAATGCAAGCCAGACCGTTTTTGCGTCCAGCATTCTCAACTAAAAAAAATCAAGTGTCGCGAGAAATTATTAATAATCTGCGCAATAACATTTTTAGAGAGGCTGGTAAATGATTCAAAAGAAACTCTTTAATGCTCTAAATCCACTGGTGTCAGGTCGTTGTTTTTATGGGTTGATCCCTGAAACAAATAGTACCTATCCAGTCATCGTATATCAATTTCCAGCAATATCACCAAATTCAGCGTTGGAAGATGGGGATTTGGATGATTTCACGGTGCAGATTGATGTTTATAGCAAAAATCCTGATGACATTTTCGCTCTACGAAAGGCTATTTTTACTGCACTTGAAACGGCATTTGATTATGCCGAGAGAGAAAGTGATTTCAGTGACTACGAACCCGATACAAAATTACATCGTCGGGTAATAACTTATCAAATTGCTTATGGAGAATAAAACATGGCAGCAAAAACCACACCGTTCCAAAAAACACGATTTTATATTGGCACATCCGAAGATGTCGGTAAGAAAATTACCGCTTGTGCTGTAACACCAAATGCAACAATTACTGTCCCATCAAGCGGATTCAAAACTGGTGATTGTGTCTTAGTTAGCGGATTAGGTGCGCTAGATGGATATTATCCAGTTAAATCTGTTGCGGCAGATGTAATCACATTGGCCGATGAAGTTGATTGGTCAGCGTATGATCAACCAACAGTATTTACTGATGCTAAAGCAGCATTAGTGAAATGGTCAAATAATTTCTGTGAGCTCCGAAATTTAGAGCGTAGCGAAGATACATTGACCGAAGAAGATGTGACTACCATGTGTGATGATGGCAAAGCCACCGAAGCAGGTGAGTTTGAGTACGGTGAGACTCAGATGAAGTTCTTTACTGCGCCAACATCCGAAATGCAAAAATTATGCCGTAAAAAATTCTTTTCGAAATCGAAGTTCCCTTTCCGTTTAGTTTTCCCAAATGATCAAGGCACGATGTATGGCACTGGTTATTTCAAATCTGGCAATGGTTACTCCGGTGAAACTATGGGTAAATTTGAAAGCGGTGCGACTATTAAGCATACAAAACAGGAGTACCATTTACCTGTAGCTTAATAATAAAAAAAGCCAAGAGTGATCGGCTCTTGGCTTTAATTATTTGATTAACCTTTAATGCAGGAGAAGTTTACCTGCGAGTAAATTTTAACCATAAAAGAGGGTAAATACAATGGATTTGAGAAACAAATTGTTGAAGCATAAACCTAAAGTAACCGAAATTGAAATTCTTGGCGAAAAGTACTATGTAAGAGCATTAAGTGTCGGTGATGTGAATCGTGGATTGTTTGGCCAGCACAAACTATTGTGTGATATTGCAAAAACACAAGGTATTGAGCTTGATTATGATGATCCTGATGAATTAGGCAAGCAATTAGGAAAAGTTTACGATCCATATCGTTTAGCCCGAAATCTAGCCCTCCGCTTATGTGACAAAGATGGTAATCTATTGTTTGACTTTGAAAATGAAGATGATTTGAAAGCATTATCAAGCCTAGATAATGAAGTTTCCGAAGAATTAAGTCGAGCATTGATGGGCGATGAACCAAAAAACTTAATGACCGACGCAAGTTCCAAATAACTTTATCGCTTGCGTTGGGCAAAACGTTAGAAGAAATAGAACAAATGCCTGAAAAACATCTTCAGGAATATATGCTGTTTTATCAAGAGCAGCCATTTGGTTTGTGGAGAGATGATTATCGCACAGCACAGATTGCTCATTTGTTAGCGTTAATTCATAAAGATCCAAAACAGAAAGCCACAACATTGAACGATTTAATGCCATTTTTCAATGAAAATAAGGCATCAGAAGATAAAGAAGATGATGGCGTAGAGTCTTATTTGTTAAATCGTTGATTGTTTAGTAAAAAAGTTGAAAAAATTAGCTACTCCCTATTGATTAAAATGAATGTATTTTGTACAGTATAGGTAAGTAAATAAGGAGGGGTTATGTTTAAAGATGAAATTAAACTTATCCATTGGTTGGGTAAAGAGGCTATTGCGTTTTTAGCTTTATTCTTTGTATTACCTATCATTTTTATCTTGGCTGTAACAGGCATAACCTTGAAAATTTTACTTGGTGTTTCTCTGGCTTACATTACCTTTTTTGTTTTTGCAAAAGTAGCTATGTTTTTCTTTATGAAGAAAACTGAAAATGAAGTGCTACAGCAAATTGAAAAAGAAAACGAAGTTAAGTACGTCATCATTAAATAAATAGTTAGTGTTTGTATAGAAAGCTCGCAATATGCGGGCTTTTTTTATTTCTGGAGAAAATATGTCATCACTCGGTAGTTTGTATATTGGGTTAAGTCTCGATACAGTCCAATTTCAGAATGGATTGAGTAAGTCGGAGTATCAGACCCGAAAATTTACTAGACAATTTGAAGCTAATTTTTCTCGCGCTCAAGAAAAAGCACGTCAGTTCTCAGAACGCACTACACAATATTTAAATAATATTGAGAAAGCCGCCAATAACATCAATTCGACAACAAAATGGAGTTTTCGCCTTGATAATTTAGGTAGAGCGCAAGATTTGTCAAAGCAAGCTATTGCAATGATGGATAGCTACACTGAGTTACAGAACCGTATTAGACTGGTGACTCATAGTCAGACAGAAATGGCTCAGGCTACAGAAAGCGTGTTTGATATATCATCTCGAACCAATCAAGCTGTTGGCGCAACCGCTCAAATTTATCAACGTTTTGCAAAAAATGCTGATACTTTAAATATTAGTCAGCAAAAAGTCGTAGAACTAACAGAAACCGTATCAAAAGCAGTCGCTTTATCAGGTGCTGCACAAGCGTCATCAGAAGCGGCATTAATGCAGTTCGGTCAAGCTTTGGCTAGTGGTGAGTTGCGTGGTGCTGAACTTAATTCTGTGATGGAACAAACACCGGCTTTAGCACAAGCTATTGCAGATGGTTTAGGTGTTAGCGTTGGCGCACTTAAAGATATGGGTAAAAATGGTGAGTTATCTATCAACAAAGTGATAACTGCACTTGAAAAAGCAAAATCATCTGTGGATAGTGATTTTGAGAAACGTGTAAAAACACTCTCGATGTCATACACCAATCTCGAAACATCATTTATTAAATATGCCGGTGAAGCCGACCGCACTTATGGCATCACACAAAAACTGGGCGAGAGTGTAGATTTTGTTTCGAAAAATCTTGACCAATTAATCACTGCAGCGGTTGTTTTAACTGGTGCCTTAGCCGTTGGTAGAATCAGCCAGTACAGTGCAGAGTTAGCAAAATCAGGTATTATCAGTGCAAAAAATGCTTTAGCTCATACAGCGGAAGCAAAAAGCATTTATGAAAGAGCGACAGCAATGAGAGTCGCCGCACAATTTGAAATGTCTAGTTTGACTGCTCAATTACAGCTTGCTCAATCTGAACAAACTCGATTTGCATTGCGTGAAAGAATGAAAGTGCAGTCAGCTCAAATTATTGCACTTGCAGAAGCAGAAGCTGCAGCAAAACGGAACCTTGCTACAGCAACTAATCTTGCAACGATGGCGGCAAAAGGTTTGCAAAGTGTAATGGCTTTACTTGGTGGCCCAGCTGGTGTTATTGGTATTGCGGCTACATCATTATTATTTTTCAGTTCACAAGCGGCAGAAGCTCGACAATGGGCATTAGATACGTCTGTTGCTAACCAAGCTTTAGCTGAATCTTATGATCAAATCACCGAAGCGGCATTATCTCTTAAAATTACTAAACAGCTTGAAAATATAGAAAAATATTACGCTGAAATCGAAAAATTAAAAGCGGGAATAGCGACAAAACAGGCTGGTGCAGATTTTGATGGTATTAGCGTTGGTGGAAATACAAATGATGCTGAAATTGAAAGTTTAAAAAACAAAATCCAAGTAATTAAAGAAAATGCCGATGTTGCAAGACAGTCACTTGAGAAAATGCTTTCACCACTTGGCGAGAAGATGTTGCGGGCAGGTAAAAATGTTGATGAAGTGCGGCAGAAATTCAAGTTGCTTGGTGTATCAGCCGAAACTGCAGATAACATTATAGCTAACTTGCCGAAAAGCTTTAATGATACGGCTAATAGTGCAAATAAAGCAGCAGATAAGACGTTAGATTTAAAAGATGCGATGGAAAAGCTGAAAGAGAAATCCACGTCTCTTGCTCAAAAGCTTGAAGTTGCAAAACTCAAACAGCAAGGTCAGGCAAAATCTGCTTATGTATTGGCCGGTCTTTATGAATTGCTTGGAAAGGAAGGCGCTGAATACAACGAAGTATTAATTGGTATTGCTACAGGCACAATTACTGCTGCTAATGCGGCAGATAAAGCTGTCGGATTATCACTTGAAACACTAAACAAGATTTTAGCCGGTAAAGCGACATTGGAAAAAATGTTTTCCGATGAAACCAAAGTGACAACAATTGAAACGCAAATCAAAGAAAGCAACAAAAAATCAGGTGGTAGAAAATCATCTGGTGAAAATGCTCGAGATAGTTGGTTAAGTTTCTATGATGAAATTCGTAAGAAAAGTAGTTCTAGCCTTGCTGAAATTGACTTGGAACAAACAAGAATGTTCCAGCGCTTAGAAGAGCACAAAAAAAAAGGTGTTGTATCTCATCAAGAATATGAAACAGCAAAAACAGCTATCACTGAGCGGTTTGCTCGTCAACGGTTAGAGCTTGCAGGGAAGTATGCGCCTGAGAAATTATTACGTGCAAACTTAAATGATGAGTTAGCGGTAGTTGAAGAGCTTAAAAAAGCAGGACAGCTTACAGGTGGTGAAGCTAATACTGCTGAATTGCAATTGAAGTTTGATTATGCTCAAAACAGATCTCAAAGTGCGGTCAATCCATTAGATCAATTACGCGCACTTTATGATCCGCAACAAGAGCTAATTAATCAACAAACGCAAGAGCTTGCTCAGCTCCAAGCATTTAACGATCAAAAGTTAATCACGGAAGAAGAATTCCAACAACGCAAACAGCAAATCATTGAAAAATACAGAAATAGCCAGTTTCAAGAACAAATGGGGCTTTATGCTAATGGATTAAATGATCTTGGTAGTGCGTTTGGAACTTTAACATCGGTCGTTGAACAATCAGCCGGTAAGCAATCTGCAGCTTATAAAGCAATGTTTGCAGTATCAAAAGCGTTCGCAATTGCAGAAGCTACGGTGAAACTATCTCAAGCGGTCGCACAAGCGATGGCAGATACAACCGCACTTACTCCTGCTCAAAAATTTGCAAATATGGCAGCGGTTGCAGCGGCTGGTGCTAATGTTATCTCTCAAATAACTAGCGTAGGCTTTGCTAAAGGTGGTCATGTTGTCGGAGAAGGTACTGGAACAAGCGATTCTATCTTAGCTCGATTATCTAACAATGAATTTGTTATGACATCCCGCACGGTTGATCACTATGGTGTTGGATTTATGAACGCCTTAAACCAACGCCGATTCCCTAAATTTGCAAATGGCGGTCATGTTGGTGGCAAATCTGATAGTTATGACGGATTGTTTAGCGGTGGTGGAGCATCAACTAATAACGAAGTATCAATAACAATCAATATTGATAAAAACGGAAATGAGAGTGTTACTGCTGAGCAAAAAGCCGAACAAGGTAAAGAGTTGGCACTAGCAATCCAAGCAAATGTACTTGAAGTGTTAAGAAAACAACGTCGTCCAGGTGGAATGCTTGGATAAGGAGATGAGATGGCTTTAAAAACATTGCCTTGGTGTCCGCAGCCTGGTTATACGGTTGATGAAGAGCCAAAGCGGAAAGTGCTTAATTTTGGAAATGGCTATCAGCAACGAATGGAAGATGGAATTAATGCTCTTTTGAGAAAATATTCCGTTACCTATAAGGTTAAAAATAGCCAATCAGCAGAATTTCGTCAATTTATGAAAGAGCACGGTGGAGTCCGTGCTTTTTATTTTAAAGACGTTGCGCTAAGTGGGGAGTTAGTTAAAGTTGTTTGTGTTAAGTTCCCTCGCCAAATTGGATTAACTTACACGACCTTTAATTGTGAATTCGAAGAGGTAGTGTAAATGCCTAAAAATTTACCTAAGAAAATGACCGCACTTTTGCCTGAATTAGAGCAGGGTGCGCTTATTGAATTGTGGGATATTGATTTACGCCATATTACTCCGACTAACGGTTCTAATACTGCAGGTGAATTGTACCGATTCCACAACGGTTTAAACCAAGGGCGAACCAATATTTGGTGGCAGGGGAATGAGTATCAAGCCTATCCAATTAAAGCAGATGGCTTTGAAATTAGTGGACAAGGCCCAAGTTCTCGTCCGACATTAACAGTATCTAACCTATATGGCATCATTACTGGTATTGCGGTTAATTTAGGACAAGGCGTTGGTGGTAAAGTTACTCGTAGATTGGTTTATGCGCAGTTTCTTGATGCCCGCAACTTTGAAGGTGGCAAAAACGCTCAGGCAGATCCTACACAAGAAGCAGTGAGTTATTACATCATAGAGCAATTAAAAAGCCTTGATGATAAACAAGCTACTTTTGAACTGGCATCACCTGCAGAAACGGATAACGCAAAAATCCCGCTGTTGATGATTACATCGGATGTTTGTATTTGGCAATATCGTTCGCCACAATGTGGTTATACAGGTGGCCCTGTTGCTGATGAATTTGATAAACCAACGAACGATCGTAAAAAAGACAAATGCTCACATTGTATCCGTGGTTGTAAATTGAGATTTGGTGAGAATGCTGTGTTACCGTTTGGTGGTTTTCCAAGCACAACTCAGTATGGGAATTGATCATGATTATTCCGGATAAATTAAAAAAAGAAATACTGTCACACGCTAAAAGTACAGAGCCACAAGAATGTTGTGGCTTTGTTGTATTTAAAGACGGTTTCTCTTATATCCCTTGCGAAAATATCTCACACGATCCTGTTAATTTTTTTGAAATATCGGCAGATGATTTTATTCTTGCTGAAGAACGTGGTGTCATTGTAGCGTTGGTGCATTCTCACCCTGATTCAGCTTTTGAAAAAGGATTGCCATATTTATCCATTGCTGACAGAGAATGTCAGGTTAGAACACAGTTAGATTTTTGGTTGGTGGTGGATAACGACATTAAACAGTTCCGTTCTATTTCACCACTGATTGGTCGCCAATTTGAAAACAATAAACAAGATTGCCGAAATATCATCCTTGATTGTTATATGTTGGCCGGTATTGAATTGCCCGATCAATCCACTTACGAATTTGAATGGTTTGAGCATTCCAATTTATATGAAGAAGGCTTGGCTCGTTGTGGATTTGAAAAAATTCCTTTTGATGATGATCCGCAGCTTGGCGATGTAATTTTAATTAAAGTCGGTGCAAGTTTCGCTAATCACGCAGGAGTGTATCTAGGTGATCAGATGATGGTTCATCATAGTGAAAGTCGTCTCTCTGCACGTGTACCTTATGATGGTTTTTGGCTTAATTCCACACATTCAATTTGGAGATATTCAGAATGGCAAAAATTACATTTCATGGCAATCTTAAACGATTTAGCGATGAACCATTCGAGCTTGATGTAAGTAACTTTCGAGAGTTAATGAGTGGATTAATAACTCAAATTCAAGGACTAAGATCTCATCTTAGCAAAGGGTATTACAAGGTCAGAATTGGTAGAAAGTATATAAGCAATGAGCAATTAAAAAATAATCCAATAATTGATCTTGATGATAAATCCTCTGTACATTTTACACCGGTTATTGTGGGTGCTGGTAAAGCGGCAGGTGTAATTCAAGCCGTTGTTGGTGTTGTATTAATTGCTGTTGCATGGTGGAACCCGTTAGGTTGGTCTGCCGGTGGCGTAATGATAGCTGGCGCAATGGGGGCATCACTTGCTATGTCAGGAGCTATATCTCTTTTAACGAGACCGCCAGATATGGGTAGTGGAGTCAATGAAAGTGAAAAGAAACAAAGTACATCATTTAGCAATCTTCGTAATTTAACTCCACAAGGGAGACCTATTCCGTTATTGTACGGTAAGATGATGACCAGTCTTATACTGGTGTCTCAAGGGATTGAAACATTTGACGATGTTTAGGTAGTAAATCAGTATATCACTAATAAATTTAACCGCTTATAGGCACTGCTTATAGGCGGTTTTCTTTTAAAGAGGTACTTATGGGCGGTAAAAGCCAAGGTTCAGCGCGCACACCACATGAAGCACCTGATAGCCTTCGTTCTTCGCAACGATTACGTGCTATTGGTTTAATCTCTCTTGGTCCAATCAAAGGTCCAGCCAATAAATGGAAATCGACTTACTTTGACAATACGCCAATCCAAAATGCAAACGGTGTTGATGATAATGATGAGTCAAGTTTCAATTTCAAAAACACAGAGATAGCATATACGCTCGGAACGCAGGATCAAATGCCGCTACAAGGCTTTGAAATGTCAGAGCGCGAAGTATCAGTTGGTGCTGAAATTAAAAATGTTACCCCTGTAACAAGAACCGTCATTGATCCTGATGTGACACGTCTCAGAATTACATGTGGTGTAAGTGCGTTATTTTCTCAAAATGAGAATGGCGACACTGAGGGAACATCAGTCTCACTTGAAATATTAATCAACGGGCAAAGCCGCGCAGTAAAAAATATTAGTGGTAAATCATCATCTCGCTTTTATCGCAGTTACATCATTGATAATTTACCGCCTAAACCATTTACCATTACCGTCAAAAGATTAACGGACGATAGTAAATCACAGCGGTTACAGAATGGCACTCACTGGGTCAGTTATACAGAAATAATTGATACCAAACTGTCATACCCAAACATGGCATTAATTGGTATTAAAACGGATTCGCGCTATAACCCAAATTTCCCTAATGTGAATCTATTGCTTTATGGCAGATTGGTGAAAGTGCCAAGTACATATAATCCTGAAACAAGAACGTATGCACCGGGTATTTGGCGCGGTGACTGGAAAGAAGAGTGGACGGATAACCCCGCATGGATTTTTTACGACTTAGTCACTAATTCATTGGCTGGATTAGGTAAACGAATTGGGGAATACGGATTAGATAAGTTTCAGCTGTATCAAATTGCAAAATACTGTGATGAATTAGTCGATGATGGATATGGTGGAAAAGAACCACGAATGGTATCTAATCTATGGATTACAGAACAGCGTGATGCCTATAACGTGCTATCAGACATGGCATCTGTTTTTCGCTCTATTGCAGTATGGAATGGAACGCAGTTTTCAGCTATCCAAGATAGAACATCAGATCCAGTTTGTTTATATACTCAATCAAATGTAGTTGATGGTAAATTCTCTCGCCAATTCGCAGCAGGAAAGACAATTTTCACTGCAGTGGAAGTTGAATATGCCGATGAACGTAACTTCTATCAAAAGGCGATTGAGTACGTTGCAGATGATTTAATGATTGCTCGCTATGGCTATAACGTTAAGAAAATTACAGCTTACGGATGTACAAGTCGTGGGCAAGCTCACCGATACGGCAAATGGGTATTGGAAACCTCTCGTCTTGAACAATGTACTATTACCTTTGTAGTAGGCCGCCAAGGATTATTGCATTTGCCAGGTGACATCATTGAAATTGCTGATAATGATTTTGCGGGTAAAACACTTGGTGGACGCGTTGTAGCGATAAACGGAAAGACAGTAACGCTTGATCAACCTGTAGAAATCACTGGTAATAGCTATTTAAGTTATCTCAATGATGAAATGCAGTTGGTGAAAATCAAAATCATTAATGTAGATAATGCAAATAAATCGGTTATCACATTAGAAACCAATCCTGTTGGTTTGAATGTAATGGATGATTGGGTATTAAAAACACCGCAAGTATCTACTCAGCTTTACCGTGCTCTAGGCATTACTGAAAACGATGACGGAAGTTATACCATAACCGCACTGCAGCATGAACCGCAAAAAGAAGCGATTGTTGATGGTAGCGCAAGCTTTGTGCCAGTTGTTACAACTATGCACAATGGACTAACAAAAGTAACTAATGCTGATGTAGTTTATAGTGCTGATGGCATAAAACTCACTTGGTCAGTACCCACAACAGATACGTTATTAACCTATGAGGTGCGGTTATATCGCAACGGAAAGGTTTTTAAAACATATCTAAACTTAAAAAATCCAGAAATATCATTTGAAGGATTGCCTGATGGTAGTTATACCGCAGAAATCAGAGCTAAAAACCAAAGTGGCCAACTGTCAGATCCCGTAACACGATCATTTGAGATTAATCTCAACATCCCTAGATTTGTTACTAAATCCTTGTTGTTTGCTATTGAGTTGGATTGGGATTTACCTAAGACATTCACACCTGGGTTTAGCACTGAGATTTGGCGTAGCAATACAAATGACATAAGCACTGCAGTGAAAGTGGCAACCTTGCCATATCCTCAAAGTAACTATGTTATTAATGGTGTGCCTTTATCAACAGGCTACTACTTTTATTTGCGAGGAGTAGATAAGCAGGGTAATAAAGGTGAATTTACCGAAGCAGTATTTGGTGAAGCAGATCATAATCCTGATAACTTGTTAAATGCGTTAGAAGGGAAAATTACTAAATCCCAACTTGGCCAAGAGCTCATCAACTCCATTAAAGCTGATATTAATAATGCAGTTGGAGAAGAAGCTAAAACAAGACAAACTGCTGTCGCTGGTGCATTAGCTCAAATAGCTGCACAAGCTCAATCATCAGGAACCGCAATTAAAAATCTTGAAAAAGCAGACCAAGCACAAGCTGAAACAATTAAAACTGTGACAGCTAAGGCAGAATCAGCTTTATCAGGCATTACTGCAGTAAGACAAGCTCAAGCACAAAGTGATAAAGCGAATGCACAACAAATTAACGCATTAACCGCTAAAGTTGGCAAAGCAGAATCAACAGTATCACAGGTGAGTAGTGCTGTAGCAGGACTTAATGGCAAAGTTAGCTCGATGCACACAATTAAAACACAAGCTATTGCTGGTGGACGGACTGCTGTTGCAGGTATCGCACTTGGTGCAAATCAAGACGAAAGCTCAGTCATTGTTATGGCTGATAAATTCGGAATTGTGGCAAATGCGAATGATGGTAATGTAAAACCAGTGTTTTCCGTTGCAAATGGGCAAGTAGGTATTCGTGGCGATTTGGTTGTAGCTGGGTCTGTGACAAGAGATAAGCTATCATCTGGTTCAGGTGCGAACCTATTTTATAATCCTATTTTTGCAAATCCAACAAATGGCGTTCCTGATGGGTGGACTTTATTTGAGGGAGGACTATCGAACGGACAGAAAGGTGAAAGAAGATGCTTTCAAGATCCAGATTATGGGTTCAGGAAAGGTGGATATCTGCCCAATGAAAATGTTGTACGTTTCCATAATAGACAAACCAATAATAGCTCAACTCGAACAGGTATTATGCAAAATGTTGCTGTAACAGCAAACAACTGGTATATCGTTTCGGCTTATATGGGCAATCAAAATTGCACTAAAGTTGAAATTTATATTGATGTGCGTGGACGAAACGGTGAATGGTTGCTACATAAAACAGTAGGTGTACCAAAAAATAAAAACTTCGTAGGTATTAATGATGCAGAACGAGCGTTTATTAAGTTTCAAGTACCGCCTAATGGCGTAAGCGTTGATGTATTTTTCTTTTTCTACGACGCAGACGGCTCAAATTCAAACGGCTGTTGGATGTTTGTTGGACGACCAATGCTTGAAGAATGTACAGAATACACAACGCAACCTAGTCCATGGTCTAATGCCGGTTTAACGGAAGTGCACGGTGGTAGTATCATTGCCAATACAATCCGCGGCGACCATATTCTGGCCAATCAGGAGATTAGAGCGCCAAGAATAACTGGTGGAGTCATTACTGGTAACACCGTCAATGGTGCAACAATCAATGGTGGCACGGTTAATGGCGCAGTGGTAAGTGGTGGTACGGTAAAAGGTGCTATTGTTGAAGGTGGGGTAATCAAAGCAGCAAGACTAGAAGGTGTAACTGGTAAATTCACAGGAACGCTTGAGGTTAATCAGTTGGTTGGTGGTAATTTGTGCGAGGTGTTTATTGCTAGGGTTTATAAAACTATTGATTTTTATCAAGCGTGGATAAATATATCCGCGTCACCGGTCAAGCGTGTTTTCTTTATCGTTAATTCGCATAAAACATTCACGGTTGAGGCTAATCAATCGCATAGGTATTTATATACGCACCACGGAGAAAATACACCGCCAGAGTTTTTTGATGTTGGCGGTGGTGCCCCAAAAATATGCGTTACAGCATACGCAGTATCAAACACAACAACAATGTCTCAATAAGGAGTAAAAATGAAATACATCACAAAACAAATCGAAGATGTTCGCACTGGTTCAGTGGCAGAGCATCATGTGGTTACAGGACTACAAGTTGACTATGTCAATAATAGTACTTTTGTCACTATTGCATCTTATGTATCAAAAGCTAAAAAGGATGAAGGAAAAGAATCTTTATCTGTAAATACTTTCACTATCCAAGCTGTACCAGGGTGGGAAAAAATTCCTTATGAATGGGCTTTAGGTGAGCTAGTTAAGGCTCAACCTGAAGATTTCAGTCCTGAAACATATATAGGCTATGTAAACCCATATATGTTTGCCGGTGGAAAAGTAGAGCAGTAAACAACAAAACAACCGCACTTTTAAAGTGCGGTTTTTTATTGGAGAGAATATGGAAAATATCGAACTAGAAACAGTGCGTGGCGATGATGATGGATGGTCTTTCGAACTGCTAGAAGATGATGAATCTCAATCAGATTTAACTGGCTCTCGTTTTGATATGTGGATCAAACCAAAGAAAGGTGAATTGATTAAATTATCAACTGAAACAGGTGAGATAACTGTTAATCAAAATATTGTGACCGTTTCTATCTCACACGATAAAACACAAGGAGCAAAATGGGAATTTGCTACCTGGGATTTACAATGCACTAGTCAGCAAGGCTTGGTTCAAACGCTTGCTGGTGGTGGATTTACACTTATTCATGACGTAACGGAGGCTGAGTGATCATTAAGCTAGTTAAGCGGACAAAGCCAAAAATCAAAGTAAAAGTCCGGCTAATAAAAGAAATTGGCGATACTCAAAAAGTCCCATCATTATCAGATTTAATCACATTCTACAAAATAGGAGCCTTATAGTATGGCAAGACCAGAAATTACCACAGTTTTAACAGAGTTCGCTGAGTACTTAGGCCAAGAAAATAAGAAAATCAAAACTGCAATCGGAAATCTTGAGAGCTTACCGACAACGCATAAAGATTCAATCGTTGCTGCGATGATTGAATTCGGACAAAGACTTAATGAATTATCAAGCGGCGCATCAGGCATTAATGACAGTGCGACAAATGAGATATCAACATTGTCAGCTAAAAAGATATTTGAGCTTTTAAACCAAGCGAAATCTGATATCAAAAATGAGTTATTGGGTGGCGAAGTAGATGCAAGCATTGATACTTTTAAAGAGCTTGGTGAGATGCTAAAAGGCATTCAAACAGGCGAAGATGGACTGAATAAATTAATTCAAAAAATCTCACAAACCAATGAAGCATTAACTACACTCAATCAAAAATTCACCGCTCTAGACGGTGTGAATTTAAAAGAAGCTTACACTAGAGGTTACAATAAATAATGAGCTTTGATACAACAGTTAAAGAGTTTGCTGAATTTATGGGGAGTGAGATTAAACGAGTTGAGACTGAAATTTCAACTGGTGGCTCACAATCCCCAGTTCCAATTATTTATGGAGCAGGCAGACCAGATAAACCTGATACAACAGACGGCAAAATTACAGGTAGAGAGCCAAACGGAACTTTCTACAATTCAACAAACGGTGCAGGCGTTGGAGCATACCTATGGCAAAAGCAAAATGGACAGTGGACTGTTATATCGGGTGATACAGGTATTAGAAGACTATCTAACATTTCTGTAAATATTAAAGAAGGGGCTATTCATTTAAGACGAGTGAATAACAGAGTTGAGTGTTCTTTCTATGCGGGGCGTTGGGACACTATTTCTTTTTACGGGAGCAGTAATCCTAAATTCACGAGGAAAAATCACGCCAAGCGAATGGATATTTTACCCCCTCCAAGAATACCAGTCGGCTTCCGTACACGCACACCTATTATGCTTCCATTTTATAGCGATGACGGGGATGAAATTGCTACTGTGTATGTTGCTAGTATAGGAGATAGAGCTTATATTGAATTAAGGTTCAGGGATAAAGTGCCAACAGCCGATCTTGATTATATGCGTATGCCTGTTATTAGCTGGATAACAGACGATCCATTCCCTGATACTCTACCTTAATTTAGAAGTTCAGCAACTTCTTCCATATTGGGGCGTAATAAACGTTTTGTAATATCTGAATGTCTTTACGCCCTATTTTATGGCATTATTACAGCCCTGTAACTTTCGGAGTTTCGGAAAAATATGTAAAGTTTCGGAAATAAACAATATTACAGATATATAATAAACTGATTTTATTGATTAAAAATTGGTGTTTTGAAATTTGTACGTTTTGACTTCAAACGTGCTTAATTTTTAGCTTGTGATAAGAACACCAATAATGATGAGTTATTGGTGTTTTTTCTTTTCGGGCAAAGTGCGGTCAAATTTGAAATCGTTTTAGGAGTATTTTCCAATGAAGATAGCCTTAGGTATTGAATATAACGGAAAACAGTATTGTGGCTGGCAGCGACAAGAGAAAGTGCGTAGTGTACAAGAAGAATTAGAAAAAGCGTTATCTTTTGTGGCAAATGAAAAAATTGAAGTGTTTTGTGCGGGCAGAACAGACTCTGGAGTGCATGGCGCAGGACAAGTCGTGCATTTTGAAACCACAGCAGTTCGCCCTGAAAAAGCCTGGGCATTTGGTACCAATGCGAATTTGCCTGATGATATTTCAGTGAGTTGGGCAAAAGTAGTGGATGATGAATTTCATGCCCGTTTTTCGGCAACCGCGCGTCGCTATCGTTATATTTTATATTGCAATAAATTACGTTCAGCCATTTTGCCAGAAGGGATTACCCATTGTCATTTAGATTTGGACGAAAAGAAAATGCACCAAGCGGGGCAGTTTTTATTGGGCGAAAATGATTTTTCCTCTTTCCGTGCGGCACAGTGTCAATCAAATACCCCTTGGCGAAATGTGCATCATTTAAATGTGGTGCGAAAAGGGCAGTACATTATTGTGGATATTCAAGCTAATGCTTTTGTGCATCATATGGTACGCAACATCGTGGGAAGCCTGATTGAAGTCGGTGCCGGCAATCAACCTGTTGAGTGGATGAAATGGTTGTTAGAGCAAAAAGATCGTAAATTAGCTGCTCCAACAGCGAAACCCGAAGGCTTATATTTAGTGAATGTCATTTACCCTGAAAAATTTGCGATTCCACAGAAAAATTTAGGGCCGTTGTTTTTAGAAGATAATCTCATCTGACTAGCAAATTTCGCTAAATTATGATTAAATACGCAAACTTTTCTAGTTAATAAAAAAGGTAAAAAATGAGCTGGATTGATAAAATTTTTAGCAAAGGAACCTCTTCCGCTACATCACGTAAAGCAAACGTGCCAGAAGGGGTTTGGACAAAATGTACCTCTTGCGAACAAGTCCTTTACGGCGAAGAAGTAAAACGTAATTTACATGTTTGCCCAAAATGCGGCCATCATATGCGCATTGATGCTCGTGAGCGCCTTTTAGCCTTATTAGATGAGGGTTCAAGCCAAGAATTGTCGGCTGATTTAGAACCAAAAGATATTCTTAAATTTAAAGATTTAAAAAAATATAAAGATCGTATTACTGCTGCACAAAAAGAAACCGGTGAAAAAGATGCGTTGATCACAATGACGGGTACACTTTACAACATGCCTGTAGTTGTCGCTGCATCTAACTTCAGTTTTATGGGCGGTTCAATGGGCTCTGTTGTGGGTTCAAAATTTGTAAAAGCGGCAGAAAAAGCCATTGAATTAAACTGTCCATTTGTATGTTTCTCTGCAAGTGGCGGTGCACGTATGCAAGAAGCACTTTTCTCATTAATGCAAATGGCAAAAACCAGTGCGGTATTAGCGCAAATGCGTGAAAAAGGCGTGCCGTTTATTTCTGTATTAACGGATCCAACATTAGGTGGTGTATCTGCAAGTTTTGCGATGTTAGGTGATGTGAACATTGCTGAACCAAAAGCATTAATCGGTTTTGCAGGCCCACGTGTTATCGAACAAACTGTACGTGAAAAATTACCGGAAGGCTTCCAACGTAGTGAATTCTTACTCGAGAAAGGGGCGATTGATATGATCGTGAAACGTTCAGAAATGCGTTCAACCCTTGGAAACCTTTTAAGCAAACTCACCAATCAACCTTCACCTTTTGTTGAAGTAGAAGTTGTTGAACATGAGTAATACAATGAATTTAAAAGCCACTTCGCCACTCGCTGAGTGGCTTTCTTATTTGGAAAACAGTCACTTTAAAGCTATTGATTTAGGGCTGGATCGTATTAAATCCGTGGCAGAAGAATTGGATCTTTTGAATCCCGCACCTTATGTGATCACGGTGGGGGGCACAAATGGTAAAGGCACAACTTGCCGTTTGCTTGAAACTATTTTGTTAAATCACGGTTTGCGTGTGGGTGTGTATTCCTCACCTCATTTATTGCGTTATAACGAACGTGTTCGTATTCAAAATCAAGACTTGCCGGATGAAATGCATACTGCTTCTTTTAATTTCATCGAAAAGCATAAAACGCAATCCCTCACTTATTTTGAATTTAGCACATTGTCGGCTTTGCATTTATTTAAACAAGCGAAACTTGATGTCGTCATTCTTGAAGTAGGACTTGGCGGGCGTTTGGATGCAACGAATATTGTAGATAATGACCTGGCAGTTATCACCAGTATTGATATTGATCATACGGATTTTCTTGGGTCAACTCGCGAAGAAATCGGCTTTGAAAAAGCGGGTATTTTCCGTGCGAATAAACCGGTTGTGATTGGCGAACCCAATGTTCCGCAACCTATGCTAGAACAAGCGGAGAAATTACATTGCTACGTTTCACGTCGAGATGTTAATTGGTCATTTAAAGCCAATGAGCAAACTTGGATGTGGCAGAGCAATAAAGTGCGGTTAGAAAATCTGCCATTTTGCCAAATTCCATTAGCTAATGCCGCAACAGCTTTGGCTGCTGTTGAACAGATGCCTTTTGATATTTCTGTCGATACCATTAAACGTTCATTAATTGAAGTGGAATTGGAGGGTCGTTTCCAACAATTGAAAGGTAATCAATTAGAAAAGCTAGCAGAACGCTTGAATGTATCCTATTCACAGTTGCCAAAAGTGATCATCGATGTTGGGCATAATCCTCATGCAGCAAAATATTTAGCCGAAAAATTGACCGCACTTAAAACACAAATTTCAGGTCGCATTATTGCCGTTTGCGGAATGTTAAAAGATAAAGATGCCGAGTCAGTGTTTACTCAACTTATTTCCGTTATTGACCAATGGTATTGTGTAACATTAGGCGGTTACCGCGGTCAATCAGGTGATGACTTAAATGCAAAATTAACAACAGTTTGCCCATCAGCAAAAAGTGTTTCTGAAGATTCTGTCATTGAAGGGGTTCAAAGTGCGGTTAAAAATGCCGATAAAAATGACATTGTGCTGGTATTTGGATCTTTCCACACAGTGGGAGAGTTTTTGGAATATTTAGCATAATGAAAAATAATAAAGGCTGGTTTTGACCAGCCTTTTTGTTTTTAAAGTATTTTGTGAAAGTAATCACTTAATTCTGAGTATTGGAATGTAAATCCGCAATCTAACAAGTGTTTTGGATAGGCATTCTGGCTGTCTAAAAGAATGCAAGCTCGCTCGCCTAGAATAGTAGTTAATAAAAACTGAGGCACTTGAGCAA
The DNA here is from genome assembly GCA_963515445.1 of Parahaemophilus parainfluenzae. GTDB lineage: Bacteria > Pseudomonadota > Gammaproteobacteria > Enterobacterales > Pasteurellaceae > Haemophilus_D > Haemophilus_D parainfluenzae_AI. The sequence continues at coordinate 40,514 of CAUPWR010000005.1, read as the reverse complement.
AATAAGGGCGATGTAATGCCTTACCTAATAATTGGTTAAAGGTCTTGTTTTTAACGGGATGTGGCGCAGTAAAATTAAATGCACCTTCACAATCATTATGGTCAAGTAAGAAGAGAAGTCCTTTTACCATATCCTCTAACGCGATCCAGCTCCAATATTGCTCACCATTCCCTAATTTGCCGCCTAATCCAAAGCGATAGAGCGGTAGAATTTTAGCAAAAGCCCCACCTTTTGGAGAAAGCACCAATCCTGTTCTCACTAAACAGACTCTTGTGTTGGCTTGCTTTGCTGTATTTTCCCAATCAATACAAAGTTGCGCGGTAAATTGAGTATTTGGATTGGTATCTTCGGTGATCACGTCTTCGCCACAGTTTCCATAAATTCCCGTTGCGGAACCTGAAATAAGGGCTGGGGGATATTCACTTTGATTAATAAGTTGAACAAGCTGTTGTGTTAAATCAATGCGACTATGACGCAGTTTCTCTTTTTGTTGAAGTGTCCATCTTTTATCGAAGATTGGCTCACCGGCAAGATTAATGACCGCATCAAATTCATTTAAGTCTTTGAGTGTTGAAAGTGCGGTCAAAAATTGTGGTGTTTTTTCAGGAAAAATAGTTTGGGCTTTTTCAATAGAGCGAGTTAATACAGTAACGCTATCGCCACGTGAAAGTAGTGATTCAACTAAGGGTTTCCCAACAAATCCGGTTCCACCGGTCACTAAGATATTCATTATAGATTGCTTTCAAAGAGCGTTTGAATTTGTCCTAAAAGCGATTTAATTGTTGTGTCTTTTGTTGGTGTCACAAAAATGGTGTCATCTCCTGCAATCGTGCCTAAAATGCCTTCAGGTTTACCTATGGAATCCAATAAGCGAGCAATCAACTGCGCGGCACCTGGAGAGGTTTTAATGACGATAACAAAATCATTGTGATCAATATCCAAAACCAGATTTTTTAATGGACTGCTGGTGGCGGGTACACTTAATTCACTTGGTAAGCAATACACCATTTCCATTTTCGTATTTCTCGCACGAACCGCACCAAATTTACTTAGCATGCGTGAAACTTTAGACTGGTTAATGCTTTGAAATCCTTGGTTTTTTAAGGCGTCAACAATTTCACTCTGAGAGGCAAATCGTTCTTGATGGAGCAGTTCTTTAAATGCTTTTGTTAATTGATCTGACATAGTTATTCTCATATAGGGGAATTTGCATAAGAATTGCATAAAAATTCATTTTAAGCAATTAAAATAAATTTACCATTTGAAAAGTTTGAGCTAGATCGCATTATTGAATTTCTCTGTTTGTAATTTAATGACTAAGACTTTAAAATTCTACCTAGTTAGGATTAATTAATACATGAGGAGTATTTTATGAAAGTTGCAGTATTAGGCGCAGCAGGCGGTATTGGTCAAGCATTAGCCTTATTACTTAAATTACAATTACCCGCTGAAAGTGAATTAGCACTTTATGATATTGCACCAGTGACACCAGGTGTGGCTAAAGATGTGAGTCATATTCCAACAGCGGTGAAAGTAGAAGGTTTTGCGGGAGAAGATCCAACACCTGCACTTAAAGGTGCTGATGTCGTTTTAATTTCTGCAGGGGTTGCACGTAAACCGGGTATGGATCGTTCAGATCTTTTCAACATCAATGCGAGTATCGTGCGTAACTTAATTGAACATGTTGCAAAAACTTGTCCAAAAGCTTGTGTAGGTATTATCACCAACCCTGTGAACACGACTGTTGCGATTGCTGCAGAAGTATTGAAAAAAGCGGGTGTTTACGACAAACGTAAATTATTCGGTGTCACCACTTTAGACGTGTTACGTTCTGAAACATTCGTATCTGAATTAAAAGGCTTAAATGTTTCTCGTACAAGCGTACCAGTTATTGGTGGACACTCAGGTGTAACTATTCTTCCATTACTTTCACAAGTTCAATATGCTGAGTGGAAAGAAGAGGAAATTGCACCATTAACAAAACGTATCCAAAATGCAGGTACTGAAGTGGTTGAAGCAAAAGCAGGTGGCGGTTCTGCGACACTTTCTATGGCTCAAGCTGCAGCTCGTTTTGCGCGTTCATTAGTGAAAGGCTTAAGTGGCGAAACTGTGGTTGAATGTACTTATGTGGAAGGTGACGGTAAATACGCACGTTTCTTCGCTCAACCTGTACGTTTAGGTAAAGAAGGTGTAGAAGAAATTTTACCAATCGGTACCTTAAGCAAATTTGAGCAAGAAGCTTTAGAAGCAATGTTACCAACATTGCGTGCAGATATTGAATTAGGCGAAAAATTTATTAACGGTTAATTTAATTCTATTTATAGAGAAGAGGAGCGGTATGCTCCTCTTTTTTTATACGAAAACGATTAAACATAAAAAAGTGAAGAAAAAGCGTGATTTAGCTCACAAATTTGAACATTGCTATTTGCAATATAAAGGACTTTGCCGTATTCTTAAATCACTAAAAACAAGTGCTATTTTTAAATAGCCGACATCTATTTTGCTTTCCGAGTAGTGCCCCAGTGGGGCACTTTTTTTTGCCTTATTTTTAGTTGCAGCATAAAAAAAGTGCGGTCAAAAAACACTGGATTTTCTGACCGCACTTTATAAAATGAATACTAAGCGAAAGAATTATTCAAACATTGCTGAAATAGATTCTTCATTGCTGATACGACGAATTGCTTCAGCTAGCATAGTAGAAAGGGTAAGCACGCGTACTTTACCAAGCGCTTTCATTTCAGGTGAAAGTGGAACAGTATCAGTTACCACGATTTCATCAATCGCATCGCTTGCTAAATGTTGTGCTGCTGCGCCAGAGAATACGGCGTGAGTTGCGTAAGCAAATACGCGTTTTGCACCGCGTTCTTTTAATGCTTCAGCTGCTTTACATAATGTACCACCTGTATCAATCATATCATCAACAAGAATACAATCACGATCTGCAACATCCCCGATAATATGCATAACTTGTGATACGTTTGCGCGTGGACGACGTTTGTCGATAATTGCCATTTCGGTATCGTTTAATAATTTCGCGACTGCACGTGCACGTACCACACCGCCGATATCAGGAGAAACAACGATAGGATTGACGAGATCGGTTTTCTTCAAGATATCATCAAGTAAAACCGGTGAACCGAATACGTTATCAACTGGTACATCAAAGAAACCTTGGATTTGCTCTGCGTGTAAGTCACAAGTTAATACGCGGTCAATCCCTACAGTTGAAAGTAAATCTGCCACCACTTTTGCAGTGATTGGCACACGAGCAGAACGCACACGACGATCTTGACGAGCATAACCAAAATAAGGAACAACGGCAGTAATACGGCCGGCAGATGCACGACGTAAAGCATCAACCATTACAATCAATTCCATCAGGTTGTCATTCGTTGGTGCACAGGTAGATTGGATAATAAACACGTCTGCACCACGCACATTTTCATTAATTTGCACTTGGATTTCACCGTCGCTAAAGCGACCAACGGTGGCATCGCCTAATGAAATGTAAAGACGTTCAGAAATCTTTTTCGCTAGCTCAGGCGTAGCATTTCCAGCAAAGAGTTTAATGTCTGGCATTTTATATAACCTCAGGTTGAGTGTAGATAGATTGGTTGGTCGAGAGTTGTTTCAACATAACATGTAATGGTGAAACGTTTAATCCTTTAGCAACAAAGCCGAAAAATTCCTTCGGTTTTTGTTGGAAAACAGCTTGTGCTGATTTTTCATCATCAAATTCAGCAAAAACACAAGCCCCGGTTCCGGTTAATCTGGCTGGTGCATATTGTAGCAACCATAGTAGGGCTTTTTCAACTTCAGGATATTGAGTTCGCACGACTTTTTCGCAATCGTTTGCAAACGGTTGATTCAAAAGTTCGGCAAGGGATCTTTTTTCTGTATTGCGAGGCAAATCGGGATCACTAAAGACCACTGCAGTAGAAATTGCAGTTTCAGGTTTTAGTACCACATAATATTTTTCTTGTGGTTTGCAGTATTGGATTTTTTCACCTACACCTTCTGCAAAAGCGGCTTGGCCATGAATGAAGATAGGCACATCAGCCCCGAGTTTTAGCCCAATCTCGGCAAGTTCATCAATAGATAAATTAGTTTGCCATAAATAGTTTAAAGCAAGGAGAGTCGTTGCTGCATTGGATGAACCGCCACCAATACCACCGCCCATTGGCAGAATTTTATCTAAATGAATGGATGCACCTAGCGTACAGCATGTTCTTTCTTGTAGTAGTATCGCTGCACGATAGATTAAATTTTGTTCTAGAGGTAATCCAGGAATTTCTGGAGTGATGTGGATTTGTTTATCTTGGCGAATATCAATGGTGAGCCAATCGCCGAAATCAAGAAATTGGAAAAGCGTTTGTAATTCGTGGTAGCTGTTTGGTAACTTGCCGTTTATATAGAGAAATAAATTGAGTTTTGCGGGGCTTGGAAAGCAGTTAGGCTTTCCAAGAGAAGTTGAAAGTGCGGTTGAAAAGTGATGTGTTTTCATTAGAACGCCCATTCATCCACACGAATTTTTAGGGTTTGCGATGTACTTTTGTTCTTTAACAGAATATTTTCAGGCATCGAATTATCTGCATGATAACTTAAGTAATCGGCTGTCCACATTGATCCATCAAGTGGGTAGCTAAATTCGGATAAAAGATGATTCGTTCCAACTTGGTAATCTGCATTATCAGCTGGCTGACCTTTTAGCCAATAAGATAGATGCTCTAATGGCACATCCATTCCGATGATTTCACGTAACAATAATTTGGCGTTTTTATCAGATTGTTGGTTGCCTTTATTATCTGAAATTGTCATACCGTTTGGATGCATTTCCATAGTTAGTGTCGTTTTGCTAATCAGAGAATAAAGTTTTAGCTGATAGGCTTTTGGGTTTTGATATTGCCATTCAAAGCGGCTCGAAAAACGCTCTTGTGGACTGATGTAACCAATTTGTCCTTTAGTGCTATAAGATTGAATTTGTTTGATTTTTTTGAGGTGTTGTTGCCACGTAATATCGTTTTTATCGATATGTTGAACATCTGTTGGGCGCTCTGCATCAAGAGTACAAGCGGATAAGATCACACTTGCAAATACAGGTGCTAGAAGAGATTTTAATAATTTCATAACAAAATATTTACTAAAAAATTGCACATATTGTAAGGGTTAGTTTACTTTTAGTAAAGATGGATTAAGCATTTAAGCGTGTTTTCTCTGCTTTCACCGCGGTAATTCTTCGACGCGTTAATTCATCTCGAATGCCTTGTTTTTCAAACCCATCTGCAATGACTTGCTGTACATCAACAGCAAGGGCAGCTTGATAAAGCGCTTTGAGATAATCAATTTGCGGATATTCTTTATTTTCAAAGCCCGTTCGTCCACGAGTATCAGATAAACATACTAATAGAAATTCTTCGAAGCGCTGAGGTTTACGCCAAACATCAAACGTATTAAAGAGTTTCACCACTGTTTCCGGACGAAGTTCTAAGGCTTTATGCACATGCGTATGATATTCACAAGTGAATTCGGCTAATTCTTGAAGATAATTAGGCACTCTAAGGCGTTTACATAATGAACGAGTTGGTTTAATCCCAGCTTTTTCATGACCATGATGACTTGGCCACATTTCTTTTGGTGTAAGGGCTTTACCTAGATCGTGACAAATTGCTGCAAAACGGACCGCACTTTTATTCAAATTGGTATTTTCTGTGAGTTTAACCGCTTGCTGTAATACGAGCATGGTATGAATAAAGCTGTCAATTTCAGGGTGGTATTTGGCTGGATTCGGTACACCATCTAAGGCGGCAATTTCAGGGAAGAGCAATTTGAGTGCGCCGACTTGATGTAGCGTTTCAAAATAAATTTCAGGATGCGGTTCGTTTAATGCTTTTTCTGTTTCCATCCAAACTCGCTCAGCCGTTAGGTGGGCGAGTTCACCTTGTTTAGTGAGTTCAGCCATTAATTTAAGGGTTTCTTCGGCAATAGAAAAACCTAAATGATGAAAGCGAGCCGCAAAGCGTGCAACACGTAATACACGCAGTGGATCTTCAGCAAAAGCAGGTGAGATATGACGTAAAATACGTTGATGAATATCCTCTACACCATGATAAGGATCGTGGAGCTTGCCATCTTTGTCTTGGGCAAGCGCATTAATGGTGAGATCTCGACGAATTAAATCTTGTTCAAGCGTAATCTCATCTGAAAAATCACAAATAAATCCGGTGTAACCTTTACCTGATTTTCGTTCTGTACGAGCAAGTGCATATTCTTCATGGTTTTCAGGATTAAGAAAAACGGGGAAGTCTTTGCCAACTTGTTGGTAACCTTGAGCTAACAACATTTCTGGTGTAGCGCCCACGACAACCCAGTCACGATCTTTAATCGGCAAACCTAAAAGTTGATCACGTACTGCACCGCCGACAAGATAAATTTCCATTTGCTCTCCCGTCAAAATATAAAGAAAAGGTAGGCAAATGCCTACCTCAATGATGAATCATTACCAGCTATCACGGCGTTTACGTCTAGGTAAAATGTGAGGTAACACGAGACCGATTAATAAACCTACGCCTAATACCGAGCCGCCATAAATAAACCATTGGATCGCAATTTCGCGTTTATTCGCATCAAGCATTGCTTCTAAATCACGATTTTTATTTTTCGTCATTTCTAATTCACGTTTAAGTTGTGAATTTTGCTCAAGTAATTCACTGCTTTGTTGTTCCGCTTGTTTACTACGGCGTTGAATTTCGTTTGTACGTTGTTGCCAATCTGAATCGACGCGATTCAGCTTTAATGTTAACTCTTGTACCTGTGCTTTTAATTTTGGATTTTCTTCACGGCTACTTGGTGTAGAACTTAGTTCAGAGGTTAAAATCCAAGCTTCGCGATTTTTATTATCACGAATCAGGGTGTATTTTCCTTGTTGTTCCAAGACGGTTACCGCTTCGCCAGATTGGATAGCACCTGCGATCTTAAATTGATCACCTGCACCACGGCGTAAATATGTATTCAGATTTTCTGTCACATATTGCGTTTCAGCCTGTACTGTTCCAATGGTTGAGCCCAATAGGACACAAGAAAATAAAAGTTTACTCACTTTTGACATAATACTTCCTAGATTCATGAAGAAAGTGCGGTCGGAAAATGAAATGAAACATAACCGCACTTTTAATAATTATACTAGTGGAAAATCGCGCGAAGGATGTAGAAAATCACAATCGCAAAGAATGCACCAGCAGGTAACGTTACAACCCATGAACTAATGATGTTACGGATAACCGTTAAGTTAAGCGCCGCAATACCACGTGCGAAACCGATACCTAAGATTGCCCCCACTAAAGTTTGTGTAGTGGAGATAGGTAAACCGGTACCTGATGCCACAACAACAGTCATCGCAGTTGCAAATTGTGCAGCAAAACCACGGCTAGGGGTTAAATCGGTAATACCTGATCCTACGGTTGCCATCACTTTTTGTCCCATTGCGATAAGACCAACGGCGATACCTAATGCCCCTAAAGGTAAAATCCACCAAGCTAAATCACCACCACTCAGGATTTTCCCGCCATTTTGCACGATTGATACTACAGAAGAAAGCGGACCAATTGCGTTAGCTACGTCATTAGACCCATGTGCAAATGCCATCGCACAAGCGGTTAGAAGCATTAAGATACTAAAAATCTTTTCTACTGATCCGAACGATCCTTTTCTTGCTTTTGCTGTAAAGGTGTTACTGCGGAAGTAAAAATGACAGAAAATCATACCAACAACGCTGATAAGCAGTGAAATAACGAGTGTTTCATTGTTAGAAAGATTTAAACCAACGTGTTTCAACCCTTTTGCCATGGTAACGATACAAAGTACGAATACGGTAATCGCCATGTAGTAAGGCCCATATTTTTGTGCGTTTTTCAGCGGTTCTTCGGTATCGAAAATGAGTTTCTGGATACTTGCAAAGATGATATAAGCTAAAAGTCCTGCGATCACGGGGGTGATAAACCAGCTTCCCACAATCCCACCGATGGTAGACCAGTCAACAGAACTTGGACCAATTGTAATACAAGCAAAACCAATTAAAGCTCCGATGATGGTGTGAGTACCTGAAACGGGCCAGCCCATTTTGGTGGCGATAAACAACCAAGCACCGGATGCAAAGAGAGCAGAAAGCATCCCTAATGCCAATACATCAGGCATCTCGACAAATTGAGTGGGATCGATTACACCACTTTTGATGGTTTCTGTTACTTCACCACCAGCTAAATACGCGCCGGCAGATTCAAAAATGAGGGCAATAATGATTGCTTGTTTGGCTGTAATGGTCCCAGAGCCAACTGAGGTGCCCATTGAGTTTGATACGTCGTTGGCACCAATACCAAATGCCATAAAAAAACCGAATACCGCGGTAATTAAGACTAACCACGAACCGTATGCATTAATAATTTCCATAGTGATTTCCTATGTTGTAGTTAATGTCGTCAAAATTAGGAACGGGCTAGCATCAATTCAATGCGAGATCCAACACGTTGAGCTTGATCGGCCAATACGCCTACCCATTCGATGATTTTATATAAGAACATCACATCAATAGGGTTATAACGACTTTCAATCGTGTAGAGCATTTTGCGCAATTTAATTTGCATTTGATCCGTATCATCTTCAATGCTGTCTAGCTCTTGAATCATATGGTTCACTAAATTTAATTCACGGCCTTTAAAACCGGTTTCAAGTAGTTTATCCATTTCTTCAATCACTAAATGAGCTTGATGAATAGAATCTAAACTACGTTGAACATAATGTAAAAATTCTTCCTGCATTTCTTCAGGAATACCAAATTGGCGACCGATCATACGGCCAGCAATGTCTTTAGCATAGTTAGCCAATTTGTCTTGTTGGGTGACTAATTCGAGTAAATCGGTACGATCAATGGGTAAAAATAAACCGCGAGGCAATTTCAAACGGATTTCGCGTTTTAAACTATCTGCTTCACGTTCACATTGAGAAATATCTAGACGTGTTTTCTCTGCATCATCCCATTGTTTTACAAAGGTATGTTGGAAGAATGGAATTAATAAATCACAACATTCAGTCACTTTGTCAGAATGTTTCTGCAGTGGTTTTAAAGGAGAATGGGCAAATAATCCGAGAATATTATTCATTGCCATAGGTGTTTTACTCCATAACAAGGGTTAAAATTTCGGTTGCATATTACCTGATTTTATAAGGAAATACACGAAAAAGATCTTGATTTGTATAAAATTATCTGTATATTTAAACAGTTAAAATTAATAAGGAAAAATAAAATGAGTAATGAAGTTGAATTAAAGCTTGCAGTTACCTCTGATGCTTTCGATACCTTAAAAACACATCTCAATCAATTCAAAATCTTAGAACAAAATACAGTCTTTCTGGGAAATACCTATTTTGATTATCCCGACCATTTCTTAGCTAAACAAAAAATGGGATTGCGTATTCGTCAGGAAAATAATGATTTCACCCTCACCTTAAAAACAGACGGAAAAGTAATCGGCGGATTGCATAGCCGTCCAGAATACAATTTATCTATACCAGATAATTCCGTACCCACAACGGAACAATTAACCTCATTGTATCCATTTGAAAACTTACCTTCCGCTACATTGCAACCGATTTTCTCAACAGATTTTAACCGCACTTTTTGGTTAATTGCGTTTGGAGCATCAAAAATTGAAGTAGCTTTTGATCAAGGGAAAATTCTGTCTGGGGAGAAAACACAGCCTATCTGTGAAATTGAATTTGAATTAAAAGAAGGGCTTGTTTCAGATCTTTTCCATTTTGTCTCACTTTTACCTTTTGAACAGGATGTTTATTTTAGTTCAGCAAGCAAAGCAAAACGTGGCTATCAATTAGGTAGCAAACCTCTTTTAATTGATTGGTTAAATAAATGGCGTGATTTCTTAAAAGAGGAAAGAGAGGGAAGTGCGGTAGATTCTCGCCAGAAATTAAGTGCTGTCATGAAAATGGAACAGCAATTAATTGAAGAAACCCTTTCATTCCCAACAGATGTGTTTGCTTTCGATTTTATGAAAACCGTTGAACGTGTGGGCGCATTTTTCAATCTTTATCATTATTATGATGACAACAAAACCTTGTTTGAAAAACTGGAAGGAAGTCAATCAGCTGAGTTATTAGCAAGTAATCAATTTTTCCTTAATGAAATAAAACGCTTGATTACCTTTCATAGTGAAACAACAGATAATGCTCAAACCATTGAGAAGTTAAAAGCATTACTAAAGAGTCGTGCGTATTTTGAAAGAATGCTTAACTTAATGATGTTGATGGCGTAAAACGGGTTCTCTAAAGGATAGTAAAAATGGCAAAAGCTCCTAAAACCGCTTATGTATGTAATGATTGTGGCGCGGAATTTTCGCGCTGGCAAGGGCAATGTTCTGCCTGTAAAGCGTGGAATACTATTAGTGAAGTGCGGTTAATTTCAGCCTCAAATTCCACAAAAAATGATCGTTTTAGCGGGTATGCAGGAGAAACTCGCGCAAAAATCCAAACGCTTTCTGAAATTAGTTTACAAGAAACACCGCGTTTCACCAGTGGATTTAAAGAATTAGATCGCGTGTTAGGCGGCGGGATCGTGCCGGGGAGTGCCATTTTAATTGGTGGGCATCCTGGTGCAGGGAAAAGTACCTTGTTACTTCAAGTGATGTGCGGATTAGCTAAAAATATGACCGCACTTTATGTGACGGGGGAAGAGTCACTTCAACAAGTGGCTATGCGAGCTAATCGCTTGAATCTGCCGACAGATAAATTAAATATGTTATCTGAAACATCGGTTGAGCAAATTTGTAATCTAGCGGATCAGCTGAAACCTCAAATTATTGTAGTAGACTCGATCCAGGTTATGCATCTTTCGGATATTCAATCTTCTCCAGGAAGTGTGGCACAAGTGCGTGAATGTGCCTCTTTCCTGACTCGTTATGCGAAAACCCGGCAAGTCGCCATCATTATGGTTGGGCACGTTACGAAAGATGGCACCCTTGCCGGTCCGAAAGTATTGGAGCATGCCATTGACTGTTCGTTATTACTGGAAGGGGAGGCAGATTCCCGTTTTCGTACGTTACGTAGCCACAAAAACCGCTTTGGTGCGGTGAATGAGCTGGGCGTATTTGGTATGACAGAGCAAGGTTTGCGTGAGGTGAAAAATCCATCAGCAATTTTCTTAAGTCGAGGCGATGAACAAACACCAGGTAGTTCCGTGATGGTTCTTTGGGAAGGCACTCGTCCGCTTTTAGTCGAAATTCAAGCGTTGGTGGATCATTCTATGCTTGCAAATCCGCGTCGTGTGGCGGTGGGGTTAGAGCAAAATCGTTTAGCCTTATTGCTTGCGGTATTACATCGCCATGGTGGATTACAAATGTCGGATCAAGATGTTTTTGTGAATGTCGTTGGTGGGGTAAAAGTCGGGGAAACAGGGGCAGATCTTGCGTTATTACTTGCATTAATTTCGAGTTTCCGTAATCGTCCATTGCCACAAGATTTAGTTGTCTTTGGTGAAGTCGGGTTAGCTGGGGAAATTCGTCCGGTAACCAGTGGTCAAGAACGGATTAGTGAAGCCGCAAAACATGGTTTTAAACGCGCGATTGTCCCTTTCGCCAATAAACCGAAAAGTGCGGTTGAGAATATGGAAGTTTTTACGGTGAAAAAACTCGCTGATGCACTTGCCATTTTGGATAATTTCTAAAAAAACGTTGTCCTATTGTTGTCTGATTACTGAAAGTTTTTGATAAATTAGATAGAATATGCGCCGTACATAAGGAAAGGTTATGGAAAAGAAATTAAATAAAGCGTTGGATAGCATTGATATCAAAATCTTAAATGAATTACAACGCAACGGTAAAATCTCTAATATCGATTTATCAAAGAAAGTTGGGTTATCGCCAACGCCTTGCTTAGAAAGGGTAAAACGCTTAGAAAAACAAGGTGTGATTATGGGCTATCGGGCGCTATTAAATCCTGAATTACTGGATGCGCCTTTATTGGTGATCGTTGAAATTACACTTGTGCGTGGTAAACCGGATGTTTTCGAAGAGTTTAATGCCGCGATTCAAGCACTTGATGAAATTCTCGAATGTCATTTGGTATCAGGTGATTTCGATTATTTACTCAAAACACGTGTAGCAGATATGGCGGCATATCGAAAATTATTGGGTACCACATTATTGCGCTTACCTGGTGTGAATGACACCCGAACTTATGTTGTCATGGAAGAAGTGAAACAAACTAATTATCTCGTACTAAAATAAAAATGATTAAACGAATTACAAAACGATTTACACCAAAACAATATTTAGCAGAATTATTACTCGGATTGACCGCACTTTTAGGTTTATATTTAATCGTGGCATGGTCAAGCTATACGCCATTAGATAACTCTTGGTCTACAGCAAGTTTTCAAACTGAAACCATCAATAAAGCCGGTGCTTTTGGTGCTTGGTTAATTGATGCGTTTTTTGTTTTTCTCGGCTATGTAGGTCATCTCATTCCGTTTGTCATTTTTATCGTACCGATTTATTTACTGAAAACCAAAGCGGTTCATTCTCTCTCTGTAACCCGTATTGCATTACGTTCCTTTGGCTTTATTGCTCTCATTATTGGCTTAACTATGATGGCAACATTGTTACTTTCAAATACGAACTACTATCTAGCTGGTGGCGTATTTGGTGGCAGCTTAGTGGTAAATTTATATCCTACGCTCGGTAAGTTTGGCTGTATTTTAGTAGGCTTTATCTGTGCAGTTGTGGGCTTTATTTTCTGTTCCGGTGCATCATTAATTCGTTTAATTGTGAAATTCTATCATTGGCTGACAATGAAAAATCAACCGGCAGAAGAAGAGCATGTAGAACATACTTCTGTAGATGATCTTGAACAAATTGTGATTGAGGCACCTCAACAACTTGCTTTCTCTGATTCTCAATTGGAAACTGAATCTACAGAAAATGAGAAAGAGGACGAGCCTGGAAATGCCTTTGTTAAGCCTGAGCAACTAATTAATATCAGTGGGCTATCCTCACCGAGTGCTTCAGAGCCGGCAGATGTTGAAAAATTAGAAGATAAGTTTAAAGGCTTCACGGTTGAATCTGACAATTTACCGAATGTGTCTATTTCTGCCTCTTCTTCCGTTGAATTACCAACAAGAGAAGATTTTTCAGCAACATGGAAAAACTCACAAGTGAATTCTCAAAGTGCGGATGATTCAGATGATATTTTTGAAGAAAATGTCATACCCAAAGTGTCACTAAAAACACCTGAAAATACGACCGCACTTTATCCAACGTATGATGAATCTTTAGAATCAGAAAATGATGGTTTAGAAGATGAATTAGCGCGTCAGTTTGCTGCGCAAGAGCAAGCTCGTATGCAAGAAATGGAAGTGCGAGCAAAAGCCTCAAATGCTGAAGATGCATTAAAAGTGATCTTGAATGAGCCGACAGCTTCACCAGTTAAAGCGCGTGAAATTCATATTGAGAATGCAACTGAAACAACCTATAAGCCGTATTCTGATACGCTTATTCATCCTGCATTCCAACAACCAACGAATAAACGTGAAAAACCAACGACACCATTACCAAGTTTAGATTTACTTGAGCATCGTCCAACGCAAGCTCAAGACATTACGCGTGAAGAAATTTTAGACACATCCGCACGCATAGAACAACAATTGAAGAATTTTAATGTCAAAGCAACGGTACAAGATGTGTTAGTTGGCCCTGTGGTGACTCGTTATGAGCTTGAATTACAACCGGGTGTAAAAGCATCCAAAGTAACAAGTATAGATACCGATTTAGCACGAGCATTGATGTTCCGTGCGATTCGTGTGGCGGAAGTGATTCCAGGCAAACCTTATATTGGTATTGAAACGCCAAATGCACACCGTCAAATAGTGCCATTGCGTGATGTGCTCGATAGTAATGAATTCCGTTCCTCAACATCATTGCTTTCAATGGCTTTGGGGAAAGATATCAGCGGAAAACCTGTTGTGGTTGATTTGGCTAAAATGCCTCACTTGCTTGTTGCAGGTTCAACAGGTTCGGGTAAATCTGTTGGTGTGAATACCATGATCTTAAGTTTGCTTTTCCGTGTGACACCGGATGAAGTGAAATTTATTATGATTGACCCAAAAGTGGTTGAACTTTCTATTTATAACGATATTCCACACTTGCTTACTCCTGTGGTGACGGATATGAAAAAAGCGGCGAATGCATTGCGTTGGTGCGTAGATGAAATGGAACGTCGCTATCAATTATTGTCAGCCTTACGTGTGCGTAACATTGAAGGGTATAACGAAAAAATTGAAGAATATGAAAAACTCAATATGCCAATTCCAAACCCAATTTGGAAACCGGGTGATACAATGGATAAGATGCCGCCTCCATTAGAAAAATTGAGTTATATTGTCGTGATCGTTGATGAGTTTGCTGACTTAATGATGGTTGCGGGCAAACAAATTGAAGAGTTAATTGCTCGCTTAGCGCAAAAAGCTCGTGCGATTGGTATTCATTTGATTTTAGCCACACAACGCCCTTCAGTAGATGTGATTACCGGGTTAATTAAAGCTAATATTCCAAGCCGTATTGCCTTTACAGTGGCAAGTAAAATTGACTCTAGAACGATTCTGGATCAAGGCGGTGCAGAAGCCTTATTGGGCCGAGGTGACATGTTATATTCAGGTCAAGGTTCTTCGGATCTTGTTCGAGTACACGGTGCCTTTATGAGTGATGATGAGGTGGCGCGTGTAGCAGATGATTGGCGTGCACGTGGTAAACCAAATTATATTGATGGCATTTTAGACGGCGCGGATGATGAAGACTCTGGTGAAAAATCAACTGCAAGTAGTGGCGATCTTGATGCATTATTTGATGAAGTCGTTGAGTTTGTCTTAAGCACCGGGAATACATCGACTTCTTATGTTCAACGTAAATTTAGTGTTGGGTTTAACCGAGCGGCTCGAATTATGGATCAGCTCGAAGAACAAGGTATTTTAGGCCCAATGAAAAATGGAAAACGAGAAATTTTAGCTCGACGTTCCGAATATTAATTCTCTTAAGTTTCACTTTACAAAAAGGAAAGTAGAATGAAAAAAACATTATTAAAAATGACCGCACTTACTGCACTTTTAAGCGCAAGTAACTTTGCCTTTGCTGATGCCGCAGATGAGCTACAAAATCGCTTAAATCAAGTAACGGCATTAAGTGCTGATTTCTCACAAACTGTGACGTCTGCTGGCGGTAAAAACGTTCAACAAGGAAGTGGAAAACTTCAAATTAAACGTCCAAATCTTTTCCGTATGGACACCAAATCACCGCAAGAAACACAAATTATTGCAGATGGTAAAACCCTTTGGTATTACGATCCATTCGTGCAACAAGTCACCGCTCAATGGGTGAAGGACGCGGTAAATAATACCCCTTTCGTGCTTTTAACCAGTAACGATAAAAGCCACTGGAATCAGTATTCAGTGACACAGAATGCGGATACCTTTGTGTTAAAGCCAAAAGCGAAAAATAGTAATATTAAACAATTTGATATTCGCGTAGATACAAATGGTGTGTTAAAAAATTTCAGCACCACAGAAAAAGATGGCCAAACCAATCTTTATGTGTTACGTAACATTACGAATCAAACACTAGCTGATAGCTTATTCCAATTTAGCGTACCGAAAGGCGTGGAATTGGATGACCAACGTAAAGGTAAAAAATAATCCATAAGGTGTGAATGATAATCTTCACACCTTTTGCTTATTAAGGAAAGAATATGTCTAATCTTAATTTTGATTTTGCTGAAAATGACTTTCGCCCTTTAGCAGCCCGTATGCGTCCAACAAATTTGGAACAATATTATGGACAGACGCATTTAATTGGGGAAGGAAAGCCGCTTCGTAAAGCAATTCAAGCAGGGCATGTTCATTCTATGATTTTGTGGGGACCGCCGGGTACAGGTAAAACAACACTGGCGGAAATTATTGCTCATCGTATCAATGCAGAAGTTGAACGGATTTCAGCGGTAACAAGTGGCGTGAAAGAAATTCGAGAATCAATTGAGCGCGCGAAACAAAATCGACTTGCAGATCGCCAAACGATTTTATTTGTGGATGAAGTGCATCGCTTTAACAAAAGCCAACAAGATGCGTTTTTACCCCATATTGAAGATGGTACGATTATTTTTATTGGTGCAACAACGGAAAATCCTTCCTTTGAATTAAATAATGCATTGCTTTCTCGTGCGAGAGTTTATCTCCTTAAGTCATTGACAGTTGCTGAAATCGAACAAGTTCTACAACAGGCGATTTCTGATCCTGAGCGAGGATTAGGTAAAGAGCGGTTAGTTTTAGAAGAGAATTTACTACAAGTATTAGCCGAATATGTGAATGGTGATGCTCGCCTGGCTTTAAACTGCCTTGAATTGATGGTGGACATGGCTTCTGAAACAGAAAACGGCAAAAAATTAGACCGCACTTTGTTGAAAGAAGTATTAGGTGAGAGACAAGCGCGTTTTGATAAACAAGGTGATCGCTTCTATGATTTGATTTCTGCTTTACATAAATCCATTCGTGGCTCAGCAGCCGATGCGGCACTTTATTGGTATGCACGAATTATTACCGCAGGTGGCGATCCTCTTTATGTTGCAAGACGTTTATTAGCGATTGCCTCAGAAGATGTAGGCAATGCTGATCCTCGCGCAATGCAAGTGGCTCTCGCAGCTTGGGACTGTTTCACGAGAGTGGGGGCTTATGAAGGAGAGCGAGCCATTGCGCAAGCTATTATTTATTTGGCGGTGGCTCCAAAGAGTAATGCGGTTTACAACGCATTTAATGCAGCCAAACAACATGCAAAAGATTTCCCTGATTTTGATGTGCCACCTCATTTACGTAATGCGCCAACGGCTTTAATGAAAGAATTAGGCTATGGAGCTGAATATCGCTATGCACATGATGAGCCAAATGCTTATGCCACAGGAGAAAATTACTTTCCACCGGAACTGAAAGATACCCAGTATTATTTTCCAACTAATCGTGGTATGGAAATTCAAATTAAAGAAAAGCTTGACCGTTTACAAGAGCAAGATAAAAACGCATCAAAAAAACGCTATAAATAGTTTCTTCTCAAACGGTAAATATAAAAAAGTGCGGCTAAATTTGGCCGCACTTTTTGTTATCACTTAAAAACGCATTATTTTGCTGCTTTTAACTCTTGGTAATACTGTTCGTAATATTGAATCGCATCACCTACATCATCTTGCCAGTGGCTTTTTTGAAGAATTTCAGCTGTTGGATAAATAGATGGATCTTCAGTGATTTCTTTTGGAAGTACTTTTTTCGCTTCAAGGTTAGCTGTTGGGTAACCGATCGCTAAAGTCAATTTTTCCGCTGCTTTTGCACCTAATAAGTAGTTAATTAACTTGTGTGCTCCATCTGGATTTTTAGAAGTTTTAGGAATCGCTAAAGTATCAACCCAAAGAACAGGGCCTTCTTTTGGGAACACCATATTTAATGGCGCTTGTTCTTTTTTCGCGATACGTACAGAACCATTCCATAACTGACCTAATTCTACTTCACCAGAGATGAAAGAGTTTGCAGGGTTATCAGAATTGAAAGAAAGTACGTTTGGACGTAATTTCAATAACTCTTCATAAGCTTGCTTGATAATTGCAGGATCTTTGGTATTTGGATCTTGACCAATTTTTAATAACGCAATATTGAACACCTCACGCGCATCATCTAATAATTGGATTTTGTTTGCATATTCAGGTTTCCAGAAATCGCCCCAAGAAGTGAAGTCAGAACCTTTATAGGTATTGGTATTAAATGCAATACCTGGCGCACCTAACAACTGAGGAAGTGAGTATTTATTGCCTTTATCATAAGGTTTGTTGAGCCAATCAGGGTCTAATTCTTTGATAACAGGTAATTTACTGTGATCTAATTCTTGTAGCATGCCTTCTCGTGCCATTTTAGATACGAAGTAGTTAGATGGTGCAATCACATCATAACCACCAGCATCACCTTGGGTTTTCATTTTGGCATACATTGTCTCGTTTGATTCAAGACTTGCTACAATAACTTTGATACCAGTTTCTTTTGTAAAATCATCTAAAAGACCATCTGGTACATATTCAGTCCAAGTATATAAGTACACAGTATCATTTGCTGGAGCCTGTGCTTTTGTTGCATCAGACTTGGCTTCTTTGTCGTTACAAGCAGTTAATGTAGCGGCAACTAAACCGGCAGTAAGCAAACCTGCAAATTTTTTCATTTTTCTTTGTTCTCCGTAAAAGAGGGGGTAAAAACCACCTGCATTACTGCAGGTATAAAAAACGCCTTGATTGTGCGTCAAGGCGTATTTTATTTGATCTTAAAAGATTTGTGAAACCTTTTTATATCAATGTTTAATGATTATTTTTGCGTGTAACTAATTGACTTAAAATGACTAATCCTAATGAAAGCACGATCATAATCGTGGCTAATGCGTTTACTTCTGGTGTTACCCCTGTTTTAACAAGAGAGAAGATACGCAATGGTAGGATTTCATAGCTTACACCACTTACGAAAGACGATACAACAACATCATCTAATGAAATAGTAAAGCTTAATAACCAACCTGATATCACTGCAGGTAAGGCAAGTGGTAGGATAATTTTACGCAAAATAGTGACTTCACTCGCACCTAAATCTTTCGCTGCTTCAAGCATTCTTGCATCAAAGCCATTTAAGCGAGAGAAAATCGTTACGGTAACATAAGGTAGACAGAACGTTACGTGCGCCAATAATAATGACCAGAAACCTAACGAAATCCCTACAACCATGAATAAGGCAAGTAGAGAAACCGCCATTACGATATCTGGTGACATCATGACGATAAATAACATACCACTTACCGCTTGTTTACCACGGAAACGATAGCGATAAAGCGCAATTGCGGTCAAACCGCCCACAATAGTGGCTAAGGTTGCTGCAAAGAAAGCAATCGTGACAGAGTGGAACGCAGCTTGGATTAGGGTATCGTTATTAAATAAACGCTCATACCAGTTCCAACTAAAGCCTTTCCAACTTAAACCATAACGGTCTTCGTTAAAGGAGTTAGTTACCAAGATAATAATTGGGATATACAAATAAGCGTATACCACAAACATAAAAATATTACGTAGTAAACGACTCATTATTCTAACTCCACTTTCTTATTCAACAGTTTATTTGCACGATAGTAAACGAAAATCAACAATGCCATTAAGATGGTTAAGCCGATACTGATTGCTGAACCGAATGGCCAGTTACGGGAAATTAAGAATTCACTCTTAATCACGTTACCAACTAATAATACTTTAGCACCACCAAGTAAGTCAGCTACGTAGAACATACCCATTGCTGGTAGTAATACTAATAGACAACCTGCTACGATACCTGGCATGGTTAATGGCAAAATCACCCGGAAGAAACGTTGAACTGCATTCGCGCCTAAATCTCTTGCCGCTTCTAATAAACGTCCATCTAATTTTTCAATAGCAGAGTAGAGCGGAAGAATCATAAATGGTAAAAGGAGATACACTAAACCAATGATTACAGCTACTTCGGTATTTAAAATACGAATAGGCTCACTCAAAATGCCCATATCCATTAACATGGTATTCAACACACCTTTCACGCCAAGGAATACTTTCATCCCATAGATACGAATCAGTGAGTTTGTCCAGAATGGTAATACCACGAGGAATAACAAAAATGGACGATATTTTGGATTAATTTTGCTGACCATAAAGGCAAACGGATAGCCAATGAGTAAGCAAATAATCGTTGCGATGCCAGACATATACAATGAGTTCCACACTACCTGTGCATAAAGCGGATTAAACAGGTTAGTGTAGTTATCTAAAGTAAATGGCAAAGCATAAAAGTCGCTACCATCTCGGGTTAAAAAACTTACGGTTAATACTAATAAGTTTGGAATTAGCACAAAGAAGATTAACCAACTGAAGATAATTGCAACAGTAATTTTCTGGAATTTATTATTGATTATCTTCATCGTTGAGTACAACCTCCCAACCTTCGTGCCATGTAATACCTACACGTTGACCAACGCTGTGATCCATATGTGGGTCATCTTCGTTAAAGAATTCGCTCACTAATACGCGTTTACCGTTGTGATCAAATTCTACTGTAGACTCAAGTGTCATCCCTTTATAGGTACGATCCACAATGCGACCAATAATTGCATTTGAGTGCTCATTTTCGTCAAGCTCTTCAATCACAATATCTTCTGGGCGTAATAATACTTGTAGTTTTTGACCTTTTTCAGCAGAGATACTGGTGTGAATATCACATACACGCCCTTCTACGTTAGCAAGTAGCTCATCGTCAGATTTACGTTCAATCACAGTGGCATCAAATACGTTGATTTCACCGATGAAGCGAGCGACGAATAAGTTGGCTGGATCTTCATAGATTTCACGTGGTGAACCATCTTGTGCAATTTTACCTTTACGCAATAAGACGATACGGTCTGACATGGTGATTGCTTCTTCTTGATCGTGAGTAACGAAAATAAAGGTAATGCCAAGTTGACGCTGTAATTGCTTAAGTTCGTTTTGCATTTGCTTACGTAACTTATAATCCAGCGCAGATAATGATTCATCCAGTAGCAACACTTTTGGTTTATTTACTACTGCACGAGCAATCGCGATACGTTGTTGCTGACCACCAGAAAGTTGAGTTGGTTTACGGTCGGCCATTTCTTCTAATTGCACCATACGCAATGCATCCAGAACACGAGGTTTAATCTCGCTTTCTGCCACTTTTTGCATACGCAAACCAAAAGCCACGTTATCAAAAATAGTCATATGCGGGAATAATGCATAACTTTGGAATACGGTGTTAATGTGGCGTTTCTCAGCCGGAACATTGGTAATGTCCTCACCATCCAAAATAATATGACCTTCATCTAATTCTTCTAAACCCGCTAATAAACGTAAAACTGTAGTTTTACCACAGCCAGAAGGGCCAAGAATTGTGACGAATTCACCGTTATTAATGGTTAGATTGAAATCATTAATGATTATGTTGGAACCATAGGATTTTTTGATAGAACGAAGCTCAATAATAGGCTTGTTTTGAACCAGATTTTCCACTAGCTTTGGTTTTCTCCCTAATTTCACCAATTTGATTGGTACTGAGTAGAAATAAACCTGCAAAAATGATGCAGGGGCGACATAAAATTGAACAGATATGATATAGCGAATTGTTAATGATGAAAAGGATTTAATCATGTTTTTAGGAAAAATTTTATCGAAAATTTGACCGCACTTTTGTCAGAAAATTTTATAACTCTTCACTTTCTTGTTATATATCAAGAACTGTAACGAATTTTGGGATTAAACTAGTACTCTATAAAGGAGAATTTTAAAATGGAAGAACATAATAACAATGAATTATTACAGCGATTTTTAACTTATGTCGCCTTTGATACGCAATCTAAATCGTCTGCAAAACATTCACCCAGTTCGCCAGGACAAATGAAATTAGCTTTGCATTTGCAACAAGAATTAATTGAACTAGGTTTACAAGATGTTAGTGTGACTAAGCATGCCGTCGTCACGGCTTATTTACCCTCAAATCATCCTGATTTAACACACACTATTGGTTTTATTTCCCATCTTGATACCTCACCACAATGTAGCGGTAAAAATGTTCAACCCGAAGTGATTGAAAATTATCGGGGGGGCGATATCGCATTAGGTTTAGGGGAAGAATTTATTAGCCCTGTGTATTATCCATTTTTACACCAGCTTATTGGCAAAACCTTAATTGTGACAGATGGAACCACTTTACTTGGTGCGGATAATAAAGCTGGAATCGCAGAAATTATGACCGCACTTTCTGTCTTACAACAGGAAAATATCCCACATTGCAATATTCGAGTGGCATTTACACCTGACGAAGAAATTGGTTTAGGAATGCATTATTTCCCATTAGACGATTTCCCTTGTGATTGGGCATATACCATTGATGGTGGGGAAGTGGGCGAGCTCGAGTATGAGAATTTTAATGCGGCAACAGCAAAAATTACCTTTAAAGGCCGGGGGATTCATCCAGGGTATGCGAAAAATAAATTAGTGAATGCGCTTACCTTAGCTTGTGAGTTTCAACAAGGTTTTCCAAAAGATGATGTGCCCGAAAAAACATTGGGAAAAGAGGGTTTTTTCCATTTAGATGATTTTAAAGGAGATATTGAGAAAGTTGAGTTACATTATCTCATTCGAGATTTTGACCAAGCTAATTTTGAGCAACGTAAAGCGTTTATTTATCAACTTGTAGAAAAATTTAATAGAGAGAAAAGCCTAAAAGACCCTGTGGAATGTGTGATTGAAGACAGTTATAAAAATATGTATGACACAGTTAAAAATGTCCCACAGGCGATTAAGCTCGCGGATGCAGCAATGCAGGCTTGCAGTATTACACCAAATCACAAGCCAATACGGGGTGGAACCGATGGGGCATTTTTAGCGGAAAAAGGATTAGCTTGCCCAAATATCTTTACTGGTGGCTATAATTTCCACAGCAAACATGAATTAGTGACCCTTGAAGGGATGGAAAAAGCCGTCGAAGTGGTTATAAAAATAGCAAACTGTAAAGATTTGTAAATTAGTGTAAAGAAAAAACTTGCATTTGTCAGAATATGTCAATATAATCGTTAGCGTTTTATCGAGATTCCTTTGATAAAGCTAAACTTTAGAGATTTTATTCATAAATTCCTTTTTGGTGCTCCTAAGAAATTAGGAGCTTTTTTTTACCCCAAATTTAGATCTTTACTTCAAAAACGGATTGCTTCGTTTTTCTTGCCCAATGGTTGTGTAAGGACCATGTCCCGCAATGACAACCATATCATCATTTAATGTAAATAATTTATTTTTGATTGATGAGATCAATGTGTCGAAATCCCCACGAGGGAAGTCCGTACGACCAATACTGTTTTGGAAAAGGACATCGCCAGTAAAAGCAATATTTTTTTCATGTTCAATAAAACCAATGTGGCCAGGTGTATGACCAGGAAGATGAAGAATTTCAAAGGTAAAGGCTCCAATTTGAATTTTTTCGCCTTCTTGATTAAACCAGCGATCAGGTGTAAATGCAGAAATATAAGGTAATCCAAACTGCTGAGATTGCTGTGGTAGACTTTCAAAAAGGAAACCATCTTCTTCCTGTGAGCCCCAGATTTTAATATTAAAATGATCGCGAATCGCTTCAGCAGCACCAACATGATCAAGATGACCATGCGTCAATAAGACTGCTTTTAGGTTTAATTCTAATTCCTCAATGCGTTGAATAAGCTTTTCCGCATTACCACCAGGATCGATAATTGCCGCATTTTTTTCATCATCCCAAATAAGAGAGCAATTTTGCTGAAAGGCTGTAACTGGAATAATTTCAATATTCATCTTTTTTCCTTATCGTTGATAACAAAAAACCGCACTAAAGTGCGGTCTAAAATTAAACTGTTTTTTATGCACCACGCCATGTTCTTACAGGGCCAGTATCTACGTGAATAAAATTACTATACGGATAATATCCTACACCACCGCTATCAAGATTTTCAGCCGCTTGACGTAATCTTGCTAAAGGTACACCAGGGATTTTAAAATCAATCGCTTGGCCTTTAATATGATAGCTGTTGCTTGCTACATCACGACTTTGTCTACGACGCATGGCATTTGTCGCAGCACTACGATAGCCACAAATCACATCAATTTGCGCAGTACGTAAACCTAAATCACTTTGTAAATGATAAAACTTCATGAAGAGATTCGGATCCATTCGGCATACTTGGTCAGTACGGCGATCTCTCATGAAGTAATCAAGTTTACCAAGTAATGAACGATTAAATCCAGTCGTTGCAGAGAA
This sequence comes from Parahaemophilus parainfluenzae, assembly GCA_963515445.1. Lineage (GTDB taxonomy): Bacteria > Pseudomonadota > Gammaproteobacteria > Enterobacterales > Pasteurellaceae > Haemophilus_D > Haemophilus_D parainfluenzae_AI. Next base: position 16,585 of record CAUPWR010000005.1, on the reverse strand, counting down.
CTCACCGCTTAATCGTTCATTGGTGTTGACATTATAGAAGCTGAGAATGCGAGGTTTAGGGGTAGAGACCATCGCTAACACCGTACTCGGCATCATGCTTGCGCCTAAAACGATGCCGCCTAATGAAAGCCATTTACGACGATTTTTGTCAATGTTACCCATTTTTTTAGTCTCTTTTATTACCCATCTCTCACCCTAGACAATTTTTTCTTTAAAAAGTTCTAGCGTGAATATTGTTTAAAGATATTTTTTTACAACAGCCCAGTCAATGCCATTAAAAGTCGCGGCATCGTCGTATTTATAAATATCCGGTAAAACTTGTGTTTGGCCGTTTTCAACCCATGCAGTCACATAATACAAGAATACAGGATCATTTGTACGAATGTTTGCAGACGTTGTTTTCTTACTTTCTAAAACGTTACGTTTTTTATCTTCTGACCAACCAGCTTCTTGTAACAGAATAGAGGCAAGTTGATCGGATTTTTCTACACGTACACAACCTGAGCTTAATGCACGGTCTTTTTTGCTGAATAAGCTATGATTTGGTGTATCGTGAAGATAAATCGCATCAGAGCTTGGCATATTAAATTTATAGTTACCTAGTGCACTGTCGCCAGCTGCTTGACGGATACGGTACGGGAATTTATCACCGATGCTACTCCAATTAATTGAGTAAGGATCGATAGTATTACCTTTGCTATCCAAAATAGAGTAGTTGTGTGCAGCCGCATAGCCAGGGTCACGTTTTAATTTCGGTAAAATATCTTCATTAATTAAACGTGTTGGAGCATTCCAAGGTGGATTAACAACCACATTGCTCAAACGGCTGTACATCACTGGTGTACGACGTTCATTTTTCCCCACAATGACGCGTGATTCTAGAAGAACTTTACCATCACGATAATATTTCAATTGATAGCTTGGAATATTAACAAAGATTCCATTTTCAAAATCAGGAATGACGCGTAAACGTTGTGCATTAAGGGCAAGTTTTTTACCCATTGCAGAAATACCTGAAGCTGAAATCATCGATGGAAGTGCTTGTACCGTTTCACGATATAAACGATTATGGTTAGATAATCCGTTTATAAAACCAGAAACAGCATTGCTTTTAACCGCACTTTGCCATTGGTCGATAACTTCTTGATTTGGTAATTCTGGTTTATAAGCATTCGTTGCGTATAACCAACGTTGTGCTTGTTGATTTACGTTCTTGCTGTAATACAAGTAATCAAGGAAAGCATCACTTAGCAATACATCATAGGTGAGCCCGCCCGTTTTTTCAGCGTTATGTAAATTGACTAACGATTGAGCAGAGCGTTTAGAAATGCCTGATGCAACCATAGCTGCATATTCACGTAGGAATTGTTTCTCAGCCGCCTTGTCTTTCCACATTAGGTCATATTTATTATCGGCATATAATTTAGCCAAAATTGGTTTGAACTGTAGATTTTGTTCACCAATTTCATGCGTTAATGACATCTCTAGCATCGCTTGCTTTTCAGCGGCAAGACGAGCTTGATCTTCTTTGATTTCAGCTTCAAGTTTTGCTCGCTCTTCTGGACTTAATTTAGACATATCAACGCCTTTATTTTCGGCTTGTTGAGGCTGTCCAACTGTTTTAGCCCATTCAGCTAATGCACAACCTGACGTCATCATTGATAATGATAAGACTAATGCGCTTAATTTCATTGTTCCTTTTAACATTGCTGTACCTTTAAAAATATTCATAAAAAATAACCGCACTTCAGTTTTTTTCATCTGCCAAAGTGCGGTCAAAATAATCGTTATTTTGTTGCTTTTGCCGCTTCTTGTTTTATTTCAGCATCTACTTTTTGTTGACTCGCATTAAGTTTAACTAAATCAGCTGCCATTTTTTCCGCTTCTTTTAAGAAGAAATCAGGTGCTTCATAGTCTTTTGGCAAATCATCAATGTCTTTTAATGCTTTTTTGCCTTCACGTTTAAAACGATCATTGAGATCTTTTAAACGTCTCGCATCATCTTTATCATTTTCCGCTTTGCGCTCTTGGAAATTCAATGATAAGAATTTACGCTCACGACGTTCATCACGGATTTTAAGATCTTCATTTAAAGCAATAAATTCAGGATCTTTTGCAATACGCTCTAGATGTTTTTCATTTAATGCTTCAACATCTTTACGTGCTTTATTGGTTTCAGAATAAGTCGCCGGTGGAATTTTATCCCAAGGTAATGCGTTATCTTCTTTTTCTTCACCAATTTCTTTGGCATCAATAATTTCAGGGAAATTAATATCTGCAGCGACACCTTTTAATTGGGTTGAACCACCATTAATTCGATAGAATTTTTGGATAGTATATTGTAACACACCAAGTGGTGTTTGGTCTAAATCATAAACAAAGTTTAATGAGCGACTTTGTTGTACGGTACCTTTACCAAAGGTATTTTGCCCAATAATGATACCACGATTATAATCTTGCATTGCCGCAGCAAAAATTTCAGAGGCGGATGCACTGAAACGATTAATCATTACCAACAATGGTCCTTTATATTGCTGAGCATTGTCATCATCTTCGTGTACACGAATACGTTGATACGCATCACGTACCTGTACCACTGGACCATCAGTGATGAATAAACCACTTAATGCCACGGCTTCTGTTAATGCACCGCCGCCATTCTCACGAAGATCCACAATTAAAGCACCAATTTTTTTCTTCTCAGCATCTACTAATAATTTTTTCACATCATCAGTTAAGCCAATATAGAAACTTGGAATTTTAATGACACCAACAGTTTCACCATCTACTTTAGAAACAGTGAGTTTTGCTGCTTGGTCTTCAATACGGACTTTATCGCGTACTAAAGTGACAATACGGCTTTTTCCACCTTTTGCAGGTTCAATTTCAAGACGAACTTTTGTTCCTTTTTTACCTTTGATTTTGTCAACGATATCTTCTAAACGCCAACCGATAATATCTTCGATTTCGCCTTTTTCTTGGCCTACACCAATGATTTTATCGCCCGCTTGTAATTTCTTACTGCGTTCAGCTGGCGCACCTGGTACTAAAGACTTAATACTGGTTTCGTCATCTTCAGATTGTAATGTTGCACCAATCCCTTCTAAAGAAAGGTTCATGCTTTCATTAAAGCTTTTTGCAGTACGTGGCGCAAGGTAGCTTGTATGTGGGTCAATTTCTCGAGCAAAAGCATTAATATAAATTTGAACAATATCATCTGCTTTGGTTTGAGTTAATCGACGAATCGCTAAATTGTAACGTTTAGTGAGTTTTTCTTTAATTTCAGGCCATTTTTTATCTTTTAATTTCAGGCTGATCACATCATTTTTGACGCGTTCTTCCCAAAGCTTATTCGCTTCTTCTTCCGTTGCTGGGAAAGCGGCTTTTTCACGATCGATCTCAATTTGATCATTACCTTTTAAATCAGGTTCTTTATCCAATAGAGATAGAGCATAAGCATAACGTTCATAACGACGTTTCATCATCAGATCGTAGATAGCAAATGCGGCTGAAAGATCACCCTCATTAAGTTGGTCATCTAATTTTGAGCCATATTTAGCACGTAAATCATCAATATCTGATTTTAAAAAGGTGTTATGGCTGTAATCTAAACTTTTAATATAACGATCAAAAATCTTTTCGGAAAAGGCGTCATCAAGCTGGAATTTACGATAATGTGATTGGGTTAAACGTGTCGTTGCACGCTTAGTTGCTAACTGATTTGCATCAGTTGCCGAAGGAATCGTAATATCACTTTGCTTTAATTTCGGCTGTACAGCAAATGTGTCAGACGAATGAAGAAATAACGCACCTAAAATTGCTGTCGCAATAAGACTTTTGGTTGTATGTAATTTCATTTAACCTTTCCCGATAAGAAATAAATTATTAGGCAAATAAACGATCTGCGGTGACTGTCATCACTAAACCATTTTCAAGTTCTACGCGTGCGCCATCTTTTTCCACATTTAATACGGTCGCATTTTTCGCTTGTTCAGCCACTTTCACTTTCACTTTGCTACCCGCAGAAAGTGTTGTGAAATCAACCGCACTTAGTTTTACTTGTGGTGCTTTTGGTTTGCGAGTTGCTTGATTTGAATTTGGTTTACGAGCAGGTCGTTTTTGTTGTGCTTTTTTCGCTGCTAATTCTGCTTTGCGTTTTTCTGCAAATTTAGCTTTTGCTTCTGCTAATTGTTGCGCAGCATGAGAAACGTGTTCTGCGTCTAATACACCAGCAGGGTTGCCGTATAAATCTACACGCTCAGCTCCTTCACGGCAGCCGTGTAAATAGCGCCAATTAGAAGTGTATTGACGTAAAGCCTGACGTAATTGCGTTTTGCTGACACGTTCATCATCTTTTAATGCTTCAGCAAGATCTTGGAAAAGACCAATTTTTAATGGCTTTGCTTCACCTTCTGCAATAAAGCAAAGCGGGAATTTTTCCACAAGATATGCAATAATCGCTTTTGTATCAGTTAATTTTTGAACGCCTTCAGCATTATTTTCAGCTTGGGCTTCAACTTGAGAATCTGTCATTTCTGCGTTTTCCTAGGATAAAAATAAAAACTTGCACAGTTTACCGCACTTTTATAAGGATTGACAATGGTTGGGCGGAATAATTCCGTTTCTAGTACAGATGTATAACTTCACAAATCCCCTCAATTAAGGCTAAAATAGTCCACTTTTTAAATTTTTGATGAAATAATGACAAAAACACCTGATTTTACTCATGCTACTTATAAACTTGTGCGTTGCATAGGATGCGATGCAACGGTGTCTGTTTGTCGTCCTCAAGAAGGGGAATACGCGCAATGTCCGCGTTGCCATCATAAATTGCAATCGGGAAGTCGTTGGTCACTTAAACGTTGTTCATTAATCGCCCTTTCTATCTTAATTTTAATGCCATTTGCTTTAGGCTATCCTTTATTGAGCTTAGATTTACTAGGTACCAAAATTGATGCTTCTGTTTGGAAAGGGATTTGGAAAATGGCAGTAGAGGGATATTCCTATACTGCATTTATGATTTTCATCTGTGCTGTTTTAATGCCTGTCTCTTTTGCAATTTTAGTCATTATGTTGCAGATTTCTAAATTACTCAAAATTAAGCCTCGTAATGTCTTATTATTTGTGGGTTATATTAAGCCTTGGGTGATGTTCGACGTCTATTTAGTTGCACTGGCTGTTACCATGTTTAAAGTGCGCGAATATGCCACATTAGAAGTGGATGTGTATTTAATTGCTTTTGTTTTTACTGCGCTTTTAACCACTTTATTATTCATTAAAATTAATTTAGATGATTTATGGCATGATTTTTATCCCGATCAGAAACCGGTTACCAAAAGTGATAAACCGTTAGAGCTTTGTACCGCTTGCGATTACACTTTTTTAAAAGAAGATCAACAATACGATCACCGTCATCGAGCCATTTGCCCACGTTGTGCATCGCTTATTGAAATACCAGAGAGTGTAAAATTACAACGTGTTTGGGCGACATTAGTGGCGGGGATTATCATGCTTTTCCCTGCAAACTTGCTCCCAATATCTGGCGTTTATTTGACAGGAAGTTTGTCACAAGATACCTTGATGTCGGGTGTAATGTCATTTATAAGCATGGGCAGCTATTTTGTTGCTTTCGTGGTATTCTTCGCCAGTATTTTTGTGCCCGTAAGCAAAATCCTGATTATGTTGTATTTACTGGCAAGCGTGCATTTTAAATGGAGACATTCAATTAAATGGCAAATGCGGCTATTACATATCGTTCACTTTGTAGGACGTTGGTCAATGCTGGATCTTTTTGTGCTAGCCTTGATGATGTCTCTAGTAACACGCGGACAGATTATTAATTTTACTGTAGGCCCTGCGGCATTTTATTTCGGTGCAGCAGTGTTTTTAACTATGATTTCAACTTCTCAGTTTGATAGTCGATTAATTTGGAAAATTTATGACAGAAAACAATAAACCAGAATCTCAATCTATTGATGAGCAATCTAACAATGTAGAAGCGTTATTACGTAAGAATAAACGCATCTCACCGTTTTGGTTGTTACCTTTTATCGCATTATGTATTGGTGCCATTTTATTTTTCCAAATTGTACAAGAACGAGGAAAGACTATTACGATCACGTTCTCTAATGGGGCAGGGCTCGTTGCAGATAAAACCCCTATTCGCTATCAAGGTTTGCAAATTGGTGTCGTGAAGAAGGTTAACTTTACCGACAATATGCAAAAAGTGAAAGTTGAGGCAAATATTTATTCTGAAGCAACAGAAGTGTTAAAAGAGAATACCAAGTTCTGGCTTGTTCAGCCAAGTGTGTCTCTTGCAGGTATTTCAGGCTTAGATTCTTTGGTTTCAGGAAATTATATTACCCTCCAACCAGGTGATGGTGATTCAGAAGATGAATTTATTGCGGAAGAGCAAGGCCCTATTGCACAAGTCAATCCTGGGGATTTATTAATTCATTTAATTTCAGATGACTTAGGTTCAATTTCGATCGGTGCTTCTGTGTATTTCAAAAAAATGCCAGTCGGGAAAATTTATGATTACCGATTCAATAAAGACAATAAAGTTGAAATTGATGTGGTGATTGATAAAGCCTTCGCGCATTTTGTGAAGAAAGATTCACGTTTCTGGAATATTAGCGGTATTAACGCCAACATTAATTCATCTGGTATGAATGTGGCAGTGGAAAGTTTAAATGCAGTGGTGCAAGGTGCCGTATCATTCGACTCGCCATCAGATAGCCCGCAAGCGGTGACTAATAGCAATTATATCCTTTATTCTAATTTACAAGCGGCTAAACGCGGGATTGAAGTTGAAGTGACTCTACCTGTTTCAGCAGGTTTACAAGCAGGACAAACTTCAGTTTATTATGGTGATGAGCAAGTTGGTTTGCTTTCGTCTTTAAGAACCGTCGAAAATAATGAAGATATTTTACAAGGGACATTATTAATTGAGCCAAGTCAGGCTAATCTCTTAAAAACCAATACGCACATTGTGTTGAAAAGTCGCAAGTTAGATTTAGGTGATATTGCCAATCCACAGAAATTCTTCCGTGGTGATTATTTCGAAATTATTCCAGGAAGTGGAGAAAGCAAAACGCAATTCGAAGTCATTCGAGAAAATGAGTTATTACTCAAAGCACCAAATACCTTGGTTTTGACCTTAACGGCACCAGAGACTTATGGTATCGCGGAAGGACAATCGGTGTTTTATAACAATATTGCCATTGGGCAAATTGTGAAGCAGCACTTAAATGTTGATGGTGTCAAATTTGAAGTGGCGATTGCGTCAGAGTATCGCAATCTTATTCATGAAAACACTCAGTTTGTCGCTGCCTCTAATTTTGATGTGAGTTTGAGTATTGATGGCTTACGTTTTGAATCTGCGACACCATCAAAATGGTTGCAAGGTGGCGTGCGTGTCTTAGCGAAAAAAGGAAATGGCGCACCGCATTCTACCTATCCACTTTATAAGGATATTAGCAGTGCAGAAACAGGTGTTACGGGCAACTTAGTGAATCCAACGATTGTGTTACATTCCACGAATTTGCCAAGTATTAGTAAAGGTTCTGTGGTGCTTTATCGTCAGTTTGAAGTGGGTAAAATTATTAACGTAAGACCAAAAGCCAATAATTTTGATATTGATGTGTACATTTATCCGGCTTATCAAGATCTTCTAACAGATAAAAGCGTATTCTGGGTTGAAAGTGCGGCACAGATTGATATTACGCCGAAAGGCATTAGTATCCAAGCTTCACCGGTTGCTCGTTCATTAAAAGGCGCAATTAGTTTTGATAATACGGGTTCAGGCAAAAATAAAACACTTTATCCAAGTGAACTTCGAGCTAAATCAGCTGGGCAAGTGATTACGTTAATAACAGATGATGCAACCGCTTTAAGTAAAGGAATGAGTTTGCGTTATCTTGGTATGAATGTTGGTGAGGTTGAGCAGATTGCCCTTGATCAAAAAACAAATCGTATCACAGCAAAAGCATTAATTAACCCAAGTTATATGGGCATGATTGCAAAAGAGGGGACGGTATTTAAAGTGATTTCCCCACAAATCTCAGCGGGTGGAATTGAAAACTTAGATAGCCTTTTACAGCCTTACATTGATATTGAATTAGGTAAAGGTCCATCAAAAACACAGTTTAATTTAGCGCAAACCGCACAACCTCGAAATAAATACAGCAATGGCGTGCCATTTATTTTGGAAACGAGTGATGCGATGAATTTAACGGAAGGATCACCTGTGCTTTATCGCGGTGTTGAAGTGGGAACCGTTCGTAAGTTTGAATTGAATTCTTTAGGCGATCGTGTGTTGGTACATATTGCGATTACACCGAAGTATCAACATTTAGTACGCAAAAATTCAGAGTTCTGGGTTTCATCAGGTTATGATTTCAACCTTGGTTGGAAAGGCGCAGAGTTTAATACCGGTAGTGTACAGCAATTGTTGAAAGGTGGAATTTCGTTCTCGACTCCATCGGGTACGATCGTTCAACCACAAGCAACGGCAAATCAGCGCTTTATGTTGCAAGTGAAAAAACCCGCTGAAGCACCAACTTGGAATTCGGGTGCTTTACCGGCAAATCAATAAAACATAAATAGAAATAACCGCACTTTTGAATCATCAAAGTGCGGTTATTTTTTTAGGTGTTTTGAGTGGTGCTATTGACCCATATTTTTGACTGATTTTAAAAAGCCCTTGGCTGAAGTATAGACTTCATCTTTGCCCTGAGCATGTAAAATCATATCGGACATTTCACGGAATGCACCCTTCCCGCCGCCAAGTGAAAGTATATAATCCACAGCATTTTGCACATAAGGCGCAGAGTCTGCCACAGCAAAAGAAAGGCCACAGGTTGCAAAAGCAGGGAGATCGACGCTGTCATCACCAATATAGGCAGTTTGTTCTGCCGTAACACCAGCTTGTTTCATGAGATCCAAACAAGCACTTTCTTTTTCAAGCTTACCTAAAAAGAACAATTTAATTCCGAGATCACTAATTCGTTTACGTAAAATCGCGGAATCTCTGCCCGATAATACGGCGACTTGAATACCTGCATCCATCAACATTTTGACACCAAGTCCATCGCGCACATGGAAGCTTTTAATGGCTTCGCCATTTGCATCATAATGGAGTAGTCCGTCAGTTAATACGCCATCAACATCGGTGATGACCAATTTAATTTTCTTTAATTTTTCGTTAATCATTAGCTTGAGAACTCCACTAAACCCACAACATTATTTTCATCATTGACCACAACAAGAGAGTGGATTTTCTTCTCTTTCATCAAGTCTTCTGCTTTCGCTAAGAATTCATTTTCATGAATGGTTTTCGGTGAAGAGGTCATTAATTCTTTCGCGGTTTTATTAAGCGTGTCCGCACCATTAGCGGTTAATGCTCGGCGCACATCACCATCGGTAATAATGCCTTTAAGTTGTTGATTTTCCATCACTAATGCCACACCCATGCGACCTTCATTCATAATGCTTAAACAATCAGTGAAGCTGGTTTCTGGTGTCGTAATTGGTAGGCGAGTTTGCATTTGATCTTTCACTTTGCATAACAAACGACGACCAAGACTTCCACCTGGATGGAATTTTGCAAAATCTGCAGGTTGGAAATGACGGGCTGTAATTAATGAAACTGCAAGTGCGTCACCTAAGGCTAAAGTCACTAACGCAGAAGTGGTTGGTGCGAGGTTGTTTGGACAGACTTCGCGTTCGACAGTGATATCTAAAACATAATCCGCATGGCGAGCAAGCGTTGAGTTTTTATTGCTGGTTAATGCAATAATTTTATTGCCAAAGTTTTTTAAACTTGGAATGAGTTTATTTACATCATCGGTTTCACCGCTATAAGAAATCAGCATCACAATGTCGATCGGTTTTAACATACCTAAATCGCCATGAAAGGCTTCTGTAGGGTGAAGGAAGAAACTTGGTGTTCCTGTAGAAGCAAAAGTCGCCACCATTTTTTTGCCAATTAGCCCCGATTTACCAATACCACCGATGACCAAACGACCTTCGCAAGCAAGGATAAGATCCACAACTTGAGAAAACTCATCATCCAAGCGTTGGCTTAGTTGTGCGAGCGCTTGGCTTTCAACAGAAAGCGTTTCTCGTGCGATTTGTAAATAATTCATAGGAAATCCTTATGATAAAAGTGCGGTTGAAAATAACCGTGTTTTGCAGGGCTATTCTAACGGAAGTTATTAAAAATAAGAATGAAAATTTGACCGCTCTTTGAATTCCCCCTATACTACGCCGCGAGTTGGTTAGACAATCGCTGGTTTATTGAAGCCCTTAACCGTGTTCGCACGACCTAGTGGGACAAGTAAACGAGAGGAAAGTCCGAGCTACAAAGGGCAGAGTGCCGGATAACGTCCGGGCGGCGTGAGCCGACGACCAGTGCAACAGAGAGCAGACCGCCGTGAAAACGGTAAGGGTGAAAGGGTGTGGTAAGAGCACACCGTGCCGTTGGTAACAACGTGCAGCAAGGTAAACTCCACTCGTAGCAAGACCAAATAGGAACTCAATGGATGGCCCGTCCAGAGTTCGGGTAGGTTGCTTGAGCGGCAGAGTAATTTGTCGCCTAGAGGAATGATTGTCCACGACAGAACTCGGCTTATCGACCAACTCAACAAATTCATCAAAAAATGACCGCACTTTTGTTTTTTCATTATCCTACTCGGGATGGAATGAATAAAAGTGCGGTCATTTTCTTTTGTGTTTTACCACAAGCTCATTTGTTCTAAATGGCTTTCTTCTGGTAACGTTACGTGTAATCCTACAAGACGAATAGACTTCCCATGGCTACGTTGCCAAATTTGTTCCAGTAATTGTTGAAAGCTTTTTAGTGATAAAGGCAAACCTGTTTTTTCTAAGGTCGTCACCTGAAAATCTTCAAATTTTAATTTCACCCCAATTTTTCGAAAAGCGGTTAAGGGGGTATTCGGTGCGCTTCGTTCAATGCGACGAATAAGCTCGGCATAGAGATTATCTAACAATGCTATGCCTTGTTCGAGATGACGAATATTTTCGGATAAAGTGCGTTCTACGCCGATAGATTTTCTCTCCCGATGCGCTTGAATTTCACGATCATCAATGCCATGGCTAAAATCCCAAATTCGCTTGCCCATTTTACCGAAGATATTTAACAAAATAGATTGGTCGAGTTTTTGCACATCTTCGCAAGTTTCTAAGCCCATTTTCAGTAAACGTTCAGAGGTGACTTTGCCTACGCCAGGGATTTTTTTTAATGGCAGTGTTTTTACAAATTGTTCAACTTCATGAGGTTGAATCACAAATTGTCCGTTCGGTTTATTCATATCGGAAGCAATTTTGGCGAGAAATTTAAGGGGCGCCACACCAGCAGAGGCGGTCAGTTTTAATTCATCAAAAATCGCTTGGCGAATTTCTTGTGCGATCCAAGTGGCAGATCCTGAACATTGTGTACAATCCGTAACATCTAAATAAGCTTCATCTAAGGAAAGTGGCTCAATAATAGAAGTATAGCGTTGAAAGATCTGATGAATTTGTGCGGATACCTGCTTATAAAGAGGCATATTAACGGGCACTAAAATCAGGTTTGGACATTTTTTGATAGCTTGCGCTGTCGGCATCGCACTGTGTAGCCCAAATTTTCGAGCTTCATAATTACAGGTAGTGAGTACACCACGTTGTCGAGAACTTCCCCCCACGGCGACAGGTTTTCCCTGTAGCGTTGGATTTTCACGGATTTCAACAGAGGCATAAAAGCAATCCATATCAATGTGAATGATTTTTCGGGTGGAGTTCATGCTATAAGTGTGGTCAAAATTAGGCGTGTTTTTAGTATATCGAAAAGAAAACAACTGTTCAACTATACAGTAATTAAAGAGCCCACATTACGTGGGCTAGAGAAGAGAATTAACGATCTGAGAGAACAGTTTTATCACCAAGCTGGATAACGCGTTCAATAGGATAAACATCAATTTTTTCTTGTTGGTTCATAAAGACTTTGCGTGCGTCTTCAGCCAATTGAACAAACGGAATTTGTAAATTAATATTGATGGATTTGCCTGGTTGTAATGGAGTTTCTAAATTGATTTGCATATCTTGGCTGTAAATAACTTTACGGTTATTCACATATACGCCCACCCATTGAATGTTTTTAATTGGTTTTTGACCAATGTTAGTGATTTCATGTTTGAAGGCACTTAATGCTTGGCCATTTTCGTCAACCACCATTTCACGATTGCCAATATTGATGGCAAGGTATTTGTCGATATTATCACTCGCTTTTGCCACTTGTTGAGTTGCTTGTGATGCTTTTGCAGGCGTTGTTTCTTTTGCAATAACTTGTGTGTTAAATGCTAAACATAATGCACCTAATGAAAGTGCGGTCAGAGATTTTAATGTTTTCATTATTCGATTCCTTATAAAAAAGTGGCAAAATTTTACCCTAACTTCTATGGTTAATAAATAGCTTCTTTTCCTTTCTTAGATTTTTTGATAAACTGCCGGACGATTTTGGGGCTGATTCTGGATTCGACGGGATTAGCGAAGCCCAAGGTGCACGTCGAGGTGCGGTAGGCCTCGTAAATAAACCGCAAAAAAATAGTCGCAAACGACGAACAATACGCTTTAGCAGCTTAATAACCTGCTCATAGCCTTCGCTCCCCAGCTTCCGCTCGTAAGACGGGGATAAAGCGGAGTCAAACCAAAACGAGATCGTGTGGAAGCCGCTGTTTGAGGATCGAAGCACTAAATTGAATCAAACTAGCTTAAGTTTAGCGTGTCTGTCCGCATGCTTAAGTGAAATTAAAGACGAGACTAAACGTGTAGTACTGAAGGTAGAGTAATTTCGGACGCGGGTTCAACTCCCGCCAGCTCCACCACAAAATAAACCTATCAAGTCCTATGAAAGACTTTAAAGCCTTGAAAATAATGACTTCAAGGCTTTTTTATTGCGCTTTTAACTTCTATCAAACTCTCGAATTTGAGTAGTACGTTTAATAGTTGGCGCTTATTGATTGGTTAAATTGTTGCATTAGTAAAGCGCTTAGTAATCGGTAAATTATCAGCTAAAGGAGAAAAAATGAATATTTTATTATTAGATGGTGGTAAAGATTTCGGACATTCACACGGTGAGTTAAACCATACACTTCACAAAAAAGCGAAAGAAGTTTTGACCGCACTTGGACACAATGTAAAAGAAACCGTGATTGATGCTGGTTACGATGTTGAAGCAGAAATCGAAAAATTCTTGTGGATGGATGCCGTGATTTGGCAGATGCCAGGTTGGTGGATGCACGAACCTTGGACAGTAAAAAAATACATAGACGAAGTATTAACCGCTGGACACGGCAAGCTTTACCACAGTGACGGTCGTCATCGTGTCAATCCGACTGAAGGCTACGGCACAGGTGGCTTGTTGCAAGGCAAAAAACACATGCTTTCGCTTACGTGGAATGCGCCGATTGAAGCGTTCACCCGTGAAGGTGATTTCTTCGAAGGCAAAGGCGTAGATGCTGTGTACATGCCTTTCCACAAACTCAACGAGTTCATCGGCTTGACCCGTCTGCCAACATTCTTATGTAACGATGTGATTAAAAATCCACAAGTAGAACAATACTTAGCAGACTACCAAGCACATTTGGAAAAAGTGTTCGGATAATTACAAAATATGAGTTTAGAAGGTGAGCATTTTTGCTCACCTTTTTTATTTTTCTCTAATCAAACTTCCTAACGGGGAGAGGGAAGAGGAATAGATTGGGTTTAGAGCACACAAGCGGTCTAATTTTGAATTGAATTTGTAAAAACATCTAAAAATCTGACCACACTTTAAAATAAAAAGATCTAAACATCCTCAATTTGAAACTGCTTACGCCAGCGATTCGGTGAAATCTTATGTTTTTTCAAGAAGTGCTGACGCAAGGCGGTATCGCTATGAAACCCACTTTGTTCTGCAATATCAGTAATAGATAAATCTGTGCTTTCCAAAAGCTCTCTTGCTCGTTGTAGCCTTGCTTCAATTAACCATTGATTTAATGACATTCCGGTTGCTTTACGAAAATGTCGGGTGAAAGTGCTACGGCTCATTGACAAACGTTCTGCAAGGCTATCAGTCGAATGAAGTGCGGTCAGATTTTCATTTAAATAAGCAAGCAACGCATTGATATTATGATTAGGTGTGGAACGAGAAATAGGGCGTTCGATAAATTGTGCTTGTCCGCCTTCACGATGAGGAGGGATAACCAGTATTCGGGCAATATGATTGGCAATTTTCACACCATATAATTTACGAACAATAGAAAGACAACAATCCATGGAAGCGGCTGTTCCTGCGGAGGTAATCAGTCGATCTTGTTCTAAATAAATAGGATTTAAATCCCATTTCACCTGTGGAAAGCGACAAGTAAAATCACTATCTCCTAGCCAATGTGTGGTTGCTTTTTTGCCGTTAAGTAGACCACTGCACGCTAACACATAGGCACCATAACATAAACCCACCACTGTCGCACCACGTTGATATGCTTGCCGTAATGCTGTTAATAAAGCCTCACTCGGCATTACTTGAGTATCATGCCATCCAGTCATCACAACAATATCGGCATTATCCAACCATTCTAAACCTCCATCTAAATGTATGTGAAATAGCGAGTTTGTCAGGTTGTCCGAATCGCTAACGATTTTACAGTCAAATAACGGCTTGCCGTTTAAATCCGACATAGAAAAAACGGAATATGCCATCGCAAAATGAATGGGCATCATTTGTTCATACACAATCAAAGCAACTGTGGGTGTATTCATTTTATTCTCCTACTTTGATATGAGCATAACACAGAAATGACCCGATTATTACGTTTATTGATTTTTTATCCATTTTTACGCAATCTTGTTCTCACTATAATATGTTTATTCATTCAATAACGTATAGAAAAGGAAAAACAATGAACTTAAAAACCTTAATTAGCACTACAGCATTGGCTATTAGTGCAAATACTTTCGCTGTAGATCTTGCCTCTAAAAACACTGATAGCTACCAACATATCCGCAATGCCACGGGTCGCTTGAACTATGCAGGGAAAACTTTTTTAATTGACCCGATGCTTGCTGAAAAAGGACGTTATGCAGGCTTTGAAGGAACATTAAATAGCCATTTGCGTAATCCACTTGTGGAATTACCGATGAAAGCAGAAGATACTTTCAAAGATGTTGATGCCATTATTTTGACTCATACACATGAAGATCATTGGGATGAGGTTGCACAAAAAATTTTACCTAAATCCATCAAAATTTTTGTGCAACATGAACGGGATGGCGACTTACTCAAAGCGCAAGGTTTTACTAACATAACCAGTTTATCGCTAGAAAAACCGGTGGAGTTCGAAGGTATTATTTTAAATAAAACCGGCGGTTCTCACGGCACAACGGAAATGTACGCTGTACCACAATTAGCTGAGATTTTAGATGAGGCGATGGGAGTAACATTCCAAGCGAAAGGTCATCCAAGGGTGTACTTGGTTGGTGACACAGTTTGGACTGCCGAAGTAAACAAAGCCATTAATCGTTATAAACCTGATGTAATGATTATGAACACCGGTGATGCGCGTACCTTAGCTTTTCCGAATGACGGCATTATTATGGGGTTACAAGATGTTGCTCATGCTCGTAACATGCTACCAAATACAAAACTTATCACAGTGCACATGGATGCGGTAAACCATATGTCCGTTTACCGTAAGGATTTACGCCAATTTGTCCAAGCAAACAAGCTTGAAAATGTAGTAATTCCAGAAGATGGTGAAACAGTGAAGTTTTAAAAACAAGCGGTCAAGTTTTGATGGAGATTTGCAAAACACCTAAAAATTTGACCGCACTTTGTTATAAAAAAGCCGTCTGAAATTTCAGACGGCCTTTTTCTAAGAAATAATTTTAATTAATTCCTTCCACTAAAATTGCGCGGCCTGTTGTTGCGCCCAAACGGATGGATTTGAATGCTTGGAAACGCCGAAATCGGGCACGATACGCAATACTTTCCGCAAAACGGGTTTTCTGTTTCAGGAAAACCGCCTGCCGGAAAACTTGACCGCGATGCAGAATATCGCTATTTTTATGGACAAACCCGATGAAGGCGAAATCATCGCGCTGGCGGCGAAAGTCGGGCTGACTGCGGGCGATTTGAACAAATATCCGACCGAATTGTCTGGCGGCATGGCGAAACGGGTAGCATTTTTGCGCCTGCTGTTGTGCGGCTGCGACCTTGCCTTGCTGGACGAGCCGTTTGTCGGTTTGGACCGCGATTTGCGCGATATTTTGGTTGCCATGCTGGTGGAAAAAATCGAGCAGCAGGGCATGGCGTGTATGCTGGTAACGCACGACCGCTTCGAAGCCGCACGCCTGAGCCATGAAATCATGCTGCTTTCCACTAAGGGCATGAACGTGCAAAACGTGATTACCCTGCCTACGCCGCTGTCCGAACGCGATTCGGCTTTTGAAGAAGCCGTGGTGGCAAGAGAGTTTCAGGGGATTCATTATTATGAGGGCTAGGGAGAGGGTAAGCAAGCCGCAGGCTTGCCTCTTTAGCGAAAGATAC
>CAUPWR010000004.1:0-148920 GCA_963515445.1 Parahaemophilus parainfluenzae | reverse complement strand
CTATCACGTTTAAAGCTGCGTGTACCACTGATATAGAACATATCATTAAGTGTTAGCACGTTATCCCAGGAAAACGTGGCTGAGCCCTGTAAACGACCCGTAGCTTTACTGCCTGAATCATCTAATCCCAAGGTTAAATGGAAAGGTAAGCTTTGCTTATAGGCAATCACCACATCGGTTTCACCTACAGCATCCGTTGGCACAAGCTCCATATTCGCATCGGCACTCGGTACACGTTTTAAGTTTTCTAAACCTTGTTCAATGTTGCGAATATTTAATATATCCCCCTGCGCCATTGGCATAGCAAACCATAAGGTACCACGGGTGGCAAACGGAATCGCACTTTGGTCTTGTAGTTGAATACGGCCCACTTTACCTGGAATCACGGTGAGTACGAGCATGCCTGAACGCAAATCCTGTGGCTCCACCACTACACGTGTCGTGACATAACCAAAATCAATTAAACGATTTTGAATACGACGAAGTAAGACGTTAATCCCCTCAGAGCCAATACAAGCCGGCAGCGCAAAATCACGCTCAGCATAAACCGACTTTAACGCCCAAGAGAATTGACTTGGTTGGATTAATTTAAGAGAAGAAGCTGATGAATTTTCTTCTTCAGCTTGATAATCGGTCAGCACCAATTGATTGATAGGAAAACATTGTGCTTCATTTTGTGGAAAGCCAAGTGAAGCTTCTTTTTCACCCTCTAAACGCACATTCGCAGATTGCGTTTGCTGGGCTAAAATAGCCGCATCTTGTTCGGCTTGTTGCCTCTGTTGTTTGGCATCGATTTGTTTTTCTACATTTGCATTTGGTGAGCTTGGCACCGCCAAAGCGAAAGAGGAAATAAATAATAAACTAGAAAGAAAAGAGCGAGATAAGTTCTTCATTATACTTCAGAGATTAAGTTATTGATAAATCTGCGATATGATATCAAAACTTGTTTTAAAATTCTATAAACTCATATTCTCAATAAAAAAGTGCGGTCAGTTTTTAAGAGGTTTTAAAACTCTTTGAAAATTGACCGCACTTTATCTACGCTTTTTAAATACTATATCACCAAAAAAGATATTTTAAGGCATATTATTAGAAACATCTCCCACTGGAAATAATGGATGCTCAAAATCTAAAGCTAAATTATTTTCTAAAAAAATATTATTTACCTTATCTATAAACATCATCCATCTGTGATCTTTTGCATTAAATTCTTCATATCCAATCAAATCGCATTCTCTACAAAGAGACTTTAACTTATCTGATCCCTCCAGAACTTCTGTAGTCCAAATATCCTCTTCTACATATGAACCACTTTTATTGCTCTCAAATAATTCTATTTTTGAGTTAGCTATAATCATAAATTCATGCTCTAAAGAATCTAGTTTACCGCTAGGAAAATCTAACTCTATTAAAGAATTTAGCAAACCACACTTTATAGCTCTATAAGTAAATTCCAAACATATCTGCAATAAATGTATTTTATCTTTAATTATCATTTTTTCTTGTATAGGAAAAAAACTTGATATACCTAACTCTATATCAGAACACCATTGCAATTTTTCATACATATTAAATAAATATTTTTTGTCTAACATTACTTAACTTCGCTTTTACTCGCTCTTCCCAAATTTCTCTAGGGATTCCATATTCCGCTATCTCATTTTCTTCAAGATCACTAACACCTCGAAGATAGAGCATTGGCCAACTATCTTCATCTGAAACATATGCAAATTTAATATTAAATTCCATATTATCAAATAGGGAAAACTTATATTGAGTCCATTCTTGAGATAAGGTTGCTCTCAATTGTTTCATTAAATTTATAATTTCCCCTTCAATTTCATCAGGTCTTTGACCTAATGGGAAGTAATGAATATCACCATTCGCAACAACCCATTCAGCTCCACCAGAATAATGTTCAGGATAAATAGAACCAATAAAATCAATCCTTACGGCTTCTTCAGGCATTATTGACCACAATAACTCCCCAATTTTCTGGTAAATTTCTTGTTCTTTCATATTAATTTCCTGTTAGCGTATTTTTCATGATTCTTTCAAATTACTTACCATCAACTGAATAAGGTAAAAACCCCAACACCAAAGAATATCACAGAAGTATTGTCTAACCCATCCTACTAAGCGTTATAAGATTCACTTAAAGTAAAACACCACAGATAACCTGCCGTTTTTTACAATATATTTGCTATAAAAAATAAGTGCTATAAAATAGCCACAACAAGCAAATGGTAATTAATGAGATTGGCTCGATATGAACAATGTACAAAAGAAATATTTTATTGGCCTAACCCATTTTTTGGGAAATGTTCTCGGCCCTAAATACGAAGTCGTATTTCATTCTTTTGATAAGAATAAGGCTCATATGGAAGCCATTGCGAATAGCCACGTTAGCGGGAGGACCCTTTCCTCTCCACTTAGTTCTTTTGGTTCTAGTTTGTTGCAGGATAAAGTGTATTTAGATAAGGATTTTGTCTTTAACTACAAAGCGGTGGCAGATTCCAAAAAGGTCATTCGAGGTGCAACTTATTTCATTAAAAATGGGGATAAATTAGAAGGCATCCTTTGTATTAATCATGATACCTCTGAGTTGGTTGATGTGATGACCAAATTAATTTCACTGGAAAACCTTGGAAACTTCGTCAATATTTTAGGTATTGATGCTGCCTTTGCCGAAGTAGAAGAAGCTGAAATAATTAATAAAGAAAAACTCGAAAACTCCATCGAAGATATCCTTTGTGAATACCTTGATTTCACCCTATTACATTCCGATAAACCACTCAGCTTAAGACAACGGGAAAATGCCATTAAAGTCTTATTTGATAAGGGGATTTTTAATATCAAAGGCGCCATTCCGATGGTCGCTAAATATTTGAAAATCTCAGAACCTAGCGTATATCGCTATCTCAAAGCAATCAAAGAGAAAGCATAAAAAAGTGCGGTCAATTTTAGAGAGGTTTTAAAACTCTTTGAAATTTGGCCGCACTTTATATCTCCAGGCTATAAAAGCAAACTTTCGCTAATTACCATTAAATAAAACCTCCATAAACTCAAAGAAATCTTTTTCCGATACTTCATCAGGAGAAATCATTTTGTTATATATAATATCTATATCTCTATTTTCTAATTTATATATTTCCAACCCTACCCAATGACTACTCCAGAGCTCAATAGTTGCTGTTTTTTTACTTGAATATAAGTCAAATCTAGTTAAATAACCAAAATCTCCCTCTTGCTCAAAATCAACTTGGACAACTCCGAATTTTTCAATCACTCTAGGGTAAACAACATTTTCAAAAAAATTAAATATATCCATTATTTTTCTAGCACTCTTATATTATTAATTTACCTATCAAAATAGACACAAATTTTGACTTTTATTTCATCTTTGATGGTTCCCAGTTGTTTAAAATATCATAAATAAACTCTACATATTCTTTTTCAGGATGTAATTCTAAAAAACGTTTGCATGCCTTTTTAAAATACATAAAGCAGATTTCTTCAGATACATGAATCTGGTATCTAGGATCACATAAGCCTCCAATCTCAAACCTTACCCCTTCGAAGTGATCTTCTGGAAACGGGCTATCTATATCGGGGTAATAGCAATCTGCTCCCTCCTCACAGAATCCATCCTTTTCTACCAAAATAGAATAGATAGCTTTTAAAAAATCTCCCTCATAATATACATTGTCAATATACCCACTTATAGTAAGTTCTATTTTATCATTTTCATGCACAACTTCTTTAAGAATAGGTGTATAGGAAGCTCCTATAGGAATGTACTTAGGAATGGTGTTATTTAGGGTGAACATTTGTTACTCCTTTAGTATCTTTATCAATATAATAACGAAATTTTTTCACTACCAATAGTGAAATGACACCTTTCCCAAGACTGATAATAAAATAAAAGTGCGGTTAAAAACATGATGATTTTTAACCGCACTTTTTATTTTAATCATGTTATTAACCCACTACTTCAGGTAATACACCTAATTTAATTAGGAATGGGATACTCACGATAATAATCCCTAGAATTGAGACAAAGAGTAGGAATCCTGAACCACCCGGCACACGATAAGGTAAGTTTGGATGTTGATGGCGAGCTTTCCAAACCAATGCTGCCGGCAATACCACTGCATAGAAAGCAAACATTTGTCCTGCATAACCTAATGCAAGGATGAAGCCTTCTGGATAGAAGAATGCAAAGAGTAATGGCGGAAGGAAGGTTAAGAAACCTAAACTTAAACGGTTTGCTGAAATATTGAAGGCACGTTTTAACAAGTCATCAATACATTCTAGTAAACCTAGTGCGACCCCTAAGAATGAGGTAATTAGTGCTAAGGCAGAGAAGATTTTCACGACAGCCGCAATAATGGTGCTGCCTGTAATCACTCGAACGGCTTCAATCAATCCATTTAATGTTGGATCTTGATTAAGGATTTCTAAGAATCGGCTTTGGCTTAACACACCGTGAGTAGAAAATTGCCATAAAAGATAACCCACTAATGTGATTGCAGAGCCCACAATAATAGAAAATCTTAAGGCTTTTACATCACCTTCTAAGTATTTATTTAAGCAAGGAATTGAGCCGTGGAAACCAAAAGCGGTAAAGAAAACCGGACTAGCCGAAATCAATAGTGCTTTATCAATTGGCATGGCCATTAAGTTATCGATTTTAATTTCTGGAATCATCAATCCAAGCACAATGAATAGCGCTGCAATCATCGCGATAAATAAGAAGCGATTTAAGGCATCCACAAAGCTTGTGCCAATTGCTACGAAGATACCAAAGAAGATCGTAAATGCTAGGATAGAACCTTTCATTTTGAGATCAGGTGTCGCAAAATCAGGTAAAGTTGAAGCAAGAATTGCACCACCACCGGTTACATAGGCGGAAAGTAACGCATAAAGGAAAATCATTAATACGCTGGTTGCGACAATTCGTCCTGGTCGACCAAAATACTGTGCGGCAAGCGTGCCAATACCGGCATCATGTTCAGCAGTTTGGTAAACCTCAACAAATAATAATGCGCTATAGGTGAGCAGAATCCATAAAAGAACAAGTAGAACAACTGTAAACGTGAAACCTATTCCTGCAGAGGTGAGAGGCATGGCAAGCATCCCTGCCCCAATCATCGTCCCTGAGGTAATCAAGGTACTTCCCAATGTTTTGTTCATAAGTTTTCTCCTTTCCGATTATCGTAGAAAGGCTAGTCACTTCCTTATTTGACAATACATCAAACTACAATGTCATTAGAATGTTTTCGCATTTTTCTCATTAACCAAATATTTTTTAGATACAAAAAGCCCTTACCCCGTTACTGAGGTAAGGGCGGTAGGCCTATTTTTGTTCAAAACGTGCAGTGAAGAAACGTAATTGTTTTGGTTCATACACGAAACGAAGCCCTTTAATATCCTCTTTATGTTTGAATAAGTGGATAATACCATCAGCAACTAAATCCATGTGTGCGTAGGTGTAAACACGACGCGGAATAGTAATACGTACAGTTTCAAGTTTTGGATGATGGTTTTCGCCAGTTTTGATATCACGACCAGCTGAAATAATACCACGTTCCATTGTACGCACACCGCATTCAACATAGATTGCTGCCGCTAATGCTTGTGCCGGGAAGTCTTCTTCTTGTTTCAAATGTGGACAGAAACGACGTGCATCTAAGAACACCGCATGACCACCAATTGGTTCTACAATCGGTACACCCGCTGCTTTTAATTTTTCACCGAGGTAACGTACTTGTTTAACACGGTGTTCAATGTACTCTTCCTGAGTTGCTTCTTTCAAACCGATCGCCATTGCTTCCATATCACGACCAGCCATACCACCGTAAGACGGCATACCTTCGAACACAACAACCAATTCTTTCGCTTTCATGAATAATTCTTCATCATTCATACATAAGAAACCACCGATATTGGTTAAGCAGTCTTTTTTACCACTCATTGTACAACCATCTGCATAGCTGAACATTTCTTGAACGATAGATTTGATTGAACGATCTTGATAGCCAGGTTCTTGTTCTTTAATGAAATAAGCATTTTCAATACAACGAGTTGCATCGTAGAACACTTTAATGCCGTGTTTTGCGGTTAATTCACGAACAGCTTTCATGTTTGCGATAGAAACCGGTTGACCACCTGCTAAGTTTACTGTTACCGCCAAGCACACATAAGCAATATTTTCAGCGCCTTTTTCGTTAATTAATTTTTCTAATTTTTTAACATCAATATCACCTTTAAATGGCACATCTAATGTCGCATCATGCGCTTCATCACGAATGATATCGTAGAAAATACCGCCATTGGCTTCTTGGTGGAAACGAGTGGTTGTGAAATACATATTACCTGGTACGTATTGACCCGGTTTAATCGCAATACGAGAAAGGATATTTTCAGCACCACGACCTTGGTGAGTTGGCACAATATGTTTGAAACCAAATAAGTCTTGAACTGTTTCTTGTAAATGATAGAAGTTGCGGCTACCTGCATAAGCTTCATCACCCATCATAATACCGGCCCATTGACGGTCACTCATTGCATTTGTACCGCTATCGGTTAAAAGGTCGATATAAACATCTTTTGAATCAAGTAAGAAGGTATTGAAGCCTGCCGCTTTCATTGCTTTTTCACGTTCTGCTTTTGGTAAGATTGAAACAGGTTCAACACTTTTAATACGGAACGGTTCTGCTGGATAGTATGCCATAATAAATCTCCTATTATGTTAGGTTTAAAGTCCATGATTATTAACCCGCTATTAAAAACATCTATCATCGAGTTGCAAGCATAGTACTGAATTTTTTTCTGCAATACTGTGATCAAAGTCACAAATCAATAAAATTTTATCAAATTCATATGAAAATATTTTTATTTGATAATTTTATATCAAAATATCATAAACATGATGATTCTTAGAGCAATTGAACAAGTGAGCTGGGCCATCCAGTTTTCTCAACAGAACAAGTGAACATAAGAATGGTGTTGCAGGCGGGATTGCTATGAGAGGGGGATATTTCGGTAGAAGAGGCATCAAAAATATAAAAGTGCGGTCAGTTTTTGAGAGGTTTTAAAACTCTTTGAAAATTGACCGCACTTTATGCTTTTCAAGCATCCAAAAATCTAGCATTACACTTCTAAAATATATCCTATGATATGAATATAAAAATATTTTATTTTCTATATAAATACAAAATCATAATAAAAAAAGAAGAAATGAAGGAAAAACCAAAGACTTTAATAAGCTTATCACAGTCGAAAATCCCCTCATTCATATAATCCAATAAAACAAATAGAAAAATTAATAGTGTTGTAGAAAAAGAAAAAATTAAACTTCCATATATTAGATAACATAATTTTTTTATCATTATTTCTTTTCATCCTTAGATAGTGGCTTACTGACCAACGTAAGTACGTGAACCTTTAGTTTGCGTACAGACATGAATGACAAATTATTGATGCTCCTTGTTTTATCACAAGGTAATAATTTACTTCTTCATACCAAAAATCAAATGAATAACCATCGCTATAACAGAAACGATGATAGATGCGATTGTGGCTTGTATGAAATCTCCTGTAAACTGTCCATAAATAAAATAATCAAACACACCAATAATCAATTCAAAAACAATAAAGCATAATAAGTAAGAAAATAAATAAACTATAAAATATTTCATCATTTAACACCTTATTTTATTCATTCCAATCGCTCTAATCTCGTTTAAAAAAGAGAAGATATATCGGCAAAGCAACCACCTGGAATTTTAGAGACATAAGTAAAGCCTCTTTCATAAGGAGTACATATTGTAAATTCTTCTGCCCTGCATCTAATTCAGCAATCACCATAGCTAAGAAACATAAGAATGTAACAAATATAAAAAATTTTAATATTTTTAAAATCATTATTTATTTAGATGGTAAGTATATACCCAACCATTCTCCTATCCTCTAACGCATATTCATTTTATATATTAAATAGTCATACAAAATTAAAACTAAAAACATAAAAAACCAAGGACTCTTTGTGAAAAATTTTTCTGAAAAATCTATTAATCTAAGTTCAATGATCTATCTTCTCTTTTGCTAAAATCGCAAACACTGCAACAACAAAAGCATAAGGATAAACATCTTCTAGAAAATCTACAAAATTTTCTACACGCCCATACCAAACCCACTCGGTTATATATAAAATAATAACGCCAGATAAAACAACAATAGATAATTTAAATACTTCCAGAATAAATTTCATTAAATATCCTTATTTTCTTCCTGTAAGAAGATAACTGCCTAAAATCGCTGGTATGGGAATCAATAATGATAACAATATCTCAGTCTTTGAAGAAAAAACACCCCTTATAGAAAACTCACCATTGGCTAAAAAATCAAGCAACACATTTATCGATAGTAATAGCAAAAAAAATACAGGAACTATTAATAAATAAAATTTTATCAGTTTTAATATCATTATTACTCTCCAATTTAATACTATTTACCAACAATCATACCAAAAATTGCTCATTCTTAAACCAATTGAACAAGCCATTTGAACAACTAATTTTCCAAATAGTCAAAGCAATCGTAAAAGGAATGCTTTTACACGCCGGATTGCATAAGAGCTTAGGCAAGCAATCCCGACAAAATAGAGGAGTAGATTTATGAAATCTAAATTGATGAAAGGGTTAGTGATTGTTGCATTAGCAGGAAGCTTAACCGCTTGTGAAATGGACAGACAGCAACGTCATACTGCAACAGGTGCAGCAATCGGTGGTGTAGCCGGTGGTTTATTAGGTGGTGATATTGCCACAACACTCGGCGGCGCAGCATTGGGTGGTGTAATTGGTAGTCAAGTAAATAAAGGCGGAGACTACGATGACAGAGAATATCGCCATCATAAAAAACATAAAAGACATCACCACCATAGAAAACACCGTGATTGGGATGACGACTGGGATGATTAATTCAAAATACAGATAAAAATGACCGCACTTTTGAGATACAAATCAAAGTGCGGTCGTTTTTTTAGGGATTATTTATGAATTAATAAGGATTACCACCAACCAAGGAGTTTCATCCATAATCCACCCACACCAAACCAAATGACTAATGAAAGGATGGAAACAATAAAGCTCACGCCCCACCATTGACCGGTTGAGTTATAACCTGAGCCGTATAAAGCAGGACCAGGACCACCAGCATATTGCGTTAAACTCATGGATAATGTTGAGGTGTAACCTAAACCAATTGCAGCAATGATTGGCGGTGTACCCACAGCGATAGCCGCTGCCACGAAAGCAAGATACATTGCGGAAATATGCGCCATGGCTGAAGCAAAGAAATAGCGGGTATAGAAATACACCAACACTAAAATAGTAAAGGCAACTGGCCAGCTGAAACCACCCACAGATGAGGAAATGTGAGTGGAAATCCAAGTGATTGCACCGTATTTATTAAGTGCATTTGCCATCATCACCAATACCGCAAACCAGAACATCGTATCCCATGCGGTGGTTTCTGCCACGATATTTTTCCAGCTCATAATGTTGGTTAATAATAAAATCACTAAACCGATAAACGCTGAAATTGTTGCAGGAATATGGAAGACTAAATCACCCACCGTCCAAAGGAATAAAAGAAGGATAAAGTCTAGGGCAAGAATCCATTCCGCTTTGCTCATTGGGCCCATGCTTTTTAATTCTTCACGTGCCATTTCTGCCATTTTAGGCGTATCTTTTAATTCTGGCGGATAAATTAAATACACGAAATAAGGTAAGACGATTAAGCTCACAATACCTGGCACGATTGCCCCTAAGAACCATGTCATCCACGTGATTTCTACACCTTGGCTTTTCGCAAGCTCTGCAATTAATGGGTTACCTGCCATCGCAGTTAAGAACATGGTACAAATAATCGTATCGATTTGAGAGACAGCAATCGCTAAGAATGCACCTGCACGACGAGCGGTTGGACCTGGTTTGGACTCATACGCATCAGCAATAGATTGCATAATTGGGTACATAATACCGCCGCCACGCGCAGAAGCTGAAGGAATCCCTGGACCGATAACAACATCAGCCAACGCCATACCATAAGCCACACCCATCATTTTTTTACCAAAACGACCAACGAAGTACAGTGCGATACGTTTACCTAAACCGGTTTTAATCACCGCTCGAGATAAAAACATGGCAATAGCAATCAACCAAATTGTGCCGTTTGCAAAGCCGGATAACATACCAACATCACCTTGTTTTGGCGAAATTGGTGTAAGCCCAGTTAATCCACTGATCACCAATGCCACCAAGGTTGCAGCACCCATAGGCATGGCTTTCGCGATAATAGCCACAATGGTTGCGACAAACAGCGCTAGCATTCCCCAGGCTTTAGCGGATAAACCTTCTGGTGTCGGGATTAACCAAATCCCTAACCCAACGATGACGGCAATCAGCAACCCCTGCCATTTAAAGCCAAGTTTGACTTCTACTGCTGGAATTTTACTTTCCATAGGATAACTCCTAGATAAATGAACAAAAAATAATTCATCACGGATAACGATCGTGACGCAATCGATTAAATAAGCGGATATAAAGATACCACTTATTTAGTACGAGTAAAGATTTAAGCGATGTTTTTAATAAAATTTGATGAAAACTTGATGCAGATTAAAAAACAACTTTAAGAATGAAGAAATTGATTCACGCGTTCAAGTACCGCTTTTCTCACGTTATCCTTTTCAAAAAGGATTTCATGTTTTGCTTGAGGTACAAGCATGGATTCTGCATGAGGAAAAAGTGCGGTCAATTTTTCAAGATTTTTGTTATCCACAATTTTTTCCTTTTCCGCTTGTAGAATAAGCACAGGTGTTTCCACTCTTGGAATGATTTTAGGGAGCGCTTTGATTGCATTTAAACACAAATGTACCCAGCGGAAAGTTGGGCCGCCTAAGTGAATAGCAGCGCGTTTTCGATTAATTCGGTTCATCCATTTCATTCGCGTTTTAGAATGGCTAAGTTCATTAAGGTTTAAATCTGCCGGTTTGTAATGTCCCTTACCAAAAACATAGCGATGACCTTGACCAAATGCCATCATCGTTGCAATGATGAGTTCATCTCGTAATGGATGTTTCATTGGAACGCCAAAGAAAGGCGAAGAAAGCACGGCTTTTTTAATATGGTGATCGTAATTAGCCAGATAATAGGTGGAAATCAACGCGCCGAGGGAGTGGGCGAGAATATATTGCGCTTGATAAGCATAAAGTGCGGTCGTTTTTTCAATGATTTTTACCATATCATCGGTATAAAAACGAAACTCATCTAAATGTCCTTTTTGAGGAATAATACGCTGTGAATAGCCTTGTCCTCGATGATCGAAAAGCAAAACATCATAACCTTGTTGGTAAAAATCATAAGCCAACTCAGTCCATTTCAGCATATTTTCTGCTCGACCATTCACCAAAATCATCAATTTTCTGACCGCACTTTCAGGCTGAACTAAATGACGATAACCCAATTTGATATTTCGTTCACCGGAAAGATATTGCGTCGGAAATTGCTCAAAAAAAGGCAATAACTCTGCAAGAGCAAATTGATGAAAATGAGGTTCTCTGATCATAATTTTTTAACAAAAAATAGTGTAGGGATAGTAATAACAGATATGATGATATAAGGTATTTTTAATTCGATCCAAGCATAGTGAAATAAACTTGAAAGCTCAAGCGTATTTCCTAAATCAGTACTATCAAAGGTAATAAAAACTGAACCCAATAACCATAAAAGCCCAAGCCACAAACAACCGATAATAAAGCAAGATAATTTATGAGAAATAATAAAAGGAAACAATGCTAAAAACGCAACAGTTATCGTTGTAAATAATATATTAAACGTATATTCACAACGTGCCTCAGATAAGAATTCACCCGTGTAATCTTGGCATGTTGTTGCAAAGGTTTCAGGATAACCAAGGCGTGAGACAAACCAATATTGCAAAAGAAATGTCATTAAAGAAATTGTAATAAAAACAAAGATAGATCGTAGCATATTATCTTTTGTAGTAATGAAAAGGGCGTAGTAAATACGCCCTTTGTCGTGAAAATAAAACTTATGCCACCAATTGTTTTAAGATACGGCGAACTGG
This sequence comes from Parahaemophilus parainfluenzae, assembly GCA_963515445.1. GTDB lineage: Bacteria > Pseudomonadota > Gammaproteobacteria > Enterobacterales > Pasteurellaceae > Haemophilus_D > Haemophilus_D parainfluenzae_AI. Next base: position 136,764 of record CAUPWR010000004.1, on the reverse strand, counting down.
CTCTGCAGCACCCCATAATAATTGGTCACCTACAGTGAATGCCGCTAAGTATTCTGGACCCATTGCCAATTTACGTAAACGACCAACTGGTACGCTTAATGTACCTGTTACTTTAGCTGGGGTTAATTCACGTAATGTGGTTTCTTTGTCGTTTGGAATTACTTTCACCCATTCATTGTGAGACGCTAAAATTTGTTCGATTTCTTCTAACGGTAAGTCTTTTTTCAGTTTGATGGTGAACGCTTGGCTATGACAACGTAATGCACCGATACGTACGCATAAACCATCTACTGGAATTGGATTGTCGCTTAAACCTAAGATTTTGTTGGTTTCTGCATAGCCTTTCCATTCTTCTTTAGTTTGTCCCGTTTCTGGAAGAAGTTTGTCAATCCAAGGGATTAAGCTACCACCTAATGCTGCACCGAAGTTATCTGTTGGGAAGCTATCAGAACGCATTTCTGCAGTCACTTTACGTTCAATATCTAAAATTGACGAAGCAGGGTCTTTTAATTCACTTGAAACCGCTTGTTCTAATAAGCCCATTTGTGAAAGTAATTCACGCATATTTTTTGCGCCCGCACCTGAAGCCGCTTGGTAAGTTGCGACAGATACCCATTCCACTAAATCTTTTTCAAATAAACCACCAATAGCCATTAACATTAAGCTCACGGTACAGTTACCGCCTACGAAAGTTTTAATGCCTTTTTTCAAGCCTTCAGAAATCACGTGTTGGTTTACTGGATCAAGCACGATAATTGCATCATCTTTCATACGTAGTGCAGATGCTGCATCAACCCAATAACCATCCCAACCTGTTGCTTTTAATTTTGGATAAACTTCATTGGTATAGTCGCCACCTTGGCAGGTCACGATAATGTCTAATTTTTTAAGTTCTTCAATGTCGAATGCATTTTTAAGCTCACCTGCCTCTTTACCTGCGAATACAGGGGCTTTTTGACCTGCTTGAGAAGTGGTGAAGAAAACTGGATTAATATTGGCAAAATCTTGCTCTTGCACCATACGATCCATTAATACGGAACCGACCATTCCGCGCCAACCGATAAAACCGACGTTTTTCATGAATTTTTCCTTATTTTATGTTGTGTTGAATGGGTCTATTAATTACAGGCTTTACGCCACAAAATCAAGTTTTTTTAGAAAAAATGAGTCTTTGTTTAATTTTTCTCAATAAAAAATCCCCTTTCGGGGATTTATTAATTATTTATCTGCTTTTTTCGTGGTTTTCTTTACCGTTTTTTTCGGCTCAGATTTACCTTCAGATTTGACCGCACTTTTCTTTGTTGTGGTAGACTTGGTGGTCTTCTCTTTTGTGGTTGCAGATTTAGTTGCTTTTTTCTTTGGCTTTTCAGCTAAATTTGCCGCTTTCCATTCCTCAAATTTTTCAAGTAATACTTTACCCATTGGGCTTGGATCGCCTGTAAATAAGGTTTGGAGGCCATTATTCTCAATGATATGACGGCGAAGTGCTAAACGTTCTTGATGATTTTCTGCTAAACGAACTGCACGTTCAACATATTCATCTACCGTATTCGCAATTAACCATTCTGGTAAACCTAAACGTTTAAACAAACCTTCATCAATATGTTCATGAACTTCTGCACCGGTTTTACATACACCCACTAAACCTAATGTCACCATATCAATAATGCCATTCGTGTTACCGAATGGGAATGGGTTTACCATCATATCGCAGTTATGCAAAATACGAAGATATTGATCATAAGGTGCATGTGGATGAGCTGTCGCATCATTGCCTAAATAAGATTTAATAAAACGCTCAACATAAGGATGTGTCACACCACTAGATTGACCTAATGCAAAGTGGAAATGAACTTTCACATTAGCACGATCACGAATAGCCTTTAATGCCGCCAAGAAATATGGGTTAAGCTTCATTGTGGTAGAAGCAATACCAATATTCACCACTTCAGGATTTTCACATAAGCGATATTCTATGTGTTGCGGTGCAAGTGCTGAAGGCACATAAGGTAAGGCATCTTTCGGTAAACGCAATAATTGCTCACTAAAGCATTTCTCAGAACCCACATAATCATCTTCTACAATCACATATTCAATAAAATCAGAATGTGTCGTAGCCGGATGGCCTAAAGCAATTACTTGAACCGCTGCAAGACGGGTGTTACTTGTAAAAATGGTGGTTAAATCCATCCCAATACTTGGCATATAAAGAACGGCTGCACCATTTTTTTCACAAATCTCTTTTAATTCATTCAATTTACCAAAAATATTATCACCTTTTAATAAATGGAATTCATCAAACACCGCTTGGCCTGCTGCATCTACAGCTTCATTACCCACACCAATTAAATGAAAACGCTCACGCGCGGCAATCATTGAAGTAGAATGCGTACGGTAAATTGAATGAGATGAATGGAAATGCTCCAATAATACAACCATGACAGGTTTGCCATTACGCTCACCTAATTTCGTGACATCGCGATCAGTCCATCCACCTTGCAATAAATGACGACGAATGACTTGGTTTAATGCTTTTTTCACCCAGTGTTTATTTTCAGCAATATCGTAGCTGCAATGCATATACACATCGTGTGAAATTGCACTAGGCACATTATTTAAATTTTCAATTGTCGCTAATTTTTCAGGGAACCATTGTAAAAGCGTACCACGCTTAGAAAATGATTGTTCTGTACCAATAAAACGTGGTGATTGCAATGCAAAACAAAGCGATGCGCATAACTCTGGATCTAAATTCCATAAAGCATCAAGATTAACATTCACATTAGATTCTGGCAGATAGAAAATACAGAATTTAATTAATGATGATCTCGTATTGTCTAAATGGAAATCGGATAAATTGGTTTTATCTGGATTGCGGTTATAAGCTTGTAAAACATGATCCGCATTCACAAAGGGTGATGATGCAAAAATCATATTAATCCAACGTTGTAAGGTAAAGAAACGTTGTGCACCACCTTCAGAAATATCTAATTGAGGATCAGAAAATAACTCACTTATTGCTACCGCTACACGGGTACAAAAATGCTCAACTTTCTCTTGTACTAATTCATCATTTAATTGACTAGGATAATTAATTTCAATGCCTTCTATACCACCAAAATTAGTATCAATTTTGTTTAAAATATCCAACAATTCAACGCAAGCTGCTTCATAGTTTTTTGCTGCTACTTCCTGTTCAAAACGGATAACACTTGGTTGTTTTTGTGTTTCTGCCATTTCTAAATTCCTTTGGTAAAAAATAAATAAAATTAATAATTAACAGGTTCCCCACAGATCATATTCATCTGAATGGGTAATGGTTACTTTAATAAATTCGCCCACTTTCACAGGCGTACCACTTAGATTTTCAATATAAACTAAGCCATCAACTTCGGGTGCATCAGCTTTAGTACGGCCAATGATACCTTCGTCATCAATTTCATCTACGATTACATCAAGCGTTTGGCCTATTTTTTGTTTTAATCGTTCAGCCGAAATTTCTTGTTGTAACTGCATAAAGCGGTGGAAACGTTCTTCTTTTACCTCTTCAGGCACTTGGTCTGCCATTTCAGTTGCAGGAGCGCCTTCTACTGGGCTAAATTTGAAACAGCCCACACGATCAAGTTGTGCTTCTTTTAAGAAATCCAATAACATTTGAAAGTCTTCTTCTGTTTCACCTGGGAAGCCTACAATGAAAGTTGAACGTAGTGTTAAATCCGGACAAATCTCACGCCATTGCTTGATACGCTCTAAAGTGCGGTCAATTTTTCCTGGTCTTTTCATTGCTTTTAAAATTTTCGGACTCGCGTGTTGCAATGGAATATCCAAATAAGGCAACAACAGACCTTCCGCCATTAATGGAATTAAATCATCCACATGAGGATAAGGATAAACGTAATGTAAACGTACCCAAATACCTAATTTACCAAGCTGTTTACACAAGGTCATTAAGTCATTCTTAATTGGCATACCATTCCAGAAGGCCGTTTTCACGCCACCTTCTTTGCGTTGTGTATCCATCGCATAAGCAGAAGTATCTTGTGAAACAACCAATAACTCTTTCACACCCGCATCAGCAAGACGTTTTGCTTCATCCAATACTTGCGTGATAGAACGACTTTCTAAATCCCCACGTAATGAAGGGATTATACAGAATGTACAACGATGATCACAGCCTTCTGAGATTTTCAAATAAGCATAGTGTTTTGGTGTTAATTTCACCCCTTGTTTTGGTACAAGGCTGGTGTAAGGGTTATGCTCTGGTTTTGGTACGTATTTATGTACTTGTGCCATGACTGTTTCATAACTGTGCGGACCGCTTACTTCCAATACTTTCGGGTGAACTTGACGGATTTGATCTTCTTTAGCCCCTAAACAGCCCGTCACAATCACTCGTCCGTTTTCTTCCAGCGCCTCTCCAATGGCTTCTAGGGATTCCTGTACAGCGCTATCAATAAAGCCGCAAGTATTTACAATAACCAAGTCCACATTTTCATAACTTGGCACAATGTTATACCCGTCAGTACGTAATTCGGTCAGAATACGTTCAGAATCAACTAAATTTTTAGGACAACCTAAACTTACAAAGCCAATATTCGGCGTTGATTTTTGCATAAATTTATTCTCAGCTATCATCATCTTTCAAAACTTTAGATTTTACTCAATTTCAAGCGGAAAGGCGATAAATTAAAGGTAAATTGATTGTAAATTTGCCCATTAAAGTCCTTTTTTCAGGTAGAATAATGCCCGTTTTTTTATTTACTCATATTCATTATTAACATGGAAAATTCTTTTCTTTTTTCGACCGCTCTTGAACAGACGGCTTATTTACTTATCCTAGGGAAAATGCTACTCGCACTTGTACTTGGCGGGATTATTGGTTTAGAACGTGAACTTAAACACAAACCGGTTGGGGTCAAAACCTGTGCCATTATTGCGGTGACGACTTGTGTGCTTACAATTGTCTCCATTCAAGCCGCAGAACATTATGCGCAAGTTTCAGATAATATCCGAACTGACCCTATGCGACTTGCCGCACAAGTAATCAGTGGCATCGGTTTCTTAGGTGCTGGGGTAATTTTACATAAGAAAAATGATGCGATTTCAGGCTTAACCACTGCAGCAATCATCTGGGCTGCGGCGGCTATCGGTGTGGCAACAGGTGCAGGCTTTATTTTTGATGCGATTATTGCCACTTTAATGATTTTAATCGCCATCCGTATCAGCCCGATAGTGCAACGTTATGTTCGTCGTAAAACCTATAAAAAGCGTACTCGATTGGCCATTCAACTGAGTTCTGCAAACGGCATCAGTAAAGTGACCGATTTATTATTGAAACATGATTACCGCATTGAAAATATCTCGGTAAAAGATCAAGCGAGTGGTGAAGTTCGCTTGCAAGTACGATGCTACAACATCGATAATGAAATGCTAAAAGATGTCTATACGCTGTTAAAAACAGAAGATGAAGTACTGAGTGTGGATGTAGAAAATTAAAATCAGCTAAAAATAACATATCACTTTTATCGTAAAACCACTACTTGCTAGACAAAAAGTTAAATACCTAAACTGGATAACGTCATGAATTTACAAGACAATTTCGAGCAGCATACGCCAATGATGCAGCAATATCTCAAGTTAAAAGCAGAAAATCCTGACATTTTGTTATTTTATCGAATGGGGGATTTTTACGAGCTTTTTTATGATGATGCAAAAAAAGCGGCAGCGTTGTTAGATATTTCTTTAACTAAACGTGGACAATCAGCAGGTAATCCCATTCCCATGGCGGGCGTGCCTTATCATGCGGTAGAAGGCTATTTAGCAAAATTAGTACAATTAGGTGAACCTGTAGCCATTTGTGAGCAAGTGGGTGATCCCGCCACATCAAAAGGACCGGTTGAGCGAAAAATTGTGCGAATTGTGACACCAGGTACAGTGAGTGATGAAGCCCTTTTACCAGAACGCCAAGACAACTTAATTGTAGCGGTTTATCAGGAAAAAGAAAAATTTGGTCTAGCCACATTAGACATGACATCTGGACGCTTCCAGCTTTGTGAACCTCATTCAAAAGAAGCCTTGCAAGCTGAATTACAGCGCATTAATCCCGTAGAATTACTTTATTGTGAAGATTTTGCCGAAATGGCCATTATCGAACCTTATAAAGGATTACGCCGTCGTCCTATTTGGGAATTTGAACTTAGTACGGCGATTTCAGAACTTAACCGTCAATTTGGTACGAAAGATTTACGTGCATTTGGTGTAGAAAAATCACCTCTTGGCTTGGCAGCAGCAGGCTGTTTATTGCAATATGCAAAAGAAACACAACGTGCTTCTCTGCCACACATTCAAAGCATCAGTGTCATTCAAAATAACGATAATATTCAATTAGATGCTGCAACACGCCGAAATTTAGAACTCACTCAAAACCTTGCGGGTGGCACAGAAAACACGCTGGTTTCGGTATTAGATAAATGTGTTACACCAATGGGTAGCCGTTTATTAAAACGTTGGATTCATCAGCCTATCCGTCAAACAGACATTCTATTAAAACGCCAAAAAACGATTGGTGAAATTATTGAGCAAGACTTATATCACGAATTGCAGCCTTATTTGCAACAAGTAGGCGATATGGAACGTATTCTTGCCCGTGTAGCACTGCGTTCTGCACGTCCTCGCGATCTCACACGTTTACGTACTGCGTTAGAACAAATTGAACCGATAAAATCGCTGATTCATACAAAAACATCATCAAATTTGACCGCACTTTCCGCGCAAATCGATGATTTTTCCGCACAAATCGAGCTACTTCAAAAAGCAATTATTGAAACTCCTCCATTATTAATTCGCGATGGTGGCGTTATTGCTGAAGGCTATAATGCCGAATTAGATGAATGGCGAACCCTTTCAGCTGGTGCAACACAATATTTAGAAAATTTAGAACAACGCGAACGGGAAAGTACAGGTATTGATACCTTAAAAATTGGCTTTAATGCGGTGCATGGTTATTACATTCAAATTAGCCAAGGGCAAGCTCATAAAGCACCGATTCATTATGTTCGTCGTCAAACTTTAAAAAATGCCGAACGCTACATTATTCCTGAATTAAAAGAATATGAAGATAAGGTTTTAAAATCAAAAGGCGCGGCGCTTGCTTTAGAAAAGCAACTTTATGATGAATTATTTGATTTATTGTTGCCACATTTAGGTCAATTGCAGTTAGCTAGCTTGGCATTGTCTGAATTGGATGTGTTAGTTAATCTCGCAGAACGAGCAGAAACCTTAAATTATGTTGCACCACAATTTAGTGATGAAATTGGTGTAAAAATTGAAAATGGTCGCCATCCTGTGGTGGAACAAGTCTTAAAAGACCCTTTTATTGCCAACCCTGTGAATCTCAATCAGCAACGTCATTTGCTGATTATTACTGGCCCAAATATGGGTGGTAAAAGTACTTACATGCGTCAAACAGCTTTAATTACGTTAATGGCCTATATAGGCAGTTTTGTGCCAGCTGATAGCGCGGTTATTGGGCAAATTGATCGTATTTTTACTCGAATTGGTGCCTCTGATGATTTAGCCTCCGGTCGTTCTACATTTATGGTGGAAATGACCGAAATGGCGAATATTCTTCATCAAGCCACTTCACAAAGTTTGGTTCTTATTGATGAAATTGGACGCGGAACATCTACTTATGATGGGCTTTCTTTAGCTTGGGCTTGTGCTGAATGGTTGGCGAAGAAAACTCGTTCACTTACGTTATTTGCGACTCATTATTTTGAACTCACCGCGCTGCCAGAACAAATTGAAGGCATTGCTAATATTCATTTAGATGCACTAGAACATAACAATACCATCGCCTTTATGCACGCGGTTCAAGACGGTGCGGCAAGTAAAAGTTATGGTCTTGCTGTTGCAGCGCTGGCAGGTGTGCCTCAATCTGTCATTAAACTGGCGAAGCAAAAATTGCATCAGTTAGAAAAACTGTCAGCACAAAATGGTGATCAACAAATTCAACATCTAAGAGCGTTAAATCAACATCAAGGTGAATTGGATTTTGAAGCGGAACCAGATGCTTTACGCGAAGCTATTGAGAAGCTTGATCCCGATGAATTAAGCCCAAAACAAGCCTTAGCTTATTTGTATCAATTGAAGAAAATGCTGTAAGAAATAAAAAAGAGCGGTCAAAAATTCATTGTTTTTTATGACCGCTCTTTTATTTTCACTAATTTCTTAAAATCTCATAGATTTCAGAATCTTTTCTATCAAGATAATGGATGGATTGGATTTTACGAATAGTGCGTGATTTACCACGGATTAATAAAGTTTCTGTGGTGGCCAAGTTACCACGACGAGAAATCCCTTTAAGTAATTCACCGTGCGTAATTCCCGTTGCGGCAAAAACAAGGTTATCATCACGCACTAAATCTTCTAATTTTAAGATTTCATTAACCTTCACACCTAAGGCTTCACAACGTTGAACTTCTTCAGCGGCAATTTTACGATTTTCTTCCGTATCGCCTTTCACTTCATTGCGTGGAATAAGACGAGCTTGCATATCTCCACCTAATGCTCGAATTGCAGCGGCGGCTGCCACACCTTCAGGTGCACCGCCAATGCCATAAACCATATCCACTTCAGCATCAGGTAAGCAACATAAAACCGAAGCCGCCACATCACCATCCGGAATAGCCATCACGCGAATACCAAGATTATGCATTTGTTTAATCACTTCATCATGACGTGGTTTAGCGAGCACCATCACGGTTAAATCCGATAAGGATTTACCTAAACGAGAAGCGACACGGCGAAGATTTTGTTCAATCGGTAAACTTAAATCAATCATGCCTTTTACTTCAGGACCCACAACTAATTTTTCCATATACATATCTGGCGCTTTTAAGAAGGTTCGTTTACCGCCAGCTGCCAATACTGAAATGGCATTCGATTGGCCCATTGCGGTCATTCGTGTGCCATCAATCGGATCAACCGCAATAGAAACGAGCTCACCATTACCTGAGCCCACTTTTTCGCCAATATAAAGCATTGGTGCTTCGTCAATTTCTCCTTCACCAATCACAATTTCACCGTCCATATGGATTAAATTCAGCATATAACGCATGGCTTTGACTGCCGCCTCATCCGCCGCATTTTTATTACCACGACCAAGCCAAGTATAAGCTGCTAATGCTGCCGCTTCGGTTACTCTTGAAAATTCAATAGCTAATGCACGATTCATTTTTCTCTCCCAATGCAAAAAGTCTCGTTATTTTATCACTAAGCAAACGTTTGCATAATAAATTTTGACAAGAGGCTTTTAAAAATAGGATTAAGTCGGTAGAATAAAGCCGTTTCGGACTTATTTTAAAAAAGGAAATCACTATGTCTTTAGAAATTTTAGATCAGCTTGAAGAAAAAATTAGACAAGCAGTAGAAACCATTCAATTACTTCAACTTGAAGTAGAAGAATTAAAAGAACAAAAAAATCAATCTCAACAAGCGGTAGAAGCGTTGCAACATGAAAACGAGCAACTTAAAAATGAACACCGCAACTGGCAAGAACACATTCGTTCATTGTTGGGTAAATTCGACAACGTATAATGACTATAAAGGCTTAGAAAATCTAAGCCTTTTTTCTTATTAGGAAACACTATGAATATTTACATTATTTCAGGCAGCACATTAGGCGGCGCTGAATATGTGGCGGAACATTTAGAAGAGGTGTTAAAAACACAAGATTTTTCTACCGCACTTTTCCACGGACCAGAACTTGATGATGTGATTGATGAAAATATTTGGTTGATTGTCACTTCAACACATGGTGCAGGTGAATTGCCTGATAATTTGAAACCACTCTTTGAACAAATTGCGGCATCAGATAAAGATTTATCTTCTCTCCGCTTTGCCGTTGTAGGCTTAGGCAATTCAGATTACGATACATTCTGTCATGCCGTGAATAAAGTTGAAACACAATTAAGTGAAAAAAGTGCGGTCAAAATTTGCGACAGTTTAAAAATCGATGTCTTGCATGTTGATGATCAAGAACAATTTGCTGAAGATTGGCTACCACAATTTATAAATGCACTTTAGTCATAATAAAGCGATAATTTGAGTTATCGCTTTTTCTTTATCCATTATCCAAAAAAATCACCTGTGGATAACTTTAATAAAACCTGTCAAAAACTTGTTCTTTTCCACTGAGTAAATATGATGATTGTTTTAACTGTGGATAAAATTCAAGGTTATCCACAAGAAAAAGCCTTCAAACTGACGGCATTTCAACACAGTCTAAAACGATCTAACTTCTTCATTTAAAAAAGGAAAAGGATCTTATTAACAAGGTAAAAGGATCATAATAGTAACAATAATAAGATCTTTATATATAAATAGATCTTATCTTTATTACCTCTCGATCTTCTCTTATCACAGATTGAATTGTTACTTTCAACCACACGTAATTTTCAGTAGAATAGCGCCGATTTTTAGATCGAAGATCAAATTGAAGACGAAGAGAGAGATATGTTTTACACCGAAAATTATGATGTGATCGTTGTGGGTGGCGGTCATGCCGGTACAGAAGCCGCGTTGGCTCCGGCACGCATGGGATTAAAAACCCTATTATTGACACATAATGTTGATACCCTTGGACAAATGTCATGTAACCCCGCTATTGGTGGTATTGGTAAAGGCCATTTAGTGAAAGAAATGGATGCCATGGGCGGATTAATGGCGCATGCTGCAGATAAGGCGGGGATTCAATTTCGTACTTTAAATAGCAGTAAAGGACCTGCTGTACGTGCAACCCGAGCTCAAGCTGACCGCGTGTTATATCGTCAAGCCGTACGCATCGCACTAGAAAATCAACCTAATTTAGATATTTTCCAACAAGAAGTGACCGATATTTTAATTGAGCAAGATCGCGTTTGTGGTGTGGAAACCAAAATGGGACTTAAATTTCGTGCTAAATCGGTGATTTTAACAGCCGGTACTTTCTTAGCAGGTAAGATCCACATTGGTTTAGAACATTATGAAGGCGGTCGCGCAGGTGATCCAGCATCTGTTACACTTTCTCATCGTTTACGTGATCTGAATTTACGCGTTGATCGTTTAAAAACCGGTACCCCACCGCGTATTGATGCACGCACGATCAATTTCGATATATTGGCTAAACAACATGGTGATGCCGTATTACCGGTATTCTCTTTTATGGGATCAGTGGATGATCACCCTCAACAAATTCCTTGTTATATCACGCACACTAATGAACAAACTCATGAAGTGATCCGTAATAACTTGGATCGCAGTCCAATGTATACCGGTGTGATTGAAGGAATCGGTCCGCGTTATTGTCCATCTATTGAAGATAAAGTGATGCGTTTTGCAGATCGTAATTCACATCAAATTTATTTGGAACCAGAAGGCTTAACCAGTAATGAAGTGTATCCAAACGGGATCTCTACTAGTTTGCCGTTTGACGTACAAATGGGCATTGTTAATTCTATGAAAGGTTTAGAAAAAGCTCGCATCATTAAACCAGGTTATGCCATTGAATATGATTATTTTGATCCACGTGACTTAAAACCAACATTAGAAACTAAATCGATTTCGGGTTTATTCTTTGCGGGTCAAATTAACGGTACAACCGGTTACGAAGAAGCTGCAGCACAAGGCTTATTGGCTGGGATTAATGCAGGTCTTTACGTGCAAGAGAAAGAGGCATGGTATCCACGTCGCGATCAATCTTATACTGGTGTATTGGTTGATGACCTTTGTACGCTTGGTACCAAAGAACCATATCGCGTATTTACTTCTCGTGCAGAATACCGCTTGTTATTACGTGAAGACAATGCAGACATTCGTTTAACACCAATTGCCCATGAATTAGGTTTGATTGATGAGGCTCGCTGGGCTCGCTTCAATCAAAAAATGGAAAATATCGAACAGGAACGCCAACGCTTACGCAGCATTTGGTTGCATCCGCGTTCTGAATATTTAGAAGAAGCGAATAAAGTACTTGGCAGCCCACTTGTGCGTGAAGCAAATGGTGAAGATTTATTGCGTCGTCCTGAAATGACCTACGATATTTTAACTTCTTTAACGCCATACAAACCGGCAATGGAAGACCGAGAAGCCGTAGAACAAGTAGAAATTGCTATTAAGTATCAAGGCTATATTGAGCATCAGCAAGAAGAAATTAAAAAACAAAAACGCCACGAAAATACAGCTATCCCAGCTAACTTTGATTACAGCAAAGTGTCTGGTTTATCGAATGAAGTACGTGCGAAGTTAGAACAACATCGTCCAGTTTCAATTGGTCAAGCGAGCCGAATTTCAGGCATTACTCCTGCGGCAATTTCAATTATTCTGGTGAATTTGAAAAAACAAGGTATGTTGAAACGCGGCGAATAATGTTTAAAAATGAAAAGTGCGGTTAAAACTAACCGCACTTTTTTATGATTAAATTTAAAGAACCTTATTAATGGGCGAGAGCTTGTTTCACTGCTACATCCAATCCTGCTGTTGGACGACCAAGCAATTTATCAAGGGTTTTGTCTTCTGAGAATAATGCACCGTTTGATGCATCTACATCCCATTGTGCAATTAAGCCTGCAAATCCTTCATCTAATCCTGCTTGTACAAGTGCTGCGGCATAATCTGCTGCAGGAATATCCACGTAAGGGATATCTTTACCTGTTTGTTTGCTGATTTCTGCTGCAAGGTCGGCTAATGTCCAGCTGGTTGATCCGGCAAGTTCGTAAGTTTGGTTTTCATGACATTCACTTAATGCGACGTTTACTGCTGCTTCAGCAAGTTCTGCACGAAGTACAGACGAAATTTTGCCGTTTTTTGCTGAACCGTAGAAAGCATTGTTTGCTAATGCTGCCGGAATTGAAGCTGTGTAGTTTTCGGTGTACCAACCATTGCGTAAAATAGTGTAAGTAATACCCGAAGCTTTTAATGCGGCTTCAGTTTCAACGTGCTCACCGGCAAGGGATTTTACGGTATTATCGTTTGTCGCGCCGAGTAAACTGGTATAGATAATATGTTTCACACCCGCTTTTTTCGCTGATTCAATTACGTTGTTGTGTTGTAATGCACGCTGACCGACTTCACTACTTGAAACAAGAATTAAAGTATCTACGCCTTGTAATGCTTCTACTTGACCTTCTGTTTTTGAATAATCAAATTTGCGGGCTTCTACACCTGAAATTTTTTCTGGAGAGCGTACAAGCGCGATGACGTTTGCTTGTTTTGCTTTTAATAAGTTTAATGCGATTGCGCCAAATTGACCTGTTGCACCAGTAATTGCGATAGTTTTAGTTGTCATGATGTTTTCCTTCTCGTTAAGTTGAAATGATATTTGAACATTTGATTGTTCGCTTGATGTGGCGTATTATATTTCAATACTTACTTTTGAGAAGTACTTACATAAACGTAAGTTTTGTAATTTTTTAAAAATAATTTTCAAATTGTTGATTTTTAAGGAATTAAAAATGGAAAAAAATTTAAATCGTGGGAACGTACTGGCTTCAGCTTGCCCTTCTCGCCAAATTTTGCAACATTTAACCAGTCGTTGGGGCGCATTAGTGTTAGTGAGTTTACATTCTGGCACCAAGCGTTTTAGTGAACTTCGCCGTGCTATTGATGGCGTAAGCGAGCGTATGTTGACTAAAACCCTGCAGGAATTGGAGGCTGATGGTATGTTAATCCGTAAATCCTATAATACCGTGCCACCGCAAGTGGATTACACATTAACAGAATTTGGAACAGAGGCTTCTAATAAGATGTTTGATTTAGTGGATTGGTTGGAAACAAATTTAGGGAATATTTTAGCAAGCCAGAAGAAATAATGTTTCAAGGTAGGTATTTTCAAGTAGAATGACGACAAACAGACAAGATAGATAGAAAAATGAAAGCAAAACTCGAAAATTTACTGACTCAAACTGAAATTCAATTAACAGATCGACAAAAAGATCAACTTATCCAGTTAGTGCAATTACTCAATAAATGGAATAAAGCCTATAACTTAACCTCTGTGCGTAATCCACAGGAAATGTTAGTGAAACATATCTTGGATAGTATTGTTGTTAGTCCTTATTTACAAGGGGATCGTTTTATTGATGTAGGAACCGGTCCAGGCTTGCCAGGTCTGCCTCTAGCCATTATTAATCCTACCAAGCAATTTGTCTTGTTAGATAGTTTAGGTAAGCGTATTAGCTTTATTCGAAATGCAGTACGTGAGTTAGGACTAACAAATGTAGAACCCGTTCTTAGCCGCGTTGAGGAATACCAACCTGAACAAAAATTCGACGGTGTACTAAGTCGTGCATTTGCTTCGTTAAAAGATATGACAGATTGGTGTCATCATTTGCTAAAGAAAGATGGATATTTTTATGCCTTGAAAGGCATTTATCACGAAGATGAAGTTCAAGAATTAGACAAAAAATTCGAAATAAAAGACGTGATAACTTTACATGTCCCTGAGCTTGTAGGTGAACGACATTTAATCGTTTTACGATAAAACACACTTTTTTTGTGACGATTTTGTGAATATTTTTTTAAAAGTGTGATTTGTTTAACATTTTTTAGTGGTTTAAAAGTTGAAACTCTTTGTAGCGCGGGTATAATTAGATAGTTTTTGTATTTTAAAAAAATAAGATAATGTCTAAGGTTTTAACACAGGCTAAAAATCGATATCAAAAGGCGATAATCATTGAGTCGGTTTGTCTTGTTGTTTTTGGGGTATTCCTTGCAATTTGGCAAGGTGAAAGTGCGGTAGATTTCAGTTTAGGATTTATCAGTGCTTTTGTACCATTTTGTGCTTTTGCTTATATTGTTTTTTTTCGCAAACAAGATTTTTCAACAAAATTAACAGCATTTTATCGTGGTGAAGCGTTAAAGTTTATGCTAACAATTGTGCTTGTGGGGGTGTCCTTTAAATGGCTTGCTATCTCACATTTTATTTTGTTTTTTGTTGGTTTTTTTACAGCATTAGCGTTGAATAATGTTATTCCGTTTTTGTTAAATAGATCTTAATTTTTCTACAAAGGGTTGACTATGTCTGGACAAACAACTTCCGAATATATTAGTCACCACTTGTCTTTCTTGAAGACAGGTGATGGTTTCTGGAACGTTCACTTTGATACGCTTTTTTTCTCAATTGTATCGGCAGTGATTTTCTTGTTTATCTTTTCTCGTGTTGCAAAAAATGCTACGACAGGCGTACCAGGCAAAATGCAATGTTTGGTTGAAATTGTTGTAGGTTGGGTTGATGGCATTGTGAAAGAAAACTTTCATGGTCCGCGTAATGTGGTAGCACCAATTGCTTTAACCATTTTCTGCTGGGTATTCATTATGAATGCTATCGACTTGATCCCAGTTGATTTTCTTCCTCAATTTGCCGGTCTTTTTGGTATTCATTATTTAAGAGCAGTACCAACAGCAGATATCAGTGCAACATTAGGTATGTCAATCTGTGTATTCTTCCTCATTCTTTTCTATACAATTAAATCAAAAGGTTTTGGTGGTTTAGTTAAAGAATATACACTCCACCCTTTTAATCATTGGGCGTTTATTCCTGTAAACTTTATTCTTGAAACGGTAACTTTATTAGCTAAACCGATTTCTCTTGCTTTCCGTCTTTTCGGTAATATGTATGCAGGGGAATTAATCTTTATTCTTATCGCTGTGATGTACTCTGCAAATGTGGCCATTGCAGCATTGGGAATCCCATTACACCTAGCTTGGGCTATTTTCCATATTTTGGTTATTACGTTACAAGCATTCATCTTTATGATGTTAACGGTGGTTTATTTAAGTATTGCTTATAACAAAGCAGAACATTAATTTTTATTAACCGGCTCTAGGGCTAAACTTAACTTCTATCTATTGGAGAACATTATGGAAACTGTAATTACAGCGACAATCATTGGTGCATCAATTCTTCTTGCATTTGCTGCATTAGGTACTGCAATCGGCTTTGCGATCTTAGGTGGTAAATTCTTAGAATCATCTGCTCGCCAACCTGAATTAGCATCTAGCCTACAAACTAAAATGTTTATCGTGGCTGGTCTTTTGGATGCGATTGCAATGATTGCTGTTGGTATTTCATTACTTTTCATTTTCGCAAACCCATTCATCGGTTTATTACACTAATCACCTTATTTGCTTATCAACGTAAAACAAGCATAGTAAGGAGGACGTTGTGAATTTAAATGCAACATTGATTGGTCAACTTATTGCGTTCGCACTTTTTGTGTGGTTCTGCATGAAGTTTGTTTGGCCACCAATTATTAATGCGATTGAAACACGTCAAAGCCAAATTGCGAACGCCTTAGCGTCAGCTGAAGCAGCGAAAAAAGAGCAAGCAGATACTAAAAATCTTGTTGAACAAGAACTTCTATCTGCAAAAGTACAAGCTCAAGAAATTTTAGATGCTGCGAATAAACGTCGCAATGAAGTGTTAGACGAAGTGAAGGCAGAAGCTGAAGAACTAAAAGCAAAAATTATTGCTCAAGGTTATGCTGAAGTAGAAGCAGAACGTAAACGTGTTCAAGAAGAATTACGTGTTAAAGTGGCTTCATTAGCAGTAGCGGGTGCTGAGAAAATTGTGGGTCGTTCTATTGATGAAGCGGCAAACAATGACATTATTGATAAATTAGTTGCAGAGTTATAAGAGGCTTAGCTTATGTCAGAATTAACTACAATAGCTCGCCCTTATGCAAAAGCTGCATTCGACTTTGCCATTGAACAAAGTGCGGTTGAAAAATGGACTGAAATGTTAGGTTTTGCTGCAGCCGTAGCTGAAGATGAAACGGTAAAAGCTTACTTAAGTAGTTCTCTTTCTGCACAGAAATTAGCTGATACAGTAATTTCTATTTGTGGCGAACAATTGGATCAATATGGGCAAAATCTTATTCGGTTAATGGCTGAAAATAAGCGTTTGAGTGCGATTCCTACCGTGTTTGAAGAATTTAAACATTATGTGGAAGAACATCAAGCTATTGCAGAAGTTGAAGTAACTTCAGCACAACCATTGAATGCAACACAAATCGAAAAAATTGCAGCTGCAATGGAAAAAAGATTAGCTCGCAAAGTGAAATTAAATTGCAATGTAGATAGCTCACTGATTGCCGGTGTAGTGATTCGTACAGAAGATTTTGTGATTGACGGAAGTAGTCGTGGACAACTTGCTCGTCTCGCAAATGAGTTGCAATTATAAGAGGAATACAAGATGCAACTAAATTCAACTGAAATTAGTGAATTGATTAAAAAACGCATCGCTCAATTTGACGTGGTGAGCGAAGCCCGTAATACAGGGACAATTGTTTCTGTAAGTGACGGGATTATTCGTATTCATGGCTTAAGCGATGTGATGCAAGGCGAAATGATCGCCTTACCAGGCAACCGTTACGCAATGGCACTTAACCTTGAACGTGATTCTGTTGGTGCGGTAGTAATGGGTCCTTACGCAGATTTAGCGGAAGGTATGGAAGTACAATGTACTGGCCGTATTCTTGAAGTACCAGTTGGTCGTGGTTTATTAGGTCGTGTGGTAAATACACTTGGTCAACCAATCGATGGTAAAGGTGAAATTGAAAATGATGGTTTCTCTCCTGTTGAAGTCATTGCACCAGGTGTTATCGATCGTAAATCGGTTGATCAGCCTGTACAAACTGGTTATAAAGCGGTTGACTCCATGGTTCCAATCGGTCGTGGTCAACGTGAGTTAATCATCGGTGACCGTCAAACGGGTAAAACAGCATTAGCAATCGATGCAATCATTAACCAACGTGATTCAGGTATTAAATGTATCTATGTCGCGATCGGTCAAAAAGCGTCGACTATTGCAAACGTAGTACGTAAATTAGAAGAGCACGGTGCGCTTGAAAACACTATCGTTGTTGCGGCATCTGCATCTGAATCAGCTGCTTTACAATATTTAGCGCCTTATGCTGGTTGTGCAATGGGTGAATATTTCCGTGATCGCGGTGAAGATGCGTTAATTGTTTACGATGACTTATCAAAACAAGCTGTTGCTTATCGTCAAATTTCATTATTATTACGTCGTCCACCAGGTCGTGAAGCCTATCCAGGTGACGTATTCTATCTACACTCACGTTTACTTGAACGTGCAGCACGTGTAAATGAAGAATACGTAGAAAAATTCACTCAAGGTGCAGTAAAAGGAAAAACTGGTTCTTTAACCGCTCTTCCAATTATTGAAACTCAAGCAGGTGACGTTTCAGCATTCGTTCCAACCAACGTAATTTCGATTACCGATGGTCAGATTTTCTTAGAATCTAACTTATTTAACTCTGGTATTCGTCCAGCGGTAAACCCTGGTATTTCGGTATCTCGTGTGGGTGGTTCTGCACAAACTAAAGTAGTGAAAAAATTAGCTGGTGGTATCCGTACCGCATTAGCTCAATATCGTGAATTAGCGGCGTTTGCTCAGTTCGCATCTGACCTTGACGATGCTACCCGCAAACAACTTTCTCACGGTGAAAAAGTCACTGAATTATTGAAACAAAAACAATATGTACCGCTTAGCGTAGCAGAGCAATCTGTGTTGCTTTTCGCGGTTGAGTTTGGCTATTTAGAAGATGTGGAATTGCAAAAAATTGCAAGTTTTGAAGCCGCACTTTTAGATTACGCTCGCCGTAACCACAGCGAGTTTATGGCTGAATTGACCAAAACCGGTAATTACAATGATGAAGTTAAAGCATCATTAAAAGCGATTTTGGATAATTTTAAAGCCAACAGCGCGTGGTAAAAGTAACGGAGAAATAAGATGGCAGGTGCAAAAGAGATAAAAACCAAAATTGCCAGTGTACAAAGTACACAAAAAATTACTAAGGCAATGGAAATGGTGGCAACCTCGAAAATGCGTAAAACGCAAGATCGTATGGCTGCTTCTCGTCCGTATTCTGAAACAATACGAAATGTTATCAGCCACGTCTCTAAAGCAACTGTTGGTTATAAACACCCATTTTTAATTCAACGCGAAGTAAAAAGAGTCGGGATCTTAGTGGTCTCGACTGACCGCGGAATGTGTGGCGGTTTGAACATTAACTTGTTTAAAACTGTGATGACAGAAATCAAACAATGGAAAGATAAAGGTGTTACTGTTGAATTGGGCTTAATTGGCTCAAAAGGTATCAGCTTTTTCCGCTCATTAGGATTACCTGTTCGTGCACAACTTTCCGGTTTGGGTGATAATCCGGCAATGGAAGATTTAATCGGGGTCGCAAACGACATGTTTGATGTCTATAAAGACGGCGAAGTAGATGCAGTTTATATTGCCTACAATAAATTCGTTAATACAATGGCACAAAAACCCGTTTATCAACAATTAATACCATTACCGGCATTAGAAACCGATAATTTAGAGCAAAGACAAAGCACCTGGGATTACCTTTACGAGCCAGAGCCAAAAGTCTTATTAGACAGTTTGCTTACTCGTTATTTGGAATCACAAGTGTATCAATCTGTGGTAGATAACCTTGCTTCCGAGCAAGCTGCTAGAATGGTAGCAATGAAAGCGGCAACTGATAATGCAGGTAATTTAATCAATGACTTGCGATTAGTTTACAATAAAGCCCGTCAAGCAAGTATTACAAATGAATTAAACGAAATCGTCGCCGGCGCGGCAGCGATTTAATGAAAGAGGAACGGTAATGTCAGCAGGAAAAATTGTACAAATCATCGGTGCGGTGATTGACGTTGAATTCCCACAAGATGCAGTACCAAAAGTTTACGATGCATTAAAAGTTGAATCAGGTTTAACCCTTGAAGTTCAACAACAATTAGGTGGCGGTGTAGTTCGCTGTATCGCATTAGGTACATCTGACGGCTTAAAACGTGGCTTAAAAGTAGAAAATACGGGTAACCCGATTCAAGTTCCAGTAGGGACTAAAACGTTAGGCCGTATTATGAACGTATTAGGTGAACCAATCGATGAGCAAGGTGAAATTGGCGCGGAAGAAAATTGGTCTATTCACCGTCCGGCACCAAGCTATGAAGAACAATCTAACAGTACGGAATTATTAGAAACTGGTATCAAAGTTATCGACTTAATTTGTCCATTCGCAAAAGGTGGTAAAGTAGGTCTATTCGGTGGTGCGGGTGTAGGTAAAACCGTTAACATGATGGAATTAATCCGTAATATCGCGATTGAGCACTCAGGTTACTCCGTATTTGCGGGTGTAGGTGAACGTACTCGTGAAGGTAATGACTTCTATCATGAAATGAAAGATTCTAACGTATTGGATAAAGTATCATTAGTTTATGGACAAATGAATGAGCCACCAGGTAACCGTTTACGTGTTGCGTTAACCGGTTTAACTATGGCTGAAAAATTCCGTGACGAAGGTCGTGATGTATTATTCTTCGTGGATAATATCTATCGTTATACTCTTGCTGGTACTGAAGTATCTGCGTTATTAGGTCGTATGCCATCTGCGGTAGGTTACCAACCAACATTAGCAGAAGAAATGGGTGTGTTACAAGAGCGTATCACTTCAACCAAAACAGGTTCTATCACCTCTGTTCAAGCGGTATACGTACCTGCGGATGACTTAACTGACCCATCTCCGGCAACAACCTTCGCGCACTTAGACTCTACAGTTGTATTAAGTCGTCAAATTGCGTCTTTAGGTATTTACCCTGCGGTTGACCCATTAGATTCAACTTCACGTCAATTAGACCCACTTGTTGTTGGTCAAGAGCACTATGATGTAGCGCGTGGCGTACAAGGTATCTTACAACGTTATAAAGAATTAAAAGATATTATCGCAATTCTTGGTATGGACGAGTTATCTGAAGATGACAAACTTGTGGTAGCACGTGCTCGTAAAATTGAACGTTTCTTATCACAACCGTTCTTCGTTGCTGAGGTATTTAACGGTACTCCAGGTAAATACGTTTCTTTAAAAGAAACTATCCGCGGCTTTAAAGGTATTTTAAACGGCGAATACGACCATATTCCAGAACAAGCGTTCTACATGGTCGGTACAATCGACGAAGCGCTAGAAAAAGCCAAAAATATGTAATCACTTCAAGTCATTTGAAGGAGAACAAAAATGGCGACATTTAACCTAATAATAGTCAGCGCAGAGCGAAAAATCTTTGAAGGTGCTGTGAAACAAATCCAAGCAACAGGTGTGGAAGGTGAACTAGGTATTTTACCAAACCACACCCCTTTGATGACGGCGATTAAGCCAGGGATTGTTAAATTCACTCTCGAAGATGGCAACGAAGAAGTTATCTATGTTTCAGGCGGCTTCTTAGAAGTTCAACCTAAAGTAGTAACAGTACTTGCCGATGTTGCAATTCGCGGTAGCGAGTTAGATGCAGATCGTATTCGTGAAGCAAAACGTGAAGCGGAAGAAAATATTGTGAATCACGCAGTTGATGTGGATCATGATTTACTTGTAGCTAAACTTTCTAAAGAGTTAGCGAAACTTCGTGCTTACGAACTTACTGAAAAACTCGTTAAATTAAAACGATAAGTTAATGATAATAAAAAAGAGCGGTTATTTTGACCGCTCTTTTTGTTTTTCTATCGTAAGAAATATCGATACGCTTTACTTTCAGTTACATCTTCATAAACATAACCGAGTTCTGCTAAAGCTTGTTCAAATTCTGCGTTATCTTTTTCGCCTAATTGGAAAGCCGCAAGAATATTACCGTAATCAGCTCCATGAGCACGATAATGGAATAATGAAATATTCCAACGTTTACCCAAAATTTCTAGGAATTTAAGTAAAGCGCCTTTTTGTTCTGGAAATTCAAAGCTATAAAGTCTTTCATGATGATTGGAAACTCGTCCACCCATTAAATAACGCACGTGAGTTTTCGCAATATCATCATCAGACATATCTTCTACATCAAAGCCATTTTTCGTTAAATCAGCAATAATTTCCGCTTTTTCAGCTTCATTAGTCGTGCGCACACCAACGAAAATACAGGCTTTTTGATTATCTGCATAACGATAACTGAATTCTGTTACTGCACGGTTGCCGATGACATGGGCAAATTTTAAAAAACTGCCTGGTTGTTCAGGCATGGTTACAGCCAGTAAAGCTTCACGGTTTTCACCAATTTCGCAACGTTCTGAAACATAACGCAATGTATGGAAGTTAAGATTGGCACCAGATAAAATTGCCGCCATATTTTTGCCTTCCAAATTGTTTTGTTTCACATATTTCTTCAAACCGGCTAATCCTAAGGCACCAGATGGCTCTGCGATAGCACGCACGTTTTCGAATAAATCTTTCATTGCCGCACAAACTTCATCGCTGTCTACCAGCACCATACCGTCTAAATATTTTTGACATAAACGGAATGTTTCGTCACCAATACGTTTTACTGCTACGCCATCGGCAAATAGCCCAACATGTGCTAGATCTGTAGGTTCACCTTTTTCTAAGGCTGCATTCAAACAAGCTGAATCTTTGGACTCGACACCAATGACTTTAATTTCCGGCATAAATTGTTTGAGCAAAATGGCTACGCCAGCCGCAAGGCCACCACCACCAACTTGCACAAAGACATAATCTAAATCAGCAACTTGTTGGAGCATTTCCATCGCCAATGTACCTTGACCAGCAATAACCAATGGATGATCAAACGGCGGGATAAATGTCAGATGTTTAGATTTTGAAAGCTCGATGGCTTTAGCTTTGGCTTCATCAAAATTGGCTCCGTGTAACAACACTTCACCACCAAAACCGCGAACTGCATCCACTTTGATACTCGGTGTATTTTGTGGCATAACAATTAATGCTTTTAAGCCAAGTTGTTTTGCTGATAAAGCAACACCCTGAGCATGATTACCCGCAGAAGCAGCAATGACACCAGCCTGTTTTTGTTCATCAGAAAGGCTAGAAATCATCGCATAAGCACCACGCAGCTTAAAGCTATTTACTGGCTGTCGGTCTTCACGCTTAATCCAAATATTATTATGTAGGCGATCAGATAATTTGCCCATTTTTTGTAGCGGGGTTACGGTAGCGGCTTCATATACTCTGGAGCCAAGTTTGACAATCGCGTTAATGTAATCCGATTGAGAGGGTTGAGGATTGGTGAGTAGGTTTTTCATGATATTTGTTGTTTATGATGAAGTGCGGTTAATTTTTTCTTTATTTTTATCCTCCTCTCATAAAAGAGAGGAGGTATGATTAGAGATTATTTTAATAGACTTTTATCACGTACCGCACCTTTATCCGCAGATGTTGCGAAGTGGCCAAATACTTTTAAGGCAAAGGATACTTCACGCTCGCGGTTAGCCGGTTGCCAGCCTTTGGCATCTTGCTCGGTACGGCGTTTTGCTAATTCTTCATCGCTGATTTTGAGATTAATCGCGCGATTTGGAATATCGATTTCGATAATATCGTCATCATGTACTAAGCCGATCGCACCGCCAGAAGCTGCTTCAGGAGAAGCGTGACCAATAGATAAACCAGATGTACCACCAGAGAAACGACCATCTGTTAATAAAGCACATTTTTTACCTAAGCCCATCGATTTTAAGTAGCTGGTTGGATACAACATTTCTTGCATACCAGGGCCGCCTTTTGGACCTTCGTAGCGAATGACTACCACATGGCCTTCTTTCACTTTGCCACCTAAAATACCGGCTACAGCATCTTCTTGGCTTTCAAATACGATTGCACGACCGGTAAATGTCCAGATAGACTCATCCACACCCGCCGTTTTTACGATACAACCGTCTTTAGCGATGTTACCAAATAATACCGCGAGGCCACCTTCTTGAGAAATCGCATTTTCTTTATTACGGATACAGCCACTTACACGGTCATCATCTACGCTATCCCAACGGCAATCTTGTGAAAAGGCTTGCGTGGTACGAATACCTGCAGGACCTGCACGGAAGAATTTGTGTAATTCTGCATCTTTATTACGAATGATATCGTATTGATTTAATTGTTCTTCTAAAGTCATACCTAATACGGTTTTGGTATTACGGTGGATTAAACCTGCACGATCTAGTTCGCCCAATAAACCCATAATCCCACCTGCACGATGTACATCTTCCATGTGGTATTTATTGGTATTTGGTGCGATTTTGCTTAAGCAAGGGACAACGCGTGATAAGCGGTCAATATCTGCCATTTTGAAATCTACGCCAGCTTCTTGAGCAGCCGCTAATAAGTGTAAAACGGTATTACTTGAACCACCCATCGCAATATCTAAGCTCATCGCATTTTCAAAAGCCTCAAAGGTGCCAATTGAACGAGGCAATACGCTTTCATCATCTTGTTCATAATAGCGTTTGCAAAGCTCAACAATTTGACGACCAGCTTTTAAGAATAATTCTTTACGGTCAGCATGGGTCGCTAACATCGAGCCATTGCCCGGTAAAGATAAACCTAACGCTTCGGTTAAGCAGTTCATGGAGTTAGCGGTAAACATCCCTGAGCAAGAACCACAGGTTGGGCAAGCGCTGCGCTCAATGGCATCAACATCTTTGTCGCTAACATTCACATCAGCGCTTTGGATCATGGCATCAATTAAGTCTAATTTGATGAGCTGGTCGGAAAGTTTGGTTTTACCCGCTTCCATCGGACCACCTGAAACGAAGATGGTTGGAATGTTTAAACGCATTGCCGCCATCAACATTCCCGGAGTGATTTTGTCGCAGTTGGAAATACACACCATCGCATCAGCACAGTGCGCATTAACCATATATTCTACGCTGTCCGCGATTAAATCACGGCTTGGTAAGGAATAAAGCATCCCGCCGTGGCCCATTGCGATTCCATCATCCACCGCAATGGTATTGAATTCTTTTGCCACGCCGCCTGCTTTTTCAATTTCAGCTGCAACCAGTTGTCCCATGTCTTTTAAATGAACATGCCCTGGTACGAATTGGGTGAAAGAGTTCACCACCGCAATAATCGGTTTACCAAAGTCATTTTCTTTCATCCCTGTTGCACGCCATAAGGCACGTGCACCCGCCATATTACGACCCTGAGTACTGGTCGCTGAACGTAGTTTTGGCATAAATAATCTCTCCAAGTTTTTTAAGAATATCTATTTTTTAGTTCTGATATATATAAGTTATATATTGTTGTCGTATCACGGTATTCCAAACTATTAGCAAATGCTTCAGGTTTGAAATTTGCAATTAAGTGCATAAAGATAAAATCATAATTGTATATTTCTATATCTTCATTATCATATTCAAACTTAAAGTCTATACCTTTTTCTCTTGCTTTAACAAATTCATGGAATTTTTCTGTTGTTTCGCTATAAGGATAATCTTTTTTTATAATTTCAAAGTTTAAATAAAGATTATTAGAATTTTCAAAAATATATCCATCTTTTTTTCTAAGAATGTAGTCAAGAATTATTCTATAATTCATATTGGATGACTCATCAAGTAAATCGCTAGATAAAAGATATCTATTTTTTAGCATTTTTATTTCTAGAGATTTTAAATCTATATGTTCAAAAATATTATATTTGTTAATGTAAGATATGTAATTATTATATGATGAATCTTTATATAACAGATGAAATCCTAAAATAACAAGAAACTTTCTGGAAAGATAGCTTCTTAATATATTTGTATAGACTTTCTTCTCATTTATTTCGAAATAAGTTTCATCTGTAAATTTTAATATTCTATATAAGTTTATAAACAACATGTTTATATCAGAGTATTTATCATTTTCTTCTACACTATTTCTTATGTTATAGAAAAATTCTGGATTATTTATTGCTATAAGATCATATATATTATTTATATCCAATTCTTTTAATGAAGACAGTTTCTCGTTAAATTGAGAAAGCATCATAAAAAACGTTCTCTCAAAACTCTCTTTTGCCCATCTTTGATCTTGTTCTTTCTTCTCTTGATTTAAATCATTAATTTGTTTTTGATAACGCCCTTCCTGTTTTTTTTCTCTTTTTCTATTCGCTCTCATTTCTGCAATAAGTGCTAAAAAAGCCATTCCAGAAAAAATGCCACCAATATAACTTCCAAAATGATCCCATTTATCACTTTCATTTGCCAGCACGCCATGGAATTTCCAAAAGTAAACACTCAGGGATATAAGACCAATGATAAGAAGTAGCCACCAAAGATTTTTTTCAATAAAGAATTCTTTATTTTCCTTATTCATTATTTATTTCCATCACATCCGGCAATTTCGCCAACTGATTCACCAACAGATCAAAAGTGCGGTCAGATTTTACAGTGATTTTTAACTGCACTTGAGTATCTACCAATGCCATCTCCATATTAGTCACAGTGAAGCCGCGTAAACGAATAACGCGTAATATCCGTTCTAATACTTCCGGACGATGTTGAGCAGTCAATTCAAAAGTATAGTGATTCATTTTAAATTTCCTCCAACATATCGGCATTACACGCACCTGGTGGGACTAACGGCCATACACATTCTTCAGGTGGAATGCATACTTGCAATAAATAGGCTGTTTCACTATTTAATAAGCGATTAAGTGCTGCATCTACTTCATCAGCACGCTCAATGCGTTCAGCTGGAATATCAAAGGCTTTCGCCAGCATCACGAAATCAGGGTTATCTTCTAAAATGGTTTCTGAACGGCGTTTGTTCCAGAAAAGGTCTTGCCATTGACGCACCATACCAAGGCGTTGGTTATCTAACAGCAAAATTTTCACGGGTAATTTGCCACGTTTGATTGAACCCAATTCTTGAATGTTCATCATCAATGAACCATCGCCTGTCACTAAAATCACTTCATCATGAGGACGAGCTTTTTTCGCGCCTACCGCTGCAGGTAAACCAAATCCCATGGTGCCAAAACCAGCAGAGGTAATATAGTTTTCTGGTGCGAAATGACGCATATGTTGCGCAGACCACATTTGGTGTTGGCCCACATCGGTACAAATTACGGCATTTTGAGGTTTACGTTGAGAAAGCGTGTTGAGCAATGACCAAGGGTCAATCGGTCGGTTGCCTGCATTGTCGATATAAGTGAAATCGAGTTTGGCTTTCAATGTTTGAATGTGTGCACGCCAATCATCAATGGCAAGCGGGATACTTAAAGCCTCTAAAGCTTGAATTAAATCTCCTTGAAGGGCGACATTTGCTACACGGAGTTTGTTGATTTCTGCCGCATCAATATCACAATGAATCACCTTCGCGTGAGGTGCAAAACTGTCTAATTTACCGGTCACACGATCATCAAAACGTGCGCCACATACTAACAATAGATCACATTCTTGTACGGCAATATTTGCTGCTCTTGTGCCATGCATACCAATCATGCCCATATAAACGGGATCGGTTGGGTCAATTGAGCCTAAACCTTTCAATGTTGAAACGGATGGCATTTTGGTGATTTGTAGGAATTTTTTGACCGCTTGTGTGGCTTTTGCCATACCTACACCACCACCCACATAAAGCACTGGTTTTTTCGCTTGCGCCAATAATGCTTTTGCTTCAGCTAATTTTAATTCTGAAAGTGCGGTTGGTTTTACGATTGGTTTGACAATAGGTTTTACATGTTCAGGTACATCGCTCACTTGGATGTTGCGAGGCACATCGATGAGAACTGGACCTGGTCTGCCACTTTGTGCAATTTGGAAAGCAGAGGCAATAATTTCGGGGAGTTCTTCAATGGATTGCACAATGTAGCTGTGCTTGGTGCAAGCAAGAGATAAACCTAAAACATCGGCTTCTTGAAAAGCATCGGTACCGATAAGTGGGGCTGCTACTTGGCCAGTAAATGCCACGATGGGTACAGAATCAGCAAAGGCATCGCCTAAACCTGTTACTAAGTTGGTTGCGCCTGGGCCTGATGTTGCGACACATACACCCACTTTGCCTGTCGAGCGAGCATAACCAATTGCGGCGATTGCGGCACCTTGTTCGTTACGGCAAAGAAGATGGTCAAGACCTGAGTCATAAATTGCATCGTAGGTTGGCATGATTGCCCCGCCTGGGTAGCCGAAAAGATCGGTTACGCCATGCGCTTTTAAACATTGGATAATGAGTTGTGCGCCTGTCATGTTGCTTCCCGTTTTTATGATTATTGAATAATTTTATGAACACTGAAGTTCAGCATTGTAGCGAAATTTTTCGTCTTTGGTTAGGTTTTCGCTAAAAAAACAAATGAAAAAAACACGATAATAAATATTATCGTGTTTTTGAATGAAAAGAGCGGTCAGAAAACGTGATGTTTTCTGTGCGTAAAATTAGAAGCCTGCTTGTTTTTCTAATTGTTCAACAAGCGCATCGTCTAAACCTAACGCTTGTGCTAAGTCAGCTAAGAAAATGATTTCTTTGCGAGATAAATCTTTGCTTACTAAACGAGCCGCTAAGTATACATTGCTTGCAAGTGCAGTATCGTTACCTACAAGACGTGCAATTTCATTGATAGAAATTGGATTTTGGATTTCTTGTTCAAGCCATTGCGCTAATTCAGGGTTGTTACCTGCTTCATTTGCGATAGTTTGTTTTTCATCTTCAGTGATTTCACCGTCTGCTGCCGCTGCGGCGATCATAGTACGTAAAATTAATTCACCCGCATCAACATGGCTTGATGAATTTAATACATCAAACGCATTTTCTGAAATGTTTGGTTGGCTATTATTTTGTTGGGATTTTTGATAATTTTGGTACGCTTGGTAAGCAAGGTTACCTAAAACGGCAAGTGAACCTAATTTTGCTAAACTTGCACCACCACTGCGGCCTAAAATCATTGATAAAATACCGCCTAATGCTGCACCACCGCCTACTTTGGTGAGAGAGTCGATTGTTTGGTTGCCGGTTTCAAGTTTGCTTGCAGAGTTTTTAGCCACATCTAAAACTTGATTTAAAATGCTGTTGAGATCCATAAATGTTTCCTTTTGGTTGTTAATAGAGATTAAATTCGGCCTTTGGACAGTGATATTTATAAAAAATTCATTATTTTTAACCGCACTTTAGATCAAATTCTTGACTAGGTTTTAGAATTCATTATATTGAAACCTTTCTTCATTCAAAAGGAACTTAATATGACGCAGTCAAACGCAAAGCGTGAGACCTTTTCTGGTCGGAAGGCATTTATTATGGCGGCGATTGGATCCGCTGTTGGCTTAGGAAACATCTGGCGTTTCCCTTATACCACTTATGAAAACGGTGGTGGTGCATTTATTATCCCTTACCTTATTGCACTTTTAACCGCCGGTATTCCATTGCTTTTCTTAGATTACGCAATCGGTCATCGCCATCGTGGTGGTGCACCGCTTTCTTATCGTCGCTTTAACCCACACTTTGAAGTGTTTGGTTGGTGGCAAGTAATGGTGAATGTCATCATCGGTCTTTACTACGCGGTAGTATTAGGTTGGGCGGCAAGCTATACCTATTTCTCACTTAATTCTGCTTGGGGTGACCAACCGATTGATTTCTTCCTACACGAATTCTTAAAAATGGGTGATATCAGTAACGGTGTGAGCTTCGAGTTTGTAGGCATGGTAACTGGCCCATTAATTGCTGTATGGTTAGTGGCGTTAGGCGTGCTTTCTTTAGGTATTCAAAAAGGGATTTCTAAATCTTCAGATATCTTAATGCCTGTTTTAGTGGTGATGTTTGTGGCGTTGGTAGTTTATTCTTTATTCTTACCAGGTGCAGAAAAAGGCTTAAACGCACTATTTACACCAGACTGGTCAAAACTCTCTAATCCGAGCGTGTGGATTGCGGCTTACGGTCAAATCTTCTTCTCTCTTTCCATCTGTTTCGGGATTATGATTACGTATGCATCGTACTTGAAAAAAGATTCAGATTTAACAGGTAGCGGTTTAGTTGTTGGTTTTGCGAACTCAAGTTTTGAAGTGCTTGCAGGTATCGGTGTCTTTGCGGCATTAGGTTTTATCGCAACCGCGCAAGGTGTAGAAGTGAGCGAAGTGGCAAAAGGTGGTATTGGTTTAGCCTTCTTTGCATTCCCAACTATTATTAACAAAGCACCATTCGGTGAAGTATTAGGGGTATTATTCTTCGGTTCATTAACCTTTGCGGCATTAACCTCATTTATCTCTGTTATTGAAGTAATCATTTCAGCGATTCAAGATAAACTCCGTTTACGTCGAGCAAAAGCAACCTTTGTTGTTGGTTTACCAATGATGGTAGTATCGGTCATTTTATTTGGTACCACAACAGGTTTACCAATGCTTGATGTATTCGATAAATTTGTGAACTACTTCGGTATTGTAGCAGTGGCATTTGTTTCATTAATTGTGATTGTAGCAAATGAAAAACTAGGCTTATTAGGCAACCACTTAAATCAAAGCTCTTCATTCAAAGTGGGATTCCTATGGCGTTTATGCATTGTCATCACAACTGGTATTCTTGCCTTTATGTTATTCAGTGAAGGTGCGAAAGTATTTACAGAAGGTTATGAAGGCTATCCAAGCTGGTTTGTAAATATCTTTGGTTGGGGTATGGCAATTTCGCTAGTGGTGGTTTCATTCATTCTTTCTCGTTTAAAATGGAAAAATGAAGATAACTTCAAGCTTGAAGAAAAAGGAGAATAAAGATGACAAGTATTGCAATTACAATGATGATTGTGGCGCTTTTTGTGATTTGGGGCGGCTTGATCTTTTCCTTAATTAGACTTCCAAAAGAAGAAAAATAAGGTCAAAATTGACCGCACTTTGAAATAAGTAGGGCGTGCTGAGCACGCCCTTTTTTGTTATTTCGATAAATCAATTTGATATACCGCAAATCCAACTTCATCGGTGCCGACTTTCTTCATTGGGTATTGCGCATTGTCTTGAATAAATTTCGCCGCTTGTTCGCTTGGCGAGGTTTCAAAACGTACGTCTAATTTATCGTTACCTTTAATCGGTGCAAAACGCCAGTTTTTATCCGCACTTGGGTTTACATGGCCATTTTTTTCGCTTTCTGCTTTGATGTAATCTGCAAGAATTTGGCGGTTTTCATCAGGAGAAGCATAAACAATGTGCGCATCGCCCGTGCCTGGGAATTTATTACCGTAAGCACGATAGTTGTTAGTCGCAATTAAGAATTCTGCTTTTGGATCAACTGGTTTACCTTGGTAGGTTAAATTCACTACACGGTGTGAATTCGGGTTAATCAATTTGCATTCACCGTCATAACGCGCTGGTTGAGTAAGGTCGAATTCATAATTTACGCCGTCAATCACATCGTAGTTATAAGTACGGAAACCTTCCCAATCAAGTAAAGATTGTGGTTTGTCGCTTGTAGGGTCGATTTGTTTAAACATACCTGCGCTACATTCTAACCACTCTTTCAGTTCTTCACCTGTTGCTTTGACAACAACTAAGGTGTTTGGATAGAGGTATAAGTCTGCTGCGTTACGGAAGGTTAATTCACCTTTGTTCACCTCTGTATAGCCAGTAGGGTCATTTTTACGTCCGCCCGCTTTAAATGGTGCGCCCGCACTTAAAATTGGTAAGCCTGCCATTGTCGCAACACTTGGTGCCACTTTTTCAACATAAGCTTTTTGCGCTTGGTTCACAATTTGAATAGTTGGGTCATCTTGCACTAAGGCTAAGTAGCTGTACATGTTATCGGTCGCTTTACCGATTGGCTGTGCCACGAATTCACGGGTGGCTTCATGCACAGGTTTTAAAAGTGCGGTCAATTCTGCATCACTTTCTGTGGTCGCTTTTTTGTTCTCAGCATCGTAAATTGGACGAAGTGCTGCTTTACCATCAGCCACTAACCATTTGCCGTTGTGTTGAGCAAGGGTTAGGTCGATCACACTGATGTTGTTTGCCCAGTAGCCTGCCATACTTTCAGGAACACCTTTCACAGTACCTTTAGCAATATCTGCATTTGGTGATTTCGCGAACTCTTTGTTCGGGAATAAACGGTGAGAGTGACCGAAAACAATAGCATCAATGTGTGGTACATCAGCAAGATAGAATGCTGAGTTTTCTGCACCTTCTTGATATGGCTCATCAGATGGGCCAGTGTGCGCAAGTGCCACAATAATATCTGCACCTTTTTGTTTCATTTCTGGCACATATTTTTGTGCAGTTTTCACGATATCGCGAGTTTCTACTTTGCCTTGTAAGTTCGCTTTATCCCACACCATAATTTGTGGTGGCACAAAACCGATATAACCAAAGTTTAGTTTATGCGTTTTACCTTGGCTATCCACCACTTCTTTGGTTTGAATCACATAAGGCGTGAAATATGGTTCTTCAGTACCGACTTTCACTACGTTGGCATTGATGATAGGGAATTTAGCTTGTTTAATCGCATCGGCTAAATAGTCTAAGCCATAGTTAAACTCGTGGTTACCTAATGTCCCTACTTCATAGTGCATCGCATTTAAGCAATCTACGGCTGGGTTTGGTTTGCCTTCTTTATAACCTTTAGCTGCTTGATAGTCAGCAATTGGGTTACCTTGAATTAAGTCACCGTTATCAACTAAAACGCTGTTTTTCACCTCTTGACGAGCTTGACGAATCAAGCTTGCTGCACGGGTAAAACCGAATTTCTCAGTAGGTGCATCTTTGTAGTAATCGAAGTCAGTTAAAAAACTGTGAATATCGGTCGTTGCTACAATACGTAAATCGACTTGTGTGTCACCTTTCGCAAAAGCAAAACGGCTAGCACTTAACGCTAAAATACTGCTTGCGCCAAGTTGGATGAAATCTCTTCTGTTGATCATATGAGCTCCTGTTATGTAAGAATCGGCAAGATTTTAAAGCTCTTTTATATATAAAGAAAGCGCAATATAAAGTTATGAAATGAAGTGTGATATGCATCACAAAATAAGGGATTGAATTTGGTTGCAAAACTTCACGTTTGGGACAAAAATAGAACATCCAATCCGCTAAAAATTAAGTTATTCACAGTAAGGTAGCCCGCATTTATTGATGGCATCCGATAAGGAGATCGCTATGGCTTTTAATCTTAAAAATAGACATCTATTGAGTCTTGTTCATCATTCAGAACGCGAAATTAATTATTTGTTAGATTTATCACGTGATTTGAAACGTGCTAAATATGCAGGAACAGAGCAGCAACAACTTAAAGGTAAAAATATTGCACTTATTTTTGAAAAAACCTCAACTCGTACTCGTTGTGCTTTTGAAGTCGCTGCTTATGATCAAGGTGCTAGAGTGACTTACATTGATCCAAACTCCTCTCAGATTGGACATAAAGAAAGCATGAAGGATACAGCTCGAGTTCTTGGGAGAATGTATGATGCGATTGAATATCGGGGCTTTAAACAAAGTACCGTGCAAGAACTTGCGGATTATGCAGGTGTGCCGGTGTTTAATGGTTTAACGGATGAGTTTCATCCTACACAAATGCTCGCGGATGTTCTTACGATGATTGAACATTGTGACAAGCCACTTCGTCAAATTAGTTATGTGTATATTGGTGATGCACGTAATAACATGGGGAATTCTCTTTTACTAATTGGATCAAAACTAGGGATGGATGTGCGTATTTGCGGTCCCAAAGCTTTATTACCAGAAGCCGGTTTTGTTGAGATGTGTGAAGGTTTTGCTAAAGAAAGTGGTGCATGCCTTACCGTAACTGAAGATATTGATAAAGCAGTAAAAGGTGCCGATTTTGTGCATACTGATGTTTGGGTTTCAATGGGCGAACCATTAGACGCTTGGGCAGAACGCATTAAGTTATTGCTTCCTTATCAAGTAACGCCTGAACTCATGAAGCGTACGGGTAATCCAAAAGTAAAATTCATGCACTGTTTACCTGCATTCCATAATAGTGAAACGAAAGTGGGTTGCCAAATTGCTGAAAAGTATCCTGAATTAGCAAATGGCATTGAAGTGACTGAAGAGGTGTTTGAATCGCCGATGAATATTGCATTCGAACAAGCAGAAAATCGTATGCATACGATTAAAGCAGTCATGGTTGCGAGTTTAACTTAGGACGGAGCTAGATAAACTGGTATATTTATTCATCATCTCATTTTAAGGATAAAATATTTCCATACTTTTGTAGTTTTATTTTTATGTAAAATTTAAATTTATTTTTTGATAATGATCACATTTTTTGAAAAATATTATTGACATAATATTTACACAAGCAGAGAATGTACCCAACAAAGGTTAGTTTAGATAGAAAGAGGGACTTTTTCTATGCTACTTCGTACATATATACACAGATACGTCCATACGAAAGTATTGAGACTTTTACGGTTTAATCCGATAAAAGGTCGTTCTTTGATGGCGCACATCCGTCGTACACGCCATATTATGATGCCATCGCATCGCTCTTGCTTCTCATATTCAGTATTTGCTTCTCAAAATAAACCATCCAACACGGCTCTCTAAACAGAGTTGTTCTCTCTGTTTAGAGAGTCTCCACAGATTAATTTCTGAATATTTTTACATTGTCTAGGACAGGTAAAAAATATTTTGTGAAATTAACTTAATCTTATTTAATTTAAAATAAATAAATTCTTACTTTAGTTTTTGTTATTAAAATCTAGAGAGGGTTGTTTTATTCTAAATAAATCTATTGCGTTATTAAAATTAATAATGCAGGGTAACTTTACGTCAAAAATAAATAAAGGAGTTTATTATGCCAAACTTAAAAATTGCATATAGTCCAAAAGTTGAACAATATTTCTCTACAAATAGAGAATTAGTTGAGATTGCCAAAACAGACTTTACAGATGTTGCGGCTATCGTATTAAGTTCAGGTGATGTAGGAGAATACCTCGGTCGAATTAAAGCAACAAAATTCGGCGTTCCAGTATTCGTTGTTCAAACAGAAGAACAACAAGTGGATCCAAAATTCTATGATTCTATTTATCATATCCAAGATTTAAACGGTTATGACATCAAACTTTATAGCCGTCAAATCGAAACTGCAGCGAAACTTTATGAAGAAAAAATGTTACCTCCATTCTTCAAAATGTTAAGTGAATATGTGGAAATGGGTAATATCGCTTTTGACTGTCCAGGACATCAAGGTGGTCAATATTACCGTAAACACCCAGCAGGTCGTTTCCTTTACGATTTCTTTGGTGAAAATATTTTCCGTTCTGATATTTGTAATGCGGACGTCAAATTAGGTGACTTGTTAATTCATGAAGGTGCAGCTTGTGATGCACAAAAATATGCCGCTCAAGTATTCAATGCAGATAAAACCTACTTCGTATTAAACGGTACTTCATCTGCAAACAAAGTAGCATTAAACGCAGTGCTTTCTCCAGGCGATTTAGTGTTATTTGACCGTAACAACCACAAATCAAACCACCACGGTGCGTTAATTCAAGCAGGTGCAACGCCAATTTATTTGGAAACTGCACGTAACCCATTTGGTTTCATTGGTGGTATCGACAGTCACTGCTTCGAAGAAGATTATTTGAAATCATTAATTAAAGAAGTCGCACCTGAAAAATTAAACCAAAAACGTCCATTCCGTTTAGCAGTTATTCAATTAGGTACTTATGACGGTACAATTTATAACGCACGTCAAGTGGTAGATAAAATTGGTCACCTTTGTGATTACATCTTATTCGACTCTGCATGGGTAGGTTATGAACAATTCATTCCAATGATGAAAGATTGCTCTCCATTATTGCTTGAATTAAATGAAAATGACCCTGGTATTTTAGTGACACAATCTGTTCACAAACAACAAGCTGGTTTCTCACAAGCTTCACAAATCCATAAAAAAGATAAACACATCAAAGGCCAAGATCGTTATGTAAACCATAAGCGTTTCAATAACGCCTTCATGTTACATGCTTCAACCAGTCCGTTCTATCCATTGTTTGCAACATTAGATGTGAACGCGAAAATCCAAGGTAGTGAAGCAGGTCTTCGTTTATGGCATGAATGTGTGAAAGTGGGTATCGAAGCACGTAAATTAGTATTAAACCACTGTGACTTAATCCGTCCATTCATCCCTACAACAGTGAAAGGTAAAAAATGGCAAGATTATGACACAGAAGAAATCGCGACCAACCTAGAATTCTTCAAATTCCACCCAACTGATACATGGCATAAATTTGAAGGCTATGCGGATGAACAATACTTCGTTGACCCATGTAAATTCTTGCTTACCACTCCAGGTATCAGCTTAGAAAATGGTGAATATGAAGACTTCGGTATTCCAGCAACCATTCTTGCAAACTACTTACGTGAAAACGGTATTATTCCGGAAAAATGTGACTTGAACTCTATCTTATTCTTGCTCACTCCGGCAGAAACTCTTACCAAAATGCAAACATTGGTCGCTCAAATCGCCTTGTTCGAAAAACACATTAAACAAAACTCTTTATTAAAAGATGTATTGCCAACTGTGTACAAAAACAACGAAGACCGCTACAAAGGCTACACAATCCGTCAATTATGCCAAGAAATGCATGACCTTTATGTAAGCCGCAATGTAAAACAACTTCAAAAAGACCTATTCCGCAAAGCAACATTACCGGAATATGCGTTAAATCCACACGATGCGAATATTGAATTCGTTCGTAACAAAGTTGAACTTGTTGCATTAACTGACATTGTTGGTCGCGTAGCTGCGGAAGGTGCATTACCTTATCCTCCAGGTGTGTTATGTGTGGTTCCAGGGGAAAGATGGAGTCCGACTGCACAAAAATACTTCCTCGCATTAGAAGAAGGTATCAACACATTACCTGGTTTCGCACCTGAAATCCAAGGGGTTTACTTACAAAAAGACCCTGATGGACGTACTCGTGCATATGGCTATGTTTTAACTGACTATTAATAAAGTGTGGTTATGAGGTTTTCCCTCATAACCCTCTCAGCACAAACAAAAAAAGTGCGGTTAAAAACATCTGATTTTTTGACCGTACTTTAAGGAGTATAAATTATGAGTGCTAAAAGTAATAAAATTGGTGTGGTTCAACTCACCATTCTGACCATGGTTAATATGATGGGTTCAGGTATCATTATGTTACCGACCAAATTAGCCGAAATTGGGACTATTTCTATCGTTTCTTGGCTTGTAACCGCAGTTGGTTCAACAGCCTTAGCTTATGCATTCGCACAATGCGGTATGTTTAGTAGAAAATCTGGTGGTATGGGTGGCTATGCCGAATACTCTTTCGGTAAAGCTGGTAACTTCATGGCGAACTATACTTATGGTGTGTCGTTAGTTATTGCGAATACTGCGATTGCGATTTCTGCTGTTGGTTATGGTTCAGAGTTCCTCGGTGCAACCCTTTCTCCACTTTCTATCGCATTATGGACGATCTTCACTCTTTGGCTTGCGACTGTTCTTAACTTCGGTGGCGCAAGAATTACGGGTAACATCAGTTCATTCACCATTTGGGGTGTAATTATTCCTGTGGTGGGTATTTCAATCATCGGTTGGAAATGGTTTGA
Source organism: Parahaemophilus parainfluenzae (assembly GCA_963515445.1). GTDB lineage: Bacteria > Pseudomonadota > Gammaproteobacteria > Enterobacterales > Pasteurellaceae > Haemophilus_D > Haemophilus_D parainfluenzae_AI. The sequence goes on along the minus strand of CAUPWR010000004.1, from coordinate 99,431 downwards.
TGGTTCAATGTATGTAAATTCTTGGAACCCACACAACGTGCCTACTTTTGAAGCGATCGGTGTATCTATTTCAATGACATTATGGGCATTCTTAGGGTTAGAGTCTGCTTGTGCGAACTCTGATGCGGTTGAAAATCCAGAGAAAAACGTACCAATCGCGGTACTTGGTGGTACTTTAGGTGCAGCGGTAATTTATATCGTTTCTACTAACGTTATCGCAGGTATTGTTCCTAACCTTGAACTTGCTAATTCAACAGCACCGTTCGGTTTAGCCTTTGCTCATATGTTTGATGAAACAATCGGTAAAGTCATCATGGGTTTAATGGTGATGTCTTGTTTCGGTTCATTATTAGGTTGGCAGTTCACTATTGCTCAAGTATTCAAATCTTCAGCGGAAGAAGGTTATTTCCCAGCATTCTTCAAAAAAGTTACTAGCAAAGATGCACCAATCGTTGGTATGGTAACCATCACTTCGTTACAAACATTACTATCATTAATGACAATCAGCCCATCATTAAATAAACAATTCAATGTGTTGGTGGATCTCGCGGTAGTAACGAACGTTATTCCATACTTGCTCTCAATGGCAGCACTTGCCGTATTGTTGAAAACTGAAAATGTTCCTCACCAAAAATACAAAAAAACTGTTCTTGTTGCCTTTATTGGTTCAGTCTATAGTATCTATGCGCTTTATGCAGCTGGTGAACAAGCGATGTTATATGGTTCAATTGTGACCTTTATCGGTTGGACATTGTATGGTTTTGTTTCTTACAAATTTGACCTTAAAAAATCACAAGCTTAATAAAAAAGAAAAGCCTACATCTTCATGTAGGCCTTTTGAGTTGCAATAAGCTAGGTACAAAAGAGCGGTTGAAAATTTAATTGTTTTCGACCGCTCTTTTTATTTAGGACAACACTCTCAACAAAACAGGCTGAAATTCTGTTTGTTGGCCGAGTTTTCGGGTATAACGCTTAACAATTAAAAAAGAAAGAGCGGTCAAAATAAAGATTAAAATCGCACGGATGAGCTCATTTTCACTGATATAGCTAGAAAGCAACGTTGCAATCAATAAAGTCAAAAGCGGCACGATATACATTAACAATGCTGAAAATAACATGGATTTTTCTTCTAGACCGATTTCTACCATTTGACCTGTACGTAGTGGTGTAATGGTTTCGAGTGTGAAGATATGCTCGCCTCGCTTGCCATTGAGTTCAGACAGGGAGGCTGTCCCACAAGCTTCTCTAGCCGAACAAGCCCCGCAGGCGCTTTGTGATTGACATTTCACTTTAGCAAGACCGGTTTCCGCATCATAGCTCATCACAACGGCACTTTCTTTTAGCATTGCGCTTCTCCCATATAAATATCAAAGCGGTGATTTTTGGTTTCACGACTAACATGGGGCGCTTTTTGCGCTAAAAATTCCGCATAATCAGGACGTTTTACCACCACACGTTTACGGGCTAATTGTAACGCAGGTGTCAAGAGCTCATCGGCATCTAAATCTGCACCAACCAAATGTTGGAATACACGCATTTCTTTTTTAACCAGGGCAGATTTTTGCTTATGTGGATACATTGGATCCAAATACACCACATCGGCATTCTCTGTTTTTGGATTGAGTTCGGCAATATGATGAACATCTAGTAAACGCATATTTTGTTGCATCATTTCGCCTATTTCTGCATCTTGATAGGCGCGGTTGAGTCCATCCTGCAATAGCAAATACACCACGGGATGGCGTTCCACTAAACGCACTTGGCAACCGATAGAAGCTAAAACAAAGGCATCTCGACCAAGCCCGGCTGTAGCATCAATCACGGAAGGCAATTCTGAGCCCTTGATGCCTACAGCTTTGGCAACAGCTTCGCCACGTCCACCGCCAAATTTACGACGATGAGCCATTGCGCCGGCTACGAAATCTACAAAGACATCGCCCAACTTGGGTTCATCCAGTTTACGTAGGGCAAGGTGGGTTTCGGTTCGCACCAATGCAAGCGGGCTTTCAGTACAATGCTCGATACCAAAAGGGGAACAAAGTGCGGTCAATTCTGACAATGTTCCTACTTCGGCAAACAGTTGAATTTTTATTTTCTCACCAGCCATACGCCGCTTTCCATATGATCTGTGTAAGGGAATTGATCAAACAGCGCCGCTTTTTCAATGCGGTGGGTTTGGCTTAGGGTCTGCAAGTTCTCGCAAAGGGTATGTGGATTGCAGGAAATATACAAAATACGATCGTAATTCTGCACCAGTTTTACCGTGTCAGGGTCAAGCCCTGCTCGTGGTGGATCAACAAAAATCGTATTGCATTGATAGGTTTTTAAATCAATGCCTTTTAAGCGATTAAATTCACGTACGCCATTCATTGCTTGGGTAAATTCTTCTGCTGACATACGGATAATTTGCAAATTATCTATACCATTTTCCGCAATATTAAATTGTGCGGCAGCCACTGATAGCTTGGCAATTTCGGTAGCAAGCACTTTACGGAAGTTTTGTGCAAGGGCGATAGAGAAATTTCCGTTACCACAATACAGCTCCAATAAATCCCCTTGCGAACCTTGAGTGCAATCAATCGCCCATTCCAACATCTTACAATTTACAGCTGCATTAGGCTGGGTAAAGCTGTTTTCCACTTGGCGATAAACATAATTACGCCCTTTTACCGGTAATACTTCATCAACAAAATCTTGTTCTAAACAGATTTTTTGTTTACTCGCTCGACCAATCAACTGCACATCAAAACCAAGTTGTTGTAATTCACCTTTTAGGTTTGCTGCAGCGCTTTGCCATTCTTCCGTGAGTTGCTTGTGGTAAAGTAGGCTTACAATGATCTTATTGCTGAGTGTGCTCAAATAATCAATTTGAAACAGTTTTTTATGTAATACTTCCTGCGTTTTTAATAATGGCAGTAAGGCTTTCATCATGCGATTGATCAGCTCGCTGGCAATCGGGAACTCATCCACTCGATAACGTTGCAAGGTGGTTTGATCAAACATGATGTGATAAAAATCGCCTTTATCATGCCAAATACGAAATTCTGCACGCATCCGATAATGACTAGTCGGCGAATCAAACACGGCTATTTCTGGGGCGTTAAAGGGCTGCAAAAGTGCGGTCAGTTTTTCAGTCTTTTTTTGCAGGAGTTCGGTATATTGGGAAATGGGTAGTTGCATTGATGTTTACGTTTGAATGATAAATATCCCACAGCCCTTGGTAAGCATTGGGATTGAGTAAAAAAGCAAAAGGCAAGCTTCTGCCTGCCTTTTAAAATGTATTATTCGCCAGAATAATCTTCGCCGCCAGAAGCCGCTTCGCTCACATCACCAGATAAGGTGTAAACACGTTTTGTTGTGTTAATGCGAGTACGATATTTATTCCAGGTTTTTTCGAAGAAAGTTTCGGGTGCACGTTCACCACGGCAAAAAGCAACAAATTCTTTTTCTTCTTTTGTCGCCGGCTTGCGTTCGCCTGAATCTAATGCTTTAAACGCTTGGCCATATTGCTCTAATACTTGGGATTCTTTGATTGTATAATCACCGTGACGGGAAAATCCGCGTGGGTAGTTTTTGTCGTCAAAAAAACGACGAGTAACACTGAAACTAGCAGCCATAATCATCTCTCTTCTTTATATTTAAAAACGGCAGGCATTAAACCAATTTTTTTTTATTTTTGCAATAAACCTTTCACGGTTTCTACATAATCTTTGACGAAATCATCGTAATTTAAGCCTTCAGGGTTTACACGATATTTGCCATTGACATAGAAATCAGGTACGCCATGTACTTTAAACTGCTCAGCCGCATTCACTTGTTTATTCACTAAACCGTTTACAGCAAAGCTGTTGATATTGTTATCAAATTGTTCAGCAGTCACACCGTTATCAATGAAGATTTTACGAATATCGTCCATTGAGCTTAATTTATCTTGTTGTGCTGCTTCAAATAAAGGCGCTTTCACTTTGCTTTCTGCGCCAAGTGCCATCGCTAATGCCCATGCACGAGTGAGGTTTTCAGATTGACGACCTAAGAAGTTAACGTGATATTGTTTAAATTCAGTGCCTTTTGGTAAGCTTTCTGCAACTTGTTTTGGAATGTGGTATTCCATTTCAAAGGCATAGCAATGCGGGCAGTAGAAAGAGAAAAATTCAATCACTTCAGGCTGTGCAGAAGCGGTTTGACCCACTTGAACGTATTGTTTACCTTCTTCTAAATTAGCTGCGAATGCGTTAAATGAAAATAAAGCACTGAGTAAAAATAAAAATTTTTTCATTTGTTTTCCTTATTTAATAATTCCGCGCGCTTTTAACAATGCGGTTTTAAAATCTTCTTCATAATCTTTTTTGATGCCTGGAATTGGCTCAAGTTTATCTGTGCCGTGCATTTTTAAATGATAAATAATCACTTCATCAGATAATTCTGCTACGGGTTTATCAAAACCTGCTTCATTAGCAATTTTTTGCAAAATTTGTAACAAGCTCAGATCTGGGTCTTTAGACCAATAAGGTTGTAAAAGTTCCAATACTTCATTTAAACGCTTACATTTCATTGCTATTTCCTTTTAAATGGAGAAAAATAAGGCTAGATCATACTTCAAATAAGGCAATAAGAAAATATGGAATACACAATAAGTGCGGTTATTTTGGCAGGCGGAAAAGCACGGAGAATGAATGGGGTGGATAAAGGCTTACAGCTTTTACAAAATAAACCATTAATTAGCCATGTGATTGAGCGCTTACAACCTCAAGTGATTGATATTTCAATTAATGCTAATCGTCACCATAAGGAGTATACCCAATGGGGTTTCCCCGTATTTTCAGATGAATTGCCTGATTTTCAGGGGCCATTGAGCGGTATGTTAACAGCACTCGAAAAAGCTAAAACGGATTTTGTACTTTTTGTGCCTTGTGATAGTCCGTATTTTCCACAAAACTTATTAGAAAAACTAAAAAGCGCGGTTAAAAATGACCGCACTTTAATGGCTTATGCAAAAGATAAAGAGCGTGAACACCCGACATTTTGTTTGATGTCTGTTCAGCTTAAAGAGAAGTTGTGCGCCTATTTAAATGAGGGCGAACGTCGCTTATTACAATTTATGAACAAAAATGGCGCGGTTGCTGTCCAATTTGACGAACAAGAAGGACGATTTGTAAATTTTAATACCTTAGAAGATTTACAATAAATTATTTGTTTAACCTTGAATTTTGTAAAAAATTCTCCATTATTGCAGTGTTTACTTTCTATTTTATTGAGGAACTTTATTATGATGCGAATCCTTTTATTTTTAGCCACTAACTTTGCTGTAATGCTTGTGTTAGGGATTATTTTAAATGTGACCGGTATTGCAGGAAATAGTACAGGTGGCATTTTAATTATGGCGATGCTTTTCGGTTTTGCTGGATCATTGATTTCATTATTCTTATCAAAAACCATGGCATTGCGCTCTGTGGGTGCGGAAGTGATTACCGAACCACGTAATCAGGCTGAGCGTTGGTTAGTGGAAACTGTACGCCGTCAAGCACAACAAGCAGGCATCCCAATGCCAGATGTGGCAATTTACCATTCTAATGATGCGAATGCTTTTGCTACGGGTGCAACTAAAAACAATTCTTTAGTGGCGATTAGTACGGGTTTACTAAACTCCATGACGGAAGAAGAAGCTGAGGCTGTATTGGCTCATGAGGTCTCACACATCGCGAACGGTGATATGGTAACCATGACTTTATTGCAGGGCGTATTGAATACCTTCGTGATTTTCTTATCTCGCGTGATCGCCAATGTGGTAGCAAGTTCTCGTAATGGCGATGAAGAAAGTCGTAGTTCAGGCATTTATTTCTTAGTTTCAATGGTGTTAGAAATTGTATTTGGTATTTTAGCGAGCATTATTGCGATGTGGTTCTCACGCTATCGCGAATACCGCGCAGATGCAGGTTCTGCACAACTTGTTGGTAAAGAAAAAATGATTGCGGCATTGCAACGTTTACAACAAATTCATGAGCCACAAGAGATGGAAGGTTCACTTAATGCCTTTATGATTAACGGCAAACGTAGCGAACTCTTTATGAGCCATCCTCCGCTTGAAAAACGTATCGAAGCATTGCGTAGTTTATAAAAGATAAAAAATAAAGGGCTAAATGTAATATTTAGCCCTTTTTATTTGTAGATTATTTAATATCCGCTAAGACTTTAGTGAGTAATTCCCAGTAAGTTTGTACTGTTGAAATTTGGACTTTTTCATCTGGCGAATGCGCATTACGAATAGTTGGTCCCACAGAAATCATATCAATATTCGGATAATGTTCTTTCAACAAGCCACATTCAAGCCCCGCGTGAATCACTTTAATCTCAGGCTCTTTGCCAAGCACTTCTGCATAATGTTTTTTCATTAATGTCAAAATTGCGGTGTCATTTACTGGTTTCCAACCTGGGTAAGAACCTGAAAATTCAACTGTTGCACCCGTGAGTTTGGCGAGTGAGGTTAAGGTGTCTTCTACATATTCTTTACCGCTTTCAATCAATGAGCGAATAAGAATGGTACCTTCGATTTTATCTTCAAGGGTTTTTAACACACCAATACTTAATGAGCTTTCCACAACGTTTTTGATTACATCACTGTTACGAATCACACCGTTTGGTAACACATTCAGCAAATTAATCACTTTTTGAGTGGTTTCAAGCGTGAAAGTTTGTTGTGGATTTTCAACTTGCTCAGCGGTTAAGGTTAAGTTAGGTTCAGCAATAGCGAGCTCTTCTTCCAATAAAACTTCAAAATTTTTAACCGCACTTTTTACGCTTTCTACATCATGATTGAAGCAAATGGTTGCAGCCGCTTCACGTGGAATCGCATTACGAATTGAGCCACCACGAATTTCTGCAAGGGCAAAGTGCGGTTGATTTTGTGCAAGTTTTGCTAATAAGCGTGCTAATACTTTAATTGCATTCGCACGTGTGGTGTGAATATCACAACCAGAGTGACCGCCTCGTAAACCTTTTAAGTTAATTTGCAAACTATGGCTGAATGAATTGCTTTCACGGTGAACAGGTAGTTCAACATTAGCATTCACCCCACCAGCACAACCAATATAGATTTCACCGATTTCTTCGGTATCGGTATTAATTAAGATTTCCGATTTTAACCAGTTACGACGAAGGTGTACGGCACCATCCATGCCTGTTTCTTCAGTCATGGTAAGTAACACTTCAAGTGGTGGATGTGCAATATCGGTACTTTCCAATACCGCTAAGGTTGAGGCTAAACCAATACCGTTATCCGCGCCAAGTGTCGTACCTTGCGCTTTTACCCAATCACCGTCGATATAAGGACGAATTGGGTCTTGGGTAAAATTATGAGGATTGCCTTCATTCGCTTGCGGCACCATATCTAAATGTGCTTGTAAGACAACAGGTTGACTGTTTTCCATTCCTGCAGTAGCGGGTTTACGAATTAATACATTGCCGGCTTCATCTCGTTCTGCAAAGAATTGTTTTTCTTTTGCCCAGTTGACAATAAAAGTGGCGAGTGCATCTTCATGATGTGAAGGATGTGGAATCGCACAAATTTGATCAAACCATTTCCAAAGTAATTGCGGTTGTAATGTGGTAATTTCTGACATAATGAACTCCTTTTTTCATTAAAATTTTTGCGGAAATCATAGCATAAAACGCCATTTCAGGTTAAAATTCCGCAATTTTTTTATTTAGCGACAAAGTTGAAGGGATTTGTTATGAGCGAAAAATATGTTGTGACTTGGGATATGTTCCAAATGCATGCCCGCAAATTAGCGGAACGTTTACTTCCTGCCACTCAGTGGAAAGGTATTATCGCAGTAAGCCGTGGTGGTTTATTCCCAGCAGCGGTACTTGCTCGCGAATTAAATATTCGTTTCGTAGAAACCGTGTGTATTGCGAGTTATGATCACGATGAACAAGGTGCATTAAAAGTATTACACCGTGCAAGTGGTGATGGTGAAGGAATGATCGTGGTAGACGATTTGGTAGATACCGGCAATACCGCTCGTGCAATTCGTGAAATGTATCCAAAAGCAAAATTCGTCACAGTATTCGCAAAACCTGCAGGTGCTGAGTTAGTGGATGATTACGTGATTGATATTCCACAAAATACTTGGATTGAACAACCTTGGGATTTAGGTTTAACTTTTGTGCCACCATTGGCAAGAAAATAATAAAACCTGAATATAAAATTTCGTTACGCCGGTGCTTTTATAGTTCCGGCGTAATAATTATGACCAATTTATTTTGATTATGAATAATATGGACGCACAAAAAGCGCTAGAGCGATCTTACGTTTCTTCACTTGAAAATAAAGAATATGATGAAGCAGTCAAGCTGGCTGAAACGCTTTGCTTACTTGATCCTAATAATCCCGAATACTCTCATAAAATTGCTTATGTTTATTTGCAACAATTAAAATGGGAAGAGGCAATTGAGGCAGAATTAAAAACATTAAAAGTAGATGCGCAATATATTCCGGCTTTAGATTTATTGGCACATGCTTATGGTGCAGTAGATGATTGGGAGCGCTCAGGTTTTTATGGTAGTTTAGCCCTTGAGTTGAAAGATAAAGCTATTCCCGTTCCAATACAGGAAATGGTTCCTGCGTCTGTGCCTAAAAATGGTAAGCGAATTATCGCCTTTTCTTTATTTGGTAATAACTCCAAATATATTGAGCCGGCAGTATTAAATACACAAGTTTCTCCGATGTTATTCCCTGATTGGGTATGCCGTTTTTATGTAGATGATTCAGTTTCTCCTGAAGCGATTCAACGATTAAAAAATAATGGTGCGGAAGTGGTTTATGTCACTTCACCTGTGAATAAATGGCCTGGTGCAATGTGGCGTTTTCTTGCAATTAATGATCCCGAAGCTGAGTATGTGATCTTCCGTGATGCGGACTCAGTTGTATCTCACCGGGAAGCAGAAGCCGTAGCCGAATGGATTGAAAGTGGTCATTCATTCCATACAATGCGTGATTCTGGCTCCCATACCGCACTTATTTTAGCGGGGATGTGGGGGGCTAAAGCTGGTGCGGTGCCAGATATGGAAGCAAGAATTCAACGTTTTGTTGATAAGGGTTATGACTCTCGTCATTTTGCTGATCAGGATTTCCTTGCAGAAGACTTGTGGGGCCATATTCGCCAAGATGTATTTGCGCATGATAGAGTATTTAACTTCTGTGATGCAAAACCTTTCCCTGGAGAGTTTTATCCTCATTACCAAATTGCGCATTGCGAAGGGGCAAGCAGTTTTGATGCGAAAACCTCTTTTGAAGAAGGGAGCAAAGTAAGATGGACGTTATATTCAAAAATATCGCCTATGGTCAATGTCGATTATTCCTTTATTCGTGTGCCTGAATTTAAAGTTTGCAGCTATGAAACTACCGTAGAGAATGGTAGATTTGAAGCGTCAATACCAAGACGTTATGGATTCGCTTTTAAAGAAGGCTTAGCTAGAATAGATATTAAAAAAGCCTAAGTTATCTGTTTTAACTATCAAAATAAGGATTATTAATGTCAACTCAACCGCGTTTTGTACACCTTCGTACACACACCGATTTTTCAATGATTGATGGTATCGTGAAAGTGAAACCATTGGTCAAAGCGTGTGCTGCAAACAATATGGTTGCGTTGGCATTAACGGATTTTACCAATTTCTGTGGTGTAGTGCGTTTTTATGGTGAAACCCTTTCTTCGGGGATTAAACCGATTATTGGCGCAGATGTTCATGTTAAAAGCGAGCTATGTGGTGAGGAATTATTCACCCTCACTTTACTTGCCAAGAACAATGAAGGCTATAAAAACATCACTTTACTGCTTTCAAAAGCCTATCAACGCGGCTATGTGGACTTGCCTTATATTGACCAGGAATGGTTGATTGAACACCGTGAGGGTGTAATTGTTTTATCAGGTGGCACACAAGGCGATATCGCGAAAAAACTCCTTAAAGAAAATCTCCCTGAAGTGGAAAGTGCGGTCAGTTTTTATCAAGAATTTTTTCCTGACCATTTTTACCTTTCGCTGTCTAGAACGGGTCGTCCGGATGAAGAGCGTTATATTCAAGCCGCATTAAAATTGGCTGAGGAGCATGATTTACCGCTTGTTGCAACCAACGATGTTGTCTTTCTCGCACCTGATGATTTTGAGGCACACGAAATTCGAGTCGCTATTCATGATGGCTATACTCTTGACGATCCGAAACGTCCAAAACGTTATACCGAGCAACAATATTTCCGCTCAGAAGAAGAAATGTGCGATTTATTTGCGGACATTCCTTCTGCACTTGAAAATACGGTATTAATAGCGCAACGCTGTAATGTGACTTTGCGTTTAGGGCAATATTTCCTCCCTCAATTTCCAACGGGTGAATTGAGTACGGAAGATTATTTGGTGATGAAAGCCAAAGAAGGCTTGGAAGAGCGTTTGGCGTTTTTATTCCCTGATGAAAAAGTGCGGGCAGAAAGACGACCAGAATATGATGAGCGTCTTCAAGTCGAACTCGATGTGATTAACCAAATGGGTTTCCCGGGTTATTTCTTAATCGTCATGGAGTTTATCCAGTGGTCAAAAGACAATGATATTCCGGTAGGACCTGGACGTGGTTCTGGTGCGGGTTCATTGGTGGCTTATGCACTAAAAATTACCGATTTGGACCCCCTTGAATTCGATCTTCTTTTTGAGCGTTTTCTCAACCCAGAACGTGTTTCCATGCCCGATTTCGACGTGGATTTCTGTATGGATGGACGTGATCGTGTTATCGATCATGTCGCAGAAACCTATGGTCGTGGTGCGGTATCACAAATTATTACCTTCGGTACCATGGCAGCCAAAGCGGTAATTCGAGATGTAGGTCGCGTGTTAGGCCATCCTTATGGATTCGTGGATCGTATTTCGAAAATGATTCCACCTGACCCAGGCATGACTTTAGCCAAGGCTTTTGAGGCTGAACCACAGTTACAAGTGGCATATGATTCAGATGAAGAAGTCAAAGCCCTAATTGATATGGCGCGTAAGCTAGAGGGTGTCACGAGAAATGCGGGTAAACACGCAGGTGGTGTGGTGATTTCGCCTTCTTTGATTACAGACTTTGCACCACTTTATTGCGACAACGAGGGACTTCATCCTGTTACTCACTTCGATAAAAATGATGTGGAATATGCTGGTTTAGTGAAGTTTGACTTCTTAGGTTTGCGTACACTCACCATTATTAAATGGGCACTAGATATGATTAATGCCCGCCTTACTCGTGAAGGCAAACCGCTAGTCGATATTGCCGCTATTCCATTAGATGATCCCGAATCTTTTGAGTTGCTGAAGCGATCTGAAACGACTGCCGTATTCCAGTTGGAATCGCGCGGGATGAAAGATTTGATTAAACGCCTGCAGCCAGACTGTTTTGAAGATATTATCGCGTTGGTGGCGTTATTCCGACCAGGTCCATTACAATCAGGCATGGTGGATAACTTTATTGACCGTAAACATGGTCGTGAAGAAGTGTCTTATCCTGACGCAAACTATCAACATGAAAGCCTTAAACCGATTTTAGAGCCAACTTACGGTATTATTTTGTATCAAGAGCAAGTCATGCAAATTGCTCAGGTGTTAGCAGGTTATACTCTTGGTGGTGCGGACTTATTACGTCGTGCGATGGGTAAGAAAAAACCGGAAGAAATGGCGAAACAGCGCTCTGTGTTTAAAGAAGGTGCTGAGAAAATTGGTGTTGATGGCGAGCTTTCCATGAAGATTTTCGACTTAGTGGAAAAATTTGCCGGCTATGGTTTCAATAAATCGCACTCTGCTGCTTACGCATTGGTATCTTACCAAACCCTTTGGCTGAAAACACATTTCCCAGCTGAGTTTATGGCCGCGGTAATGACCTCGGAAATGGATAATACGGATAAAATTGTTGGCTTGTACGATGAATGTTTACGTATGGGCTTAAAAGTCACCCCACCGGATATTAACGTAGGGAAACATCATTTCAGCGTAAATGAAAATGGTGAAATTGTTTACGGTATTGGCGCCATTAAAGGTGTGGGTGAAGGTCCGATTGATGCACTCATTACCGCTCGTAATGAAGGTGGGATTTTCAGAGACTTATTTGATTTATGTGCTCGCGTTGATTTGAAAAAAATTAACCGTCGTACCTTTGAAAGTCTGATTATGTCGGGTGCGTTTGACAAGCTAGGGCCACATCGTGCGGCGTTATCTAAGAATCTAGAAGATGCACTCAAAGCCTCTGATCAGCATGCAAAAGATGAGGCCATGGGACAAGCGGATATGTTCGGTGTGCTGACAGAAACGCACGAAGAAGTAGAAAATGCTTACGCCCATACGCCACCTTACACAGAAAAACAAATTTTAGATGGTGAACGTGAAACCCTTGGTTTGTATTTAAGCAGCCATCCGGTAAGTCGTTATTTAAAAGAGCTTTCTCATTACAGTTCTACTCGATTAAAAGATCTTACTCCGAATCGCCGTGGGCAAATTAGCACAGCAGCTGGTTTGTTAGTCTCAACTCGTTTTGCAACAACGAAAAAAGGCAATCGGATTGGTATCGCAACCATTGATGACCGTTCTGGACGTTTGGATTTAACCCTGTTTGGGGAAAGCTTAGACCAATTTGGTGAAAAGCTGCAAAAAGATACGGTTGTGGTGGTATCAGGCCAAGTGAGTTTTGACGATTTTTCAGGCGGATTAAAAATGTCTGTACGGGATTTAATGACCTTAGATGAGGCGCGTTCCCGTTATGCGAAATCTTTGGCCATCAGCTTGTCCGAGGAGCAGATTAGCCCAAGTTTTATTAAGAAACTGAAAGAAATGTTAGAACCTGTTAGTGGCGGTACTTTACCAATTAACGTATATTATCAAAGCGCAAAAGGCCGTGCGTTATTGCGTTTAGGGATTCAGTGGTCGATTACACCAACGGATGAGATTCTAACAGAATTGGTGAATTTGCTCGGTGAAAATGCAGTAGAGCTAGAATTCGGTTAATATTCCAGTCAAAGTGCGGTCAAAAAAATCAGTGTTTTTTAACCGCACTTTAGGCGATATAAACAAAGCGAGAGATAAAATGGAAAAAATCATTATTGATGCAGACAGATTTTTACGCACCATTTCACGTATTTCCCATGAAATTATTGAAAAGCACCAAGATTTCAATAATGTGATTTTAGTTGGGGTAAAACGTCGTGGAGCAGAAATTGCAGAATTGATTCAACGTCGCATTGAAGAATTGAATGGTGTAAGTCTTCCAATGATGGAATTGGATATCACGTTTTACCGTGATGACTTAGAGTATGTTGAACCTGAAAATCCAACTCCTGTGTATAGTGGTGCCTCCAGTTATATGAATATTCAGGGTAAAGAAGTCATTTTGATCGATGATGTACTATTCACTGGAAGAACCATTCGTGCCGCGATGGATGCGTTAACAGATTTTGGTCGAGCAGCCAAAATTGAATTGGTGATTTTAGTGGATCGTGGACATCGTGAATTACCAATTCGGGCAGACTATGTAGGTAAAAATGTGCCGACCTCCCGTGATGAACAAGTTCAGGTGCGTACATTAAAATATGATGGTTGTTATGAAGTGGCATTATTGCCTAAATAACGATCAGCCTATTGTGAACCTTTGATAAAATTGATAATCTAACGAGCATTATCCTATTATTTTTTAAGACAACTAAAATGAAAAAATCAATGTTAAAATCTCTTTTCTTTGCCATGATTGGTCTGTTTACTTTTTCTCAAGTACAAGCAGAAGAACGCGTTGTGGCGACCGTAAATGGTACACCAATTTTACAAAGTCAAGTGAATGCCGTAATGGGCAAGAAAGGTAGCCAACGTGCAGCATTAGATAAGATTATTGATGATATGCTGACAGAGAAAGCGATCAAAGAATCCGGTGTAAAAGTAAACCAAGCAGAAGTAAACCGTATTGTAGAAGATATTGCGGCGAAAAATGGTTTAACCTATGGTCAATTCTTAGATGCATTGGATTATCAAGGCATTTCCTTAAATGCATTTAAACAACAAATTTCTCGCCAAATGTTAATGGCGGGTGTGCGTAACCATGCTATTCAAAACAGCGTAGATGTGACTCGTGAGCAAGTGGATGCATTGGGTAAACAAATGCTCGATGAAGCAAAAGCAAAAGGCACTGCGCAAAAAGTGATGGGCAAAGAGTATGAGGTTCGTCATATTTTATTAAAATTAAACCCATTACTGAATGATGCACAAGCTAAAGCAGAATTAGAGCGTATTCGTAGCGAGATTATTTCTGGCAAAATGACATTTGCTGATGCGGCATTAAAATACTCTAAAGATTATTTATCTGGTGCGAATGGCGGAAGTTTAGGCTATGCCTTCCCAGAAGCTTATGTGGGCCCATTTGCAAAAATGGTTGAAACTACACCACAAGGTACCATTTCAGCACCATTTAAATCTGAATTTGGTTGGCATATCCTTGAAGTAACTGGTAGTCGAGATGGCGATAAAACAGAAGATGCCTATCGTCAAAAAGCTTACGAGCAAATCGTAAATAGCCAATTACAAGATGCAACCAAAGACTGGGTGAAGGCATTACGTAAAAATGCTGATATTCAATATTTTGATAAATAACAGAAATCGTTAGAATAAGGGGGCATTTTTGCCCCTTTTGTCGTTTTTATAAAATGAGTGACGCATGAAAAAATTTTTTGTCTTTTTACTAATTCTTCTGCTAATTCTTGGCGGTGTTGGTTTTTGGGGTTATCAAAAACTAACGGAGTTTGTTGATACGCCGGTGAATGTCACGAAAGATCAATTGCTTACAATTGAGAGAGGAACTACTGGCAGTAAACTCGCCGCTTTATTAGAGCAAGAAAAAATTCTTGAGCATGCCGATTTATTACCTTGGTTATTGAAATTACAACCTCAGCTCAACAAAGTGAAAGCGGGGACTTATTCTTTAACGGGCGTGAAAACGTTGCAAGATTTATTGGATATGATTAATTCTGGCAAGGAAGCACAATTTAGTGTGAAGTTTATTGAGGGTAAGACGTTCAAGGAATGGCGTAAAAACCTTGAAAGCGCACCGCACTTAAAACAAACCTTGCAAGGTAAAACTGATAAAGAAATTATGGCGTTATTAGATATTCCAGCCGTTGCTAAAGCCGTTTACGAATGGAATAACATGGATGGCTGGTTGTATCCAGATACCTATAATTACACCCCAAATTCGACTGATCTTGAATTATTAAAACGTTCAACGACTCGTTTACAAAAAGCCTTGGATAAAGCATGGGGTGAACGCGATGAAAATCTCCCATTAGCGGATCCGTATCAGATGTTGATTTTGGCTTCTATTGTGGAGAAAGAAACGGGGATTGCAGCGGAGCGCCCGCAAGTGGCTTCCGTATTTATTAATCGTTTAAAAGCCAATATGAAACTGCAAACTGACCCAACGGTGATTTATGGAATGGGTGAGAGCTATACCGGCAATATTCGTAAGAAAGATTTGGAAACGATAACTCCGTATAATACCTATATGATTGAGGGTTTACCGCCAACACCGATTGCGATGGTGAGTGAAAGTGCTTTGCAGGCCGTGGCTCATCCAGCAAAAACGGACTTTTATTATTTTGTTGCCGATGGAAGTGGCGGCCATAAATTTACCCGCAATCTGAATGAGCATAATAAAGCAGTGCAAGAATATTTACGTTGGTATCGTAGCCAACAAAAAGGAGCCAACTAATGCAAGGCAAATTTATCGTGATTGAAGGGCTGGAAGGTGCAGGTAAAAGTACCGCCATGCAAACGGTGGTGGATACATTAAAATCCCTTGGTGTAAATGATATCGTATTTACTCGTGAGCCGGGTGGTACACCATTAGCAGAAAAATTGCGCCATTTAATTAAACATGAAACAGAAGAACCTGTTACGGATAAAGCGGAATTATTGATGCTTTATGCGGCACGAATTCAATTGGTAGAAAATGTAATTAAGCCAGCATTGGCAGAAGGTAAAATTGTGCTGGGTGATCGACATGATATGTCTTCACAAGCCTATCAAGGCGGTGGGCGTCAGTTTGACCAAACGCTTATGGCGAATTTAAAAAATATGGTATTAGGCGATTTTGAGCCTGATTTTGTACTGTATTTAGACATTGATCCTGCAGAAGGGCTGGCTCGTGCTAGAGGTCGTGGTGAATTAGACCGCATTGAACAACAAGGACTCGATTTCTTCCATCGTACCCGCCAACGTTATTTGGAATTAGTACAGAACAACCCAAAAACCGCCATTGTTAATGCAGGTCAGCCTTTGGAAAAAGTACAAGCAGACATACAAAGTGCGGTCAAAAATTGGTGGGTTTTACAAGCAAAATGAGCGAACTTTATCCTTGGTTAGTGCCTACTTATCACAAAATTAGCCAAACTTTTAGCGAAGGTTTGGGGCATCATGCATTATTGATTAAAGCTGATCAAGGTCTCGGTGCTGAAGGTTTGTTTGAGGCTTTGACAAAACGCATTATGTGTCAAACGCCAGATAATGCACCTTGTGGCCATTGTCATGCTTGCCATTTAATGGCAGCGCACAGCCATCCTGATTTTCATGTTTTAGCCTCTCAAGAAGGCAAAGACATTGGTGTTGATCAGGTACGGGCGATTAATGAAGTTGTCAGCCAACACGCGCAACAAAACGGCAATAAATTAGTATATATTCAAGATGCAGAACGTCTTACGGAAGCAGCGGCGAATGCATTACTCAAAACCTTGGAAGAGCCGCGTCCGAACACGTATTTCTTATTGCAAACAGAGCCTTCTTCTTCGTTGTTAGCGACTATTTACAGCCGTTGCCAAGTGTGGAATGTGCCTTTGCCAACGGAAGCAGAGGCCTTAACCTGGCTTTCTTCTCAATTTCAGGCAGAAACATCTGAATTATTGACCGCACTTGCGATGAATTTGGGGCGCCCACTGTTAGCATTGGAAACTCTCCAACAAGGATTAATTGAACAACGGAAGAATTTCCTACGCCAATTTTGGCTGTTTTATCGTCGTCGTTCGCCTTTGGAAATTTTGCCTTTCTTTGAAAAAGAACGCACCGTACAGCAAGTAGATTGGATTTTAGCGTTTTTAAGCGATGCCATTAAATACAAACTCGAAATACAAAGTGGCTGGCAAACACTTGATCTTAAAACAGGTGTAATTCAATTTGCAGACGAGCAAACAGCGCTTGGGTTATTAACCGCAAATAAAATTATGCAAAAAGTACGCTCGGATTTACTCACTATCAACGGCGTTAACACAGAATTAATGTTATTAGATGGTTTGACGAAGTTAATTACCGACGTATTTAAGGACTAAATAAATTATGTTTATCGTAGATTCCCATTGCCATTTAGATGCATTGGATTATGAAAATTTACACAAAGATATTGCTGATGTAGTGGCCAAAGCCCAAGCACGAGATGTGAAGCATTTGTTGGCGATTGGCGTAACATTAAGCCGTTTTGAAAAAGCTTACCCTGAGTTAGCAAAATTTCCGAATGTGTCTTTAGCTTGCGGCGTGCATCCATTAGATCTTGAAGAAGAACCTTACGATGCCGATCGTTTATTACGTTTATCCCAAGATAAAAAAGTGATCGCAATTGGCGAAATTGGTTTGGATTATTATTACAGCGCGGATAATAAAGCGTTGCAGCAAACGGTTTTTGCGGATCAAATCAGAATTGCTAATGAAGTGGATAAACCCGTGATTATTCATACGCGTTCAGCACCGGAAGATACCATTGCTATGTTGCGTGAGCACCAGGCTGAAAAGTGCGGTGGATTAATTCATTGTTTTACGGAAACCTTAGATTTTGCGAAAAAGGCGCTTGATTTAGGTTTTTACATCTCTTGTTCGGGTATTATTACCTTTAAAAATGCGGAAAGTATTCGCGAAGCCATTCGTTATGTACCAGCAGATCGTTTGTTAGTTGAAACGGATTCGCCTTACTTAGCGCCCGTGCCTTATCGTGGCAAAGAGAACCAACCTGCCTATACGCGAGAGGTGTGTGAATATGTGGCAGCGTTAAAAGGGCTGTCTATGGAAGAATTTGCACAAATTAGTACACAAAACTTCGAGCGTTTATTTAAAATTAATGTACAATAAATCATCGATTTAAATGAGAGAGTTTTATGCGTAAGTTTTTTAAATACTTTTTATTTTTAGTGGTCTTTGTTTTTCACGGCTTTATGTTTGCTGTGGTGGACTACGTTTTCCCACACTATGATGTAACGCGAGTAACGGGTGTGGAAGTGAAACGTGTTGATAAAGATGGCCCGATTACAAAATCGAATCCGGCTGATGGTCCAACGCGTGATGTGTATTTTATTAATACACAAAATGATGATGGAAAAATCATGGTATATCGTAATGAAGATACCCGTTGGGGTTTTCCATTCTATTTCAAATTTGGTTCAGCTAACTTACAGGCTCAAGCTCAAGCCTTTGGTAATGAAAATAAATTAGTACAAATCAAGTATTACGGTTGGCGTATGACGATGTTTGATGAATATCGTAATGCGGTTTCGGTGAAGGAAATCAGCGACGATATCACACCAAGCCATCCAATTTTATCTTGGGTATTCTATGCATTCCTATTAGTTACCCTTTTCCTTTCAGTACAATTTGTACGCGGCTGGTTCGACAGCGAAAATTAGCGTATCTCAAATAGGGCGTCATAGAACGCCCTAACAATTTAATAATAACATTTCTAACCTAAAAACCAGCGGTAATTGACCGCACTTTAAAACCAATAAAGAGAACATTATGAGTTTATCTGCAGCGATTTTAATTTTAATCGTATTAATTATTATCAGTGCAATCTTGTCATCAGCCGAGATTTCTCTCGCGGGTGCGAGACGCATTAAGTTACAAACGTTGGCCAATGAAGGCAATATCAAAGCGGAGAAAGTCTTAAAGTTACAGGAACAGCCTGGTCGCTTTATTACTGTGGTCCAAATTGGACTTAATATGGTCGCCGTACTCGGTGGTGTGATTGGTGAAGCAACCATTAGTCTTCACTTACAGAGTTTTTTACATGAATACACCACGGCTGAATGGGTTGAGCCAGCCTCCTCTTGGATTGCCTTTTTCATGGTAACCATAACATTTGTTTTATTAGCCGATTTAATTCCGAAACGTCTCGCACTGATTAATCCTGAAGGTGTTGCACTGCGGACTATTGGCATTATGCAAGCCTTTATTTTCTTATTGAAACCCATTGTATGGTTTTTTGATGGTCTTTCTAATATCTTCTTCCATTTAATGGGCGTATCCACTAAACGTGAAGATAACATGACTTCAGAAGACATTGTGGCGATCGTAGAAGCTGGAGCTGAAGCGGGCGTGCTAAAAACACAAGAGCATTATCTAATTGAAAATATCTTTGAAATGCAAGAACGCACTGTGTCTTCAACCATGACGACCCGTGAAAATATCGTATTTTTAGACCGCACTTTCACTCGTCAAGAAGTGTTGAATACCTTATCGGCAGACTCTCATTCTAAATTAGTGATCTGTGATAATGGTTTGGATAAGATTTTAGGTTATGTGGAATCACATACCTTATTAACACTCTATCTTCAACAAGAAGTGGTGGATTTAACAGATAGCCGTTTATTGCGTAAAGCGTTATTTATTCCAGATACGCTGTCGTTATATGAGGTATTGGAGTTATTTAAATCCACGGGGGAAGATTTTGCCATTATCGTCAATGAGTATGCACTGGTGATGGGTTTAATTACCTTAAACGATGTAATGAGTATTGTGATGGGCGAATTGGTTTCTAACGAAGAAGAACAAATCGTTAGCCGTGATGAAAACTCTTGGTTGATTGATGGGGCAACACCACTTGAAGATGTGATGCGTGCTTTAGATATTGAATCTTTCCCAGATGAAGAAAACTATGAAACCATCAGTGGCTTTATGATGTATATGCTACGCAAAATCCCGAAAAAAACCGATTTTGTGTTATACGATAAGTATAAATTTGAAGTTATTGATACCGAAAACTTCAAAATTGATCAAATTTTAGTTTCTATTGTCAAAGACAGCGGTGTGAGCAAAGAATCAGCGTAGTGCTAGGCGTTTCCTTGCTTAATCCCCCATTCTAAGTATAATTAACGGCGGTTTTAACCGCCTATAAATAAGGAAAATTTAATGTTTAAAAAAATCTCGGTATTCTTTGTGGCAGTAATGCTTGCAGGTTGTTCTTCGATTTCAGATATGACCTCTTACATTCCGTTTATGGGTAAAGACAAAAAGGTCATTGATTTAGATAAAGATAAAATCGACCAAAAATCTTATGCGGCAGCTTATGAAGCCACTGTGGCAACCTATAAAGATCGTGTAACAAAAAATTTCTTTGTGGATAATTTTGCAAGTGGTGCAAATGACTGGTATCTCGGTCGTATTGTTGTGCCAATCAAACAAATTCAAGATAAACTCTACACAGGTGGCCATGATTCTGATGTGTATGCTTACTACAGTGGTGTGTTGCATGCAGAAGCATTACAAACCAACTTCAGCCGCTTAAGCGCGAATTGTTGGCAAAAAGTGGATTCACCAAGTGTGACACAAGGGATCTACGATGCAATGCGTGATTTGCAAAAAGGCAAAGAGCGCGGTGAAAATGACGCTTACATTTCCCAAGGTAGCGAAATGCTACTCAAAGCCTGTACCGGCCAATAATCAATTTGAGCTGTTGATGAGCGATCTCATCAGCAGCTTTTCTTTTTTAAAATCATCAATGTGAAGGAGCAAGAATGTTAGAACTTTCGGAAAGCAACATTCATTTAAATGCTACGGCAACAAATAAGCTGCAAGCTATTGAAATGGCTGCAAGTGCGTTAGAGCAAGCTGGCAATGTTGAACAAGGCTATTTGCAAGGTATGCTTGGACGTGAACAACAAACCTCCACTTTTTTAGGCAATGGGATTGCAATTCCACACGGTACATTAGAAACCCGTTCAATGGTGAAAAAAACCGGTGTGCAAGTTTTCCAATTTCCACAAGGTATTGAGTGGGGAGAAGGCAATATTGCTTATGTTGTGATTGGTATTGCTGCTCGTTCTGATGAGCATCTTGCTTTACTTCGTCAATTAACGCATGTTTTAGGTGATGAAGACACTGCGGCACAGTTAGCGACATTAGCAGATGTTGAAAAATTCCGTGCGATTTTGTTAGGTGAAAGCGATGTTTTTAGCATGACTGAAGAAACATTAAGCTTAGATATTGAAACGCAAAGTTTGCTCACACTTACTGCTATCAATGCAGGCAAATTACAACAGCAAAGTGCGGTTGAAAATAGCTTTATTTCTGAAGTAGTCTCCAATTCTGCTCTGCCACTAGGCAAAGGGTTATGGGTAACCGATGCCGTATCAGGTAACGTGAAAAATGCGTTGGCATTCAGTCGTGCGAAAACCATTTTTAATCATAATGGCAAAGCAGTGAAAGGCGTATTGACGATTTCGGCTGTCAGTGACCAAATCAATGAGACATTAGCGCGTTTATTGGATGATGAAGTACAAAATATTTTATTAAGTGGTAATACGCAGCAAATTTTGACCGCACTTAATGGCGGTAAAGTGCCGGCTTCGCCAGCTACTCAATCTGAAGACCAAATCGCGACAGGTGCAGTGATTGGTACCTTTACGATTCGTAATGAACATGGCTTGCATGCTCGCCCAAGTGCAGTGCTTGTTAATGAAGTGAAAAAATTCGCCTCCAAGATTACCGTACAAAATCTTACTCGAGAAACCGCACCAGTTAGTGCAAAAAGCTTGATGAAAATTGTGGCATTAGGTGTGACTCAAGGTCATCGCTTACGGTTTGTTGCAGAAGGGGATGATGCTAAACAAGCCATTGAAGCCTTAGGTAAGATTATTGCGAGTGGGCTTGGCGAAAGTGTATCAGCTGTGCCACCGGCTGAACCGGATACCATTGAAGTGAGCAGTGAGCACGCACCACAAATTCACGAAGAAAAAACAGGTTTACCAGCCGATGCCATTGAAGCCGTATTTATGATTCGTAATGAACACGGTTTACATGCTCGTCCAAGTGCAGTGCTTGTGAATGAAGTGAAAAAATACAATGCGTCTGTTGCGGTACAAAACTTAGATCGTGACACCCAATTAGTCAGTGCGAAAAGTCTGATGAAAATTGTGGCGCTTGGTGTCGTGAAAGGTCATCGCTTACGTTTTGTAGCGAGCGGCGAAGAAGCCCAACAAGCGATTGACGGTATTGGTGCAGTCATTGAAAGCGGTTTAGGTGAAGGTAAGGAGTAAGTGATGGCAAAAGTAGCAACAATTACCTTAAATGCCGCTTACGATTTAGTCGGACGTTTACCGCGTATTGAAATCGGCGAAGTGAATACCGTAGAAACCCTTGGTCTTTTCCCTGCCGGAAAAGGCATTAATGTTGCCAAGGTGTTGAAAGACTTGGGCGTAGATGTCGCGGTTGGTGGCTTCTTAGGTGAAGACAACGTGGGTGATTTCGAAACCCTATTTAAAAAACAAGGCTTAGAAGACAAATTTCATCGCGTAGCAGGTAAAACTCGCATTAACGTAAAAATTACGGAAACCGAAGCCGATGTGACAGACCTAAATTTCTTAGGTTATCAAATCACCCCAGAAGCTTGGCAGCAATTTACAGCAGATTCATTAGCGTATTGTCAAAACTTTGACATTGTTGCGGTTTGCGGCAGTTTACCGCGAGGTGTGAGTCCTGAATTGTTCGCGGATTGGCTTAAGCAGTTGCATCAAGCTGGTGTGAAGGTCGTATTAGATAGCAGTAATGCGGCACTTACAGCAGGGTTAAAAGCTAGTCCTTGGTTGGTGAAACCAAATCATCGTGAATTGGAAGCGTGGATTGGTCATCCGTTAAATTCTCTTGATGAAATTATTGCGGCAGCCAAAAAACTTAAAGCTGAAGGCATTGCTAACGTCATTATTTCGATGGGCGCGAACGGTTCTTTATGGCTGAGTGATCAAGCTGTTATTCAAGCTCAACCACCTAAATGTGAAAACGTGGTGAGCACCGTAGGGGCTGGTGATTCTATGGTGGCTGGCTTAATTTACGGTATTGAAAAAGGCTTGTCTCAAGCTGAAACCTTAGCATTTGCGAGTGCGGTTTCTGCCTTTGCAGTTTCGCAAAGTAACGTGGGCGTGAGCGATACCGCCTTGCTTGAGTCAATTCTGGCGAATGTCAAAATTTCTGTGATTGAAGGATAATGTAATGAATTTGTTTTTAACTCAATCTCCGCAAATTGGTGCGGCAAAAGCCTATTTACTTCGCCAAGCATTAAGCATGGCAGCGAAAAAAGCCAATCATACTGTGGTTGAGCAAGCCAAAGAGGCGGATTTAGTGATTGTTTTCGGATCTAGTTTGCCAAACTCTGCTGAACTTGTGGGCAAAAAAGTCTTTTTAGTCAATGAAGATGCGGCGATTGCTTCACCTGAAGTCACGCTGACGAATGCACTCAATCAAGCAGTGGACTATGTTCAATCCGCTCAAAGTGCGGTTGGATTTGGCGGTGTTTCTGGCGTCAAAAATATTGTCGCGGTGACAGCTTGCCCGACGGGGGTTGCGCATACCTTTATGTCTGCTGAAGCCATTGAAACCTATGCAAAAAAACAAGGTTGGCAGGTAAAAGTCGAAACGCGTGGTCAAGTGGGCGCAGGTAATGAAATTACTCCTGAAGAAGTTGCTGCAGCAGATTTAGTCTTTGTTGCAGCCGATATTGATGTGCCGTTAGATAAGTTCCAAGGAAAACCGATGTATCGTACTTCGACCGGTTTAGCGTTAAAGAAAACCGCACAGGAATTTGATAAGGCATTTAAAGAAGCGAAAATTTACGAAGGTGGCGCAGCAAAATCTTCTGCGAAATCAGAAGAAAGCGGTGAGAAAAAAGGTGTTTATAAACATTTGATGACTGGTGTGTCGCACATGTTGCCGTTGGTGGTTGCTGGTGGTTTATTAATCGCGATTTCCTTTATGTTTGGTATCGAAGCCTTCAAAGATGAAACAATTTTTCATGGTATTCCAAAAGCCTTAATGGATATCGGCGGCGGTGCAGCATTCCATCTGATGATTGCAGTATTTGCCGGCTATGTGGCCTTTTCTATCGCAGACCGTCCAGGGCTTGCGGTAGGTCTTATTGGCGGCATGTTAGCCACCACAGCGGGCGCTGGGATTTTAGGTGGGATCATTGCGGGTTTCTTAGCGGGTTATGTGGTGAAAGGATTAAATGCAACCATTAAATTGCCGGCGAGTTTAACCTCCTTAAAACCGATTTTAATTCTCCCGCTCTTTGGTACCTTGATTGTTGGCCTTGCCATGATTTATGTGATTAACCCACCGGTTTCACAAATTATGACCACCTTAAGCGATTGGTTAAAATCCATGGGGGAAGTCAATGCGATGGTCTTAGGTGCGATTATCGGTGCCATGATGTGTATTGATATGGGCGGTCCAGTAAACAAAGCAGCTTATACGTTCTCTGTGGGAATGTTGGCCTCTCAAGTTCACACCCCAATGGCCGCCGCAATGGCTGCTGGTATGGTGCCGCCAATTGGGATGGCGATTGCAACTTGGATTGCTCGCAGTAAATTTACCCGTAATCAACGTGATGCAGGTAAAGCTTCTTTTGTCTTAGGCTTGTGCTTTATCTCTGAAGGGGCGTTACCGTTTGTGGCTGCCGATCCATTGCGTGTGATTATTAGCTCGGTGATCGGTGGAGCAACTGCAGGTGCCATTTCTATGGCATTAAATATTTCTCTGCAAGCACCACATGGTGGTTTATTTGTCATTCCGTTTGTTTCAGAACCATTACTCTACTTAGGTGCAATTGCAACGGGGGCATTATTAACCGGTGTGGTTTACGCGGTGATTAAACCAAAGGCGACAGAATAGCCAATTCTTTGATTAAAAAAGTGCGGTAATTTTTAACCGCACTTTTCATTTATCAGGTATAATTACAATGATTTAGGGAGAAATTATGGATAAATACAATAAACTCCGCATTGAATGGGATTGTCGTCGAGGTATGCTTGAGTTGGATAAAATCATCATGCCTTTTTATAAAGCGCATTTTGACCAACTGACTGACGACAAAAAAGATATTTTTATTCGTTTACTTGCCGCCACGGATTTACAACTTTTTTCGTGGTTTTTTAATGGCAGTCAATCAGACGATGCCGAAGTACAAGCGATGGTTGAATATATCCAAGATGTGCAGAAAACGAATGTCCGTTAATTTTTTTGAAATTTTTTATACATAAGGAACTTTTCAATTTTAACTCTGTCTGATAAAGCAACAATAGCTTGCTGTCTTGAATATATGAAGGCGTGTTAGACGTAGCATAGGAGATATATGGCTGAACAGCTAACAGATCAGGCTTTGGTAGAAAGAGTGCAGCAAGGCGATAAAAAAGCCTTTAATTTATTGGTTTCTCGTTATCAAAATAAAGTAGCCGGACTTTTAACCCGCTACATTTCTCATAACGACATTCCAGATGTTGTACAAGAATCCTTTATTAAGGCCTATCGTTCCATTGAATCCTTTCGGGGCGATAGTGCATTCTACACTTGGCTATATCGAATTGCCGTTAATACGGCAAAGAATTACTTAACGGCACAGGGGCGCCGTCCACCGAGCGAAGATATTTTGGCTGAAGATGCTGAAAGCTACGATGTGGGAACTCATCTACGTGATGTAGATACCCCTGAAAATGAAATGTTATCTAGCGAATTAGAAAAAGTGGTATTTGATACCATTCATAGTTTGCCAGAAGATTTAAGAACCGCGATTACCTTGCGTGAGCTTGAAGGGTTAAGCTACGAAGAAATCGCAGAAATAATGGATTGCCCAGTAGGCACTGTACGTTCTCGCATTTTCCGTGCTCGGGAAGTGATTGAGAACAAAATACAACCGCTTATGCAACGTTAAAATAAAGTCGGAGTTTATAAAATGCAAAAAGAGTTACTTTCAGCCTATATGGATGGAGAAGAAGTCAGTGCCGAGTTGACGGAACAACTTTGTCAGGATAAAGATTCACAAGAGTCTTGGGCGGTGTATCACACAGTAAGAGCAGTTATGCGTAAAGAGTCACCAGTATTATTAGGTGCTAATTTTACCGCGAAAATGGCTGATTTAATTGAATTAGAAGAAGTAAAACACGTTGAGATTACTGTTTCTCAACCAACACCAGAAGAAGCAGACAGCTTACCATTCGTGCAAAAATTAAAAGCATTCTTTGCACCAATGACACAAATTGCGGTGGCTGCAGGTGTGTGTTTAGTGGCAGTAGTAGGTGTACAATCATTCAATGCAAAAAGCACATCGGTTACACCTGAAAACCCAGTTTTACAAACCTTACCATTTAACAATTCTGTTCAAGAAGTAAGTTACAACGCTCCGACCAAAGATGTAGCCACTTCGGAACAGGTTGAACAAAAAAATCGCCGTATTGGTACGATGTTACAAAACTATGAATTACAGCGTCGTATGCATGCAGACAGCTTAAATGTGGGTAGCAACCAAGCGAAATAATTACAGCAATTAATCGATAATTCACCACCTTAGGCGTGGTGAATTTTTTTATGGATCAATTGATTTATTTATGAAAAAAACGTTTCTCAAATTAACCGCACTTTTAGGCTTATTCTTGTTGCCTTTCACGGCATTTGCAGAAGAGCCAATCCAGTCATTAAATAAAATGTCGCAAGCCATGCGAGATTTAAATTATGAGATTGCTTTTGTGCAAACGACACCAACGAATATGGACTCGTTCCGCTATCGCCATATTAAGCAAGGGCAAAAAGTGTATGCGCAGTTGGTGACATTAGATGGTGAACAGCAAGAAATCATCCAGCGCGGTAATTTAGTCAGCTATTTCCAGCCGGGTTCACGTGCTTTCACGATTAACAGTGGTGAGATTGTGGATGCACTTCCTGCCGTCATTCGTACTGATTTTAGCAAGCTGAGTCAGAATTATGATTTTATTAAGCTTGGAAAAGACCGAATTGCAGGTCGATTTGTTGATACCATTCGTATTGTGCCAAAAGACGATTTTCGCTATCAATATCTCGTTTTCTTAGATGAAGAAAATGGTTTGTTATTGCGTGGCGATATGCTTGATCGAGAAGGCAAGTTACTTGATCAGTTCCGTGTGGTGACGTTATATATCGATGATCGTCTGCGTGGTTTAACCGATTACCTTAATAAGGTATCAGTGCCGCCACTTTTAAATGAAGGAAAGCAAGAATCATCGCTTTCAATCAATTGGAAAACTGATTGGTTACCACAAGGGTTTGATTTAATTCGCCAGAATCAAGATGTGATAGATGGTGAAGTGATTGAAAATGCGTTATTTAGTGATGGTCTTTTCACTTTTACACTTTATATCAATAAAGCTGATAGCACCGCTGCAAAAGAAAACACGTGGAAACAAGGGGCTTACACGATTTACAGTGAAGTCATAGGTGATAAAGAAATTACCTTTATCGGACAGCTTCCAATTGCTGCAGCTAAACGAATTGTACAAGGTGTAACATTCCTAAAATAATTCAGTAGCAGTGAGAAAGTTGCTATTTTGTTTCCCCTTGCTATACTTTCTTCACCTAATGGATTTTGATAGCTAAACCCCGTCCTGCGGGGTTTTGTTTTATCAAGTGCGGTCATTTTTCTTAAGGTTTTTACAATGAATAATCCCTTTCCTCTTCTTGGCATTACAGGTTACAGCGGTAGTGGCAAAACCACATTGCTGGAAAAATTGCTTCCTCAATTAATTAAAAAAGGCCTACGTGTTTCAGTGATTAAACACAGCCATCACAACGCTCATGTGGATAAAGAAGGAAAAGACAGTTGGCGAATGAAAGAGGCGGGGTCTGCGCAAGTTATTATGGCTTGTGATGATCGTTGGGCATTGATGACAGAAACCCCTCAAGAGCCGGTTTCATTAGCCTATTTAAGCCAACAATTTGATTGTCATTTAACGGATTTAGTTTTGGTGGAAGGATTTAAACAAGAACCTATTCCAAAGATTTTATTGCATCGACAAGAGATGACAAAACCGTTGCCGGAATTAGATGAAAACGTGTTGGCTTTAGCAACCGATTATTCGCTTGAAACTGACCGCACTTTATTAGATATTAATCACATTGAACAAATCGCTGAGTTTATTTATCAATGGTGGAAAAAGACGCAGTAATAGAACGTCAGCATTATAAAAGGCTGGCTTGGGTGGCTTCCATGGCTTTGTTTATGCAAAGCTTGGATGCGACTATTTTAAATACTGCCTTACCCACCATTGCAACAGATCTGCAAACCCCTGTCTTTGAAATGCAAATGGCTATTATCGCCTATTCTCTTGCCGTAGCCTTATTTATTCCTTTAACTGCTTGGGCGGCTGCTAAATTTGGTACACTTACGGTTTTCCGCTCAGCTGTTTTTACCTTTGTATTCGGTTCAGTCGCTTGTGCGATGGCCACTTCTCTCGAAACTCTTGTGCTTGCACGGATTATTCAAGGTATTGGCGGGGCATTTATGATGCCTGTCGCTCGCCTTGCGATTATTCAAACCGTACCGAAAAATCAATTAATTAATGCCTGGAATTTAATGGCTACAGCAGGACTCATCGGCCCGATTCTTGGCCCGATTTTAGGTGGTTGGCTTGTGGTGCATACGTCATGGCATTGGATTTTCTTAATCAATATTCCTATTGGCATGTTAGGCTTTTGGGCAGCGGCTAAAGTGATGGGAAATCATAAGGGTAATGCGAGTAAGTTAGACTGGACAGGATTTTTACTCTTTGCATTTGGTTTAGTCGGTTTAACGCTCGGACTTGATTTACTGGGCGAAAGTCACCGTGACAATATGACTACATATAGTGCATTGTCGATTGGTATTGCATTATTGGTGGCCTATTATTTTTATGCAAAAGGTAATGAACGTGCTATTTTACCGTTATCTCTTTTCAATACGAGAACATTCCGATTAGGCATTGCAGCCAATATTTTTATTCGTCTTTCTGGCTCGGCAGTGCCGTTCTTATTGCCATTAATGTTCCAACTTTCTTTTGGCTATTCAGCTGAAGAGTCAGGCTGGTTGCTTGCACCCATTGCGCTAATGTCTGTCGTATTTAAACGCTTTATTGGGCATATTTTAAATATGCTAGGTTATAAAACCACGCTAATTTTATCGTCACTTTTAATGGCAGGTTCAACGGTTTCCATGTCATGGCTTGATACCTCATCATCAACAATGTGGATTATATGTAATTTGATGTGGTATGGTGCCTGTATGTCGATGATTTTTACGTCGATTAATACTCTCACAGTCGGCGATTTATCCCAAGAACAAGGTGGCGTGGGTTCCACAGTGTTGAGCATCGTACAACAAGTCGGTATTGGTTTTGGTATTGCGGTGGCATCCATTATTTTAACATTATACCGTCAATTCATTGGTAAGGAAGGCGAAGCATTACAACATGCTTTCAGTTACACATTTCTGACTACTTCTGTTTTTGCGATCGCACTAGTTTGGATATTGAGCTATTTGCACAAAACAGACGGGGATCATTTACGGAAAAAGCGCTGATATTGAATGCCTTAGTCTAATTTGTTATAAGAAAGATCATTTTCTTATTTTGTAAAAGTTTGATTTGCTTATATCTTGAGTAGAATTTTATATTTATGTTTGGGTGTTCCACTCGATTAAAGAAGGAAAACTTATGAAATTAAAAGCGACCTTAACTCTTATTGCAGCCAGTTTGTTTTTAGCTGCTTGTGATCAATCTGGTTCTGCGGCAAAAGAAAATGCAAAAGCAGAAACAGAAAAACCTTTAGGTAATAACACGTTTGTGTACTGTACGGCGAAAGCACCACTTAGCTTTAGCCCGGCATTGGTAATGGAAGGTACATCTTACAATGCGAGTTCACAACAAGTGTATAACCGCTTGGTTGAATTCAAAAAAGGTTCAACTGACCTTGAGCCAGCCTTGGCTGAAAGTTGGGAGATCAGTGACGATGGTTTAACTTATACTTTTCATTTACGTAAAGGGGTGAAATTCCATACGACAAAAGAATTTACGCCAACACGTGATTTTAATGCGGATGATGTGATCTTTTCTTTCCAACGTCAGTTAGATCCTAACCACCCTTATCACAATGTATCAAAAGGGACTTATCCATATTTCAAAGCGATGAAATTCCCAGATTTATTAAAATCAGTTGAGAAAGTGGATGACAACACTGTTCGTATTACTTTGAATAAAAAAGATGCGACTTTCTTAGCAAGCTTGGGTATGGACTTTATTTCTATTTATTCCGCTGAATATGCTGATGCGATGCTGAAAGCGGGTAAACCAGAAACGATTGATAACAAACCAGTGGGCACAGGTCCGTTTATTTTTGTGGATTACAAAACTGACCAAGCGGCACAATACGTAGCAAATGAAACCTATTGGAAAGGTCGTACACCGCTTGATCGTTTAGTGATCAGTATCGTACCAGATGCGACGACGCGTTATGCGAAGTTACAAGCGGGTTCTTGTGATTTAATTCTCTTCCCGAACGTGGCGGATTTAGCCAAGATGAAAACTGATCCGAAAGTACAGCTTTTGGAACAAAAAGGTTTGAACGTGGCATATATCGCATTCAATACAGAGAAAGCGCCATTTGATAACGTGAAAGTGCGCCAAGCATTGAACTATGCGGTGGACAAAAAAGCAATTATTGAAGCGGTTTATCAAGGTGCAGGTACTGCAGCGAAAAACCCACTACCACCAACAATTTGGAGTTATAACGACGAAATCCAAGATTATCCGTATGATCCAGAGAAAGCGAAACAGCTTTTAGCAGAAGCTGGTTATCCAAACGGTTTTGAAACGGACTTCTGGATTCAACCGGTGGTACGTGCGTCTAACCCAAATCCAAAACGTATGGCTGAACTTGTGATGGCAGACTGGGCGAAAGTGGGCGTAAAAGCAAATCCAGTCACGTTTGAATGGGCTGACTATCAAAAACGTGCTAAAGCAGGTGAATTAACGGCGGGTATCTTTGGTTGGTCAGGCGATAACGGTGATCCGGATAACTTCCTTTCTCCGTTACTTGCAAGTGCTAACGCGGGCAACTCAAACTTTGCTCGTTTCAAAAATGCAGAATTTGATGCCTTATTAGATAAAGCGATTGGCTTAACAAATAAAGAAGAACGTGCAGCGCTTTATAAACAAGCACAAGTGATTTTCCACGATCAAGCACCGTGGATTCCAGTTGCGCACTCTGTTGGTTTCGCACCACTTAGCCCTCGCGTAAAAGGCTACGTACAAAGCCCATTCGGCTACGATGCGTTTTATGGCGTGAGTGTTGATGGTAAATAATTAACGGACTATACTAGCCCTTGCAGTTGCAAGGGCTTTTTGTTTTCAAGCAAAAGGAGAAAGAAAATGGACTTACATGATATTCGTGAGGATTATTGCAAACAGGCGCTTTCTCAGCATGATTGCGATCCCAATCCGATAAAACAATTTGAAAAATGGCTCAACGAAGCGATTACGGCTAAAGTCAATGAGCCGACAGGTGTTAATGTTGCGACGGTCAATGAAGACGGACGACCAACAAGTCGAATGGTACTGTTGAAAGAAGTGAACGAACAAGGATTTGTCTTTTTCACAAATTATCACAGTCGAAAAGGTCGAGCTATCGAACATAATCCTTTCGTTGCCCTGACATTCTTTTGGCCTGAATTAGAACGTTCAGTACGCATTGAGGGCAAAGCTGAAAGAATCTCGCCTGAACAATCAGATGAATATTTTGCGACGCGCCCTTACACCAGCCGAATTGGCGCTTGGGCCAGCGAGCAAAGTGCGGTCATTTCTAGCCACAAATCTTTATTAGCAAAAGCGGCACTGATTGCAGCAAAACATCCATTAAATGTCCCACGCCCACCACATTGGGGCGGTTATCTTGTGATTCCTGATCGTATCGAATTCTGGCAAGGTCGCCCAAGTCGATTGCATGACCGAATTTGTTATTTATACAATGATGGAAAATGGGAAAGAGAGCGGTTATCGCCATAATATATTTGAAAACCACCATACTTTTAGATAGTTGGTGGTTTTTGGTATTTTCTAAAAGCTGATTTTATTTTTCTTTCATTTTTCTTGCATCAGTAATAAACCATTCCAACATATCCCATTCATTTAATTTGGTTTCTTCATTTCCCATACTTTTCCGTATTTCTAACAATAATAATCCAATGAGTGACATCATTTCTTTAGCTTTATCAGTAGGATTTGATTGTATGGTAGATTGGGAGTTTTCAGCATTTTTATAGAAATATTGATATAAGTTATTGAATGCTTTTACAACATTATCGGAACCAATCAGAGATAATCTAAATGATAATTTTCTATATTCTAAAGAAAGTAACTTTGCTGTTGCTTCATTATTTTTATCTTTTCCTTTATTTTTAGGATCTAAGTTCCAAGCTGCATCAGGCATTAATATTATGATATAGGGTTCAAGTATTTGATGATAAATTTCTATTCGGTCATCCCTTAGTTTTTCTTCTAGTTTTGTTTTATGTTCAATTGATTGTCTGATTTTCCATCCAGCTCCAGTAAGGAATAAAACGAGAATTGGAGTAGCAATAGAGCCAAAAGCTGTCAAAAAATCTAGCCACGTTTTATTATCCATAATGTTATTACTCTTTCTGTTACCAATAAGTACCGCACTTTAGTTTCCTACCAAAGTGCGGTTAATTTTTACGTTATTTTTATTTACCGATGATTTCTGCTAAATCAACTTTGCGGTTTTCGTAACGAGAACGAGTACATGCATCGGCAGTGGCGATAGCCGCACGGGCAGCTTCACCAGTGAGTAATTTTACAAATTCCTCAGTTGGTTCCATACCATGAAGAATATCGTTTAAATAACGCATTTCTTTTTTCATGATAGAACTCAACCATAACGGTGTGCGTTTGCCCGGTTTACCGTATTGAATCGCACCGTCCATTTCTGTGCTATTGTAAATACGGGTACGGTCATCATCTTCTTCTTGGGTTTCGTGAATGAGGAAATAGGTGTCTTTTCCATCCACACGAAGGGTGCCCTTAGTATTGAACATATCAAGTTTGATTGCGCCTTTTTCCCCTTGGATTAATACATAATGTTCACCCCAACGGAAAGCAGAACCCCATTCTAAAACCGCGAAGCGATTATCATCATATTCCATGGTGACAAAAATCATATCGTCTTCGTCACCGAATTTTTCGCCTTTGTGTGCAACATTGGCTGCTGCCATGGTGACGGTTTTTGGCATACCACCCATAATGAATTGTACGCAGTCTAATTCGTGAATGTGATGGTATAAGTGACCTCCAGATTTTTCACGGATTTTTTTCCATGAAATGGTTGGTTGTTGTTCTTCCCAACCGTTACGTGCGGTGTGGCAGTAAAGCACTTTACCGATCACGCCTTGATTGATTAATTCTTTGGCATGGTGAACACCGTTAAAGAAGTTCATCACGTGGCCAGCCATAAAGGTAACGCCATTTTCTTCGCAAGCGCGGACCATGTCGTCACAGTCTTGATAGCTTAAGGCAATAGGTTTTTCACAGAAAACATGTTTTTTGTTTTTCGCCGCAAGAATGACCGGTTCTTTGTGTAAGTAGTTAGGGGTGGCAACAATCACACAATCCACCTCAGGGGAAGTGACTAATTCTTCAAGCGATTTTGCCGCTACGCATTGTAATTCTTGGGCAATGGTTTCACCATTTTCAGGGTCGTATACCATTGTAATCTGTGCATCATTAAATTCATTCATGAAACGGGCTAAATCCGCACCAAAATAGCCAACGCCAACAACACCATATCGCATCATAATAAACTCCTTATTTTTTCACTGAGATTTGTTTTTCCGTTACCATGGATTGCTTCGCTGCTTCTGCAACTTCGATGGCTTCAGTTAAACATAGACTTAATGGGCTGGTTTTTCCTTGCGTTAAGTGCTCCACCACACTTTGCACTTCAATTTCAGCCGCTCGGCTTAACCAAAGTTGGCAAGGTGCGTGGGTGACATTATATTGCTGAGTGCCTTTGGCACTTTCGCGTAAAGATAAATCAGCCTCAAATTCATCAAATAAATCAACGTGTTCTATTTTTCCATCTAGATAATTAAATGTGACACTTGAGGTAAAGAAATTGACTTCAATCACACCATTTTCACCATGAATTTGAATGCCCCATTGGTGTAATCGATAAGCCGTGCCCATTTCGAGCGAACCTAACACGCCATTTTTAAAACGTAATAGCAACTGCAACACATCACGGCTATCCGGTGTATCGTGATGCGCTTGATTAGCAGATTGAGCAAAGACCGCCTCAATATCGCCTAATAACCAACAGAGTAAATCCAGTTCATGAATGAGGTGGAAGAGCTCGCCACCCGTAAGATTGGCATCTAATTTCCACCACTCTTTATTTGGTAGATTTTCAATCCAACGCTGACGCATAGCACGTGCGACCGTAATTCTGCCTAATTTTCCTTGTTCTAAAGCCGCTTTGACTTTCAACATGCCAGGTAAAGTACGTTCCAAATGGCCCACAAAAATGAATTTGTCTTTTTCCTCGGCAAGACGGCGTAAATGTTGGCCTTGGGAAGAGCTTAAGGTAAAAGGCGTTTCAATAAAGACATGACAGCCAGCGTTTAACGCTAAGATTGCTGGGGAATAATGGGCGTAGTTTGGTGTGGCAATAACCACTAAATCAGGTTTGGTTTCAGCCAACATTTCTTCTACACTAAAAAAGGCTTGGCTTCCGTATTGGTCGGCGAGTTTTTGTGCAAGAGAAGGATTGAT
This sequence comes from Parahaemophilus parainfluenzae, assembly GCA_963515445.1. Lineage (GTDB taxonomy): Bacteria > Pseudomonadota > Gammaproteobacteria > Enterobacterales > Pasteurellaceae > Haemophilus_D > Haemophilus_D parainfluenzae_AI. The sequence continues at coordinate 64,528 of CAUPWR010000004.1, read as the reverse complement.
ATCGGTCACCGCAATTAAATTTGCTTGAGCTTTATCAAATGCTGAAGCCAACTGAACGCCAAAAAAGCCACAGCCGATTAAGGCAATGTTTAATCCATTAGTTTGCATCATGCCCTCCTTGTTGTAAGCGTTGGCGAATACTTTGGAAATACTGCAAGATCGCGCGTTGCATCCGTACCAAATCATGCGCTTCTACCGCATCAATTAATTCACGGTGTTGCATGGCTAATTTTTCAGGCGAAAGTGTTGGTGGTGGTAGGCCTTTTTCTACTTGCTGATAAATTTGCCAAAACGCATCTAAATATTGAATCAGTAACGGGTTATTTAATGGTTCATAAAGTTTTAAATGAATGTGGTATTCATCTTTAGGGGAAAACTTTTGCTCACGGGCATTTTTTTCCATGTTTGCCACTGATTTTTGCAAAAGTGTGGTCTGTTCTTGGCTAATTTTTCCCAACACCATTGGAGCAAAGCCGTATTCCAAAATTTCCCGAATATCCAAAATATTAATCAGCTGATTATGATCATTATGCAAATTCAGTTGGGTGTGAAAGCTTAATCCACGAATCATGGGTACAAGAGACGATTCACTCACAAAGGTGCCAACACCATGACGAATATCTAAAATGTGTAGCGCCTCTAAAGATTTAATGGCTTCACGTAAACTGGAACGGCTCACACCAAGCTGTTCAATCAGCTCATTTTCTGTTGGCATCAAATCGCCAGATTTAAGATTTTGTTTGATGATGAGCGATTTGATTTTATCCTGCAAAACGAGACTTGCTTCTTTTTTACTTGTTTTTTTCATTTCTGTTCTCATTTTCTAATCTATTTTCTGAATTTGTGATCCAGCTCTCATTCTCTCTAATTGACATAAGACATCATACGTCTTATCTTTATTTATGCAAGCAGAAATTAGCAGTGATTTTAAATTCTGTGATCTATACCACAAAATTCTCAAATACAAGGAAGGGAGGTTGTTATGGCAACATCATTACCATGGTATAAAGAAGTCAGTCCTACGCAAAAAAAAGCGTTATTTGCGGCTTGGTTAGGTTATGTTTTTGATGGCTTCGATTATATGCTTATCACTTACGTGCTTTTGGATATTCAAAAAGAATTCGCCATGAGCACAACGGAAACATCCACATTATTACTTGCAGCGTTCGTCGCACGTCCATTAGGTGGGGCGATTTTTGGTAGCTTTGCCGATAAATATGGTCGTCGTTTAGCAATGATTGTTTCCATTGTTACGTATTCCGTCGGCACATTCTTGTGCGGTTTATCCACCAGTTATATTTGGCTTTTCATCTTCCGTATGATTATCGGTATGGGGATGGCGGGTGAATATGCGTGTTCTTCCTCTTATGCCATTGAAAGCTGGCCAAAACATTTGCGTACAAAAGCCAGTGCATTTTTAGTGAGTGGCTTTTCTATCGGTAATATTCTTGCTTCTCAAGTGATTCCTTGGGTTGCACAAGCTTATGGCTGGCGTATGGCTTTCTTCATTGGTTTAGCACCAGTCGCTTTAGTGCTCTACGTTCGTCGCCATGCACCTGAAAGTGAAGAATGGGCTCAAGCGAAAGCAGCGGGTAAAGTGAATAAAGTTCCACTTACTGACCTGTTCACTAAAAAACAATTACCAATTACCTTAATTATTTTCTTAGTTTGTTATTCAATTTTCTCCGTAAACTGGCCGGTAGTAGGGCTGCTTCCACTTTATCTCAAAGAAAACGGCTATGCTGAAAATGTGAAATCACTGATGTTCTGGGCTGGATTTGGTATCCTCATTGGTACCTTAATTGCAGGCTTTATCGGTGATAAATTGGGTGAGAAGAAAACCTTTGTGTATAGTTTATTGTTATCACTTTTCTTCCTCTTCCCAGTATTCTATTTGCCAGAAAATAATGTATTAGCACTTGGTGCGTTGCTCTTCTTCTTACTTGCAACAAACTTAGGGATTGCCGGTTTAGTGCCAAAATATATGGCGACTTTCTTCCCGGCTGAAATGCGAAGCACAGGTATTGGTTTCATCTATAACTTCGCTGCGATCGGTGGTGGGGTGTCTCCTGTGATTGCCGCTGCACTTAGCGAAAGAGTGGGACTTGGTTCAGCCCTTGTGTATGTCACCTTATTCTGGACAATTGTCCTTGTTGCTCTCGTTGGATTAAGATTGCCAGAGCGTATTCAAGCTCGTATGCAACAATAAAAAACGAAAGCAAAACAGACCGCACTTTTAGGTGCGGTTTGTTGTTTATACAAAAATAGTTTGAAGCGTGTCACAAATTTGTTAAAAATATGTTTCAATTTTTTCGGTTAAATGCTAATTAATAATCTCCCCTATCGTTTTATAGGAGATTGTATATGCAAACTCAACAAACCTTTCTCTCTAAATATAAAAGTCTCATTATTCTTGCCTTAGACTTTGTCTTCATGTTGGTGTTAATCAAAATACTGCCGTTTTCTTCTCAAGAGAATCGCGGGTTAGCCTTGCTGATTTTTATTGGGATTTTATGGTTAACTGAAGCCTTTAATATTACCGTGACATCCCTTATGGTACCTGTTTTGGCTATTGGATTAGGCTTGATTAATACACAAAAAGCCCTTGCCCCATTCTCCACGCCAATTATTTATATGTTCTTTGGGGGATTTGTGGTAGCTGCGGTGCTGCAAATTCAGAACCTAGACAAGATTATTGCGAATTACATTATCCGTTTGGCCAAAGGAAACTTAAAGCTTTCTATCACCTATCTATTCACTGTAACCACATTCCTTTCTATGTGGATTAACAACACCGCTGTGGCGGCCATGATGTTACCGCTCACGATGGGCATGCTAAAAGGTATCAATGCAGAGAAAAATCATCGATTGTATGCTTTTGTCTTGTTAGGTATGGCATTTAGTGCCAGTATCGGTGGTATTGGTACATTGGTGGGAAGTGCACCAAACGCGATTTTGGCATCTCAAATTCAAGTGACCTTCACTGAATGGCTAGGCTACGGTTTCCCGGTAATGATCTTACTTGTGCCTTCAATGATTTTTTCTTTATGGGTGATTTTACGTCCAGATTTTTCTGTTGAATTTAATCCGTCGCTTGAGAAAGTCAGTTTTAACCGAAAAAATATTATTACTTTGCTGATCTTTATCGGTATGGCGATTATGTTGCTTTTCAGTTCCCTCTTGAATCCGTGGATTAGTGCTTTCCTTGAATTACCGAAAAAAATCGAAAACTTCGATACGGTGATTGCGTTATGTGTGGTGATCTTTATTTGTGTTTCAGGTGTGGCAAGTTGGAAAGAAATTCAAGAGCGTGTTGAATGGGGCGTACTCGTTTTATTTGGTGGTGGTTTAACACTCAGTATCGTGATGAAAGATTCTGGCGCCAGTAAAATTATGGCAGATAGTATCGTTCAGTTTGTACAAACCAAACCACTTTGGGTACTTTGCTTTGTGATAACCGCATTTATTATTTTCCTAACAGAATTTACATCGAATACCGCCAGTGCTGCATTGATTATGCCAATTGTGATTTCAGTGGCACAATCTATGAATTTACCGCCTATCGCTTTAGCCGCAATTATCGCTTGTGGGGCAAGTTGTGCATTTATGCTACCAATCGCCACACCGCCAAATGCTATTGTGTTTGCAACTGGACATGTAAAACAACTTGATATGGCGAAAGTCGGTCTGATTTTAAATCTATTCTGTATCGCCATCATCGGTAGCATGACTTATTTTGTGTGGTTGTAAATGTGGTTAAAACTGACCGCACTTTATTAACCTATAAAAGTAAACCGCACGTTGAAGTGCGGTTTATTGTTTAATAATGCGGAGGCGGTGTTTCTTCTGCTTGGCTGGCAATATTAGAAGGTTGCATATCTTTTAATTTGCCGGCGAGATAGCGGAGTTGAAGTTGAATTTTATCCATATCAAACTGTTGTTGAACTAATGCTTGGTTTAGCTCGTCTAAAAGTTGTTCTTGAAATGCAATTTTCATTTCAAGTTCAGCAATGCGATCTTCTAAAATTTGTTGATTTTGCATAAAATTTCTCTAATTTTTAAAAAAATGTTGTGAATTTGGTCAATCCGATTTAACCTATTCGCTATTCCGTTTCTATTATAAAGGATCAAGCAAAATGTTGAAAATTCAAAAGCTTTCTCTTGCTGCACTTATGGTAAGTGCGGTCGTTTCTGGTTCTGTTTTTGCAGAAGATAAAGCAGCGCCAAGCGCAAGTGATGCGTCTTATGCTGTAGGTGCATTAATGGGTAACCAAGTAAAAGATTTAGTGGATGCTCAAAAAGAGGTCATTCAATACGACAATGCACGTATTTTAGATGGCTTAAAAGATGCATTAGAAGGTAAAGTTGATGTTCGTAAAGACGAAAAAATTCAAAAAACCTTAGATGGCATTCAAGAGCAATTAGTGTCTGCGGCGAAAGCAAAAGTAGAACAACAAGCGAAAGCTGCAAAAGAAGAAGGTGATAAATACCGTGCTGAATTTGCGAAAAAAGATGGCGTGAAAAGCACCAAAGATGGCTTACTTTACAAAATCACTGAAGCAGGTAAAGGTGAGGCGATTAAAGCAACGGATACTGTGAAAGTACATTACACTGGTAAATTACCAGATGGTAAAGTATTTGATAGCTCTGTTGAACGTGGTCAACCGGTAGAATTTAAATTAAACCAAGTGATCAAAGGTTGGACTGAAGGTCTTCAGTTAGTGAAAAAAGGCGGTAAAATCGAATTAGTGATTCCACCTGAATTAGCTTACGGTAAACAAGGTGCAGGCGATGCAATTCCACCTGATGCAACACTTTACTTCGACGTTGAAGTATTAGATGTTAATCCTAAAAAATAATCCTTAATTTAACCGCACTTTGTCCAAAGTGCGGTCATTTTCCCTACCAGATTTGAAAAATGATACTAACCGATAGACAACCTTTCACCGATGAAGATCGTACCATTCTGATTTCCTATAAAGCGGTAGTTGATGGCGTGAGCGCGTTGATCGGCAAGCATTGTGAAATCGTCTTACACTCTTTGGAAGACATTGAGCATTCCGCCATTTGTATCGCCAACGGGCATAATACCAATCGTCAAGTGGGTTCACCTATTACGGATTTAGCCTTGAAATCTTTGCGTAACATGCAAAGTGCGAGTGTGTCTAAGCCTTATTTCACCCGTGCTAAAGGCAATGTGTTGATGAAGTCTGTAACCATCGCCATTCGAAATAGCAAACAACGCATTATTGGTTTACTTTGTATCAATATTAATTTGGATGTGCCAGTCTCTCAATTTATGCAGGCCTTTATGCCAACGCAGGAGCAAAATGAAACCTCTTCCGTCAATTTTGCAAGTTCAGTGGAAGAATTGGTGGCACAAACGGTAGAAAAAACCATTGAAGAAGTAAATGCAGATCGCTCGGTTTCAAATAATAATAAGAACCGTCAGATTGTGATTTCACTTTATGAAAAAGGCATTTTTGATATTAAAGATGCGATCAATTTAGTGGCTGATCGCCTCGCGATTTCTCGCCACACCGTGTATTTGTATATTCGTCAAATCAAACAAGAGCAAGAGTAATGAACTATGTTCTCGCTGTGAAAAGTCCCGTTTATGGAAAACAAGGGGCTTTTCTTGCCTATCAATTTGCCCAAGCTTTACTCGAAAAAGGGCATGTCATTAGTCAAATTTTCTTTTTCCAAGACGGCGTGAGTAATGGCAATGGTTTAGTTTATCCTGCCAATGATGAATTTAATCTCGCGCAAGCTTGGCAAGCCTTTTCAGCGCAGCATCATGTTCCTTTGCATTTATGTGTAGCCGCTTCACAACGTCGTGGTGTGGTGGATGCACTTACGGCAAAAGAGACTGATAAAACGAATCTGGCAGAAGGTTTTGAGATTACAGGCTTAGGTGAGTTTATGGCGATGGCATTAAAAGCAGATCGGGTGGTGACATTATGAAGCTGGCATTCTTATTTCGTACCGCACCGCATGGAAACGCGATTTCTCGTGAAGGTTTAGATGCTTTGCTCGCGGCAACAGCATTTTGTGATGAAGAGGAAATTGGTGTCTTTTTTATCGATGATGGCGTATTAAATTTACTTGATGGGCAAAATCCTGAGTTATTGTTACAAAAAGATTTTATCCGCACCTTTAAATTATTAGATTTATACGATATTGAACAGCGCTTTGTCTGCGCCGATTCGCTCGACCAATACAATTTGCAAACAGAACAACTCATTATTTCTGCTGAAAAAATTGACCGCACTTCGCTGATCAATAAACTTAGCCAAGCAGAAAAAGTGTTTACGTTTTAAGGAATATTATGCTTTATACCTTTTCTCAAGCTCATGATTCTGAGACAGAACTTCAACGTTATTTGATTGAAATCACGGAAAATGATGCGGTGGTTTTATGGCAAGACGGTGTGTTGCTAGCGGTAAAGTACGGAGAAATGTTTACTCAATGCAAAGGACAATGTTTTGTGCTGGAACAAGATGTTTTAGCCCGAAATTTAACCGCACTTTTACCAGAAAACAATAAAGTGCGGTCAATTTCATTAACAGAGTTGGTGGATTTAACTGCTCAATATTCGCCTCAAATCGCCTTATAGCGGGCGTTCTTTAGGTAACAAGAGCGGTAATACCATAACAGAATAAAGCGCCAAACCTGCGGCCATTAAGCAGGTAATTTCTAATCCTCCAGCACGTAACCATTCGCCAAATCCCATATCATTTACTAGAGTTGCATAAAAGATTCCCGCTACGACGGTATAACAAAATCCAATTAATACCGAAATTAATGCTATGGCTTTTACGTGATAACTCGCATAACGGTGAAATGCTGCCCAAAGTGTAATGAGAAAAGTCGGTACTGCAGCCACGATAAAGACGGTAATAGCTGAAGACTGAAATCCATCGGCATCATTGTTTGCGAACATTAGGCCAATAGTGCCGATAATTTGAATAATTAACGGTAAAAGAATAAATGCTTTAAGATATTTTTTCATGAGATGTCCAGTTAATAGAAAAACAGAAGCATTGTATCAATCAAATGAAAGACAACCAATCTTTTCCCTATTCGGTTTTTATTACATCCACTAATGTGGGCTGAACGATTGAGGCATAATCTTGCGTGTTAAGAATAATGGAGCGTTCTAACGTACCTGCATTAAATGCCAATTCATCATAACGAGAAAGTAAGCTAGGATCAGCAATTAATAATAAATCAGGATGAAAGCTAAAAGGCGGAATTGCACCAAATACACAGTCAGTTAGGGTGTCTACTTCTGCAGGGCTGGCAAGGGAAGCTTTAGTTCCGCCCAAATAGGCCGCTACTTTACTTAAATCAGATTGTTGATCGGCCGGCAATATAACCAATACCGCTTGTTTTACGCCATTCCCTTTTATTTTGCATACCAAGGCTTTTGCCCCTTGTCCTAATTCTGTGCCACGGATTTTAGCCACTTCCTCTGATTTTCCTGCGGTGGGGTGTTCAACCACGCGATAGCGTGCTTGATGCTTATCTAAAAGTGCGGTCAATTTTTCAAATGTTTTGACAGACATGAGAGATTCCTTCAATAGCGATATTTTTAATCAGTTTAGCAAGGATTGATGTATGTGAAAATCAAAGAAAAAGAATTCATCTTTTGAGTCGTATTTATTATGAGATAGACAAATACATTCATGCCCCGTACTATGTTTCTTTTTCTTTGGTATCGTTTATGACTCGAATTAATCTTGTTCCGCCTGAGGAGCTTTGTGATCAGCATCTTTTAGCTGAACATCGTGAATTAACCCGTATTCTTAATGCCGTAGCAAAAGGTAAATATCACTTAAAAGGACAGCCTGCAGAATATAAATTAGGGGAAGGGCATGTGCGTTTTTTCTTTAATAAATTGGCATTTTTAAAGAAACGGTATGATGCATTACATGCGGAATGTAAAGCGCGAGGCTTTAACGTGCAGTATATTTGGAATGAAACGTTACCCGATGATCCAAGTTTATGGTTGGACTATGAAGCCACAGAGGCTGCATTGCAGATTAATCGGGAACGTATTCAGGAAAGAATGCCATTAAAGGCGAGATTTACACCACATCTTTCAAAGAGCGGTCAAAAATAAAGGAGTTTTCACTTATGAAAGGCAGTGAGAATATAAAAAAGGTGAGCATCGCTCACCTTATGAATTGTTTAATCTTTCAATTTAATAAAAAACGTACCACTAGGTATGATAGGCAAATAGTTTTTATGGAAATCCATAAAGGTTTTTTGTGGGTCTATGTCTTCAAAAAGTTTTGGGTAAAGTGCTTTTGCCATAAATTGAGCGGCTGCTAGATCACTTAGTGAGCGAGAAGCCGTATGATAAATACCGTAAACACGGTGGTTTTTAACTGCAGGTAAATCTTGCCACCCTGCACGGGTTAAGAAACCTTTTAGGCGTTTTTGTGCATCCTGTTCATTGATGTTTATTCCCATCGCCATCATTTCATCGTTAGTTTCATGCCCCATTTCTGTGCCAGAAATCATAATCACTTCAGGTTGTGCGGCAAGAAGTTGTTCTGGATTAATTGGTCCCCAATTTTCGACAAAAGGCGCGCTTACGTTATCCCCGCCAACAGTTTCAGCAATAGCACCCCACATATTTTTACCAAAGGTAAAGCTATATTCACTAGGACCTTTATTGCCAAATTCTACATAGATTTTAGGTTTAGGTAGGTTAGCCTCTTTTACACGTTTTTGAATATCAGTAATGCCTTGAGCATATTCATCTGCAATTTTATTTGCTCGTTCTTCGGTACCTGCAAGTTGCCCAAAAATCTTTGCGCTTTGGGTGTGTCGTTCTACACTTTGAGCATTAAAATCGACAACAATAATTGGAACGCCAGCTTGTTCTAACTTTGGTAGTTCGGAACCAATAGTTTGATATTGCCATTCTGCAAGAATCAATACATCAGGTTTTAATGCCAAGGTTTTTTCGGTTGAGAAAGTTCCTGTATTTACATTACCAATATCAGCAATATTTTTGAGTTTAGGCATTTTTTCAGAAAACAATGCCCAACTTCCTGGATTAAATTTTTCCCAAAATTCACGTGAGATACCTTTAACATATTTAAAATTTTCAACACCCGTAACAGCAATGTAATCAGGATAGTAAAAGCCTAACACGGCATTTTTTACGGGCACATCAACGTTAACTTCTCGTCCTAATACATCTTTGATTGTTTTTATTTCTGCTTGAGTAGTGATACCAAAAGTCAGTAATAGAACGGCCAAAATTAAACGAATTGTTGATTTTTTTTGCATATAAACTCCTGTCTGAATAAAACATCAGAATATTGCCATAAATAAGAATCATTATCAAATTTAGATGTTATAAAGTGATAATACAAGAAATGCTGTTGAAGGGTAAAATAGGTATATATCTAGAAAAAACATATTTCGCATTTAAAATTGGAAGTGCGGTCAAAACTTAGTAAGTTTTCACTTCTCCTTGAGTTGGACTAAAGGAGAAGTGAATGGGGTTAAATTATTTATATTCAACCACGATATCGCTTTCGCTGACGGTATCACCATAAACTGGCAATAAGGTTTTTTCATAAGCTTGTTTTAAACGCCCATCTTTGCCTAAGGTTTGGATTTCGTTATTTAACCAATTTAACAATTCAGGTGCATCTTTGCGAACAGCTGGTGCAATAACATCTTGATCGCCAAAGTTTTTTACGCCCACGGTATAACCTGGATTTTGTTTTGCCCAAGCGAATAAGAAGGTATTGTCATTAGATAATGCATCACCACGGCCATCACGTAAGGCTTCAAAGGTTTCGGTATTTTGTTCGAATTTCAATAACTTCACATCTGGATAGTTTTTGGTGAAGAAAATATCGGCCGTGGTGCCTTTATCTACAATTAAAGTTTTGCCTTTTAATTGTTCAAGGTCAGTAATCACGGAACCATCTTTTGAAACAACACCTAATGCCACTTTCATGTATGGGTTCGCAAAATCTACCACTTCTTTACGTGCTGGTGTCACAGTGAAGTTTGCTAAGATAATATCAACTTTCTTAGAAAGTAAGTATTCTGCACGGTTTGCGGCATCTACTAAAACAAATTCCACTTTGTTTTCATCACCTAATAAATCTTTACCGATCGCTTTACCAATTTCAACATCAAAGCCTTGGCTTTTGCCTTGTGCATCAACATAACCAAATGGTGGTTTATCGCTAAATACACCAATGCGCACTTTGCCATCTTTTTGTATTTGCTCAAGGCTTGAAACCGTTTTTGCTTCGTCTTTAGCTGGTTCTTTATCATTACATGCAGTTAAGCCAAATGCTAAGGTGGCAGTAGCTAAAAGTGCGGTCAATGTTTTAAATGTTTTCTTCATAGTTTGTCCCTCTCGGTTCATAATTTAAGATATTTAAGAATGTTTTCGCACGATCCGTGGTTGGATTCGTGAAGAAATCTTCCGGTTTTGCCTGTTCAATGATTTGCCCTTTATCCATAAACACGATGCGATTAGCCACTTGACGGGCAAAGTTCATTTCATGGGTAACGATGAGCATCGTCATGCCATCTTTGGCAAGACCTAAGATCACATCAAGTACTTCTCGTACCATTTCAGGGTCAAGGGCAGCGGTTACTTCATCGAACAGAATAATTTCAGGGTTCATGCAAAGTGAACGTACAATGGCAATTCGCTGTTTTTGTCCACCGGATAATTCACGTGGATAGGCATTTTTTCTATCATATAAACCTACGCGTTTAAGTAACTCATCGGCTTGTTTTTCAGCTTCTGCACGATCGCGTTTTTGTACTTTTAAAGGGCCGAGTAAAATATTGTCAATCACTGATAAATGAGCAAATAGTTCATAACTTTGGAATACCATCCCAATGCGTTGACGCGCTTTGACCCAAGGAATGTCTTTGCCTAATTCGCCTGCATTTTGCAGCAAAATCTGACCGCTCTTTATTTCCTCTAGTCCATTTAGGCAGCGTAAAAAAGTACTTTTACCACAACCTGATGGACCTAAAATAACGACAACTTCGCCTTTCTCTATAGAAAGATTGATGCCTTTGAGGGCTTCTACATCACCGTAATTTTTGACGAGGTTTTTAATTTCTAATAACGCCATGTGTTTTCCTAATAAAAATTAACTTTCCCAACGGGTTTCTAAATAACGGGAAAATAAGGATAGCGGGTAACAAATCACAAAATATAAACCGAAAATGACACCATAAATCCAAAGCGCCGCCGATTGATTACTAAACAATGAATGCTCGATAATTTGTTGACCGACTTTAATTACTTCGACTACACCGATTAACATCGCTAAAGAACTGGTTTTTACCATACGAGTAAAGAGGTTAATAGCACTTGGTGTCACACGCTTTAAACTTTGCGGAAGTAAAATATACACAAAGGTTTGAAACGGCGTTAAACCTAAAGCGTAGGCTGATTCCACTTGATGTTTTTCGATGGACGTTAATGCACCACGCACTAAATCGCCCATTTCTGCCGTTCCCCAGAAAATAAACACCAAAATACATACAGAAATGCCATCTAAGTGAATATCAAACCATTTTGCTAAACCGAAATACGCGAGAAAAAGTAACGCTAATAATGGAATGATGCGCACAAATTCTAAATAAAAGCGGCAGATGGCTTTGATAATGGGATTTCTGCTTGTCATGATTACGCCAAAAATAACACCTAAAATACAGGCGAAGAAGACAGAAACGAATGCAATTTCAGCCGTTACCCATAAACCATTAAGCAAGCGTTCAATATTGCTGCCTTGGAATAATAACTCAAGCCCCATATTTTGCTCTCCGAGTACGGCGTTCTAAATAACTGATGAACAGAGACATCGGTAATAGAATGATCAAATAAAACACCACTAATAAAAATAAGGCTTCATTGGTTTTGTAATCGAGCCCGATGACTTCTTTTGCGACAAACATGAGTTCTGCAACTGCGACAGCACTAATCACTGAGGTTTCTTTCATTAAGAACAAGCAATTTGCCCCGATTGCAGGTGTTGCAATCGCAAAGGCTTGTGGAAAAATCACATAGCGAAAAGCTTGAAAAGGGGTTAGACCAATACTTAAGGCTGACTCAATTTGCCCTTTTGATACGGCTTCTAGACCTCCTCGAATAGCTTCTGCCATATAGCTTCCACCTAAAAATGCCAGGCCGATAATGCCGCAAGTAAAACCATCTAATTTCAGGCCAATTTTAGACAGCCCAAAATAGAGAAAAAATACTTGAATTAATAAAGGCGTATTACGAGAAAGCTCAATATAGCCTTTTACTAGCCAAGTTAATGATTTGACTTTGTAGGTGGTAATCACCGCACAAATCACACCAATCACCAGCGACAATAAAATGCCCCAAAAGGCGAGATGAAGCGTCATCAGCGTGGCATGAATAAAACGTGGTGTGACACTTAAAATATAATCCCAATTCATTTTTCATGATTTAATCGTTTGCGTGGCGATATAGTAAAAAATTTTTAATCGGTGAGAAAAGAATGGAAATTTATTACTTATAAAGAAATGTAATAAGAAGTGGGTTTTAAATAAAATAAGTGGCGGTGGGGAATGAAAAAACGGGGCTTTATTCAGCCCCGTCGTTGTTTATTTTAATCACGTTTTGCGATAAGTGCGGTTGGTTCTTCATCTGTTTTTGGTTCAGTCTGCTGTTCAGCTGGTTTGTCTTGAATAGACATGGCTGATTTTAAACTGTCCTGACGAATTTTTTCTGCAGCTTCTTTGTCACCAGCTTGTTCGAATACATAAGACGCCATCATGACATCATTTGGTTGGAGCTGGGTTGGGCAAGCAGTAACTTCTTTAAATGCTTCTGCTGCTTTAGCGAAGTCATTATTACGCACATAAAGATAGCCTAATGCACGATTGAGACAACAACGTTGGCTTTCATCCGCACGTTTTGCACGTTTTTCCACTAGTTTGAGCAGTTTGCTGTTATCTTCTGCTTGTAAACGAGTGATTTGCGTGCAAAGTTCAGGACTAATTGGGGTGTTATCACCCAATTTTTTCATGATTTCAAGCGTGAATTCATAAGCTGACTCATGATCGTTACAATCAATTAAACGCTGAATTAAAGCTGTTTTTAACTCTAAGTCATTGCGACGACGGCGTGGTTGAGCTTCCCACCATGCAAGCAGACCTTCAACGCCTTCTTCATTCATTTTTTCATCTAACAAGCCATTTTCTGTTTCTTGTTGAAGCGCTTTAAATTCTTCTGCTGAGAATAAGCCTGAACCTTCGATTAAATCTAAGATTTCATCTAAAGCTTGATAAGCTTTGGAGCGGCTATAAATTTCAGCAGCAAGTTTTAATACTTCTTTGTTGCGATCTGACATTTCAAGCAAACTGTCAACGGAACTGCGCGCAGCCGGTAATTTATTTTGTTGTAATAAAATACGGGTGCGAGCAATTTCGACAACTAGGTTATCTGAACCTGCAAGTTCAGTCGCCTCAATTAAATAACGGTTTGCGCTGAATTCATCACCGCGTTGCTGTGCAGCTTCAGCCGCTTTAATCAGATTTAATACTGGCTCTGCAGAATGTTTCGCATTTTTACCAATCAGTTTTTCTGCTTTGGCATAATCGCCTTCATTCATCTTCATCAAGCCTTCAAGGGTTTGACGCTGTGCTTTCACACGTTTACGGCGAGAGAACCAGTTATAGGTATTGCTACTTAAACGGAAGAAACGGGTCACCAACCACTCTAACGAATAAATCACTGCAAGCGTGACCACAAAGAGAATCACTAATGTGGTGAGTGACATTTCATATACGGTGTTTGCCGTTTCAACTCTGACATAACCTTGCTGACCGGAGAGGTAAGGCCCTGCAATCAATCCGGCAAGTAAGGCGATCATTAAAAAGAGAACTCTAAACATTATCTATCCTTATTGTTGGGGTTCAGTTGCCGGTTGTGCAGCTGGTGCTTCAGCGGGTTTTTCTTCAGCTTTTGGCTCTTCCGCTTTCGCTTCAGGTGCTGGTTTTACTTCTTCTTTTCTTGGTGAATTATCAACCGCTTTTTCTGCTTCAATTTCCACTTTCTGCACATCTAAAGGTGTACGATTTAAGTACTTATCAAGCATACTTAAGCTTTGTAATTGGCTTGGCACATCCACATAGATGGATACTTCAGATAATTCATCCACTGATTTTAAGAAACTTTGAGTCACTTCAGCATTGGTATCAAAATAGCTACGAATCCAAGATGCAACGGCTTCTAAAGATTGTTTATAAAGCTCATTTTGCTGACGAGGCACTGCCATAATCGCTAATTGTAAGCGTAAACGAATGTTTTCACGTAAATAGATATCTTGGTTTGGCGCTAATAATTCTTTGCGATCCGCACCATGTTTCGGTGAAATACGGATAAAGTGATTCAAGAATGAGGTCGCACTTTTTTCTGCATTTTCCGCCCAGTCAGACAGGGAATCTGATAATTTTGTTGCATTTTGGTCATCACCGAAATTCACATCTAACACAGGTAGTTCATCAACCGTATTAGCTAATTGAGATAATTTTTGCATGACCGCATTTTGATCCACGCCAGCTACGGAGAGAAGTTGTTTCAGATCTTGATTGATTGCGCTACGGATAGCCGCAGATTGTGAGTTATTCACTTTAGCAAGAGTTTCATCAGCGAGTTTTAAGAGTGAAACCGCTGTATCCACATCGTTATCTAACACTAATTTACGCAATGCATTATTGAGTAAGAAATCGGATTCAGAGAATAACCAATCTGTAGGTTGCTGAGCATTAGCTTGAGCGCTCACTTTATTAATTTGTGATTGTAAGCCAACTAACTCATGTGATTTGGCATTGATTAGCTCTTCTACTTGCGCAATTTTGTTTTGCATTGCTTTATTCGCAGACTCTAATTGAGCAAGCTGTGTAGTATCAAATTTTACTTCTTGAGCAGGTGCTGAAACCACCGTTTTATTATTGATTTGAGCTTCAAGTGCGGTCAATTTTTGTTGGAATTCATCCACTTTTTGTTGTCCAAAATAATAACCTGCACCACCCACGCCAAGTGCAATGAGAATAGCCAATAAACTTAATCCAGTACCACTTTTCTTCACAACAGTTTGTGTACGTGGCGCAACAGGCTCGCGATCTTCAGTTTGAATTTCCACTGCATCTGTTGCTTGGATTTCATCTGTCGTTTCAGGGGTTAATTTCTCTTTCGCCATATCTTTTCCTTAGTGAGAAAGGGGAGTTACTTCATTAAGTAAGGTATTAAGTAAACTTTGATTGTCCGCACCGGCGGAAACCACCACATTATGCCAACCTTGTTGTATTGCAACATCCGCAATGCGTTGACTTACCGTGACTAAACAGCAATTTTTTAGCCAATTTTGTTCATTTTCAGGTACAAATTCGATTAACGCCTGCAAAATTTCAAGGCTTGTTACCACAAGGGTTTGCACGCCAGAACGAATACAAATACTGGTTTGCTCTTCGTTATTATAACTAATCGGCGTGCGTTGGTAACATTCGACTGTCTCAACAGTTGCGCCGCGTAGTGTGGTCTGTTCGCGTAATAATTCTCGTCCACCGTTGCCACGTAAAATTAACAAGTTTTTATCTGTTAATTCTGCCATTTGCGGTAAATTTAATACACCTTCAGTATTTTCCGACGTTATTGGATAACGAACAGTACATTCAGTTTGACAGGAAAAATGCTGTGCCGTTCTATGTCCAACTGTAAAGTATTGTAAATCTTGACGCCAGCTAAAGCCAATATCTTTCAGGGTTTTATCCGCAAAATCGACCGCACTTTTTGAAACCAAAAATACATAATCACCACTTTTTAGCTGATTAAGTTTTGTCGGTAATTGTGCCAATTCAGTACCTGCTTCAATAGAAAGCAAAGGCAAATGCAAGGCAACCACACCGGCTTGATTCAGCTGGTCAACTAGGGCTTTTCCTCGTTCATCCGGGCGAGTGACTAGTACGGCCATGGTGATTTCCTATGCTGAGTAAATCTTCGCCAGAATCTTATCTGCGCCCTGTGCTAGAAGTTGTTCAGCAATGTTCACGCCTAATGCTTCGGCATTTTCAACCGCACTTTTACCTTCCGCACGAATAATCGCTGAGCCATCAGTTTCGCCGACGAGTGCACGCAAGAAAATTTCGCCATTTTGCTCAATGGCATAGCCACCGATTGGCACTTGGCAGCCACCTTGTAAGCGAGTATTCATTGCACGCTCAGCCAAAACACAAGTCGTTGTAGTAGCATCTGAAAGTGGAGCAAGCAATGCTTTCACTTCTTCATCATCAACACGGCACTCAATGCCCACTG
Organism: Parahaemophilus parainfluenzae; assembly: GCA_963515445.1. Classification (GTDB taxonomy): domain Bacteria; phylum Pseudomonadota; class Gammaproteobacteria; order Enterobacterales; family Pasteurellaceae; genus Haemophilus_D; species Haemophilus_D parainfluenzae_AI. The sequence continues at coordinate 48,177 of CAUPWR010000004.1, read as the reverse complement.
CGCCTTGTCCGGCAGCCGGTAAAGATTGTTCCACTTCAATAAATGAGGCGATTCGTTCTGCTAGCCCTAAACGAATTAAGCCTGCTGAGGCTAAAATAATGGCATCGTATTCACCATTGTCTAATTTACTTAATCGGGTTCCCACATTGCCGCGTAAGGAGCGGATGTCAAGATCAGGGCGTAATTGTTTTAATTGGCATTGACGACGCAAGCTTGATGTTCCAACAATAGCACCTTGTGGCAATTCATCTAATGAACGGTATGTATTAGACACGAAAGCATCGCGAGGATCCTCACGTTTACAGATCACACTTAAGCCCAGACCTTCTGGAAATTCCATCGGCACATCTTTCATTGAATGGACGGCAATATCAGCACGTTTTTCAAGTAAAGCGTTTTCTAACTCTTTAACAAATAAGCCTTTTCCACCAATTTTAGCCAAAGGGGAATCTAAGATTACATCGCCTTTCGTTACCATTGGAACTAATTCAACAGAAAGTGTTGGGTGAAATTTTTCTAATTGATCTTTTACAAAATTCGCCTGCCAAAGCGCTAAAGGGCTTTGACGGGTCGCAATTTTTAAGGTTTTAAGTGCTGCCATAAATACCGCTGATTTTAAATAGAAATATGCCCTATGCTACCATTTTTAGGGCAAAAAGTCAGATCATTTAAATTTTTGATTTCTGACTAGGTAAGTGGTACAGTAATATCAGTTATATGGTCATAGGTAGGAAGCCTTGAAATACGATCTCACTCAAGCCCGAAAATGTATCGAAACTCTAGATAAACGTCGTTTTGATCGTGCATTATTGGGCTCAGGTGATGCATTCCGACACATCGTCTCTTTAGTGCCGCTGTTGTTGCATCTTAATCATCCTGCTCTGCCGGGTTATGTGGAAGATGCCCCGGCAGGCATTGCCGATTTTATTCTTTCAAATTATCAGCAAAATTTTCTCTCAAAAGAACATCCTGAACTTGTCGAAGCCGTGCAAAGTGCGGTCAATTCTGATGCTGTTTTTGCGCAGATCTTAGGTATTTATGTGATGGGCAGTTTTGGCTCCATTAGCCAAACTTCAGCTTCTGATTTGGATATTTGGATCTGCCATCAAGATGATTTATCTGAACAAGATCAGCAGCGCTTAGCGGAAAAAACGAAGAAAATTAGCCAATGGGCATCTACATATCATGTGGAAATGCATTTCTATTTGATGACACAACAACGTTTCCGTAACGAACGTTATTCCGATCCACTAACTAAAGAAAACAGTGGTTCAGCTCAATATATGTTGCTGTTGGAAGAATTTTATCGCTCCGCTGTACGCCTTGCGGGTAAACCATTATTGTGGCTTCACTTGTGGGTGGAAGATGAAAAGCAATATGAGGCCGAAGTTGCGCGTTTAGTCGCGGCTGGTGAGCTTAATCCAAATGATTGGGTAGATTTTGGTGGATTAGGACAATTCTCAGCCAGTGAATATTTTGGTGCGAGCTTATGGCAACTTTATAAAGGTATTGATTCACCTTATAAGTCGGTGATGAAAATCTTGTTGTTGGAAACCTATGCCCAAGAATACCCAAATGCCCAGTTAATTGCTCGCCAATTTAAAGAGGATTTGCTTTCTGGCCATAGCACCGCTATACATCATTTCGATCCTTATATTGCGATTTTAGAGAGAATTAGCCAATATTTGACCGCACATTCAGAATTTAAGCGTCTTGATTTTGTACGTTCTTGTTTTTATGTGAAAGCCACAGAAGACTTTGCGTTATATCACGCCTCAAACTGGCGTATTTCTTATATGAAAATGATGGCCCAAGAATGGGGCTGGTCAAAAGAACGTATTGAAGAATTAGATCAGCGTCCAAATTGGAAAATCAAACGGGTGAAAGAAAGTCACAATAATTTGGTGAATTTCTTGATGATGAGTTATCGGAATCTGGTGGATTTTGCACGCAAACATAAAATTAATTCTAGCGTGATTCCGCAAGATATTACGGTGCTTTCTCGCAAACTTTATACTGCCTTTGAAGAATTGCCGGGTAAAATTACGTTACTAAACTCACAAATTTCCTATAACTTAACAGAAGAACACCTCACGTTCATCGAAGTTCACGGCAATAAGCGCTTTAAAGATGGGTGGTATATGGTGAATCAGCCGCCACACCACATTATGTTCTCGAAAGAACGTGTGATTGAATACGGCGAAAGTTTAAATAAAGTGGTTGCGTGGGCTTATTTTAATCGCTTGTTGACGGCTGAAACCCATTTGCACTTAATCAGCCAAAATATCGACCAACTGACTTTACGTAATTTTGTGGCTGATTTGCGGTTGTTTTTTCCTCATACAAATAGCCAAGTTCCGACAAATGAGGCACTTTCTTCGCAGTGCGAAATCCGTGATTTGTTTATTGCGGTGAATTTGGTGAATGACCCAACCGCACAAGTCGAAGAACTTAAATCCAATATTTCGCCAAGTGATTTATTCAGTTTTGGTCAGTTAGAACAGAGTTTGGTAGGAAGCATTGATTTCACTTACCGTAATGTGTGGAATGAAATTCGAACCTTACATTTTGAAGGACAGAATGCGATTTTGCTTGCCTTAAAAGTGCTTTCTAATAAAATTGGTCAAGGGGTGAATCAGCCTCGTTCTGTGCAGGTTTTCTGTTACAGTAAACATTACAACCGCACATTGCGAAACTTAGTGAGTGTACTCGTAAACCGTTGTATCAGCATTCAATTAGGGGATAGTCGCCCAACAACCCATTCTCGTCTGCGTGTAGCAGGGAAAAACTGGCAATTCTTCTTTGAAGAAAAAGGGATCAGTTTGCAACCTATTGAAGGCGGAAAAGAAAGTGCGGACAATTTTGAAGACGTTTTACCAACCCAGTTGGAAGAGAAAGAGATTATCCCAGAAGCACGTCGGTATCCACCTGAAATTGATTTGTTTGCCAGTGAAGGTTTTTTACAATTCTTCTTTGAAGATAATGCCGATAATAGCTTTAACGTCTATTTGTTAGATGAGAAGAATCGTCTTGAAATTTATCGTCAATGTGAAGGTTCAAAAGATGATAAAGTACGCGAAATAAATCGTATTTATCAATCGCTTGGCTCAAATGATTGTGAAAATCCGTATAAAATGGTGCAACGGAATTTTAATTATCCGCAATTTTATCAATTGCACTCGACTGAAAGTAGCATGCGTATTATGCCGTTCAAATTTAAAAGCAAAAGGACTTGCGAATAGCGACATCAAAACAAGCATTGTTTGAGATAAATCAAGTTTATCTGCAAATATGCATTGGAAGATGGGCAAAATCCCGATAGAATCCCTCGGTCGAAAATCTATTGAGAAGTAATCTAAGGCAGTGGATGTTTTGCCTTCAGGCAATAGAATAGTGTCCGCTTATCTCTTGGAGAATATTATGCAAGAAAAGTTAAAAGTATTAATTATCGACGACCATCCATTAATGCGTCGTGGTATCAAACAATTAGTTGAATTAGAAGAGAATTTTGAAGTTGTCGCTGATGTAGGAAGCGGTACAGAAGGCATTTCCGTTGCGATTCACGAATCACCCGATTTAATCATTTTAGATCTTAATATGAAAGGTCTTTCTGGTTTGGATACCCTTAAAGGTCTGCGTGCAGAAGGTGTGGATGCACGAATTTTGATCTTAACTGTGTCTGATGCGAAAAATGATATTTTCACTCTCATCGATGCGGGTGCTGATGGTTATTTATTGAAAGATACTGAGCCAGATGTGCTGCTTGAACAAATTAAACGTATTGCACAAGGTGAAGTGATTTTAAGTGATTCGATTAAAAATCTTCTTTTAGAACGCAAACATACCGTTGATCCAATGGATTCACTCACTGATCGTGAAATGGATGTATTACGTTTAATCGCGACTGGTTTATCGAATAAACAAATTGCGGGTCAGCTTTTTATTTCTGAAGAAACGGTTAAAGTGCATATTCGTAATTTACTGCGTAAACTTAACGTGCATTCACGTGTTGCGGCGACAGTCTTATTCTTTGAACGAAATGGTCGATAGGCAAGTTTCAATACATAAAAAAGTGCGGTCAAAATTGACCGCACTTTTTATTTATCTCGGCACGCCCCGTAATAAAGGGATTGGCTCAAATGGCGCAACTGAGGTTGGCGCAGGAATATCATTAAAAATTAAGATAAATGGTTTAGGTGGCAAGATTTTTTCATTTCGCCACAAGCTTCCCATGCCGACTAATTGAATATCATAGGGTAAATTCTTTATTCCCGCTTTTAATACAGCCACAGTATTTGGGCGAGGGTGCCCAATAGCAATGGCTGTGCCATGTTTACGCGCATATTGAATTGCACTTTGAAATTGGCGTTGAACATCTGCCAAATTATCACTGTCATCTAAAAACACATGGCGATCTAATACACGTACGCCTTGTTCTTTTGCTATTTTTCCCGCGACTGATTTTCCAATGGTGCGACTATCTAAAAAAAATAAATGCTGCTCACGAAGTGCAGTCATTAAATAGGTCATTAATGTGGCATCAGCCGTGGCGGCACTGCCCATATGATTATTCATTCCAATGGCATTTGGCACAATAGCTTTCGCTTTTTTCACTCGCTCATTCACTTGCGCTTCAGACAAGCCTAAAGTCAAACCACCTTCTTCAATTTTAATATTGCTGACCGGTTGCATCGGCATATGAATGAGAATATCGTGATTTTGTGCTTTCGCTTCTTGATTGCGAATTTTGGCATAGGGCGCAGCAGGAATAATCGCAACGGAGATTTCTTTTGGCATGGCTAAAACTTCGGCATCTTCTTTCGGATGATAGCCAATGTCATCAATTACAATAGCTAACTTGCTTTGTGCAAAAGTAAACGCAGAGAAAAGTGCGGTTGAAAAAATGAGCGTATTTTTGACCGCACTTTGAAAGAACCTTGCCATTATTTAATCCACCCAGCTGGATTCACAGGCACCCCTTTACGGCTAATTCCAAAGTAAAGTGCCGGTTTAGAGAGCTCACCCGTATTACCTACTTGCGCAATGGTTTGTCCCGCAGATACTAGCTGACCTTGTTTCACAAATACTGCTTGGTTGAAACCATATAAACTCAAGTCGCTGTCGCCGTGTTTCACAATCACCATATAACCATAGCCATTAAGATGGCCGGCTAGAATGACACGACCACTTGCAATGGCTTTTACCGCTGTACCCGTTGGTGCGCCGATAACCATACCTTTCCAACGCACTTCTCCCGCTTGGATTGAACCAAAGGAATGCAATGTCGGACCGGAAACGGGACGGCTGTATTGACGGGCTGCAGTACCTAAACCACTGGTACTGTTAATCAACTTACGTTCTTGATCGGTTGGTTGATAAGGTTTTGAGGTTCGTTTTTCTTCCTCTTGTTTTTTCTGAGCAAGGGCTTCACGCTCACGTTGTTCTTGTTGGCGAGCGGCTTGTTCAGCACGTTGAATTTCTTGGCGAAGGGCATTTTCGTTCGCTTTCAACGTTTCCAGCTTATTCTGATCTTTCGTCAAGTTTTTGTTGAGTTCATTTAGCGTAGATTGGCGTTCTTGTTGCGCTTTTTGTAATTCTTGCTGCTGTTTCTTTTGCGTAGAAAGTTGATCGCGATGATTTTTTTGTTGCCCTGAAATCGCTTCGCGTTGTTTCGCGAGATTCTCTTGTGTCGCTTTCAGATTGTTAATCATATCAATGCGAACTTGATTTAAGTGCTGATAATACACTTTCATGCGTTCTGCTTTTTTCGCATCTTCCGAAAGCATTCTTTCCAAGGTAGAAGGATTTACCCCTGAGCGATAAATGGCATCGATTTGCTGTGCGAGCTTCGCTTTTTGCACGCGCTCTTGCTTTTCTAATTGCTTGATTTGCTTTTCCGTTTCCGCCATTTGCTTGCGGATTTCTTTTAAGCTTAATTCTGTTTCACGTAATTCACCGACAACGCTATTAATTTTGCTTTCTTGCTCTTTAAGACTAGCTTGGAGTTTTGCTTGTGCACGTTTTTGCTCGGCGATCTTCGATTCTTGTTGTTTAATTTGTTTTTGAATTTGATTGAGATCGTTGCCTTGCGCGAAAGATGAAAAGCCAAGCAGACCGCAAGCCAAAAGTGCGGTCAGTTTTGATAAGATTTTTTTTCTATGATTGCTTTGCTGCATACATCTAAACTTGAGAGAATTAAAGGATGAGTAAAGCTTAAATACTAGCATTATTTTTGAGTGGCTAAAAGTTTACAGGCGATTTTTTGCGAAAGATCAGTAAATGCCGCCTTTTTACTTTTAAACATACCGATTTTTTGCTATAACAGAGCCATCATTTTTTTATTAATACTTAGGAGATCCTTATGGAATTAGTATTCATTCGTCACGGTTTCAGTGAGTGGAACGCAAAAAATTTATTCACCGGTTGGCGTGATGTGAATTTAACTGAGCGCGGTGTAGAAGAAGCAAAAGCGGCGGGTAAAAAATTGTTCGAGAAAGGCTATGAATTTGATATCGCCTTCACCTCTGTTTTAACTCGTGCAATCAAAACTTGTAACATCGTGTTAGAAGAATCTCACCAATTATGGATTCCTCAAGTGAAGAACTGGCGTTTAAATGAGCGTCACTATGGTGCATTACAAGGCTTAGATAAAAAAGAAACAGCAGAAAAATACGGTGATGAGCAAGTTCATATCTGGCGTCGTTCTTACGATATTTCTCCTCCAGATTTAGATCCGAAAGATCCAAATTCTGCACATAATGACCGTCGTTATGCAAACATTCCGTCTGATGTTATACCAAACGCAGAAAACTTAAAATTAACCTTAGAACGTGCATTACCATTCTGGGAAGACCAAATTGCTCCAGCAATGCTTTCAGGTAAACGTGTTTTAGTGGTGGCGCACGGTAACTCACTTCGTGCATTAGCAAAACACATCATCGGTATTTCTGATGCGGAAATCATGGATTTTGAAATCCCAACAGGTCAACCGTTAGTGTTAAAACTTGACGATAAATTAAACTACGTAGAACACTACTATCTTTAATTTATAAATGATTTCAAAGTGCGGTTAATGTTGACCGCACTTTTTGTTTAAGGAGAATAACAGATGAAAAAATTACTCGCGGTGATTTTTGCTTTGTTACCTGTTTTGGCCTTTGCTGCATCGCCAAATCATACGGCAAAATCAACTCAAACTAAGTCAGTGAAAACGGCTGTTAAAAAAGTAGAAGCAAAAAAAGCAACAGCGCCTAAAACCGTAGCCAAAACAGCTAATAAAAAAGCGGATGCCAAAAAAGCGGAAGCGAAAAAGCCCGCTAAAATTGTCGAAGCGAAAAAAGCGGTAACGAAAAAAGAAAAAATAAAAAATAAAACGACAAATAAAGCCGCTAAAGCAGAGCCGACAAAAACGAAAGGCAAACAGCCAGTAGAAAAAACGAAGCAAACTGCAGTAAAAGACAAAAAGACGGTAGCGAAAAGCAAACAAAGTGCAGTTAAAGAATCCGCTAAATCTGAAAAGGTGATTGCTAAAAAAACACCCGCAGTTAAAACTGAAGTGAAGAAAGCGGAACCAAAAGCTGTTGAAAAAGTGACTGAAAAGAAAGTAGATACTGTCGCACAAAAAACAGCGAGTATGGTGACAAAATCCGTCGTCGTACCAAGATGTAATGATTCAAAAGTTTTTGCGGTATTATCTGATGCCTTCAAAAAACAAGGTGCAGCCACTAACACCCAAATGACAGTGAAACAAATCTCGCAAGCCCGAGAAACGCAATCTTATCCACAACAAGGCATTCGCAGTTGTAACGCGATAGTGGAAACCAACGGCGTTAAATATGTTACCGATTACAGCATTATCTTGAATGATAAAGGCTTCTTCGTGCAAGTGGAAAACGCACAACCCGCTCAACGTTTCTAATCTTAACGTGCGTTATTTAAATGAAGTTGTTTGAATAACGCACGCATTTCTTCTTCATTCAAACGGCGATATTCACCATTACTTAGTCCATCAAGTGTTAAATGGCTCATTTGGTAACGGATGAGACGTAATGTCGGAAAGCCGATATGTGCGGTCATTCGACGCACTTGTCGATTTCGTCCTTCACTAATTTTGATTTCCAACCAGCTCGTTGGAATACTTTGACGTTCACGAATAGGTGGATTGCGAGGCCAGAGAAAATCTGGTTCTGAAATCAACCGCACTTTTGCCGGCTTTGTCATTCCATCTTTTAATTCAACACCTTGACGAAGCTTGTCTAAGTCGGACTCTTCAGGAATACCTTCCACTTGCACAAAATATGTCTTTTCAGTTTTAAACTTTGGATCCGCCAAACGATGTTGCACTTCACCATTATTCGTTAAAATCAGTAGCCCTTCGCTATCACGATCTAATCGTCCTGCTGCGTACACATTAGGAATGGCAATAAAATCTTTTAATGTAGCTCGACCATTTTCATCGGTGAATTGTGTTAGCACATCAAACGGTTTGTTAAATAAAACAACGATTGTTTGTTCTAGTGTGAGTAGCTTCGCTTTAGGCTTAAATGAACGAGTAGGTTTTGCCGTTCGTTTGGTTGTAAATGAGCGAGAAGGGAAAGATTTCGACATATTATTTATTTAGTAAAAAGAGAAAAAGGGCGGATTTTACTCCGCCCTTTTATATTACCATTGATAGCGATAAACCGCTTGAATTGCATAAGGTTTATCGAAGTTTTTACCGTCAGCACGGCTTACTTCTAAACCAAAACGATGATTTGCAAATCCAGCATTTAAACCGACCGCACTTTCAAAACGTCCACGGCTGCTTGCGACATCAAGCGCACTGTTGGCGTAATGAATTTTGCTGCTACGGTTTTTGCTCGTAATCGCATTGACTTCTGCATAAGGTTGTAAATTCCAACCATTACTTAATGCAAAGCCTTTGGCTACACGTAAACCAATTCGAGAATAAACAGAAGATAAGCTATCTTCATTCCCTTGTGATGAAATATGTGTCCACGCTAATTGTGCTTGCGGGGTAATTGTCCAATCGTTCGCAAGGCTAAAGCGTTTGCCTAATTCACTCGAAATAGTATAAGCGTTGTAATGGCGTTTTTCAGTGTGATCTGAGTTAGCGTGTAAACGGCTGTATTTCACGATGTTATCTACATAAATACCGTTATCTGCGAGGTAAGCTGCATATAAGCCCACGCTATTGCTTCTTACTTTGCCATCACCGTAATGACCATTAAAATCAACGTTAGCTTGGCTGCGGCCAACAAATCCACCAACACGGAGGTTATCAGTTACAGCCGCATCAGCGCCCACTTGTACGCGATGTACGTTTTGTTTAAAGCCAGAAGTTTCACTCTCACCAGTAGAAAGTGCGGCTAATTTTTGGCGAGAATTCACATTACGAACCCACACATTGCCTTTTTCACCATTTTTCATTTCACCTAGACGTTGATGGATGCCACTTAAATCATCTTCCACTAAAAGCAATTGTGCTTGGCGAAGAGAAACTTGTGCATTTGCTAAGTCTGAAAGTAATGGTGTGTTTGGTAGAGCTGGAGCAGTAGGTTTTGCTACAGGTGTACTTGGAGTTACCACTGGTTTGTTTGGAGCCACCACAGGTTTACTTGGTGTAACTGGTGCAGCAGGTGGAGTTTGGGTGACCGCATTTTTAGAATTCGCTAATACCCAATTATTTCCCTCTTTGGTTAGGAAATATTGATAAGCCCCTAAATCTACACGATTATTCGGGTTAGTTAAGCTAAACGCCGCATTACCACCATTGGTTTCTACAAGTGTCACTTTTCCGTTAGCGACATTTGCACCTTGGTTAGTTACACCAATTTTATGATTACCTTCAGCGGTACCTTTAACAACGATTTTATCGCTTTTGTTTTCAGCGATATTCGTGTTTAGATTGAATGTACCTGAGCCAGTGAGATTGCCACGAACAATGATACCTTGGTAGTTATCATTGGCTAGATTTACTACGCCATTATTAAGAGCCAAATTAGTTAAGCTTGTTGTTTGAACCACGCCATCTTCATCAGTGAAAGCTTTAGTTGTCCAATTGCTATTATTTAAGTTTAAGTTGAGCACGCTATTGCTGTCGGTAGTAGTAACTCCAGAAACAGTAGAATTATTAAAGGTTAGTTGGATATTTTCTGTAATGCTCTCTATATCATTAAATTTAACATTTTCACCACTAGCAAGCATACCCCCATTTATTGTTGAGTTATTAAAGGTTGCAGAAAAGTGGCTATTAATATTGTCTGTTAATCTAGATACTACACCTAGGATTGAGCCTTGAGGGATGGATACATTGGAATCATTAACGATTAATTCTGGTTGAGCTTGATTATCCGCTTCATATACAAAGATAGTATTATCATCGTTCGATGTTACATTCACATTGTTTAATGTTAATTTACTATTTTGATTAAGTGTGAATGCTTCTAATATGGAGTCTTGGGCACTATCATTCATTAACACTTTTGAGTTGTGCATTGTTACCGTTGAATTATTTAACTCAAATAAATAGCCTGCTGAGTCTGCTTTGTTAGGATTAGTAACACTATAGGTTCCACCATTGATTTCAGTTGTAGAATTAGTGATATTCATTACCGCAAAAGAATGATGTCTATTTGCTGGAATAGATAGTGAAGCATTAACATTATTTAATTGTCCGCTTGAGTTTGTCATTGTTACTGCAGATAGAGATCCCCATTCAGGATCATTTGTTGGACTGGTTGGATTAATCGAACATTGATTCAACACAGCTCCACTTTGCCCAGTAATTTTCACACCACCACTATTACAAGCAATATCAGCGGCTAGCGCTGAATTTACCAATCCAAGAGTTACAGCCACCAAACTTACTTTAAAAGTGCGGTTAAAAATTTTATTATTTTTCATATGAATTCCTTTGGATTATAAAAAAGCCAACTTATTGAATAAGTTGGCTTGAATTTTACCGATTTAATAATTAACCTGCAACTGCGATACGTTTCATATCTGTCATATAACCACGTAACTCTTGACCAATTAATTCAACTGGGTGGTTACGGATTGCATCGTTTACATCGCGTAAAGTGATGTTGTCGATAGCAACTACTGGTGTTGGTTCACCTAAATCACCTTTTTGTAAGGTTGGGATGATTTCTTTAGCAAGAATTGGCGTTGCTACGTTAGAGAATAAGTAGTTACCATATTCTGCAGTATCAGAAATGACCACGTTCATTTCGTATAAACGCTTACGTGCGATAGTGTTAGCGATTAACGGTAATTCGTGAAGTGATTCATAATAAGCTGATTCTTCATAGATACCGCTTGCTACCATTGCATCAAAGGCTAATTCAACACCGGCTTTCACCATTGCTACCATTAATACGCCGTTATCAAAGTATTCTTGTTCAGAAATTTTGATGCCGTCTGCTTTTGGTGCATTTTCAAAGGCAGTTTTGCCGGTTGCTTCACGCCATGCTAACAAGTCTTTATCACCATTCGCCCAGTCTGCCATCATGGTTGCTGAGAAGTGGCCACTGATGATGTCATCCATGTGTTTGTAATATAAGAAACCAAGGCTTTCTTTGATTTGTTCAGCAAGTTCAAATGCACGTAATTTTGCGCTATTTGATAAGCGATCCATCATTAATGTGATACCGCCTTGTTTTAATGCTTCAGTAATGGTTTCCCAACCGTATTGGATAAGTTTGCCTGCGTATGCTGGATCTTTACCGTCAGCAACAAGTTTGTCGTAACATACGATAGAACCTGCTTGTAACATACCGCAAAGAATGGTTTGTTCACCCATTAAGTCAGATTTTACTTCTGCAACAAATGAAGATTCTAATACGCCCGCACGGTCACCACCGGTTGCAGCAGCCCATGCTTTCGCAATTGCCATACCTTCACCACGTGGGTCATTGGCTGGGTGAACTGCGATTAATGTTGGCACACCGAAACCACGTTTGTATTCTTCACGTACTTCAGTACCTGGACATTTTGGTGCACTCATCACCACAGTGATGTCTTCACGGATTTGCTCACCCACTTCAACGATGTTGAAACCGTGTGAATAACCGAATGCAGAATCTTTCTTCATTAACGGCATTACATCAGCTACGACTTTAGAGTGTTGTTTGTCTGGTGTTAAGTTGATCACTAAGTCTGCAGTTGGGATTAATTCTTGGTAAGTGCCCACTTTAAAACCATTTTCAGTCGCACGTTGGAATGAAGCACGTTTCTCTGCAATCGCTTCTGGACGTAATGCATAAGAAATGTCTAAGCCAGAGTCACGCATATTTAAACCTTGGTTTAAACCTTGTGCACCACAACCTACGATAACGATTTTTTTGCCTTTTAAGTAGTTGCAACCGTCAGCAAATTCGCTGCGATCCATAAAACGACAACGACCTAATTGGTCTAATTTTTCGCGTAAATTTAATGTGTTGAAATAGTTAGCCATTTTTCATCCTTTCTATGATGTTGATTAATGTGTATGAGGTTGTATTTGAATATAGTTTTTTGTTGTGAAGTGGATTATAAGGTTTTTAGTTGTTGCGTAAAGTGATATTATTTGCACTTAGTGTTGCAATTTTTGCAATCTCATTTGCTTTTAACGATACATATGAACTTTCAAGACCTACAAATATTTCTTCATCTTGCTGATACACAAAATTTTGCTAAAACCGCTACGCAAAATCATATGTCGCCGTCCACGCTTTCACGCCAAATTCAACGCATGGAAGAAGAATTAGAACAACCTTTATTTATTCGTGATAATCGACAAGTGCGCTTAACCGAACAAGGCGAGAAATTTCTGCAATTTGCGAAAACAGAATGGCAAAACTGGCAACAGTTTAAGCGTCAACTGCGAGATAATTCAGCGGAATTAAGCGGAGAGTTGCGCTTATTTTGTTCAGTTACCGCTTCATATAGTCACTTGCCACAAGTGTTAGCCAAATTTCGTTCTCGTTATCCAAAGGTTGAAATCCAATTGACGACTGGTGACCCAGCCTCTGCAGTGCAATTTATTCAATCAGAACAAGTGGATCTCGCTTTGGCGGGGAAACCAAATAATCTGCCGGCTGGGTTGGAGTTTTATAAAATTGATGATATTTCCCTTTCATTAATTGCTCCACGAGTGGCTTGTTTAGCCACACAATTATTACAAGAAGAACCTATCAATTGGCAGCAAATGCCTTTCATTTTGCCGTTAGATGGAATGGCACGTCAGCGTATTGAACAATGGCTACGTAGCAAACATATTAAACATCCCAAAATTTATGCCACTGTGGCGGGGCACGAAGGTATCGTACCAATGGTGGCACTTGGTTTCGGATTAGCGATGTTGCCGGATGTGGTGATTGATAATAACCCTATGTCAAAAGACGTGTCTCGGTTAAATTTAGATAATCCCGTTGAGGCGTTTGATTTAGGTGTTTGTGTGCAAAAAAGAAATTTAGCGAATCCCCTAATTCGTGCATTTTGGGAGATGTTAGACTAAAATAATAAGCAGAATTAACCTAAGGATTTATTATGTTAAGAGGCATACTTATTTCACTTTTAGCCTCGCTTTTATTTGGCTATATGTATTATTTTTCCACGCTACTGAAACCGCTCAGTGGCACGGATATTTTCGGCTATCGAATGCTGTTTACATTCCCTTTCGTTGCCCTTTCCGTCATCATGTTTAAACAAAAACAGGCTTTGGTTGAGCATTTAAAACGCATTAAAAATCGACCGCTCTTTGCCCTTTCCTATATTATTTGTGGCGCATTAATGGGGTATCAAATGTGGCTCTTTTTGTGGGCACCCAATAATGGCAGCTCCTTAAGTGTTTCTTTTGGTTATTTATTGTTACCAATTGTGATGGTGGCTGCGGGGCGGATCATTTTTAAAGAGCGAATTTCAACATTGAAATTTATAGCTGTGGTAATTGCGGCGGTCGGAGTGATTTCTAACATCGTTTTAAAAGGCGGATTATCTTGGGAGGCCATTGTTATCTGTGTGGGTTACACCACCTACTTCTCGATACGAAAAGCCTTAAAAAATACCGATCTTGGTGCCTTTTGCTTAGAAATGATCGCATTATTGCCGGTTAGCGTTTACTTTGCCCTTCAAACTGATTTTGCCACCGTGCAGGAATCGAATCCTAATATTTTGGAGTTATTGGTATTGCTCGGGCTCATTAGTGGCTCTGCATTGATTGCTTACGTGATCGCCAGCAATATGCTGCCGATGAATTTGCTCGGCCTTCTAGGCTATGTTGAAACCATTTTGATGGTGATTATTTCATTTTTAATTGGAGAGGAAATGGATGCGGACAGCTATCCGTTGTTCATTTGTTTAGTATTGGCGATGAGCCTGATTATTTTTGATGGCGTGTATAAACAGCGCGCAAAAGGAACAAACCATGTCGTTTAAAGAAATTACCCCAGAACAAGCTTGGGAGATGGTGCAAAATGGCGCCATGCTTGCTGATGTTCGGGACCCTCAACGTTTTACCTATTCCCATGCGAAAGGGGCGTTTCATTTAACTAACCAAAGCTTTTTACAATTTGAAGAACTGGTGGATTTTGACTCCCCGATTATTGTGAGTTGTTATCATGGCATAAGCAGTAGAAATGTAGCGACTTTCCTCGTTGAACAAGGCTATGAAAACGTGTTTAGCGTCATTGGTGGATTTGATGGTTGGGTAAAAGCTGGTTTACCGATAGAAACGGCTTATTAATATTTTTCCTCTTAAGTAAAGAGAGCGTTGGCAGAAATAAAATCAACCTTATAAACAAAAAGTGCGGTGAAATTCACCGCACTTTTCTTTTGGTCTCACTATTGCTTATCCACAATCGCTTTCAACATGGTGTAAGATTGAGCTTGTTTTTGCTCATCAAAAATATAGCTTACAGCCATAATTTCATCAAAATGCACTCGTTCACGGAGTTGTTTAAGTTGAAATTCCACGCTTTCAGGACTACCGATCAGCGAACAAGCAGTCATTTGTTCCACCACTGCGCGTTCTTGGTTATAAATCGGGATTTCCTCGAAATCGACCGGTCCAAAGTGCGGTTTCTTTTGGGCGTGCATTTGAGCTTTCCAAACATCTTCTTCTGATGCCATCGGTGGTTGTAAATTTTGTTGTGCGTTAGTCACCACGTTTAAGAAAAATAGTGTTTGTGTCGTCGCCAGTTGTCTTGCTTCTTCATCGGTTTCAGCAACGATCGCGTTCACACCTAAGATGACATAAGGCTCAGCAAGATAGGTCGATGGTTTGAAGTTTTTGCGGTAAATCTCCACTGCCATTTCCATCATGCGTGGCGCAAAGTGAGAAGCAAAGGCATAAGGTAAGCCAAGTTCTGCTGCAAGATAAGCACTTTCGGTGCTGGATCCCAAAATATAAAACGGTATATTCAAGCCTGCGGAAGGGTACGCAGAAACCGGGTTGCAATCTTTAAAGTAACCGCGAAGTTCCGCAATTTCCGCAGGGAAATCTAGGCTGTTTCGTCCACGACGAAGTGCTGCAGCCGTTTGCATATCAGTTCCTGGCGCACGTCCTAAACCGAGTTCAACACGGTTTGGATAAAGTGTCTCTAGTGTGCCATATTGCTCAGCCACCACATAAGGCGAATGATTCGGTAACATCACGCCACCTGAGCCAACGCGCAGGGTCTTCGTATTGGCTAGCGTATGCTGAATTAAAAGTGCGGTCGCTGAACTCACCAAATTTTTCATATTATGATGCTCAGCAATCCAATAGCGTTCAATGCCGATGTTTTCAGCATGTTTTGCAAGATTGACCATCGACTCAACGGCCTGCAAATAAGTTTGCCCTTCCCGAACGGGGGCGAGATTAAGAATAGAGAGCTTCATTTTATTTCCTCATAATTGATTTGTGAGCGTTATTATACTTAGTTTTTCTGGCAGAAATATCGATAAAATTGGAATAGACTGTTCCGAGAAAAGGAAAAATATTGCAAAATAAGCACAAATTCAGATGTATTCGAAAAAATGATTGTATTTAATAATATTTCCCTAAAGCGCGGGCAAACCGAATTGCTCGAGAATGCCACGGCGACCATCAATCCGAAACAAAAAGTCGGCTTGGTGGGTAAGAATGGTTGCGGTAAGTCTTCTCTTTTTGCCCTATTAAAAAACGAGTTAACGCCAGAGGGCGGCGAGGTCACTTATCCATCCAACTGGCGGGTATCTTGGGTGAATCAAGAAACGCCGGCATTAGATATTCCCGCCATTGATTATGTGATTCAAGGGGATCGCGAATATTGCCGTTTGCAGCAGGAACTTAACCAAGCCAATGAACGTAATGATGGGCATGCAATTGCGCGCATTCACGGACAATTAGAAACCTTGGATGCTTGGACGATCCAATCTCGTGCGGCTTCCTTATTACATGGTTTAGGTTTTAGCCAAGAAGAAATCGCTCAACCGGTAAAGTCCTTCTCCGGTGGTTGGCGGATGCGTTTAAATTTGGCGCAGGCATTGCTTTGCCCATCGGATTTATTATTGCTAGATGAGCCAACCAACCATTTGGATTTGGATGCGGTTATTTGGTTAGAACGTTGGTTAGTGCAATATCAAGGCACCTTGGTACTAATTTCCCACGACCGTGATTTTCTCGATCCAATTGTGACGAAAATTCTCCATATCGAAAATCAGAAGCTCAACGAATACACGGGTGATTATTCTTCCTTTGAAGTGCAACGGGCAACCAAACTGGCACAACAAACGGCGATGTATCGTCAGCAACAACAAAAAATTTCCCATTTACAAAAATATATCGACCGTTTTAAAGCCAAAGCGACCAAAGCTAAACAAGCACAAAGCCGCATGAAAGCCTTAGAGCGCATGGAGCTAATTGCACCGGCTTATGTGGATAATCCTTTTACCTTTGAATTTCGTCCACCACAATCTTTGCCAAACCCCTTGGTGATGATTGAACAGGCGAGCGCAGGTTATGGCAGCAGTGAAAGTGCGGTAGAAATTTTAAGTAAAATTAAACTGAATTTAGTGCCGGGTTCACGCATCGGTTTGCTCGGGAAAAATGGTGCGGGGAAATCCACCTTAATTAAATTGTTAGCCGGCGAGCTCACAGCCCTTTCTGGTACAGTGCAATTAGCTAAAGGCGTACAACTCGGTTATTTTGCTCAACATCAGCTTGATACGCTACGTGCAGATGAATCCGCTCTCTGGCATATGCAGAAACTCGCACCAGAGCAAACGGAGCAACAGGTACGGGATTATCTTGGGAGTTTTGCGTTCCATGGTGATAAAGTTAATCAAGCAGTGAAAGCCTTTTCCGGTGGAGAAAAAGCCCGTTTAGTGCTTGCGCTGATTGTTTGGCAACGTCCAAACTTATTACTACTCGACGAACCAACCAACCATTTGGATTTGGATATGCGTCAGGCATTAACCGAAGCGCTGGTGGATTACGAGGGCTCTTTGGTAGTGGTTTCCCATGATCGCCACTTACTACGCAATACCGTGGAAGAATTCTATTTGGTACACGATAAAAAAGTGGAAGAATTCAAAGGCGACTTAGAGGATTATCAAAAATGGCTTAACGAACAAAACAGTGCACCAGAAAATAAATCCTCGGAGAAAAATGACGACAATGAAAATTCCATGCAAAATCGCAAGGAACAAAAACGTCGTGAGGCCGAACTTCGCCAACAAACTGCACCTCTTCGCAAACAAATCTCTCAATTGGAGGAAAAAATGAATAAGCATGCCTCCAAACTTGCGGAGATTGAAAACCAATTGGCAGATTCTGAACTATACAGCGCGGAAAATAAAGAAAAATTGACCGCACTTTTGGCACAGCAAGTAGAGATAAAAAAAGCCTTGGAAGAAGTCGAAATGGATTGGTTAGCAGCCCAAGAAGAATTGGAAGTAATGCTACAAGCATAGGGACAGCGTATGAGTCAAAGCCTTTTCCAACACACAAAACACGAAGAATATTGCCCACAATGCGGCGCGCCTTTGCAAATGAAACAGGGTAAAAAAGGTCTGTTTTTAGGTTGTACCGCATATCCCGCCTGTGATTATTTGCGTCCACTAAATAGGGTGGAACATAAGGTGTTGAAAGAGCTTGATGAAACCTGCCCGCAATGTGGCAACCCACTCCAACTCAAACAAGGCGCTTTTGGGATGTTTATTGGTTGCAGTCATTATCCCGATTGTGATTTTGTGGTGCATGAACAACAGGATGATGAACAATCTATTGACTGTCCGGAATGCCACAAAGGACATTTGGTTGCCCGCCGAGGAAGACAAGGGAAAATCTTTTATGGTTGCGATAACTTTCCCCATTGCAAATTTTCCTTACCTGCAAAACCCTATGCCATGCCCTGTCCACAATGCCATTTTCCACTAGCAATGTTAAAAAGCGAAAATGCCGAACAGCAAGTGTGGCAATGTGCGAATAAAGGCTGTCGACATATTTTTGAGAACGAAAAATGAATGTACAACAAATTGCCGCCCGTTTAATGCAAGACGAAGTCGTTGCCTATCCTACTGAAGCGGTATTCGGTCTAGGCTGTAATCCGCTAAGTGAACGTGCGGTCAAAAAATTGCTCGATTTAAAACAGCGTCCGATTGAAAAAGGCCTTATTTTAGTCGCGCCGAGCTTGCATTTTTTGCAGCCTTTTGTTGATTTTTCCCATTTGTCTGACGAACAGCTTGCACGCTTACAGGCACAATATGAACATCCAATCACCTGGGTGGTGCCGGCAAAGGCAGAAGTCCCACATTTTCTGAAGGGGCAATTTAATAGCATTGCGGTGCGTTTATGTACTCATCCTGCCGTCAAAGCCTTATGCGAAGAAACAGGCTTTGCCCTCACCTCGACCAGTGCGAACTTAACTGGTTTATCACCTTGCCGCAATGCAGATGCTGTGCGTTCCCAATTTGGGGCTGATTTCCCCGTGCTTGATGAAGCTGTTGGCCAAGCACAAAATCCATCGGAAATTCGCGATTTGCTCACAAACCAACTTTTCAGACAAGGATAAAACATGCAGCACTATGCCGTTTGGGGCAACCCTATTGCCCAAAGTAAATCCCCGTTGATTCATCGCTTATTTGCCAAGCAAACCCAGCAAACGATGGAATATGTTGCCAAATTAGGTGATCTTGAGTATTTTGAGCAGCAATTACAGGCCTTTTTTGCTGTAGGGGCGCAAGGTTGTAATATCACCGCACCATTTAAAGAACGCGCCTATGCGCTCGCTGACGAACATAGCGAACGGGCAAAACTGGCAGAAGCCTGTAATACACTAAAAAAATTATCTAACGGCAAACTCTATGCGGACAATACCGATGGCATTGGTTTAGT
The DNA here is from genome assembly GCA_963515445.1 of Parahaemophilus parainfluenzae. Lineage (GTDB taxonomy): Bacteria > Pseudomonadota > Gammaproteobacteria > Enterobacterales > Pasteurellaceae > Haemophilus_D > Haemophilus_D parainfluenzae_AI. The sequence continues at coordinate 28,838 of CAUPWR010000004.1, read as the reverse complement.
GACGGATTTACAACGCTTAGATTGGATTCAGCCACAACAACGCATTTTAATTTTAGGTGCCGGCGGAGCAACCAAAGGGGTATTACTACCCTTATTGGAAGCACAACAGCAGATTGTCTTGGCTAACCGCACCCTAGAAAAAGCGCAACAACTGGCAGATAAGTTCAAACCTTACGGCACAATTGAAGCTGTCGCAATGGATGCGATTCCCGCGCAAACCTACGATTTAGTGATCAATGCAACTTCGGCCGGATTAAGCGGACATACAGCCGCCGTTGATGGATCAATCTTATCGTTGTCCCGCGCCTGTTATGACATGCAATATGCCAAAGGTAGTGACACGCCTTTTATTGCCTATTGTAAATCCTTAGGTCTGAATAATGTCAGCGATGGTTTTGGTATGTTGGTAGCTCAAGCGGCCCATTCATTCCATTTGTGGCGTGGGGTAATGCCCGATTTTGTCGCAATCTATGAACAACTCAAAAAGGATATGGCATGAGGACAAGATGCCCTTGGGTGGGCGAACTTCCGATTTATATCGACTATCACGATAAGGAATGGGGTAAGCCACAATTTGATAGCCAAAAGCTATTTGAAAAAATTTGTTTAGAAGGGCAACAAGCGGGGCTTTCATGGATTACCGTATTGAAAAAACGAGAAGCCTATCGGGCTGCGTTCCATCAATTTGATCCTACCAAAATCGCGCAAATGACTGAGCAGGATATTGTTCATTGCATGGAAAATACCGGGCTTATTCGCCATCGGGCAAAACTGGAAGCCATCGTGAAAAATGCCAAAGCCTATTTAGCCATGGAAAAGTGCGGTGAAAATTTCAGTGATTTTGTGTGGTCGTTTGTGAATCATCAACCGATTATTAATGATGTCCCCGATATTTCTGTGGTGCCCGCTAGAACTGAAATCTCAAAAGCACTGTCAAAAGCATTGAAAAAACGTGGTTTTGTCTTTGTCGGGGAAACCACATGTTATGCCTTTATGCAATCTATGGGGTTAGTTAACGACCATATAAATGGCTGTTGTTGTAAGTGATATTCCAGTATAATCCCCCTAATTTCATCTGAATAAGAACTGAATTATGAATAAAAAATATACCTTAATTTCAATCTCAATTCTGACCGCACTTTATAGTCAACAAAGTTTGGCCGATCTGCATGCTCAATGCTTACTCGGCGTGCCTCACTTTACTGGGGAAGTCGTGAAAGGCGATGTCAATAATTTGCCGGTTTATATTGAAGCAGATAAAGCAGAGATTAATCAGCCAACTCAGGCGATTTATCAAGGCAATGTGGATTTGAAACAAGGAAACCGCCATTTAGTTGGGAATTCAGTTGAAGTCAAACAAACAGGTGAGGGTAATCAAGCTCAGCGTTGGGCTTATTTGCGAGGCGGATTTGATTACAAAGATAACCAAATTAATCTATTAGGTAATGATGCGAGTTTTAATTTAGATAGCAAAAACGGTAACGTCACCGATGCTGACTACCAACTTGTAGGACGTCAAGGTCGCGGTAAAGCACAAGAAATTGAGTTAGGTGATAATTATCGCGTAATGAAAAACGCGACATTTACCTCTTGTTTGCCAGATGATAATGCCTGGGCGGTAGATGCCTCTGAGATCCGTCAGCACATTAAAGAAGAATATGCTGAATTTTGGCATGCACGTTTTAAAGTATTAGGTGTGCCAGTATTCTATACTCCTTATCTACAATTACCGATTGGTGATCGTCGTCGTTCAGGTTTATTAATGCCAACAGTCGGTCATTCTAGCCGTGATGGTTATTGGTATAAACAACCAATTTATTGGAACATTGCACCAAATTACGATGCCACATTTGCACCAAAATATATGTCACGCCGTGGATGGCAATTAAATGGTGAATTCCGTTATTTGACACCAGTTGGTGAAGGTAAACTTGCGGGAGAATATTTAGGACGTGATCGTTATGATGAATATACTAGCGATAGCCGTAAGCGTCATTTATTCTATTGGAAACATCATTCTTCTTTTCTTGAAAACTGGCGTTTAAATATCGATTACACAAAAGTGAGCGATAAACGTTATTTTACCGATTTTGATTCCGATTATGGTAGCAGTACTGATGGTTACGCAAACCAATATGCTCGTATTGCTTACTATAAACCAAATTACAACTTTGCGATTTCTGCGCGTCAATTCCAAATTTTTGATGAAGTTTCTGTGGGGCCTTACCGTGCAATGCCACAAATCGACTTTAATTATTACAAAAATGATTTGGCGAACGGTTGGGTAGATTTCAAGTTATTCTCACAAGCAGTACGTTTTGATAATGATAGTACCTTGATGCCGACAGCATGGCGTTTTCATGTTGAACCAAGTTTGGCAACAGCGATGTCAAATAAATATGGTAGCTTGAATATTGAGACTAAACTTTACGAGACCCATTATAACCAGAAAAAAGGCTCTTCTTCTTCGGCGGAAGACGTACAAAAATCGGTAAATCGTGTATTGCCACAATTAAAAGTAGATTTACAAACGGTTTTAGCGAGCAATAAAACTTTATTTGATGGTTATACACAAACGCTTGAACCTCATGTTCAATATCTGTATCGACCATACAAAGATCAAAGTAATATCGGTTCAAAACGAGTGAATGATTATCTTGGCTTTGGTTATGATTCTGCGTTAGTCCAACAAGATTATTATTCATTATTCCGTGATCGTCGTTATAGTGGTTTAGATCGTATTTCATCAGCTAATCAAATAACGCTTGGTGGAACAACTCGTTTTTATGATAAGAATGCTGATGAACGTTTTAACTTCTCTGCAGGACAAATTTATTATTTAACGGCATCAAAAATTGATGATAATCCAAATAATCGTACGCCAAAATCCTCTTCTTCTTGGGCCTTGGAGTCTAACTGGAAAATTAGCGATAAATGGAATTGGCGTGGTAGCTACCAATATGATACGCTGTTAGATAAAGCCTCATTGGCGAATAGCAGTTTGGAATTTAACCCGATGAAGAACAATCTGATTCAGTTAAATTATCGTTATGCGAGCAAAGAGTACATCAACCAAAACTTGGGTGCCTCCGCAAACCGTTATCAACAAGACATTAAACAGGTTGGTGTTGTGGCTGCATGGGAAGTGTCGGATAACTGGGCTCTTGTTGGAAAATACTATCAAGATATTGCATTGAAAAAACCGGTTGAGCAATATGTGGGCGTGCAATATAACTCGTGCTGTTGGTCTTTAGGCGTTGGTGCAAGACGTTATGTGACAAGTCGCCAAAATCAACGTAACGACCAAGTGGTTTATGACAACAGCGTTGGTGTCACCTTCGAATTACGAGGTTTAGGTGAAAATGACCATCAAAGCGGTATTGAAGACATGCTGAAGAAAGGGAAACTTCCTTATATTCAGGCATTTAGCTTATAGTGAAATGAATAAAGGCTACCAAAAGGTAGCCTTTTTGTTTAGAAGTGCGGTTAAAAAAGACGACGATTTTTGACCGCACTTTGTTTATTTTTTTCGTTTTGCTCGAGGATGGGCTTGATCGTACACTTCTGCAAGATGTTGGAAATTTAAATGCGTATAAATTTGCGTGGTGGATAAATTACTGTGCCCTAAAAGCTCTTGAACAGCCCGCAAATCTGAACTCGCTTCCAACATGTGAGTAGCAAAAGAGTGGCGTAGTTTGTGTGGATTGAGATGGCTGTTTAATCCTTGTCGAATGCCCCAGGTTTCCATTCGTTTTTGAATAGAGCGATGAGTAAGGCGATTTCCCTGTTGGCTCACAAAAAGGGCGTCATCCTTTGGATTAAATAAAGGGCGTACTTTCAACCATTGCTGAATTGCATGAGAAGCATAGCGTCCAAAAGGCACAATACGTTCTTTGTTCCCTTTACCAATCACTCTGACTTCACGTACACGCGTGTTAATGCTATTAAGGTTTAAGCCTTGTAATTCAGATAAGCGAAGCCCTGAGCTATACATCAATTCCATCATCGCACGATCACGCAAATCAATCGGATCTTTGCTGTCATTTGAAAGCAATTTTTGGACCTGTTCAGCATCAATATTTTTTGGTAAATGTTTACCTTGTTTCGGCGCTGAAATACCTGTTGCCGGATTCACTTTCATTTGCCCTTGTTGCACAAGATAGCTGAAAAACTGACGAAGAGCTGATAAACGTAATGCCAAGCTCTTTTCTTTTAAACCTTGCTTACGGCTTTCCGCCAAAATAAGGCGAACCACGCTTGGATTTACTTGCTGCCAGTGCTGAATACCTTTTTCAGCGAGAATCGCTAAAATGGCATCCAGTTGATGTTGATAATTAGTGAGGGTATGTGGGCTTACTTGGCGTTCAATTCGCAAGTAATCCCAATATTGATTGAGGAGCGTATGCATTAGAGAGTTAATTCAAACAAACTTTTTTTCGTGTTTAGCTTAAATCCTTCGCGTTCTAAAATACTCTGTTGAGCTTGGCTCAATTCCGCCACTAAACGGTTAGATTGTGTATAACGGACAAACTCTTTCGCTTTAGAAATAAGTGCTGCATAAATCTCGGCTTGATGTTTATCTTCTTTGACAAAAATATCGGTTAATTGCCAATAGCGTTGTAATTGTAAAGAGGATAAGCGAGGATAAAGTTGAACAAAGCCAATCGCTTGTGCATTTTCGTTTACAGCAACAAAAAACATACTTTCATTAAAACGTATACGATTCGTTAGAAAGGTTAAAGTGCGGTCAGGATTTTCACTCATTCCGTTGGCAAGTCGATAGGCTTCAAAGAGTGGAGCAAGCACTTCTATATTCCATTGTTCGGCTTTGAAAATTTTCATTGTTACCAGACCTATTTTCCGTTTATTTATAAAATTGGTTATTTTTTATCGGTTCCGTACAGTAGATTGTAGCTTTTTAGCACAAAATAATCATCATTTCCCCAAAAAAATTTTCAAAATGTGATTTTGCACAAAGAAATCTGTTCAAAGTTTGGTATAGTAAACACACTTTTTATTTATTCAATATGGAGAAACAAAAATGGCACGTCGTCCTTTAGTGATGGGTAACTGGAAATTAAACGGTTCCAAAGCCTTTACCAAAGAATTAATCGAAGGATTAAAAGCTGAATTACAAGGTGTAACAGGTTGTGATGTGGCAATTGCCCCACCTGTTATGTACTTAGGTACAGCTGAAGCGGCACTTGCAGGCAGCAAAATTGCTTTAGGTGCACAAAACGTTGATGTGAATGTTAAAGGTGCTTTCACCGGCGATATTTCAACTGAAATGTTAAAAGATTTTGGTGCAAAATACATCATTATCGGTCACTCTGAGCGTCGTACTTACCATAAAGAAAGCGACGAATTCGTAGCGAAAAAATTTGGTGCATTAAAAGAAGCAGGTTTAGTGCCAGTATTATGTATCGGTGAAACTGAAGCTGAAAACGAAGCAGGCAAAACGGAAGAAGTATGTGCGCGTCAAATTGATGCAGTCATCAATGCATTAGGTGTAGAAGCATTTAATGGTGCTGTGATTGCTTATGAACCAATTTGGGCAATCGGCACGGGTAAATCAGCAACTCCAGCACAAGCACAAGCTGTTCACGCATTTATTCGTGGTCACATCGCAGCAAAATCACAAGCTGTAGCAGATCAAGTGATTATTCAATACGGTGGTTCAGTAAATGATGCTAACGCAGCAGAATTATTCACTCAACCAGATATCGATGGTGCGTTAGTGGGCGGAGCTTCACTTAAAGCGCCTGCGTTTGCAGTAATCGTGAAAGCAGCGGCAGCAGCGAAAAACTAATTTTCTTGTTCTAAAAGAGATAAAAAAAGTGCGGTTAAACTTAACCGCACTTTTTGTTTTTGATTAATGTTGATTGCGTTCCCATAAATCAGCATACTTCACAAAGGTGGAGTGGGCCGAAAGTACCGCAAGCAGAAAACCTTGTTTTCCATCTAAGAAGCCTGCTTTTAAAATGTACATTTTGACAAAGCAACCAATCGCATGACTAATACCTTGCCATAACGTTGCTTTTTTCCCTTTGGCTTGGCGTTGATCCGCCCAAGCTTTGGCGTAGCCTGCAGATTTCACCAAATAGTGATGAATGCTTTTATAGGTGAAATGCTCTAGATCTCCAGTTAATCTCTGTACTTTCGTGTCTTCAGGATAAACTACTTTTTCATGTACCAGAGAATCATTATATCCCGCATAATTTGTGCGATATAAACGCACCACATAATCCGGATACCAACCAGAATGACGAATCTCACGCCCAAACACTTCACTCACACGAGGAATATCATAAACCGTATTTGGCGTATCTTGTTGAACCGCTTGTTGAATGGATTCACGCAGTTTTGGTGTGACGCGTTCATCGGCATCTAGCCACAAAACATAATCACTGGTGACATATTGTTGTGCACGTTGGCGTTGTTTGCCAAAACCTGGCCAATCAGGGTGCGAATAAAATTTTGCACCATATTGTTCCGCAATTTCTTGAGTGTTATCAGTACTGCCTGAATCGACAATAATGATTTCATCTACCCAATCTTTTACCGTATCAAGACATTGAGCAAGATCTGCTGCTTCATTTTTGACAATCATGGCAACGCTAATTGTTGGCATATTTTGATCCTTTTTTTGCTATACTAGCCGAAGTTTTTGTAAGTATAACCGAATTTATTTTATGTGGCGTTTTTTTTATACCTGCCTGATGTATCTGATTCAGCCTTTTGTGCTGTTATTCATGTTACTACGAAGTCTCAAGGCTCCGAATTATCGTAAGCGTTTAGGCGAGCGATATGGTATTTATGCGAATCTTGTTAAGCCTGCACAGGATGGGATCGTTATTCATGCTGCATCGGTAGGGGAAGTGATTGCCGCTACGCCACTAGTAAAACGTATTCAGAAGGAATACCCGAATTTACCGATCACGTTTACAACGGTCACGCCAACAGGCTCTGAACGCGTAAAAGCTGCGTTCGGGGAAACTGTGACGCATTGTTATTTGCCTTACGATTTACCTTGTGTCATCAATCGTTTTATTGATTTTATTCAACCTAAAGTATTCATTGTCATTGAAACGGAACTTTGGCCAAATTTGATTGATTGTTTGGCTCGTCGAAATATTCCTTTCATTGTAGCGAATGCACGCCTTTCTGCACGTTCAGCCAGACGCTATGGCAAAGTCAAACAACACTTGCAGAATATGCTTTCTCAAATCAGCTTGATTGCGCCACAAGATAGCATCAGCGGAAAACGTTATTTAGAGTTAGGTTATGAGAAAGATCGTCTGCAATTAACCGGCAATATTAAATATGATCTTGTGGTCAGTGATGAGTTACTCAAAGACATTGCAACACTTCATGAGAGCTGGGCGAAAGATCGTCAGATTTGGATTGCCGCGAGTACGCACGAAGGGGAAGAAGAACTCATTTTACAAGCGCACCATTTGTTATTAAAAAAACATCCAAACTTGCTGTTATTGCTAGTTCCTCGTCATCCTGAACGTTTTAATCCTGTGGCAGATTTAATTGAAAAAGCCAACTTTAACTTTATTCGTCGTTCAACGGGGGAGATTCCTTCAGAAAATACCCAAGTAATTCTGGGGGATACCATGGGCGAGTTGATGTTGATGTATGGTATTTCAGATATTGCGTTTGTCGGTGGAAGTTTGGTCAAACATGGGGGACATAATCCGCTTGAGCCTCTAGCGTTTAAATTACCCGTTGTGAGTGGAAAGCATACATTTAATTTCCCTGAAGTTTTTACCTCGCTGTTAGAGGTGCAAGGTGTATTGCAAATCAACTCAACAGAAAAAGCATTGGCAGAGATTATTGATAAGTTATTGAATTCGAAAGGGGCGCGTCAACGTTTAGGCAATGCAGGCTACGAGGTATTAATTGAAAATCGTGGCGCATTACAGCGTCTTTTAGATTTGCTTCATCCTTATTTAACCAATATTTCGGAGAACCATAAATGACAAGCGTAATTTACCCAGGCACGTTTGACCCGATTACCAACGGGCATTTAGATATCATTGCGCGAAGTGCGGTCATTTTCCCGAAAGTTTTTGTTGCGGTGGCGAATAGTCCGAGCAAAAAGCCATTGTTCTCATTAGAAGAACGCGTTGAGCTCGTGCGTCAATCAGTTGCTCATTTACCCAATGTGGAAGTATTTGGATTCTCTGATTTATTGGCAAATGAAATTAAAGCCAAAAAAATCACTGCCATTATTCGTGGCGTGCGCACAACGACGGATTTCGAATATGAATTACAGCTGGCTGCATTAAACCGTTTATTAACCGATGGTGTGGATAGTTTGTTTTTCCCACCAACAGAAAAATGGGCGTTTGTGTCTTCCACGATTGTACGAGAAATTTATTTGCATCATGGCGATGTGAAAGAACTGGTGCCGGAAGCCGTCTATTTAGCCTTAAAAGCTCGTCGTGAATGAAAAAAACACTTCTAATTTTAACCGCACTTTTAGCGTTAACCGGTTGTGGTACGGTGGTGAAATTAATTGACCCATCGGAGAAATACACACCTTACGCGGGTGCGGCTTATGATTTAGAGATGGCACAAAAATGGGGCTTACCTATTTTAGATTTGCCACTATCATTTTTATTAGATACCGCATTGTTGCCTTATGCGTGGTCAAATTAATTTGCATTAAGATATGAAACTTAATCCTCAACAACAACAGGCTGTCGAATATGTCAGCGGGCCTTGCTTGGTACTAGCAGGCGCAGGCTCGGGCAAGACTCGCGTGATCATCAATAAGATTGCTCATTTGATTGAACATTGCGGTTATTTACCTAAACAGATCGCCGCCGTGACCTTTACCAACAAAGCCGCTCGTGAAATGAAAGAGCGTGTAGCCCATTCCATTGGTAAAGAAAAATCCAAAGGATTGATTGTTTCTACTTTCCATACCTTAGGTTTCGACATTATCAAACGGGAATATAAAGCCTTAGGCTTTAAATCGAATATGACCTTGTTTGATGAGCACGATCAACTTGCCTTACTAAAAGAACTGACGGCAGATGTACTGCAGGAAGATAAAGACTTACTGCGTGAATTAATTTCCGTTATTTCTAATTGGAAGAATGATTTGGTTTCGCCAAAACAGGCTTATGCCTTAGCGAAAGATGCCAAATATCAAACCTTTGCAAAATGTTATGAGCGTTATGCGGCGCAAATCCGTGCTTATAATGCGTTGGATTTTGATGATTTGATTATGTTGCCGACCTTGCTCTTCAAACAGAACGAAGAAGTGCGGTCAAAATGGCAGGAGAAAATTCGCTATCTGTTGGTGGATGAATATCAAGATACCAACACCAGTCAATATGAACTCATCAAACTACTCGTTGGCGAGAGAGCTTGCTTTACGGTGGTAGGAGATGACGATCAATCCATTTATTCTTGGCGAGGTGCTCGACCGCAAAATATGGTGCGCTTGCGTGATGATTTTCTGCGTTTGCAAGTCATTAAATTAGAACAAAATTACCGTTCCACTCATCGTATTTTGCATTGTGCTAACATTTTGATTGATAACAACGAGCACGTGTTCGATAAAAAACTGTTTTCCAACTTGGGCGAAGGTGAAAAACTGCAAGTGATTGAGGCGAAAAATGAAGAGCATGAAGCCGAACGGATTGTGGCGGAATTGATTGCTCATCGTTTTAGCCGTAAAACTAAATTTAAGGATTATGCGATTTTATATCGCGGTAACCATCAATCCCGTCTATTGGAAAAAGTGCTGATGCAAAACCGTATTCCATACAAAATTTCTGGTGGCACGTCTTTTTTCTCTCGAGCTGAAATTAAGGACATGATGGCCTACTTGCGTTTGTTGGTGAATCAAGATGATGATGCGGCCTTTTTGCGAATTGTGAATACACCGAAACGGGAAATTGGTACAGCAACTCTACAAAAATTAGGTGATTTGGCACAGGAAAAACATATCAGCTTATTTGAGGCGATTTTTGAGTTTGAACTGATGCAACGAGTCACGCCAAAAGCCTATGATGCCTTGCAAAAATTTGGTCGTTGGATTGTGGAGTTGAATGATCAAAGTTTACGTTCTGATCCTGAAACGGCTGTGCGTTCTTTGCTCTCTTCATTACATTACGAAGAATATTTGTATGAGTATGCCACCAGCCCGAAAGCCGCCGAAATGCAAAGTAAAAACGTGGTAACCTTATTTAGCTGGGTAGAGGATATGCTCAAAGGCGATGACGTGAATGAGCCGATGACTTTAAATCAAGTAGTTACCCGTTTAACCTTGCGCGATATGATGGAGCGAGGCGAAGACGATGACGAGAGTGATCAAGTGCAATTGATGACGCTACATGCCTCTAAAGGTTTAGAGTTTCCTCATGTGTATTTAATCGGTATGGAAGAGGGGATTTTGCCGCATCAAACCAGTATTGATGAAGACAATGTGGAAGAAGAACGCCGTCTAGCCTATGTGGGCATTACGCGAGCACAACAAACGCTGACTTTTTCTCTTTGTCGTGAACGACGTCAGTTTGGCGAGTTGATTCGTCCTGAACCGAGTCGTTTCTTGGCAGAGTTACCGCAAGATGATGTGCAATGGGAAAAAGATAAGCCAAAATTAACGGCAGAACAGAAGCAACAACAAACTTCTAGTCAGCTTGATCGTCTGCGGGCAATTTTAAAAGGCTAGAGATAATTAAAGTGCGGTAAGAAATTCATTTGTTTTTTCAACCGCACTTTATTTACACAAAATGTAGATAAATCAAGCAACCAAAATCGCTTTTTCAAAAAATGATTTGACATATTTTCAAAAAAACGTATTATACCGCCCACACACCGAATGTGGTGAGATGGCCGAGTAGGCTGAAGGCGCTCCCCTGCTAAGGGAGTATGGGGTCAAAAACTCCATCGAGGGTTCGAATCCCTCTCTCACCGCCATTTGTTGTTAGTTTTATTTATTCTGCACCCGTAGCTCAGCTGGATAGAGTACTCGGCTACGAACCGAGCGGTCAGAGGTTCGAATCCTCTCGGGTGCGCCATTTTAAATCGACTCTATCAGTTAAAATGGTTACGAAGAATAAAACATCACTACGCACCCGTAGCTCAGCTGGATAGAGTACTCGGCTACGAACCGAGCGGTCAAAGGTTCGAATCCTTTCGGGTGCGCCATCTTCTCTCTTCAAACTTTTCTTTTTATCAAAAACAATTAACTACTAATTCAGTTATTTTTCTCGATCATCAATAGTTTTTAATAAATAATTTCCTTGTGCATCAGTAACACTTCTAAAACCGACATTCGTGATTTTATAAGGGAAATTTGTCTTGTACTCGACATTATCGTGGTGATGACCATGGAAAACGTGTTTTACCCCTAATTTTTCTGCGAGTTGATTAATAACACTAAATCCCATTGGATGGGGTTTAGGCGCTTCATGGCAAATCAGAATATCGGCTTGTTCGTTTTCAATGGCTTCGATATCAGAAGGGAAAATAGACGTGCGATGGCGCAATGGTACACCACCACGCCAAATTTTTTCTTGTGGACTATATTGGCAATAGTGGATAGGGTCAAAGTACATTGGCTTGTTTGGTGGCATCCAGATTTGTCCACGGAATACGCCCCCTAAGCCGGCAATACGTTGTCCTTGAATTTCAACAACACGATTATGCAAATTACGCGATTTCCAATGTGTGTCCCAAATCGAATCAAATGCGGCAACGGTTTTGCTATCGTGGTTGCCGTGAATAAACCAAATATCACAATGTTGTGCGAGTTTATCTAATTCATCAGGCGAAGAAAGTTGCAAGTCGCCCAAAATAATCAGGGCAACGTTATCATTTTCTTGCACGAAAGGATAAAGATGTTCATAACTTCCGTGTGGATCGCCTGCGAATAAAAGCATTTTATTTCTCGGTGGTCAATATGCGTTTTGTGTGTTGTAAACCTTCAAGTTCTTCATCATTTAACACTTTTTCTACAACAGATTTCACTTGGTTATAACGATCTAAATAACTTGGCGATTCAATTTCAATGTAAGGCACTTTGTATTTATCTAACAATTTCTTCAATAACTGTTGGAATTGTTGACGTTGTTTTTGGCTGCCTAGACTACGTAAGCCATCATCCACCCATTTTGTGTTGTTTTTCAATAAAATGGTGACATCAAACGGGTATTCTTTGATCATGGAATCGAGGAAAGGATGCGCTTTGCCTTCGTATTGAATACAAAAAGCCTGCGTGGTAATGAAATCGGTATCAATAATTGCTACTTTATGGGCGTGACGTACGGCATAATCAATATAGCGTTGATGACCTAATGCCATTTGTGGATAGTCAGAATATTGCATGGCTTGCTCATCGCCACCTAATTTTTCAAAGACATATTCACGACCATATTCCCAGGCAGAAGTGGTATTGAATACAGCAGCAAGCTTACTGACCAAGACACTTTTACCACTACTTTCACCACCTAAAATGGCAATGGTTTTTGCAAAGAATGGACGGACTTCTTTCGGAATGAATTTCCAATATTGGAAAGGCGTAGTACGAATTTTCGTTGCAGATACGTTAAAGAAAGAGCGGTCAGGATCCACTAAAGAAACTTCGAGACCCAAGTATTTTTCGTATGGCGCTTTGTCTTGTGGTTCACTACTAAAAACCATCGTCGGGGTAAATTGTTTTTCTTCAAAGAGATTTTTTACCGCTTCACTCCAAGCTTGCCAACCATTCGGATAACTTGGAATGCCATCCTCAACCAAATGATGAATGAAAATTTGATTTTTTTGATATTTAAAGATTTGCTGCATCCAGCGAAGACGATCTTGTACCGTCGGCATACGCTTCATTTTACTATCATAAAATAGCTTTAAATCGCGTTCGGTATCGCTACAGACAATCACGTGAAGCTCATCCACTTTACTGAATGCTTCATAAATCATATTAATATGGCCGGTGTGAACAGGGTAGAATTTTCCAAAAATCACACCCACTTTTTTATCGTGTTTGTTCGACATAATGTATCCTTCGCTAAATCGCCACCGCATAGTGACAGTATAGCCCTATTTTATGCAATCTTTGTGCAAATAAAAACATTTTTCATTGAATGATTTTTTACCGTGACATTTTGCGTTATACTACAGCCTGCATTCTCAGGGCAGGGTGAAATTCCCTACCGGTGGTAACAGCCCACGAGCACTTAAAAGTGCGGTCAATTTTGATTAAGTTTTTACAAAATTGTTTCGCTTTGTACTTTTAAGGTTAGCAGATTTGGTGAAATTCCAAAGCCGACAGTATAGTCTGGATGAAAGAGAATAAAACGGATTGGGTTCCCAATTCCGTCCTATTTATTTGCATTTCTCAGCCCTGATTCTGGTTAATTTTAACGTAACAACAAAGGAAATTACGATGAATCAGTCAATTTTATCTGCATTTGGTGCGACCGGTGAAGAAAGGGTGATTAACGCATTGAACGCATTCAAACAAGGTAATGGCGTATTAGTGTTGGATGATGAAGATCGCGAAAATGAAGGCGATTTAATTTTCCCTGCAGAAACCATAACCCCAGAACAAATGGCAAAACTTATTCGCTATGGCAGTGGTATCGTGTGTTTATGTATTACCGATGAACAATGTAAACAGCTTGATTTGCCACCAATGGTTGAACACAACAATAGCGTGAATAAAACCGCGTTTACTGTGACGATTGAAGCAGCAGAAGGTGTATCAACTGGTGTATCGGCACAAGATCGTGTTACAACCATTAAAGCTGCAATTGCAGATCAGGCGAAACCAACAGATCTTCACCGTCCTGGACATGTTTTCCCATTACGCGCCGCAGAAGGCGGTGTTTTAGCACGTCGCGGTCATACTGAAGCCTCAGTTGATTTAGCACGTTTAAGTGGTTTTAAACCGGCAGGTGTGATTTGTGAAATCACAAATGATGATGGCACTATGGCTCGTGCACCAGAAATTATCGAATTTGCGAAAAAATTTGGTTATGCGGTATTAACAATTGAAGATTTAGTGGCATATCGTCAAAAACATCAGTGCTAATTAAATACTTGGAAAACAAAAGTGCGGTCAGAAAATCTATTAAATTCTGACCGCACTTTGCATTTTAGGCTTAATTGGTTTCCACAAAGCTTAATGCCGTTTCGACCACTTCGATGCCCGCGCCTTGCTTAAAGGCATTTTCACTTAAATAGCGTCGCCATTGTCTTGCCCCTTTGCAGTTTTGGAATGCACCGAGCATATGTCGAACGATATGATTTAAATAAACACCTTGGCTTAGTTGTTTTTCAATATAAGGGAACATGGCTTCCACTGCTTGTCTTGGTGTGACGATATTCGCATTAGCATCAAAAAGCATTTGATCAACATAGCCCAACAACGACGGATTTTGATAAGCCTCACGCCCAACCATCACGCCATCCACAAATTGCAAATGATGTTTCATTTCTTCGATGGTTTTAATACCGCCATTAATTGCAATGGTCAACAGAGGAAAGTCTTTTTTCAATTGATAAACACGCTCATAATCCAAAGGGGGAATCTCGCGATTCTCTTTTGGGCTTAATCCTGAAAGCCAGGCTTTTCGTGCGTGAACAATAAATTCTTGGCAGCCTGCATGATGGACTTTTTCGATAAAGTCGCTGAGAAATTCATAGCTATCCAAATCATCAATGCCAATACGCGTTTTCACGGTCACAGGAATATTCGCGACACGTTGCATTTCTGAAATACATTCTGCTACTAAATCCGCTTTTGCCATTAAGCAAGCACCAAACATACCATTTTGCACGCGATCAGAAGGGCAGCCGACATTCAGATTAATTTCATGATAGCCCCTTTCTTCGGCTAATTTGGCACAATATTTAAGCTGCGCAGGATCGCTTCCACCGAGTTGTAAGGCAACGGGATTTTCTTGCAAATCAAAATCTAAATGATCGTATTTCGCATGAATAATGGCGGGAGCTGTGACCATTTCAGTATAAAGCAACGCATTTTTACTAAATTGACGATGAAAATAGCGACAATGGCGTGTCGTCCAATCTAACATTGGCGCAACGGAAAAGCGTCCACGATAAAAGTGCGGTTGGTTTTCTGACATATTTTATTTCTCTTGAATCTCGTTACGGCGAAGATCTTCTGCTTGTTGTTCCTGCATTCGTTGACGGAAACGTCCAGCCGCAAAGTGGTAAAAAGGTTTCGGACTAAATTGGCGCGAAATTATGGAGGCAATGATACTGGAAATCAAGAGCCAAATCAGCACAGGTTGAGCCCCAGTCATTTCCATCACCACTACGCTGGCTGTCACAGGGGATTGTGTGCCACCGGCTAAAAAGGCTGCCATACATAAAATGACCAAAAAGCGTTGATCGACCATGCCGTTACTGATTTCCCATAACATGGTGCCGATACCCGCGCCAGTAGTGAGAGATGGCGTAAAAATTCCGCCCGCGATGCCATTCCAATAAGTCGTAACCGTTGCGAAGAGTTTTAGTATCCCCACTTCAGGCGAAACGAGTTGTCCTTCCAATGCTCTTGCGACAACATTATAGCCCGTTCCATAAGTTTGCCCTTCGCTGTAGGTTCCCATCGCGGCAAGTACTAAACCGAGTAATAAGGCAATGTAAATGGGGTGTTTGCGGATCCAATCACGCCATTTGAGTGGAGACAGTCCTGCTAATCCTTTTGCAAGGAGTCGCCCAAATATACCGCCCAGTATGCCACAAACTACGCCACAAATAGCAAGCCAAAGATATAGATAGGGAATAGCTGTTGCACCTTTATAGGCAGGAAAGTAAGGGCTATTGCCTTGAATCGCCACTAAAATAAAACCGGCTGCTAATACACCAAGCAATACTCGGCGTTCCCAGCGTAACATCACGCCTCGACCTAATTCTTCAATGGCAAAAATTACCCCAGCCAAAGGGGCATTAAATGCAGCAGCAAGACCACCTGCTGCACCCGTTGCAACTAGTTCATTCGTACTTAATCCGCGGAAAGCAAAGTTGTATTTACGACAGAAATTTCCCCAACTCAGCATAACAGCAGCACCGACTTGAACAGAAGGGCCTTCTCGTCCAACAGACGCACCGATAACCATTGCAAAGAAAGTAAGCGGAATTTTCCAAATAGTTTGGCGAAATTTAACAAGTTTCGTTTTATAGCCATTGTAAGGAAGATTAATGGATGCAATCACTTGTGGAATACCGCTGCCGCCAACATAAGGCGTGTATTTGGCGGTAAACCAGGTGAGAAATGCAAGGCCAAGCGGTAAAACGATCCAAACGGCGAGAGGGTATTTAGCAGACCAATAGGCATTAAATTCAAGTCCGATATCGGCTAGCTTGGCAAATCCAAAGGAAAAGAGGGCGACAAATGTCGCACCAATCAGTAAACATACAAATTCGAGTGTTTTATGAGAGATACGATGGGTTTGTCGAAGTTTTTTGTGATAGAAATAACGTAAATGAAAAATGAATGAACGTAACATAATGATTGCCAACAAAATAATTCTGTTTGGAATTATAAAACCCTCATCATAGACAGGCAATTGATTTGGCAAAGTGCGGTATGTTTTATCTGAATTTTTGCTAAGCGATCCTTTGCGATCCTATTTATGTTTAAATATTGACAATGCGAGGCGAAACCATTAAAATTCAGCGTCTATTTCTTCAGCCTATTGGATGGAGAGATAGATTTTGTAACAAACATTCTATTATGAATAACATTTAAACTGGAGCTTTTTTAATGGCAACTATCAACCAGCTAGTACGCAAACCGCGTGTGAAAAAGGTTGTAAAAAGTAACGTTCCTGCATTAGAGGCTTGCCCGCAGAAACGTGGTGTGTGCACTCGTGTATACACAACTACACCTAAAAAACCGAACTCAGCATTACGTAAAGTATGTCGTATTCGTTTAACTAATGGCTTTGAAGTAACTTCTTACATCGGCGGCGAAGGTCACAACCTTCAAGAGCACAGTGTTGTGCTTATCCGTGGTGGTCGTGTTAAAGACTTACCAGGTGTTCGTTACCACACTGTACGCGGCGCATTAGACTGTGCAGGCGTTAAAGATCGTAAACAAGGTCGTTCTAAATACGGCGTTAAACGTCCTAAAGCTTAATGGAACTCCGTTAAGTAAGGCCAAACGTCTAAATTAGTAAAAATTTAAATCAGAAACTCCAGTATCACATTAGCTCACTTTAAAGTGCGGTTAATTTTTATAGAGTTTTGGATATCCTGAAGATTAAATATACGGAGAAATTCGCAATGCCACGTCGTCGTAGTGTTGAACCACGCAAGATTCTTCCAGATCCGAAGTTCGGTTCAGAGTTACTTGCAAAATTTATTAATGTATTAATGGTAGACGGTAAAAAATCCGTTGCTGAAACCATCGTTTACGGTGCGTTAGACAAACTTGCAGAACGCACAGGTAAAGAACCTTTAGAAGCATTTGAAATTGCACTTGAAAACGTTCGCCCAACCGTTGAGGTTAAATCTCGTCGTGTTGGTGGTTCTACTTACCAAGTGCCAGTTGAAGTACGTCCAGTTCGTCGTAACGCATTAGGTATGCGTTGGATCGTTGAAGCTGCACGTAAACGCGGTGATAAATCAATGGCTTTACGTCTTGCAAATGAATTATCTGATGCATCAGATAACAAAGGCGCAGCTGTGAAAAAACGTGAAGACGTTCACCGTATGGCTGAAGCTAATAAAGCATTTGCTCACTTCCGTTGGTAATACGCTTTTAAAATTTAAGGGCTTCATCCTCGATGAAGCCTTACCCTTATATAAACAGATATTAAACTTAACAAGGTTATAATAATGGCTCGTACAACCCCTATTGAAAGATATCGTAATATCGGTATTAGTGCGCACATTGATGCTGGTAAAACTACTACCACTGAACGTATCTTATTCTACACTGGTGTAAGTCACAAAATTGGTGAAGTACACGATGGTGCAGCAACAATGGACTGGATGGAACAGGAACAAGAGCGTGGTATTACCATTACCTCTGCGGCAACTACCGCATTCTGGTCTGGTATGTCACAACAGTTCCCCCAACACCGTATCAACGTTATCGATACCCCAGGACACGTAGACTTTACTGTTGAAGTAGAACGTTCTATGCGTGTTCTTGATGGTGCGGTAATGGTTTACTGTGCGGTTGGTGGTGTTCAACCTCAGTCTGAAACTGTATGGCGTCAAGCTAACAAATATCAAGTTCCACGTATCGCGTTCGTAAACAAAATGGACCGTACTGGTGCTAACTTCTTACGTGTTGTTGAACAACTTAAAACTCGTTTAGGTGCTAACGCTGTTCCTCTTCAACTTCCAATTGGTGCAGAAGAAAGCTTCACCGGTGTTGTTGATTTGATCAAAATGAAAGCGATCAACTGGAACGATGCAGACCAAGGTATGACTTTCACTTATGAAGATATTCCTGCAGATATGCAAGCAGCGTGTGAAGAATGGCGTCAAAACCTTGTTGATGCAGCAGCTGAAGCAACTGAAGAATTAATGGAAAAATATCTTGGTGGTGAAGAGTTAAGCGAAGAAGAAATCAAAGCAGGTCTTCGTCAACGCGTATTAGCAAACGAAATCATCTTGGTAACCTGTGGTTCTGCATTCAAAAACAAAGGTGTTCAAGCAATGCTTGATGCAGTTGTCGAATACTTACCAGCACCAACTGATATTCCAGCAATCAAAGGTATCAACCCAGATGAAACTGAAGGTGAACGTCACGCAAGCGATGATGAGCCGTTCTCTTCATTAGCATTCAAAATTGCAACTGACCCATTCGTAGGTAACTTAACCTTCTTCCGTGTGTACTCAGGTGTAATTAACTCTGGTGATACAGTATTAAACTCTGTACGTCAAAAACGTGAACGTTTTGGTCGTATTGTGCAGATGCACGCTAACAAACGTGAAGAAATTAAAGAAGTTCGTGCGGGTGATATCGCTGCAGCAATTGGCTTAAAAGATGTCACTACGGGTGATACATTATGTGCAATCGAAGCACCAATCATCCTTGAGCGTATGGAATTCCCAGAGCCAGTAATCTCTGTAGCAGTAGAACCTAAAACTAAAGCTGACCAAGAAAAAATGGGTCTTGCATTAGGTCGTCTTGCTCAAGAAGACCCTTCATTCCGTGTTCACACTGATGAAGAATCTGGTGAAACCATTATTTCTGGTATGGGTGAGTTACACTTAGACATCATCGTCGACCGTATGAAACGTGAGTTCAAAGTGGAAGCTAATATCGGTAAACCACAAGTATCTTACCGTGAAACTATCCGCACTCGTGTTAACGATGTGGAAGGTAAACACGCAAAACAATCTGGTGGTCGCGGTCAATATGGTCACGTTGTTATTGACTTATACCCATTAGATCCGGAAGGTCCTGGTTACGAATTTGTAAACGAAATCAAAGGTGGTGTAATCCCTGGTGAATACATTCCTGCAGTTGATAAAGGTATCCAAGAACAGCTTAAATCTGGTCCATTAGCGGGTTATCCGGTAGTAGATATTGGTGTACGTTTACACTTCGGTTCATACCATGATGTTGACTCATCAGAATTAGCGTTTAAATTAGCGGCTTCTTTAGCATTTAAAGCAGCGTTCGCTAAAGCAAACCCAGTTCTACTTGAGCCAATCATGAAAGTTGAAGTAGAAACTCCACCTGAGTATGTGGGTGATGTAATCGGTGACTTAAGCCGTCGTCGTGCTATGGTTAACGGTCAAGAAGCGAATGAATTCGTTGTTAAAATCGATGCAGAAGTTCCACTTTCTGAAATGTTCGGTTATGCAACAGACTTACGTTCACAAACTCAAGGTCGTGCATCATACTCAATGGAACCGTTAAAATATGCTGAAGCGCCAACAAGTGTTGCTGCTGCAGTAATTGAAGCGCGTAAAAAATAATTTTTTGTAACAATCCGCTCTATAAGTCGAATGGCTTATAGAGCATTTTCTAGGAAACTAAACAAATGTCTAAAGAAAAATTTGAACGTACAAAACCGCATGTAAACGTGGGTACAATCGGCCACGTTGACCACGGTAAAACAACTTTAACAGCAGCAATCACAACCGTATTAGCAAAACACTACGGTGGTGCAGCTCGTGCATTCGACCAAATCGATAACGCGCCAGAAGAAAAAGCGCGTGGTATCACCATCAACACCTCACACGTTGAATACGATACTCCAACTCGTCACTACGCACACGTTGACTGCCCAGGACACGCAGACTATGTTAAAAACATGATTACTGGTGCGGCGCAAATGGACGGTGCAATCTTAGTAGTAGCAGCGACAGATGGTCCTATGCCACAAACTCGTGAGCACATCTTATTAGGTCGCCAAGTAGGTGTACCTTACATCATCGTATTCTTAAACAAATGCGACATGGTAGATGACGAAGAGTTATTAGAATTAGTAGAAATGGAAGTTCGTGAACTTCTTTCTCAATATGACTTCCCAGGTGACGATACACCAATCGTACGTGGTTCTGCATTACAAGCATTAAACGGCGTTGCAGAATGGGAAGAAAAAATCCTTGAGTTAGCAAACCACTTAGATACTTACATTCCTGAACCAGAGCGTGCAATTGACCAACCGTTCCTTCTTCCAATCGAAGACGTGTTCTCAATTTCAGGTCGTGGTACAGTAGTAACAGGTCGTGTTGAGCGTGGTATCATCCGTACTGGTGATGAAGTTGAGATCGTTGGTATCAAACCAACATCGAAAACAACAGTGACTGGTGTTGAAATGTTCCGTAAATTACTTGACGAAGGTCGTGCAGGTGAAAACATCGGTGCATTATTACGTGGTACCAAACGTGAAGAAATCGAACGTGGTCAAGTATTAGCGAAACCAGGTTCAATCACTCCACACACTGATTTCGAATCAGAAGTTTACGTATTATCAAAAGATGAAGGTGGTCGTCATACTCCATTCTTCAAAGGTTACCGTCCACAATTCTATTTCCGTACAACTGACGTAACAGGTACAATCGAGTTACCAGAAGGCGTGGAAATGGTAATGCCTGGTGATAACATCAAAATGACAGTAAGCTTAATCCACCCAATCGCGATGGACCAAGGTTTACGTTTCGCAATCCGTGAAGGTGGCCGTACAGTAGGTGCTGGCGTTGTTGCGAAAATCATCAAATAATTGATGTATTAACTGTAACAAGTTAGATAAAGAAGGCGTATCGAAAGATACGCCTTTTTGTTTGCCTAAAATTCCGCAAAATTATAATGAAAATTCAAATTAAAAATGTGAATGTTAGGAAGGGAGAAATATTCTTTGGAAGAAAAGAGTGGCGGAAGGTCATGGGAGTTGAACCCACCCGGGAACGCTGGCGTCCCCAACAGGATTTGAAGTCCTGCCACCTCACCGGAGATGACGACCTTCCGTTATTGAAATTGCGGTTACTTTAGCGTAAATTAGTTCGCAATTCAACGCCATTTTGAAATAGGAATTAAAAATGACCGCACTTTTTCAACAACTTCCTTCGGTAGATAAATTTTTAAAAACACCAGAAGGTGAAATGCTTTTAACTGAATTTGGTCATTCAGCTGTCGTGCGTGAATTGCGCCAATTATTGTCTGAAGGGCGTGAGTTTATCAAACAGCATCAACATTTACCGCACTTTTTTGCCGATCACCTAAGTACATTGCATTATTTACAAGAGCGATTGACTCAACAAAATCATGTGCAAATTAAATCAGTTCATAATTTAACGGGTACGGTATTACACACAAATTTAGGGCGAGCCTTATGGGCTAAAAGTGCACAGCAGGCAGCACTTCATGCAATGAAAGGTAACGTTGCGCTGGAATATGATTTGGAAGAAGGTAAACGCAGTCATCGAGATAATTATATTAGTGAGTTATTGGCACAACTCACAGGCGCAGAGGCAGCTTGTATCGTTAACAATAATGCTGCAGCCGTACTCTTGATGTTGGCAACCTTTGCAAAAGATAGAGAAGTCATTATTTCTCGTGGTGAGTTAATTGAAATCGGCGGCGCATTTCGCATTCCGGATATTATGGCTCAAGCAGGCTGTAAACTTGTTGAAGTGGGAACAACCAACCGCACACATTTGAAAGATTATCGTCAAGCAATCAATGAAAACACGGCTTTCTTAATGAAAGTACACTGCAGTAACTATCATATTAGTGGATTTACTGCTTCGGTTTCAGAACAAGAGTTGGTTGAGCTAGGACGAGAATTTGATATTCCAGTGATGACGGATCTGGGTAGTGGGGCATTGATTGATTTAAGCCAATATCATTTACCAAATGAGCCGACGGTACAAGAAAAAGTTGCACAAGGCGTAAACTTAGTGTCATTCTCGGGCGATAAATTATTGGGCGGAACACAAGCTGGTATTATTGTTGGTAAAAAAGAGTGGATTGCTCAGTTACAAGCTCACCCATTAAAGCGCGTGTTGCGTTGTGATAAAGTGATTTTAGCCGGGCTTGAGGCAACATTACGCCTTTATCTCCAACCCGAAAAACTCACTGAAACGTTGCCAACTTTACATTTACTCACCCAATCGATGGATGTATTAAAAGAAAAAGCCGAACAACTTAAAGTCTGTTTAGCAAACCGCTTAAAAGATTACCAGGTTGAGATTGAAGAAAGTTTTGCTCAGATTGGGAGTGGATCTCAACCTATGGCGACGATTCCTTCTATTGCGATAACGATAGCTGAAAAAACAGAGGCAAAATTGACCGCACTTTTAGCAATATTCAAAGCGTTAGAACAGCCGATAATTGGCCGTGTTGAGAAAGGAAAGATTTGGTTAGATTTACGTAGCGTGGCTGACTTTAAGGCATTATTAGATACGGTGGAAAAATTATGATCATAGTAACATCAGGGCACGTCGATCATGGTAAAACAGCCCTCTTGAAGGCACTGACAGGCACAAATACCGCCCATTTGCCGGAAGAAAAAAAACGTGGAATGACCATTGATTTGGGTTATGCCTATTTACCTTTAAAAGAGAAAGTGCTTGGGTTTATTGATGTACCTGGCCATGAAAAGTTTCTCGCCAACATGTTGGCCGGGCTTGGTGGTGTGCATTATGCCATGCTTATTGTTGCAGCTGATGAAGGGATTGCCGCGCAAACTAAAGAACACTTAGCGATTTTACGTCAGCTTCAATTTACTGAAATCATGGTAGTGATTACCAAGGCTGACCGAGCAACAAATGAGCAAATCGAGGCGCTAAAAACACAAATTCAGATAGATTATCCATTCTTAGCTGAATCTCATTATTTTATTACATCGGCACAAACGGGCTTAGGAATTGATGCGTTACGCGATTATTTAGCCAATTTACCGGAATTAGCCGAAATAAATAAACCGTTTCGTTATGCTATCGACCGTGTCTTTAGCGTGAAAGGGGCAGGGACGGTTGTGACTGGAACTGCATTTGCTGGCTCAGTATCTATTGATGACGAACTTTTCCTTTCAACAGGACAAAAGGTTCGTGTTAAAAATATCCATGCTCAAAATACACCGAGTGAGAAAGGCTTGGCTGGTCAACGCTTAGCGCTCAATTTAAATGTCGATTTAGATCGTATTCCAATGCAGCGTGGCGATTGGTTGTTAGCCTCAGAACCACTTGAGCCAACTGATCGTATTACCATTGAAATTACGCCTGAAGTGAATTTGAAAGATAGTCAACCTGTGCACATTTATCATGCAGCAAGCCGCACAACAGGTAAGCTTACCTTGCTTGAAAGCAAAAATGCAATGAGAAATGACCGCACTTTGGCGGAAGTCATTTTAGAGCAGCCATTATTTTTGGCCTTTGGGGATAAATTAATTTTACGTAGTGGTGATGCGAAAGCTTTAGTTGGTGGTGCCAAGGTACTCGAAATTCATTCACCAAAACGTTATAAGCGTACAGAGGCTCGTTTAGCGTTCTTAGCTAAACTTAATCAGGCTCAAACCGCCACACAACGTATCGGATTAACCCTACAAAAAGAGGCGGTTTCAGCTCAAGCGCTAATGTGGAGTGAGCAGCTAACTGAAAATCAACTGGCAGAAGCGTTGGCTGAAAACGGTGATATTCGTTTCCAAAATTGGTGTTTTAATCGTGATTATCAACGTGAAAAAACGCAGCAAATTTTGACCGCACTTGCTACCTATCATGAACAACATAATGATCAGCTTGGTTTGAGTAAAGCCCGTTTATACCGTATTGCGACTTTAAACCAACCAGAAAATCTGATTTATCATTTTATTGAAGAAATGCTTGATGAAGGCCAATTGCAGCAGACTCGTGGCTGGCTACATTTGCCTTCACACAAAATTCAATTTTCAGCCGAAGAGCAAAGCTTATGGCAATCAGTATTAGCAGAATTTGAAAAGGCACATGGACAAGCCATTTGGGTGCGTGATATGGCAACGGCATTGGCGCAAGATGAAAGTGTAATGCGTAATTTTATGTATAAAGCGGGTAAGCTAGGCTATCTCACGCCAATCGTAAAAGATCGTTTTTTCCTGACAGAGAGCATTTATGTTTATGCTCGCTTAATTAAGGAAATGGCAGGCGAAGAAGGTAAAGTTGCCGTAAATGAATTACGTGATAAGCTTAATTTTGGTCGAAAACTGACAGTGCAATTGATGGAATATTTTGATCGTACTGGCTTTTTACGCCGCAAAGGCAATGATCATATTCTACGTGATAAAGACACATTTGATTTATAGGTAATACATGAAAAAGACATTCATTTCAGCCTTAATTTTAACCGCACTTTTTACGGTAACAGGTTGCGAAGATAAAGAAGCGAAAGCAACGATTGAGCAACAAACACAGACAATTGCGCAACTGACGGCAGAAAATACGCAATTAAAAGCTGAAAAAGAGAAAGCTGAGAAGGTTATTCCGGCAATTATTGCTCAAGATGATGTGATTTTTGATAAAGAGGAAACCATCAAATACCCTAAATCGGCCAAAAAAGAAGATGAATATGTCCCTACTGAAGGTAAAATTCATTACAGTATTTCTACACTAAAAACGAATATTGAGTGGCTAGATAAACTACTTTTAGAGCAAATTTCAAAAAATGCTGATGGTAAACCAAGAAGCCGCGAGCAGCTGATTGAGGATTACCAAAAAGCATATGATGAAGCTAAAAAAGAGATGTTGGAATCTCCAATAATGGGGATTGATGAAACCTTAGATTTAGCATTTAGTCACCAAAGAGGTAAGCTTGCTGTATTTTTAATAAATTATTACAGCTACAGTGGTGGCGCTCATGGAGTTGGTGGCTACCATTATCTTAATGTTGATTTAGAAACGAAGAAACTGCTCTCATTTGATGATGTTTTTAAACCAAACCAGCAAGCTAAATTAAAAGAGTTGCTTTGGGAACGTTACACTCGATATGGTGAGATAAAGGATGAGGAAGCATTTACATCAAAAGACGCTTTTGAAGTGACCGACAATTTCTATTTAGATCATGATGGAATTCATTTTGTATATAACGTGTATGAAATTGCGTCTTATGCAGAAGGACCACAGGAGCTGGTGATTGAGTGGTGGAATGCCTCTGCGTTATTGAAGCCTGAATTTCTTCAGAAACAGTATTACCCCGTTTCGAGTAATACGGCAGAATAACAAAAGTGCGGTCAAAATTGGCCGCATTTTTATTGGCCTTTTTTCACCCAGTATTTAAAAGGGGGGTCTTGGGTTTCACTCGCTAAAAGCGTATGTTCCATAAATTGGCAGAAGCTGGGAATATCGCGAGTAGTGGCAGGGTCGTCCGCTAAAATAAGCAGAACTTCACCTTCATTCATGTGGCGAATATTTTTTCTCACGAGCATTACAGGTTCAGGACAACGTAAACCAACGGTATCAAGGGTTTTATCGACAGTAATTTCAGTCATTGTTATTCATTAGTTTTATTGAAATTGAGCTACATCATACAATAATTATGGGGAAATTTCGATAAATCCGCTATCAATGATAAACTACGCAACAAATTTACTTGAATAATATTCCATGGCTGAATACCTTATCCCCAAAAGTGCGGTCGTTTTTGAAGAAGAAATTAAGAAAAGTCGATTTATCACGTATTTGCAACATACGGAAGGACTTGAACAAGCCAAAGCTTTTTGGGCAGAAATTAAAGCGCAGCACCCTAATGCCCGCCATCATTGTTGGGCGGCAGTGGCCGGCAAGCCAACGGATTCTCAACAATTAGGCTTTTCCGATGACGGTGAGCCAGCAGGTACTGCAGGGAAACCGATGCTATCCGCTTTGCAAGGTAGCCAAATCGGTGAGATTAGTGCCGTAGTTGTTCGTTATTATGGTGGCATTTTATTAGGTACTGGCGGTTTAGTTCGTGCTTATGGAAATGGTGTTCAGCAAGCTTTAAAATTATTAGAAACTGAACGAAAAGTAGAACGTCAGTTATTCCAAGTTCATTGTGATTATGCACAATTAAATTGGATCCAAATTTTATGTGAACAGCATCAAATTGAAATTTATCAGCAAGATTTTCAAGTGCAGATTACATTGCAGTTAGGCATTAGTGAAGATCAAATTAAACCTTTTGAACAAGCATTAATTGAGCGTTCGGCAGGAACGTTGAAATTAGAAGAAATGAATTAAGCGAGATATTGTGCATATTTTATCCATTATTCGGATTATCGGCATTTTGATCATGTGTTTTTCCGGTACGATGCTGATTCCAGCCTTTGTGGCGCTTATTTATGGCGATGGCGGCGGTAAAGCGTTTATGCAGGCTTTTGCATTAAGCTTAACCGTGGGCATGTTGCTTTGGTGGCCTTGTCATCACCATAAACAAGAATTGCGGTCTCGTGATGGTTTCTTAATTGTGGTGGCATTTTGGTTCGTTTTGGGCGGTCTAGCAACCTTGCCATTGCTATTATTTGATTCACCTCATTTAACAGTGGCTTCCGCCGTGTTTGAAGCATTTTCTGGGCTAACAACCACGGGTGCCACCGTCATGACAGGATTAGATAATTTACCGAAAGCCATTCTGTTTTATCGTCAATTCCTACAATGGTTAGGCGGGATGGGGATCATCGTACTTGCGATTGCGATTATTCCTTTATTAGGTATTGGCGGAATGCAGTTATACCGTGCAGAAATGTCAGGCCCAATGAAAGATCAGAAAATTCAGCCACGGATAGCGGAAACAGCAAAGGCATTGTGGTTTGTTTATTTCTTTTTAACCATGTCTTGTGCTTTGGCTTACTGGCTAGCGGGTATGACACCATTTGATGCGATTACACATAGTTTCTCAACCGTATCTATTGGCGGCTTTTCTACTCATGATGCTAGTATCGGCTATTTTAATAGTTCGGCGATTAATTTTATCACGGTCATTTTCTTGTGGATTTCGGCTTGTAACTTCGCATTGCACTTCAGAGCATTTTCGACCTTAGGACGAGAAAATATTTTGAAGATTTATACAAAAGATCCAGAATTCCGCTTCTTTATGAGTATTCAAATTTTGCTTATCGTAGTTTGTACATTGGTAATGATAAGCCATCAATATTTTAATTCCTCATGGCAAGATTTTGAGCAAGTCGTATTCCAAGCCGTATCGATTTCAACAACAACAGGCTACACTACATCAAATTTTGCTGAATGGCCTTCCTTTGTACCGATGCTATTAATCATTGCCTCTTTTATTGGAGGCTGTGCGGGATCAGTTGGTGGTGGTTTGCGTGTTGCGCGGATTTTAGTGCTATATCTTCAAGGTGCGAGAGAGCTAAAACGATTTGTACACCCAAATTTAGTGTATCCAATTAAATGGGGTAAAAATGTTCTTGATGAACGTGTGATTGGAAGTATTTGGGCTTTTTTCTCTGCATATCTATTGGTATTCACTATTTGTTTATTAAGTGTGATTGCCTGTGGTGTCGAACCTTTTGATGCCTTTAATGCAGTGTTGGCAAGTATTAATAACCTTGGTCCAGGATTAGGTTCTGTGAGTAGTAATATGACGGCGATGCCAGATAGCGCTAAATGGATACTGACTATTGCGATGGTGTGCGGACGTTTAGAAATCTTCACACTATTGGCGCTCTTCACACCGGCATTTTGGAAGGAATAATGAAAACATTAATTTTATATTCAAGCCACGATGGGCAAACAAAAAAGATTGCTGAATTTATGGCTCAGTATCTTGAAGGAGAAGTAGTGGTTTCACCGTTAACGGAGGAACTGGATCTTCCATTTTTTGAGCGGGTGATTATTGGGGCATCCATTCGCTATGGTCATTTTAATAAACAGTTATACCATTTTGTGGAACGCCATCATGAATTACTGAATGCAAAAAGAGCGGTCTTTTTTGGCGTAAATTTGACAGCGAGAAAAGAAGGAAAAGATACGCCAGAGGGAAATGTCTATGTGCGTAAGTTCGTTCAACGTATAAAATGGACGCCGGAAAAAGTCGGCGTGTTTGCAGGGGCATTGCTATATCCGCGCTATAAATGGATTGATCGTGTCATGATCCAATTGATTATGAAAATTACAAATGGCGAAACAGATACGACCAAAGAAATTGAATATACTGATTGGGGAAAAGTAAAGACATTTGCAGAAAGCCTGAATTCGTAGAATAAAACACCATAAAAATAGTGTTTTTTAGACTATTTGATTAAAAGATCTTCAACTAAGAAAAAATTTACATTTTTTTACAAAAAGATCTTGCAAAGGTGTTTGAAATGCCTATAATACGCTCCACACAACGACGCGCTGTTGTGACTCTTAAGAAAAACCAGTGCGTCGTTATTTTTTGCTCTTTAACAATATATCAGACA
>CAUPWR010000003.1:0-166920 GCA_963515445.1 Parahaemophilus parainfluenzae | reverse complement strand
CTCGCGACCCCGACCTTGGCAAGGTCGTGCTCTACCAACTGAGCTATTCCCGCATACGCTGTTAGTGCGGTGAATTTTACGGAAATTTTAAATTCTGTCAATCGAAGATATGAAAAAAAAATTCAAATGTTGAAAAAATCTTCGTTTCGGTTGAAATTACAGCAAAATTTGACACAAGAATATAATTTTAGCTTAGTTTTCAATTTCTACTTTTATCGTGATTGGGTTTGTGACAAAATTGGAGCGTTTTGTTCGCCATTAAATTAAGAAAAGTGCGGTCAAATTTTTGCATGTTTTAGAGGTAAATTATGACACAACAATATTCTATCGATACATTATTAGCCCAAGCGGGAAATCGCAGTGATGAACGTACTGGTGCAGTCTCTACGCCAATTTATCTTTCAACGGCTTATGGTCATCACGGGATTGGTGAAAGCACGGGATTTGATTATACGCGTACAAAAAATCCAACGCGTACTGTTTTAGAAGATACCGTAGCCAAATTAGAAAATGGTGATCGTGGTTTTGCCTTTTCCTCCGGCATGGCGGCAATTCAAGTGTTAATGAATCTATTCAAAGGCCCAGATGAATGGATTTTATCAAGTGATGTATATGGTGGGACTTATCGTTTATTAGATTTTGCCTATAAAAATAACAACAGCGTGAAACCCATTTATGTGAATACCTCTTCTTTAGCTGAAATTGAAGCGGCTATTACAGCGAATACAAAAGCAATTTTTATTGAAACTCCATCAAATCCATTAATGGAAGAGTGTGATGTGGTAGAAATTTCAAAATTAGCGAAAAAACACAACTTGTTAATGATTGTAGACAATACTTTCTTAACTCCTGTGCTATCTCGTCCATTAGATTTAGGCGCGGATATTGTAATCCACAGTGGCACGAAATATATTGCAGGTCACAATGATAGTTTAGTTGGATTGATTATTGCAAAAGGACAAGCGCTTTGTGATCGTATTGCTTATATTCAAAATGGTGCAGGCGCAGTACTTTCACCATTCGATTCTTGGTTGACCGTGCGTGGAATGAAAACCCTTTCATTACGTATGAAACGCCATCAAGATAATGCGAAGGCGATTGCAGAATTTTTACGCGAACAGCCACAAATTGATAGTGTGTTATATCCAAACAAAGGCGGAATGCTATCTTTCCGTTTGAAAGATGAAAATTGGGTAAATACGTTCTTAAAATCGATCAAGTTGATTACCTTTGCGGAAAGCTTAGGCGGTACAGAAAGTTTTATTACCTATCCTGCAACCCAAACCCATATGGATATTCCAGAAGCAGAACGCGTCGCTCGTGGTATTACAAACACATTATTGCGTTTTTCTGTTGGCTTAGAAGATGTAGAAGACATCAAAGCCGATTTATTACAGGCGTTTGCACAACTTAAATAATTAGTTTTTATCAATCGGACTAATCTGTGCAATTCAATATGCCTTGTGCTATTATGCATAACATCAATTAACGCTAGGTGTTGATTTGTCAGCACCTTATTAAATAAGGAAACAAAAATGAGCGAAGTATTACATATTAATGATGCAGATTTTGAAACAACCGTTGTGCAATCTGATATTCCAGTATTAGTAGATTTCTGGGCACCTTGGTGTGGCCCTTGCAAAATGATTGCACCAATTTTAGATGAAATCGCACCTGAATTCGCAGGTAAAGCAAAAATCGTTAAAATCAACGTAGATGACAACCAATTAGTGGCAGGTCAATTTGGTGTACGTAGTATCCCAACTTTACTACTTTTCAAAAATGGCCAACTTGTTGCAACACAAGTGGGTGCCTTACCAAAAAATCAATTAGCGGCGTTTATTAATCAACACCTATAATTGAGTTATTAAACATAAAAGAGCGGTCGAAAATTTTGATGTTTTTGGCCGTTCTTATTTTTTCTCTCGCCAATAAGTGGCAAAACGAGGTTTTCCGGAGTTGGTTAATCCACGATATTTGTAGGTAATCGTGCTGCCAATAGGTGGTGGATTTTCGCGCTCGCTCAGATTAAATCCTGAACCAATTTTGAATTTTCCACGATGATTTTCACAGGTGAGCGATCCGAGTATATTCTCAAATTGGCCTTTCCCTTTGTGATGTGCTATCACGGTACATTCTTCATCATAAGTGCTTTTTAACTTTAAAATTTGTGTACTGCGTTTTCTTTCGTAAGGCGCATGAGGATTACGTAACACGATCCCTTCACCTTTTTTCGCTTCCACTTCATGCAAATACTCGAATAAATGTGTTTTATCTCGTATCGGAATTTGCGGAATAATCTTGATATAAGGCGTAGGGTGATCTTTCAAATAATCTTCTAAGGCTTTGAGACGTTCAAAAAGGTTGCCTGATGCATTAGGCACATCAAAAACATAAAGTGTTAATTTTGCCCAATTATCACCTTTAAAGGATTTCGTGATAGAAGCAATTTCTTCAAATTGATTACGTTCACTAAAAAGTTCACCATCAATGGCAAAAGGCGGAAATTGAGCGGTAAAATAGGTCGGCGCAGGCAAGGGCAGCCCTTGACGACTTAATAATGTTTTGCCATCCCAATAACCTCGTACCCCATCTAATTTTTCAGACATTACCCAACCTTGAACATCTTGGTTTTCATAAGTGCCTAATAGCATTAAATCACGCTCGTTCGCCCAGGTTATTTGGCTGAATAGAAGGTAAAGTAATAAGTAAATCGCTCGCATAATCTCTCCTTTTTAAATTTATTGAGTTTAAAAAGTGCGGTCATTTTTTGAAGTGTTTTTAGCTGGATTTGCGATAGATATCGCAAAATAATGAGACGTAAGCTGAAAAAGGGCGTGATAAAAAAGAGCGCTAGATTATTTGAAATGAACGCTATACAATGCCAACGCTATTTCGAATTTTAATTTTTAAGGAGAATAAAATGTATTTTGATCAAATTAAAGCTGAGCTTGTGGAAGCTCAAGATGTATTAAATAAGTTTGTTTCAGATGATAACAACATCAAACTCATTGAAAAAGCGGCTAAATTATTAGCAGAAAGCTTTAAAAATGGCGGTAAAGTATTATCTTGCGGTAATGGTGGTTCTCACTGTGATGCCATGCACTTTGCAGAAGAACTCACTGGTCGTTATCGTGAAAATCGTCCTGGTTATCCTGCGATTGCAATTTCAGATGTGAGTCATTTAAGCTGTGTAAGTAATGACTTTGGTTATGAATATGTATTCTCTCGCTTTGTTGAAGCAGTGGGTAAAGAAGGCGATGTTTTATTTGGATTATCGACATCAGGCAATTCTAAAAATATCTTAAATGCGATTGAAGCGGCAAAAGCAAAAGGCATGAAAGTGATTGCGATGACTGGTAAAGATGGCGGTAAAATGGCAGGTTTAGCAGATGTTGAAATTCGTGTGCCACACTTCGGTTATGCAGATCGTATTCAAGAAATCCACATCAAAGTGATTCATATTTTGATGATGTTAGTTGAATTTGAGATGGCGAAAGAGGCCTAATTCGCGATAAGTGCGGTTTAAAATTCAATGATTTAAAGATCCCAAAAAGTTTTTTGGGATTTTTTTACAAAAGCACTTGCATAATTAATCATTAAAAAGTAATATTTATTCATTCTTAGAAATCAAGAGAGGATAGCAGTAAACTTAGTATGGCGATTAGTGTTAAAAATTTGAATTTCTTTTATGGTTCATCACAGGCATTGTTTGATATCAATCTTGATGCACAAGAAGGCGATACCGTGGTGTTACTTGGACCAAGTGGTGCAGGAAAAAGTACGTTAATCCGTACATTAAATTTATTAGAAGTGCCGACCTCTGGTGAATTGCATATTGCGAATAATCATTTTGATTTGTCTCAAGCGAATAATAATCCGAAAGCCATTCGTCAACTTCGTCAAGATGTCGGCATGGTATTTCAACAATACAATCTTTGGCCGCATTTAACGGTGATTGAAAACCTAATTGAAGCGCCCCAAAAAGTATTAGGCATTAGCGAAGAAGAAGCGAAAAAAGATGCATTAGAACTTTTAAAACGTTTACGTTTGGAAGAGCATGCCGATCGTTTTCCTCTTCACTTATCAGGCGGTCAGCAACAACGTGTTGCTATTGCTCGAGCATTAATGATGAAACCACAAGTGTTGCTGTTTGATGAACCAACGGCAGCACTGGATCCTGAAATTACAGCTCAAGTTGTTGATATCATTAAAGAGCTTCAACAAACAGGTATTACTCAGGTGATTGTGACCCACGAAGTGAACGTGGCACAAAAAGTGGCGACCAAGGTCGTCTATATGGAACAAGGTAAGATTATTGAAATGGGCAGTGCAGATTGCTTTGATAATCCAAAAACCGAACAATTTAAACAATATCTTTCACACTCAGAATAAGGAAACACAACATGAAAAAATTACTTTTAAGCGCAATGTTAATGGGCTCAGCTTTTGCTGCAAATGCACAAGAAATCACTTTCGCGATGGAGCCGAGCTACCCGCCATTTGAAACAACAAATGAAAAAGGTGAAATTATCGGTTTTGATGTGGATGTAGCGAATGCAATTTGTAAAGAAATCCAAGCGACTTGTCATTTCAAAAGCCAATCTTTTGATGCATTAATTCCAAGCTTGAAAGCAAAACGTTTTGATGCAGCGATTTCTGCAATGGATATTACTGAAGCGCGTGCAAAACAAGTTTCATTTTCTAATGCGTATTATGACAGCACAGCAAGTTATGTCGCTTTAAAAGGCAAAGCAGATTTAGCTTCAGCAAAAACAATTGGTGTTCAAAACGGAACAACATTCCAACAATATACCGCAGCAGAAACCAAGCAATATAATGCAAAATCTTATGCAAGCTTACAAGATGCGATCTTAGACTTAAAAAATGGTCGTATTGATATCATCTTCGGTGATACAGCCGTATTGTCTGATATGATTTCTAAAGAGCCTGAAATTCAATTTGTTGGCGAGAAAGTGACTAACAAAAAATATTTCGGTAATGGTTTAGGTATCGCGGTGAATAAATCAAGCAAAGAATTGCTAGAAAGCTTAAATAAAGGTTTAGAAACCGTGAAAGCAAATGGTGAATACCAAAAAATCTATGACAAATGGATGACAAAATAATCTATGTTTTATGATTATCTTACATTAATTGGACATGCAGCCCTAATGACCTTAGGGCTTGCTATTTGCTCGTTAATTGTCGGTTTATTGCTCAGTATTATTTTTACGGCTTTAGAAGCGAATAAATATGTCTTTATTGCGAAACCAGTTTCTGTTGTGATCGCTTTATTGCGTGGTTTACCGGAAATCTTGGTGGTTCTACTGATTTATTTTGGTTCAACCCAAGTTGTGGAAATGCTGACGGGTGAGTATATCGAATTCAGCGCCTTTGGTTGTGGTGTATTTGCATTGTCTTTGATTTTTGCCTCTTATGCTTCACAAACCTTACGTGGTGCGATCCAAGCTATTCCAAAAGGACAGTGGGAATCAGGTGCAGCATTAGGATTAAGCCGACCTTATACTTTCATTCATTTGATTATGCCGCAAGTATGGCGACACGCTTTACCAGGCTTAAGCAATCAATGGCTCGTGTTATTAAAAGATACGGCATTGGTGTCATTAATTGGTGTTGATGATTTAATGCGCCAGGCAGGATACATTAATACAAATACTCATGAACCTTTTACTTGGTATGGTATTGCTGCGTTGATTTATTTAGTGATTACGTTGATCAGCCAAGCGGGTATTCGCAAATTAGAATTACGTTTCACTCGATTTGAACGGGGAGTCGAATAATGTTTCAAGAGTATTTAGCAGTGATTGCTCAAGGCATTCCGACTAGCCTGTTGCTTACAGTCGTATCTTTGTTTATTGCCTTTTTCTTAGCATTGGGACTAACCTTCTTGCTTTCTATCGGCAATAAATTGGTGAAAAGTGCGGTCAATTTATTCCTTGTTTTATTTACAGGGACCCCGCTTTTAGTGCAATTTTTCTTAATTTATGCAGGCCCTGGCCAATTCCAATGGTTGGTAGACAGTCCATTATGGGGATTATTCTCCAACGCATGGTTCTGTGCAGCATTAGCTTTAGCATTGAATAGTGCCGCTTATTCAACCCAATTATTCCATGGGGCAGTAAAAGCGATCTCTAAAGGTCAATGGGAAAGCTGTGCGGCATTAGGGTTAAGTCGTATGCAGACGTTAAAAATCTTAATTCCTTATGCGTTAAAGCGAGCACTTCCTTCTTATACCAATGAAATTATCTTGGTATTTAAAGGTACAGCGTTGGCTTCGACGATTACGATTATGGATATCATGGGATATGCACGCCAACTTTATGGAACAGAATATGATGCACTGACTATCTATGGTATCGCAGGCGGTATTTACCTCATCATTACTGGTATTGCCACTTTATTACTCCGTCAGTTAGAAAATAAAGTGTTAGCATTTGAACGTATTGATACCGCCAAAGCATAAAGTGCGGTCAAAAATAGAGACAAATCGGGCAGTTTAAAAATTGCCCGATTTTTTATATGATTAAAGAAAATATTTCTATTTATGAGGCAATTATGTCCGAATCATCTTCCCTAAAATTCCACCTCGAACTATTACGTTTAATTCCGAAAAACTATTCCATCAGCTCATTAGAACTGCGAGAAAAATTGCTCGCATTAGGTATTGAGCGTGATTTGCGCAGTATTCAGCGTGCATTGAATACATTATGTGAGCAGTTTGAAATTGATTGCAATACCAATGATAAACCCTATAGCTATCGTTGGAAGCCTGATGCAAAAGGGTTGGATATGCCAATTTTAAATGAACAGCAATCATTAGTGTTGATGCTGGCAAAACAATATTTAACCGGTATTTTACCAACCAATATTATGCAGTCGATGGACGGTTTTTTTAAACAGGCAGAATATAATTTAGCTTATGGCAAAAATCAGAAAAAGGAAGCCTCTGAATGGTTGAATAAAGCGGGGATTGCTCCAACTAGCCAGCCATTATTACCTGCAAAGATTGATCCTGAAGTATTTAATAAAGTAAGTATTGCTCTTTATCATAATAAATACATTAACATGAGCTATCGTAAGAATGATGGAAATATACGTGATGCTCAAGTTAAACCTCTTGCATTAGTGCAACAAGGACCAAGTACTTATTTGGTAGTTCAATATGAGAGTGGGGCGATTAGACATCTTGCATTACATCGATTTATTTCAGTTAATGTCAGTACGATGCAATTTGAACGCCCGAAATTTAGTCTAAAAATGCATATTGAAAGCCAAAACTTTGGTTTCAGTTCGGGTAAGAAAATTCGCCTAACTTTCCGTATTGATAAAGAAACAGGTAGATTTTTGACAGAAACGCCATTATCAACTGATCAAACAGTAAAAGATTATGGCTCTGAATATGAAATTTCAGCGACCGTGATTGAGAGCGCCATGCTGGAATGGTGGATTGCCCATTTTGGTGAAGATTACCAAGAAATTGACCGCACTTATTTAGACAAAAATACCTAACGACATGAATTGTCGCTTCATCTTTTATTATTAAGCCATCAACAGAGAGGGCATTAAAATGAAGAAAATTGTTTATATTGATATGGATAATGTGATGGTTGATTTTCCGTCTGGTATTGCAAAATTAGATGAGAAAACCAAGCAAGAGTACGAAGGTCGATATGATGAAGTCGAAGGTATTTTCAGCTTAATGGACCCCATGCCGAATGCGATTACTGCCGTTCATAAATTGATGAAGAAATATCATATTTATGCACTTTCTACCGCTCCTTGGCATAATCCATCCGCTTGGAGCGATAAAGTAAAATGGATTCAGCGTTATTTCGGCGAAGAAAAAGGCTCGGCATTATACAAACGGTTAATTTTATCTCACCATAAAAACCTGAACCAAGGCGATTATTTAATTGATGATCGCACTAAGAATGGGGCGGATAAATTTGAAGGCAAACACTTACATTTTGGTACGGAACAATTTGCTAACTGGAACTGTGTACTATCTTACTTAGATTGCGGGCCTTTTACACCAAGTGACATTTTGCAAGATTGTTTAAAAAAATCAGCCGCACTTGTGCAAGTTGAAAATGAGGAGCAAAGCCGAATCATTGGTGCTTTTGCAGATCGCTATAAATGGCAAGTGTTTAATTTGGCATGTGTTTATGCGGATGAAACAGCAACCGAACAGAAAACGGTCTATTTAATTATCAGCCCTTATCTCAGTGATGAATTTAAAATGCGTATTGAAGCAATGTGTGCTCATATTCAAGCCGAATATGACGTGTTATTACGCTCAAAATCACAGCTAAAACAATATTTTCAACGTCTTTCAGATAAGCCATTCTTGCATATTGAAAGCTATACTTATCAACCCCTTTATAAAGCGGGGAATATATTTGGCATGATGGGAAGAGATAGACAGATTGATGAAATTTTAGGACAAGGAGCGTGAAAAATGGCGGCGAAAAATAAACCAATTTGCGTGGTATTAACGGGAGCTGGAATTAGTGCTGAAAGTGGCATTCCTACTTTTAGAGCGGAAGATGGATTGTGGGCTGGGCATAAAGTAGAAGAAGTTTGCACGCCAGAAGCCTTGCAAAAGAATCGCGCGAAAGTGCTCGATTTCTATAATCAACGCCGTAAAAATGCGGCAGCAGCTAAGCCAAACGCTGCGCATCTCGCCTTAGTTGAACTAGAAAAAGCCTATGATGTGAGAATCATCACGCAAAATGTGGATGATTTACATGAACGTGCTGGCAGCTCGAAGGTGTTGCATTTACACGGTGAATTAAATAAAGCTCGCAGTAGTTTTGATGAAAGTTATGTTGTGGATTGTTTTGGCGATCAGAAATTAGAAGATAAAGATCCAAATGGACACCCAATGCGCCCTTACATCGTCTTTTTTGGCGAAATGGTGCCGATGCTAGAACGAGCGGTTGATATTATGGAACAAGCAGATGTTGTGTTAGTGATTGGCACTTCTTTACAAGTGTATCCAGCCAATGGCTTGGTCAATGAAGCCCCAAGCAAAGCGCCAATTTATCTGATTGATCCTAATCCAAATACGGGCTTTGTTCGTAAGCAAGTGATTGCCATAAAAGAAAAAGCGGGTGAGGGCGTGCCGAAAGTGGTCGCTGAGTTATTGGAGAAAATTAAAAAATCATAGAAAAACGACCGCACTTTTTAAATAAATAGCGACTTCGGTCGCTATTTCATTACTAATGAAATAACGAGAAACGTATGCACCCCGTAATTGAATTTTATTTAGAGCAAAGAAAAAACCAATATAATTTATCTTTGCAAGATGTTTGGGCGATGCCCAAAAGAATGATTGGTGATGCTTATTTTTATATTCCTTGGCTTTTACCTGTTACTGAAAGTTCCAAATGGAATCGTTCAGTGCCAGTTTTTAATGAGGAAGACCGAATATTTTTTATTGAAAATGAAGCTATTCAAAATAAATATTTACATTCTATTGATTTTATTCTGGATTACTTCTGTTTATATCGTGAAGATAATAAAATATTCCCAAAACCTGAATTAAGTGAACGTAAAGTTTGGCTACGTAATATCGGGCATGAAAGTAAGAAGATTTCTCGCATCATTCGTAGTTTAAATTATTGTGGTCATCCTGAGTTGGCTAAAAGTTTACAGCAACTGGCAATAAAATTAGGTCAAGAAAAAGGCGTAATTCAAGAAGAAACAATGGAAATTTGGACAAATTTACTCAATATGAATAAGTGTAATGAAACGATGTAAATAATTTTCTTTTATTAAGTTTAACGTTGATAGATAAATAGCGACTTCGGTCGCTATTTATCATTACTTATCTTGCTTATGTTTAAGCATATGCATAATAAGCCTAATAAGCGTTTCTTTTTGTTTCGGATCAGATTCTGCCACTAATAAAGTGAGCGCGGCAAGCCCTGTATCATTGATAACAGGATGCCCATTATGATCCAACAAACGCCCATTTCTATGTAAGAAATCCACAAATAAAAATGCACCACTACGTTTATTACCATCTGAAAAAGGATGATTCTTGACGACAAAATAAAGTAAATGTGCCGCTTTTGCTTCAATGCTTGGATAAGCGGGCTCACCAAATATACTTTGATCTAAATTGCCTAAAATCGCAGATAAGCCATTATCTCGTTCACGTCCAAACAGATCACTTGCTTCACCTTTTGCCATCAGCTGTGATTTTAACTCTGCTAGTGCAGAACAAGCCTCAGCATAAGTCGGTAATGTACCGCCTTGCTGTGTTTGTGGTTCAGTAAGTAAACCTTCATCATATTGTTGTAGCCATAAAAACGTATGCGTATAACGGCTGATAATATCCACTAATCCACGACCGCTTTCTAGCGTTAATTCTGATGAATTTGCCGTTTTTTGAATAAGCGCAAATGCTTGTTCTAATTCGTGAGCATTT
Organism: Parahaemophilus parainfluenzae; assembly: GCA_963515445.1. Lineage (GTDB taxonomy): Bacteria > Pseudomonadota > Gammaproteobacteria > Enterobacterales > Pasteurellaceae > Haemophilus_D > Haemophilus_D parainfluenzae_AI. Next base: position 156,464 of record CAUPWR010000003.1, on the reverse strand, counting down.
TGCTGTAAACGTTTTTGGTTAATGGTATAGCCTTGAGTCAGATATTCTTTTAAATGTGCAGTTGCCCAAATTCGAAATTTAGTGCCTAAAATAGAATTAACTCTATAACCCACAGATATAATTACATCAAGATTATAGTATTCGATTATTCGATTAATTTGTCTTTTTCCTTCAATTTGAACTGTTGCATTTTTTGCAACAGTTGCTTCTCTATTTAACTCGCCATCAGTATAGATATTGCGTAAATGACGTGAAATAACGGACTTATCTCGGCCAAATAAATCAGCCATCTGCTGTAAACTTAGCCAAACGGTGTCATTTTCAAATCTAACTTCCACTTGCGTTGTACCATCTTGAGCTTGGTAAATTTCAATCGGATTTTGATGATTCATATTCTTTTCCTTAATAAGTTACATGTATATATAAACAGATAAATATGCATATTGCAATATGGATAATCTTATTTGCAAACAATCTTCTAAAAATAACCGCTTGTAACATTCGCTAGCGACACGCATTGTCGCTTCCTTTCATATAATTTTTTCCATAAAAGAGAGATTTTTTACTTTTTACAACACTCTTAAGCCCTTTTTATAGAAACAACACAGGAGAAAACTTATGGCAATGAAAGTAACTGGTACGCGCGATCCACTTTTTGAGGATGTAAAAAAATTCGTGCAACAAGAAAAATTTACATCTGCTTCACGGATTCAACGCAAATTTAGTTTAGGCTTTAATCGAGCTGCGAGAATTGTAGCGCAGCTAGAGGAAGCAGGCGTTATTTCACCAATGAAAAATGGACAGAGAAAAGTATTATGAAAAATGACTTAAATTATGCAGTGGAACTTATCCGCAAGGCAGACGGCATTTTAATTACTGCCGGGGCTGGAATGAGCGTGGATTCAGGTTTGCCGGATTTTAGAAGTGTCGGCGGGTTTTGGAATGCCTATCCAATGTTTAAAGGCCGCAATATCAATTTTGAAGATATTGCGACGCCATTGGCTTATGAAACCCATCAAGAGTTAGCTTATTGGTTTTATGGGCATCGTTTGTCGCAATATCGTGCAACAAGTCCGCATGAGGGCTACCAAATTTTAAAACGTTGGGCAGAAAGCAAACCGCATGGTTATTTTGTTTTTACAAGCAATGTCGATGGGCATTTTCAGAAAGCGGGGTTTGAAGAAGGGCGCATTTATGAAGTGCATGGCACACTAGAGCGTTTGCAGTGTGCGCATAATTGCCGCGATTTAAGTTGGCCGGCAAAAGAATTTCAACCTGTGGTGGATAATGAAAACTTGCGCTTATTGAGTGAGTCGCCTCGTTGCCCTTATTGTCAGCGTTTGGCAAGACAAAATGTACTCATGTTTGACGATTATTTTTACAGCAGTAATTATCAAAATTTAAAACGAAATAAGCTCGATTTATGGTTGAAAGAAGTGCAAAATCTCGTCGTTATCGAACTGGGAGCGGGGAAAGCTATTCCAACTGTGCGTCGATTTTCTGAACGTACGGCAAAAGCAAAAAAGGGCGGATTTATCCGTATTAACCCACAAGATGCAGGCGTGCCGAAAATGCACTTTTTAAGTCTAGAAATGAAAGCGTTAGATGCGCTAAAAACGATTGATCGCCTTCTAAATTCTTCTCAACAAGCGGTTGAATAATGGAAAATTTTTGCGAAATTACCTTCTGCCAACAAATTGGCAGCAACAAGCGACACAACCAAGATGCCCTTTTTAATGGCGAGGTGGTGTTTCAATATAAACTCAAAACAGCTGAAAAACGCCTTGAAAACCGACCGCACTTTATTGTGGGCGTGGCAGATGGTATTTCCAATAGTAATCGACCTGAAAAAGCGAGCAAGTTGGCAATGCAATTATTAAGCAAAATGGAAAGCCTAAGTCGCCAAACGATCTACGATTTACAATCCAGTTTATCAGTAGAATTAGCGGAGGATTATTTTGGCTCAGCAACCACTTTTGTGGCAGCTGAGATTGACCAAATAACCCATAAAGCCAAAATTCTCAGCGTAGGAGACAGTCGTGCTTATTTGGTTGATGCCCAAGGAAAATGGCAACAGATTACCCAAGATCATTCTATTCTTTCTGAATTGTTAGCTGATTTCCCCGATAAAAAAGAAGAAGATTTTGCCACGATTTATGGTGGCGTTTCTTCTTGTTTAGTCGCTGATTATTCCGAATTTCAAGATAAAATTTTTTATCAAGAGATTGAAATTCAGCAAGGAGAAAGTTTATTACTTTGTTCTGATGGATTAACAGATGGGCTTTCTGCTGAAGTAAGAGAAAAGATTTGGAAACAATATGATAATGATAAATCTAGATTGATTGTTTGCCGTAAATTAATCGCTAAACAAGGTTTTTATGATGATTTGTCGGTTATAATCTGTGCGTTTTAATTAATCTAAGGAGCCGCTATGGCAAATAATATCTATCCGATTGTAAGCTCTCTACTATCGATCAATCAAGTAATTGAAAAATTTAGATTACAACGAGAGAAGACAGAGCTGCATGATTCTAATAGATTTAATCCGTTTCGTTTTATGTATACAAATGAAATTGGTTTATCAAAAATTCTTGCATTTTTGTTAGATCCAAAAGAAACACATGGTCAAGGTGGTTTGTTTTTAAATAGTTTTTTGAAATACATTGAGAAAAATGATTTTTTTACATACGATGGTATTAAGGTTAGTGTAGAGAAAAAAACAAATGAAAATCGTCGTCATGATATTTTTATTGAAGGTTTTTTAAATAATACACGTCGTTGGATAATATCGATTGAGAATAAGTTAAGGTTTGCTTCTGATCAAATAGAGCAACTGAAAGATTATCGAGTGGATTTGGAAAGCAAAAATGTAGCTGAATATTGCCTTATTTATCTTCCAGTGTTCCCAAATAATCCCTCTGAAAATTCTATTTCTAAAGATGAGTGGAATGATTTAATAAGTCAAAAGAAAGCAATAGTATTGTCTGCTAATGATTTGGTTAAGTGGTTAGATAATACATCAATTATATCGCCAGCTATTAACCAGTTTTGTCAGTATTTCAAGAAATTTTTAAGTGAGGAACTTATGGGTAATGAAGAAACTAATTACGATTTAGTTAAATATTTAATAGACGAGGATAATAATAGCTCTTTATATTCTGCATTGAGTGTGGTTAATTTAAAAGAGCAATTATATGAAAGTCTAGTTAAGAAATTGATTGAGCAATTGGAAAAATGTTGTAGTGATTATCAAAAATTCAAAGATTATGGCTGGAGATGTAATTCTTCGGGTAAAGGAATTGCATCTGATGAGTTTGGTATTTTCTTTGCTTCAGAAGGGTTTTCTTTAGGCGTTGGTGTTGAGTTTAGTTCTGCTAATTTTGGAAACGGATATTATGGAGTTTATTGCAATAAAGATAAATATCCTGAACTCAACGGTTTTCTGAGCCAAATCTTTAATGAAGTAGATCTAAAAGAGAGTTTTGAAAAACACAATTCATGGATTAAATGGAAGTACTTGGATGGAGAGCTATTAAATTGGAATGCAGATATTCTAAGAAAGATTCCTACAGGTGATTTAGCTGAGATACTTTTTGAGTTATGGAAACCATTATTAGATGTGATTTCAAAGAATATTGAAAGCATTAGCTCATTAGAAAAATAGACATTTAATTCAAACGACACAATCCGTCGCTATCTTTTTTAAACTATGCTCAAACCTATTAGGTTTGAGCATTTTTTATTGGAGTGATGATTATGTCTAAATTCAAACTTAACCCCCCATCAGTTTCCCCTTATACCGAAAAATTAATGTTGCAACTTTTATTGGAATATCGAGGATTTGCAGAGGTTTTTCATGAAGATGTTTGGCACTATGACAATATTGCAGCGGCTTTAGGTTTACCAAGTGAAATGGAACGCTGCGATGATTTTCGTGCGCAAGTAAAAGAATTATTACAAGCACGAAATAAAACGTTGCCCCAATTGACCGCTCTTTGCGTAAACGAGAATCCAATTATTCAACAAAATATTGATACGTTGACCCAATTATTATCATTGAATACTACTGAGCAGACGCTTTTCCGTTTATCGGTTCAGCTACGCTTAGATGAGCCATTGAAAAAATTGAGCGAGGTATTACCAAAATCTAATTTGGCAGAGCTAGGTGAGGTATTATCAAATTTATTTGATTTACCCAAATCGGACATTATTTCTGCCTTAAAAGATAAAGGAAAACTATTAGGCTATGGCTTGCTCGCTCGAAACTATAATCCAGATAGAATCCATGAATATTTGGATTGGGGCAAAATGCTAGATTTTGATGAGTTTATCTCAGAACCATTAAATGAACAGATGCTATTAAAATCGTGCACTCAGCCTGCGATTGAAACGAGTTTAAGTTTAGACAATTTTGCTTATCTAGGTAAGATGAAAGCCATGATGCTGGATTATCTTCAGTCCTCATTTACTACTCATAGAAAAGGTGTAAATATTTTAATTTATGGTGTGCCAGGTACGGGCAAAACAGAGTTGGCAACTTTATTGGCTAAAGCATTGAGTGTTTCTGTGCATAACATTACCTATATGGATGGAGATGGGGATGTGATTAGCGCTGAAGATCGTTTGAATAAATGTCGTTTTGCGCAAAAGGTGTTAGAAGGACAATCTTCGTTATTGATTTTTGATGAAATAGAAGATGTTTTTCGCGCTAGTTTCTTTGAGCAATCAGTGGCACAGCAGAATAAAGCTTGGATGAATCAGTTATTGGAAAACAATAACGTGCCGATGATTTGGTTATCTAATACTGTTTTTGGCATAGATCCTGCTTTTTTACGTCGCTTTGATTTTATTTTAGAAATGCCTGATTTGCCGTTGAAAAATAAATCAGCACTCATTACGCAACTGACTGAGGGAAAATTAAGTCCGGCTTATGTACAGCATTTTGCTAAAGTGCGGTCATTAACGCCAGCGATTTTAAGCCGCACAATTCGGGTGGTAAAGGAACTCAATACATCTAATTTTGCTGAGACTTTGCTCATGATGTTTAATCAAACATTAAAATCGCAAAATAAACCGAAAATCGAACCGCTTGTTTTAGGCAAAACCGACTATAACTTGGATTATGTGGCTTGTAATGACAATATTCATCGTATTAGTGAAGGGTTAAAACAGTCGAAAAAAGGGCGAATTTGTTGCTATGGTCCGCCAGGAACAGGGAAAACTGCTTGGGCAGCATGGCTTGCGGAACAGTTGGACATGCCGCTGTTGCTAAGACAAGGCTCTGATCTGCTTAATCCTTATGTGGGCGGGACAGAACGGAATATCGCACAAGCTTTTGAACAAGCGAAAGCCGATAATGCATTATTGGTGCTAGATGAAGTGGATACGTTCTTATTTTCTCGAGAAGGCGCAAATCAAAGCTGGGAGCGTTCACAAGTAAATGAAATGCTAACGCAAATTGAACGTTTTGAGGGATTGATGGTGGTTTCAACAAACCTGATTGAAGTGCTTGATCCAGCAGCATTACGTCGTTTTGATTTGAAATTGAAGTTTGATTATTTAACACTGAAACAACGTTTAGATTTTGCTAAACAACAGGCTGAAATCTTAGGGTTGCCATCATTATTGGAAGAGGATTTAAGTCAGATTGAATCGCTTAATCTGCTGACCCCTGGAGATTTTGCTGCAGTGGCTCGTCGTCACCAATTTTCCCCTTTTCAAAAGGTGCAAGATTGGCTGAGCGCATTACAAGGTGAATGTGAAGTGAAACCAGCGTTTTCTTCAACGACACGGCGGATTGGGTTCTAATTAAAGTGCGGTCAAAATTCTCATTGTTTTTTGACCGCACTTTTTATTCTCCAGTTAGCCAACTTGCCAATAAGATAACGATAGTAAAAATAGCCAACCAAATAAGGTGAAGTTTAGTGCTTTTTCGATTAATTTCGGCATTTTTTTGGCGTCTTTGTTCGAGTTTTTGTTTGTAAATTTCAAGATCTTCTTTTTTAAAAGAGAACCCACAATTTGGACAAAATTGAGCAGATTCGCTGATTTTTTTACGACATTCAGGGCAGCGGGTGAGAGCCATTGATGATCCTTTATTAATTATTTTAATTTATATGCCTATTGTAAGTGAAAAAAACGGAATGATAAACGTGACATGGATCACAAAATTGAAACAATGTAAAAATTAAAATTTTGATTTTGATGATTTTCACTTAGAATACCGCCGACGAAGTCTAGTATATGACTAAATTTCGGTATTCATTTATTCCTGAGGAGTATTTTTTATGTTGTGGTTTTTCTTCTGCGTGGCGTTATTGCTAGCAGGTTATTTCATTTATAGTCGTGTAATTGAGCGCATTTTTGTGATCAATCCAAACCGTCAAACGCCAGCTTATACCATGAATGATGGCGTTGACTATATGCCAATGTCTAAAACTAAGATTTGGTTAATTCAATTATTAAACATTGCTGGTACAGGTCCAATCTTTGGTCCGATTCTTGGTGCGTTATACGGACCAGTTGCAATGCTTTGGATTGTAGTGGGTTGTATCTTTGCTGGTGCGGTACACGATTATTTCTGCGGAATGTTAAGTGTGCGTAATGGCGGTGCATCTATGCCTAACCTAGCAGGTAAATACTTAGGTCGTCCAGTTAAAGCATTTATTAACATCCTAGCAGTTGTACTTTTATTATTAGTGGGTGTGGTATTCGTTGCAAGTCCAGCTCAATTAATGGGTACGATTACAATGGATGTGTTCGGTGCCGCATCAGGTAGCATTTCTATTAGCAATGCGGAAGAAATCCATCAAGTAGCTGAAGCAGGTGGTATTACAGTTTGGGGTATGGATAAAGCGACAGTTATCAGTGTTTGGACTGGTATCATCTTCATTTACTATATTCTTGCGACATTACTTCCAGTTGATAAAATCATCGGTCGTATCTACCCATTCTTCGGTGCATTATTACTCTTTATGTCTGTAGGTATGGTATATGGTTTAGTAAGTGCAGATCTTAGCTCAGCAGATCCAATTTCTTTCTATCGTTCTGTGGACGGTATGTCTTTTGAGAAATTCTTCCAAAACTTTGAAACTCGTGCAGATTTACCATTATGGCCACTCTTGTTCTTAACTATCTCTTGTGGTGCATTATCTGGTTTCCACGCAACACAAAGCCCGCTAATGGCGCGTTGTACTGAAAACGAAAAAGAAGGGCGTTTCATTTTCTACGGTGCCATGATCGGTGAAGGTGTGATTGCATTAGTATGGTGTGCAGTTGGTTTAAGTTTCTATGATTCTTTACCAGATTTGTTAGCTGCGATTAAAGCGGGTTCGCCTTCTAAAGTGGTTTATGATTCTTCAATCCACTTCTTAGGTCTTGTTGGTGGTATTTTTGCAGTATTAGGTGTGGTTGTTCTTCCAATTACATCAGGCGATACGGCATTCCGTGCAGCACGCCTTGTTATTGCAGAATTTTTCCATTTAGAACAAAAAACCTTAGCTAAACGTTTAATTATTGCTGTGCCATTATTCGTGGTTGGTTATATCGTATCAAAAGTGGATTTCTCTATCTTATGGCGTTACTTCACTTGGGCGAACCAAACTACTGCGATGGTTATGTTATGGACTGCAGCAGCGTACTTATACCGTTATAATAAATTCCACTGGGTATGTACAATCCCTGCGGCATTTATCAGTACTGTATGTTTTACTTATCTTGCATACAACAAAATCGGTTTCGGTTTAGACTATCAATTATCTGTTTATATCGGCTTAGGCTTAACAGTTCTTTGTTTAGTTTTATTCTTCACACAGCTTAAACCATTAGGTGATCGTGACGAAGAAGCGTATGTAAATAACTAATTAAATTGAGTTAAAAATTAAAAAACCGTTTGAGGGAAACCTTAGGCGGTTTTTTTGTTTATTTTATTGCCAAAATTTACCAATCTTTACGTTTTAATTGCTTGCAAGTTAAGGCTACAACCGATAAACTTACGCAAAGTGGTGAAAAGTGGAATTTTGTGGAAAATTCTGCCAAATTTTTCTAAAAATAAACGTTTAAAGGTAGAGAAATGTTTCGTGGTGCAGCAGCAGTAAATTTAGATGCGAAGGGTCGTGTAGCGATTCCTACTCGTTATCGTGCTGAAATCATGGAAAAGAACCAAGGTCAAATGGTTTGTACCGTTGATATTCGTCAGCCTTGTTTATTACTTTATCCTTTAGATGAATGGGAAAAAATCGAACAAAAACTACTTTCACTTTCCAACTTTGACCCAAATCAACGCCGCTTACAACGTGTAATGCTCGGTTATGCCACAGAATGTGAAATGGATGCGCAAGGTCGTATCTTATTAAGTGGTCCATTACGTCAACACGCAAAATTAGAAAAAGGCTTAATGTTGGTAGGGCAGTTGAACAAATTTGAAATTTGGAGCGATACTGAATGGTACGCACAAATTGATGAGGATATCGAAATTGGCTCAAGTGCTGAATTCGGTGCTTCTGAAGAACTAAAAATGCTGTCATTATAGAACAGCAGCACTAGCAGGATAAGCGGTGCTTGCGCCGCTCTATCTTCTCTTTATCGATTTTGATTTAACTTTTACTTTTTACTTATGACTACGCAAAATTCCTTTTCTGCACCTGAACATATCACGGTTTTGCTTCACGAAGCGGTGAATGGTTTGGCGTTGAAAGAAAACGGAATTTATATTGATGGTACCTTTGGTCGTGGTGGTCATTCTCGTCTAATTCTCTCTCAGCTTTCTGAAAATGGTCGTTTAATTGCCGTTGATCGTGATCCTCGTGCGATTGCTGAAGCTGAAAAAATTCAAGACCCTCGTTTTCATATTGAACATAATAGCTTTTCACACATTCCAGATATCTGTCAAAAACTCGATTTAGTTGGTAAAATTGACGGTATTTTGCTGGATTTAGGCGTATCATCTCCACAGCTTGATGAAGCAGAGCGTGGTTTCAGTTTTATGAAAGATGGCCCATTAGATATGCGCATGGATACCACACAAGGTTTATCAGCGGCAGAGTGGCTAAAACAAGTATCTGTTGATGATTTAACTTGGGTGTTAAAAACCTTCGGTGAAGAGCGTTTTGCAAAACGAATTGCGACAGCTATCGTTGAATTCAATAAAAGTGCGGTTAAAAATGGCACAGAATGTTTAAGCCGTACTTCTCAGCTTGCTGAATTAATTGCTCAAGCCGTGCCGTTTAAAGATAAACATAAGCATCCGGCGACTCGTAGTTTCCAAGCCATTCGAATTTATATTAATGCGGAATTAGATGAATTAGAAAGTGTATTAAATTCTGCATTAGATATGTTGGCGCCAGAAGGGCGTTTATCGATTATCAGTTTCCATTCACTTGAAGACAGAATGGTAAAACATTTTATGCGTAAACAAAGTAAAGGCGAGGATATTCCGAGAGGCTTACCATTACGTGAAGATCAAATTCAACGTAATCAAAAATTAAAAATCATTGGTAAAGCTATTCAGCCGAGTGAGGCAGAAATTTCGGCAAATCCACGTTCAAGAAGTGCGGTTTTACGTATTGCGGAAAGGGTGAAATAAGATGTTAGAAAATAGCGAACGTTATCCTTTACAACATATTCTCGTTGAAGATCTTTTTTCTTCTAATAAATTAATTGTCATCCTACTTTTATTAATTTTAGCTTCTGCAATGGGTACGATTTGGATGACCCATCAAACACGAGGCTTGATTTCTGAAAACGGGCAGTTGGTATTACAACACCAAGCGCTTGAAAACGAATATCGCAATTTGCAATTACAAGAAGCAACCGAAAGTGATAATACAAGAGTTGAATCCATTGCAATCGGTACATTAAAAATGCAACGTGTTCAAAGTGAACAAGAAGTGGTTATTTTTGAATAGGGATTTTGAATAAAATGGTTAGATTTAATTCCTCTAAGAAACCAGGAAAGCCAAAGAAAACAATTAGAAAATTGGCTCAACCTGCGTCAGTAAAACCAAATAAACCGAAGATGGTGTTTGAGAAATGCTTCCTTCGTGGTCGTTATCTCATCGCGACAAGTTTTATTTTCTTAGGCTTAGGCGCATTAGTGGCTCGTGCTGCTTATGTGCAATCTGTTAATTCTGAAACCCTTTCTGGTGAAGCGGACAAACGTTCACTACGTAAAGATGATGTCCTCTCTGTTCGCGGCTCAATTTTAGATCGTAACGGTCAATTGTTATCGGTGAGTGTACCGATGAGTGCAATCGTGGCTGAACCGCGTTTAATGCTAAAAGAAAATGCATTAGATGATAAAGAACGTATTAAAGCCCTTGCTAACGAATTAAATATGACACCAGCCGAGTTGGTGAAAAAAATTGAGAAAAATGCAAAATCAGGTTTCTTGTATTTAGCGCGTCAAGTGGAAGCGAGCAAGGCAAATTATATCCGTGAACTCAAAATTAAAGGTATCTCATTAGAGACAGAACCACGTCGTTTTTATCCACGTGTAGAAGAAGCAGCTCAATTAATCGGCTTTACTAACATTGATGGTAAAGGGATTGAAGGAGTTGAGGCAAGCTTCAACTCAATGTTAGTGGGTAAAGACGGTGCGCGTGTTGTTCGTAAAGACAAACGTGGTAACGTGGTTGAACATATTGCCGATGAGAAAAAATACGATGCACAAGATGTTACCTTAAGTATTGATGAAAAATTACAATCCATGGTGTATCGTGAAATCAAAAAAGCGGTAACTGAGAACAAAGCTGAATCTGGTACTGCGGTATTGGTGGATGTACGTACGGGTGAAGTATTAGCAATGGCAACCGCGCCTTCCTACAATCCGAATAACTTAGCTAATGTAAAAGACGAGTTAAAACGTAACCGTGCGATTACCGATACCTTTGAACCTGGTTCAACCGTAAAACCTTTCGTTGTATTGACCGCACTTCAACGTGGCGCAGTCAGACGTGATGAGGTAATTAATACAGGTTCATTTACCGTAAGTGGTAAAGAAATTGTCGACGTGGCACCTCGCCCACAACAAACCTTAGATGAAATTTTGATTAACTCCAGTAACCGTGGTGTAAGCCGTCTTGCGTTACGTATGCCACCTTCTGCATTAATGGAAACTTACCAGAATGCGGGCTTAGGTAAAGATACAGAGTTAGGCTTAATTGGTGAACAACGTGGTGTATTAAATGCAAACCGTAAACGTTGGGCAGATATCGAACGTGCTACTGTGGCTTATGGTTATGGTATCACTTCAACACCATTACAAATTGCACGCGCTTATGCAACTTTAGGTAGCTTCGGGATTTATCGTCCGCTTTCTATCACGAAAGTTGATCCACCAGTCATTGGTCAACGTGTATTCTCAGAGAAAATCACGAAAGACGTAGTGGGCATGTTAGAAAAAGTCGCGATCAAAAATAAACGAGCGATGGTTGAAGGGTATCGTGTAGGCGCGAAAACCGGTACAGCGCGTAAAATTGAAAATGGTCACTATGTTAAGAAATATGTGGCATTTACAGCGGGTATTGCACCAATTAGCGATCCACGTTATGCACTCGTTATTTTGATTAATGATCCGAAAGCAGGGCAGTACTATGGTGGTGCGGTATCAGCACCAGTATTCTCGAGCATTATGGGTTATACCTTACGTGCTAACGGTATTGCACCAGATGCAGAACCAACAGAAAAAACAGCAAGACGTACCGTTCGCTTAAGCGATCAAAAATTTGAAAAAATGAATTAAGAAAAGGCAAAACAATGAAAAAATTGACCGCACTTTTTGATCTTCCGGTGCTTTCAGACATTAATGTGAAGGCGATGGTGTTAGACAGCCGCAAGGTTACCCAAGGTGATTTGTTTGTGGCAGTAAAAGGGCATCGTTTTGATGCGAGTCAATTTGTTCCTCAAGCTATTTCTTCAGGTGCAAGTGCGGTCGTTTTAGAGACAGATTTAGAAAATGAGCATTTGAGCATCCAATGGCAAAATAATGTGCCAGTGATTCACTACTATCATTTATCAGCCCATCTTTCAGCATTGGCTGGTCAATTTTATGATAATCCTTCCGAAAAATTGACTTTAGTTGGTGTGACTGGAACAAATGGTAAAACTACCGTTTCTCAATTATTAGCACAATGGGCTACGCTATTAGGTCATAAAGCCGCTGTTATGGGCACTATTGGCAATGGTTTATTAGGTCAAGTCAAAGAAGCTAAAAATACCACAGGTTCAGCTGTTGAAGTTCAAGAAAATCTGGCTAATTTTGTAGAGAAAGGCGCAGATTTTGCTTCTATCGAAGTGTCTTCACATGGTTTAGTTCAGCATCGTGTTGAAGCGCTCAAATTTAAAGCCGCTATTTTTACCAATTTAAGTCGCGATCATTTGGATTATCACGAGACAATGGAAAAGTATGCCGAAGCTAAAAAACGCTTTTTCATTGATTTGGCGCCCGAATTACAAATTCTTAATGCTGATGATCCAATTGGAGCTGCGTGGTTAAGCGAATTACCAAATGGTATTGCAGTTAGCTGCCGCTCAGATTTCCATCCAACTTCTAAACAATGGCTTTATGCAACACAGATTCGTTTTACTCACGAAGGTGCGGTGATTGATGTTGCTTCAAGTTGGGGTAATGGCACATTACATAGCCCATTAATTGGTGCTTTTAACGTGAGTAATCTGCTGTTAGCCACGGTTGTTTTATTGGCTTTAGGTTATTCTTTCGACGATCTTATCCGTACTGTTTCACAGCTAAAAGGGGTAAATGGAAGAATGGAATTGATTAAAAAAGCAGGAAAACCAACAGTTATTGTTGATTATGCCCATACTCCGGATGCATTAGAAAAGGCATTAAATGCTGCGTGTGAACACTGCAAAGGTAAACTTTGGTGTATCTTTGGGTGTGGCGGTGATCGTGATGCAGGCAAGCGTCCGTTGATGGCAAAAGCCGCAGAGCAGTATGCAGATTTAGTGATCGTAACCCAAGATAATCCGCGCACAGAAGACCCAAATAAAATTGAAGCAGATATCCTTACGGGATTTAGCCGTATGGAAGATGTTGGAGTGATTCCAGATCGCGAAGAAGCCATCAAATTTACCATTGAGAATGCGGTTGAAGATGATGTGATTGTGATTGCCGGTAAAGGGCATGAAAACTATCAGATCATTGGGGATAAAACACTTCATTTCTCTGATCAAGAAGTGGCTGAAGTCTATTTAACGAAAAAATAAACATAATGATTAAACTTACTACCCAACAACTTGCCCAAATTTTAAATGCTGATCTTATTGGCGATGAGCAGGTCGTTGTTGAAAATATCAATACGGATACTCGTAAAGCGGTATCTAACTCACTTTTCTTTGCATTAAAAGGTGAGCATTTTGATGCACATCAATACTTAGATAAAGCCGTTGAGCAAGGTGCGACAGCCTTAGTTGTGCAACAAGCCAACACTGAAATAGCAACGCCACAATTGGTTGTTGCAGATACGCGCTTAGCCCTTGGTCAATTAGCAAAATGGTTACGTGAAAAAATTAATCCTCGTACCGTGGCGATGACAGGCTCTTCAGGTAAAACCACAGTGAAAGAGATGACAGCATCCATTCTGCAACAAACGGCAGGCAATCCTGAGGCCGTGTTATTCACAAATGGTAATTTCAACAACGATATTGGCGTACCATTAACGTTATTACGCTTAACCGAACAACATAAATTTGCCGTTATTGAATTAGGTGCTAATCATCAAGGTGAAATTGATTACACCACACATCTTGCTCAGCCTGAGGGCACATTAGTGAATAATGTCGCGGCTGCACATTTAGAAGGTTTTGGTTCAATTGAAGGTGTTGCACGTGCGAAAGGTGAAATCTACCGTGGTTTAACCCAAAATGGCGTGGCGATTATTAACAGTGAACATAATTATATTGAATTGTGGCAAAAAGAAATTGGTTCCCATGCTATTCAATATTTTAATGGTCGTGATTACAAAGCTGAAAATGTAAAACATTCACCTAATGGCTCAACCTTTACGTTAGTTTCACCAAAAGGTAGCATTGAAATTAATTTGCCTTATTTAGGTGAGCATAATGTAAAAAATGCTTTGGCAGCAACCGCACTTGCTATGAATGTGGGCGCGAGTCTTGCTGATGTAAAAGCCGGTCTTGAACATCGTTCTCAAGTAAAAGGAAGATTATTCCCGATTCAAGTGAATGAAAATTTGCTGTTATTAGATGATACTTACAATGCGAATGTGGATTCTTTACAAGCTGCGATTGATGTTTTAAAAGGTTATGATGCTTTCCGTATTCTACTCGTGGGCGATATGAAAGAATTAGGCGAGAATAGTCTAAAATGTCATCGACAAGTGGGCGAGCATGCAAAACAAGCTAAATTAGATTTGGTGCTTTCTTACGGAACAGAAAGTGCGGTCATTTCTGAAGCTGTTTTGGGAAAACATTTTACAGATAAAGCTGAATTGACAGCTTATGCGTTAGATATTATTAAACAGAAATTACAAGAAAACAAAAAAGTCGTCGTATTAGCGAAAGGCTCGCGCTCAATGAAAATGGAAGAGACGATTTATTCATTAAAGGATAGCTTATGTTAGTTTGGCTTGCTGAATATTTAGTTCGCTATGAAACGGCATTCAATGCCATTTCCTATATTACCGTACGTGCGATTTTGGCATTATTGACCGCACTTTTCATTTCTTTATGGATTGGTCCGAAAGTGATCAAACGCCTTCAAATTTTAAAATTTGGCCAAGAAGTGCGTAATGATGGTCCTGAAAGTCACTTTGCGAAAAAAGGCACGCCAACCATGGGCGGTGTGATGATTTTATTCTCCATCGGGGTGAGTACATTATTGTGGGCTAACTTAACAAATCCTTATGTTTGGATTTGCTTATTTGTATTGTTTGGCTATGGTGCAATTGGCTTTGTGGATGATTTCCGTAAAATCACACGTAAAAATACCGATGGTTTAATTGCACGTTGGAAATATTTCTGGATGTCAGTAGTCGCATTAGTGGCGATCATTTGGTTGTATTGGTTAGGCCATGATACCGATGCGACCCGTTTAGTGATTCCATTCTTCAAAGATATCATGCCGCAATTAGGTCTATTCTATATTGTGTTGTCTTACTTTGTGATTGTGGGCACAGGCAATGCGGTAAACTTAACCGACGGTTTAGATGGTCTTGCGATCATGCCAACAGCGTTAGTCGCAGGTGCATTTGCTTTGATTGCATGGGCGACCGGTAATGTTAATTTTGCAGAATACTTACATATCCCTTATATCAAATATAGCTCAGAAGTCGTGGTTTTCTGTACCGCAATCGTAGGCGCAGGCTTAGGATTCTTATGGTTTAACACTTATCCAGCTCAAGTCTTTATGGGCGATGTGGGCTCTCTTGCACTTGGTGGTGCGCTCGGTGTCGTTGCCATCCTTGTTCGTCAAGAATTCTTATTAGTGATTATGGGTGGGGTATTTGTTGTTGAAGCCTTGTCTGTGATTTTGCAAGTGGGTTCTTACAAATTAAGAAAACAACGTATTTTCAGAATGGCACCAATTCATCACCACTTTGAATTGAAAGGTTGGCCAGAACCAAGAGTGATTATTCGGTTTTGGATTATATCCTTGATGTTGGTGTTGATGGGGCTTGTAACGCTCAAACTAAGATAATTTTTGTAGGGTGCACTTGTTGCACCCTGCGTGATCCCAGAATACGAGAGAAGAAAAACAACATGACAACTCTATATCAAAATAAAACTATCACCATCATAGGCCTTGGAAAAACGGGCCTTTCTTGCGTTGAATATCTTCAATCTCAACAAGCTAATATCCGTGTGATTGATACGCGTCAACATCCAGCAGGCGCAGAGCAATTACCTAAAAATGTTCCTTTACACACAGGTAGTCTAAATCAACAATGGTTACTTGAAAGCGATATTATTGTCATTAGCCCGGGACTCGCAGTAAAAACACCTGAAATTCAGACCGCACTTTCAGCAGGAGTGGAAGTGATTGGGGATATCGAATTATTCTGCCGAGCAGCAACGAAGCCAATTGTCGGGATTACCGGCTCTAACGGTAAAAGCACCGTGACAACATTAGTTTATGAAATGGCGAAATCGGCCGGAATAAAAGTCGGAATGGGTGGAAACATTGGTATCCCTGCATTGTCATTATTAAATGAAGATTGCGATCTTTATGTATTAGAACTTTCCAGTTTCCAACTTGAAACCACTTATAGTTTGAAAGCGGCTGCAGCGACTGTGCTTAATGTGACTGAAGATCACATGGATCGCTATGTGGATTTAGAAGATTATCGCCAAGCAAAATTACGCATTTACCACAATGCAGAAACAGCAGTAGTGAACTTAGAAGACAAACTCACGTTTGGCGAAGGTGAAAATCAAGCTAAGAAGGTTGTGTCTTTTGCTGAAAATCAAGCTGATTACTGGCTAAAAACCGAAAACGGTAAACAGTACTTAATGGCGAAAGAGGAAGTCATTTTACCTTGTGATGAAGCCACTTTAGTTGGTCGTCATAATTACATGAATATTCTAGCTGCAACAGCATTAGCGCAAGCAGTAGGCATAAATTTAGAGGCAATTCGTACCGCACTTCGTCAATTTAAAGGCTTAGATCATCGTTTCCAATTAGCCCATCAAGCGAATGGCATTCGTTGGATTAATGATTCTAAAGCCACCAATGTAGGTAGCACCGTTGCAGCATTGGCAGGGTTATATGTTGAGGGAATGTTACACCTTTTATTAGGTGGTGATGGTAAAGGGGCAGATTTTTCTGAACTCGCTGATTTAATCAACCAACCTCATATTTCAACATATTGTTTTGGTCGAGATGGTAAACAACTTGCGGCACTTTCAAGCCAAAGTCATTTATTTGAAACCATGGAACAAGCGATTTCATTTTTACGTCCACATTTAAAATCAGGCGATATGGTGTTATTATCTCCTGCTTGTGCAAGTTTGGATCAGTTTGCCTCTTTTGAAAAACGTGGCGAAGAGTTTACTCGTTTAGCAAAATTAGCTTAAAGAATTAGGGTAGTAATGGAATTTATCAATAAAATTAAACAAAATTATGAACAATGGGCGAGAGTAACGCCGCAAGGGTTGCTTTATGATCGCGCATTGTTTTGGCTTTTTGTCGTGCTATTGCTGATTGGTTTGGTAGCAGTAACTTCTGCTTCGATGCCTTACAGTGCACGAGTATTTAATGATACATTCTATTTTGCTAAACGTGATGCCGTTTATGTTTTGCTTTCTTTAGCAACCTGCTATTTAACTCTCCAGATTTCTTCTTCCCAATGGGAAAAGTGGCACGCAAAAGTTTTCTTATTAGCTATTGTTTTACTCATACTGGTTCTTGGTATAGGGACTTCTGTTAATGGTGCTAAACGTTGGATTTCTTTAGGGATTTTAAATTTCCAGCCTGCAGAATTTGCGAAATTAGCGTTAACTTGTTTCCTCGCGAGCTATTTTACGCGTCGTTATGATGAAGTACGTGGTAAAAAATTCAGTGCTGCTAAGCCTTTCATTGTGATGGGCGTATTAGGGATATTCTTACTCGCTCAGCCTGACTTAGGGAGTACCGTTGTACTTTTCGTTATTACCTTTGGCATGCTTTTTATTGTCGGTGCGAATTTTTGGCAATTTATTTTGCTAATTGGTACAGGCATACTTCTCTTTGTATGGCTGGTTCTCTCTGCCTCTTATCGTTTAAAACGTTTTACCGGTTTCTTAGAGCCGTTTAAAGATCCTTACGGAACAGGATTCCAGCTGACTAACTCTTTGATGGCCTTTGGTCGTGGTGAAATTAGCGGAGAAGGGCTCGGTAACTCCATTCAAAAACTCGATTATCTTCCTGAGGCTCATACTGACTTTATCATGGCGATTATTGGTGAAGAGTTCGGTTTTATTGGTATTTTAGTAGTTGTAATTCTTTTAGGTCTATTGATTTTTCGAGCGATGAAAATCGGGCGTGAATCTCTCATGCTAGAACAACGTTTCCGTGGCTTTTTTGCTTTAGGTATTAGTTTCTGGATTTTCTTCCAAGGTTTTGTCAATCTAGGCATGGCCTTAGGGATGTTACCAACAAAAGGTTTAACTTTCCCATTAGTGAGTTACGGTGGTTCAAGTATCATTATTATGTCGGCAACCGTAGGGATTTTATTGCGTATTGACCATGAAAATAGATTACAACGAGGTGGTCAAGCGCGTTTGAGAGATGATTAGGAATATTTATGAGTAAAAAATTATTAGTTATGGCGGGGGGTACTGGTGGACATGTTTTCCCCGCTATCGCGGTTGCTCAAACCTTACAAAAAGAAGGTTGGGAAATTTGCTGGTTAGGCACAAAAGATCGAATGGAAGCACAACTTGTACCAAAACATGGTATTCCAATTCGTTTTATTCAAATTTCAGGGTTGCGTGGTAAAGGCATTAAAGCATTACTTGGCGCGCCTTTTGCTATTTTAAGAGCGGTACTACAAGCTCGTAAAATTATTCAAGAATATCAACCTAATGCGGTATTAGGTATGGGCGGTTATGTATCAGGCCCCGGTGGTATTGCTGCAAAACTTTGTGGCGTGCCGGTTATTTTACATGAACAGAATGCCGTAGCGGGCTTAACCAATGAATGGTTAGCTAAAATTGCGACACGTGTATTACAAGCTTTTCCAACAGCATTCAAAGATGCAGAGGTTGTAGGAAACCCGGTTCGCCAAGATTTATTTGAAATGCCATCACCACAATCGCGTTTTTCAGAAAGAAGTGGAAAACTGAGAGTGCTTGTCGTGGGGGGAAGCCAAGGGGCTCGAGTGCTCAATCAAACGATTCCACAAGTGGTTGCGCGTTTGGCAGATAAATTAGAAGTGCGTCATCAAGTGGGTAAAGGTTCAGTTGAAAGTGTGACCGCACTTTATGGTGAACACGCTGGTTCGGTCAAAATTACAGAATTTATTGATGATATGGCAGAAGCTTACGCGTGGGCGGATGTGGTGATTTGTCGCTCTGGTGCTTTAACTGTATGTGAATTGGCTGCAGTAGGTGCGCCAGCGATTTTTGTACCATTCCAGCATAAAGATCAACAACAATATTTAAATGCGAAATATCTTGCCGATGTAGGCGCAGCAAAAATTATTCAGCAAAATGAATTAAATGCGGATGTGTTGGTCGATTTCTTAGAAAAAACAGATCGTGAAACATTACTAGCGATGGCGATTAAGGCAAAAGAAATGTCGGCCCCATTGGCAGCTAAACGTGTAGCTGATGTTATTGTAGAGAACGCGAAATAAGAACAGCGAAGTTGAGGGATAGTAAATAAACCCTTAACCTAAAAGTGCGGTTAAAAATAAAGGTGAAATAATATGAAACATATTTCGGACGAAATTAGAAAGATTATCCCTGAGATGCGTCGGGTTCAACAAATTCATTTCATTGGTATCGGTGGTGCTGGTATGAGTGGAATTGCCGAAATTTTATTAAATGAAGGTTATGATATCTCTGGTTCCGATATTGCAGATGGTGCCGTGACTCAGCGTCTTGCTCAAGCTGGCGCAAAAATTTTCATTGGTCACCAAGCTGAAAATGTGAAAGGGGCAAGTGTCGTTGTTGTATCAAGCGCGATCCATGAAGACAACCCAGAATTAATCGCAGCTAAACAAAATCGTATTCCTGTGATTCAGCGAGCACAAATGTTGGCTGAAATTATGCGTTTCCGCCATGGTATTGCTGTTGCGGGTACCCATGGTAAAACCACCACCACTGCCATGATTTCGATGGTGTATACTCAAGCGAAACTGGATCCAACTTTCGTTAATGGTGGTTTAGTTAAATCAGCAGGTAAAAATGCGCATTTAGGTGCAAGCCGTTATTTAATCGCAGAAGCAGATGAAAGTGATGCATCTTTCCTACACTTGCAACCTATGGTTTCTGTGGTAACCAATATTGAACCGGATCATATGGATACGTACGGTGGTGATTTTGAGAAGATGAAAGCCACTTACGTGAAGTTCTTACATAACTTACCGTTCTACGGTTTAGCGGTGATGTGCGCAGATGATGCGGTATTAATGGAACTTGTTCCTCAAGTTGGACGTCAAGTATTAACCTATGGTTTCAGTGAACATGCTGACTACCGTATTGAGGATTATGAACAAACGGGTTTCCAAGGCCATTACACCGTAGTTTGCCCAAGTGGTGAACGCATCAATGTATTATTGAATGTGCCAGGTAAACACAATGCGTTAAATGCGACGGCAGCACTTGCTGTAGCAAAAGAAGAAGGTATTGGCAATGAAGCAATTTTAGAAGCGCTTGCTGATTTCCAAGGTGCGGGCAGACGTTTTGACCAATTAGGTGAGTTTATCCGTCCAAATGGTAAAGTACGCTTAGTGGATGATTATGGTCATCACCCAACAGAAGTTGATGTAACAATTAAAGCGGCACGCGAAGGTTGGGGGGATAAACGTATTGTCATGATTTTCCAACCTCACCGTTATTCACGTACTCGCGATTTATTTGATGAATTCGTGCAAGTATTATCCCAAGTGGATGCATTGATTATGTTAGACGTGTATGCGGCAGGCGAAGCGCCAATTGTCGGTGCAGATAGTAAAGCACTTTGTCGTTCTATTCGTAATCTAGGAAAAGTCGATCCTATTTTAGTTTCTGATACGGAACAACTTGGCGATGTATTAGATCAAATTATTCAAGATGGCGATTTAATTCTTGCTCAAGGTGCGGGAAGTGTAAGCAAAATTTCTCGTGGTTTAGCTGAACGTTGGAAAGCATAAATACACCGAAAAATAACCGCACTTTTGATGAAGAATAAAAAGAAAACAGGATAAAACAATGAATTTAAAACAAGAAAAAATTGCTGTGTTGTTAGGCGGCACATCAGCTGAACGTGAAGTTTCTCTTAATTCTGGCGCGGCCGTGTTAAACGCATTAGTGAGCCAAGGTTATAATGCACATGGTATCGATCCTAAAGAATATAATGTCGCGAATTTAAAGGCTGATGGTTTTGATCGCGTCTTTAACATTTTACATGGTCGTGGTGGTGAAGATGGCACCATGCAAGGTTTATTAGAACAAATCGGTTTACCTTACACCGGTTGTGGCGTGATGGCATCTGCGCTAACCATGGATAAAATGCGTACTAAAATGTTATGGAAAGCCTTTAGTTTACCTGTCGCTGACATGGAGATCTTGACCAAAGAAAATGCTCACGAACTAAACCCACAAGCCGTGGTCGAAAAATTAGGTTTACCTTTGATGGTTAAGCCATCTCTTGAAGGTTCAAGTGTGGGTTTAACGAAAGTAAAAGCAGTCGAAGAATTAAAAAGTGCGGTCGATTATGCACTTAAATTTGATAACACCATTTTGATTGAAGAATGGTTAGCGGGTGATGAACTAACTGTGCCTGTTTTAGGTGGCGAAGTGTTACCTGCTGTTCGCATTGTGCCAGAAGGTGAGTTTTATGATTACGATGCGAAATATATTTCAGATAACACTCAATATTTTTGTCCTGCCGGCCTTTCAGCTGAACGTGAGCAAGAATTAGCGAAATTAGTTAAACGAGCTTATGACGTTGTGGGTTGTCGAGGTTGGAGTCGTATTGATGTGATGACCGATGCACAAGGTGATTTCCGTTTAGTTGAAGTAAACACGAACCCAGGCATGACAAGTCACAGTTTATTCCCTAAATCCGCATCAACGGTCGGTATTTCATTTGAACAACTCGTCGTGAAAATTTTGGAGTTGAGTGCGTAATGAATGTAATTAAGCGCAAAAATACACCGCCAACGCAATTTGGTCGCTCATCTAACGGAGAAGGTAAATTCCGTTTTATGTTGCAGGTTAAACTTGCTTTGGTGTTACTTTGTGCGGGGCTAGGGTATTTCGTTTATTCAAACTGGCAGAATTGGCTTGAAAGCTTAGACGGTGATAGAAAAATTACTGCCTATGCCTTAGTAGGTCAAAATGAATTTACCACTTATCCGGATGTGCAGGATGTGTTGCTCAAAATGGGCTCTCTCAAGGGCTTCTGGGGACAAGACGTTAAGCAAATTCAAGAGCAACTTGAAACGATTCCTTGGGTAAAAGGTGCAGTGGTTCGTAAAATTTGGCCAAATCGTTTAAGTATTTGGCTGTCAGAATATCAGCCAGTTGCGATTTGGAATAAAACAGAGTTCGTCACAAAAGAGGGAACGGTTTTCCAATTACCGATGGATAAGTTAAAAGAAAAAGCTTTACCTTATTTAGGTGGTCCAGATTATCAAAGCTTGAAAGTATTAGAAGCTTGGAATCAAATTTTCGCTGATTTTAAAGCGAAAAATTTAGTGGTTAAAGGTGTTCGAATTGATGATCGCGGTGCATGGCAAGTTACGCTCGATAATGATATAGTATTGAAACTTGGGCGCGGAGATTGGAAACCAAAATTAGATCGATTTGTAACGATTTACCCACAAATTGAAGTGCCTGAAGGTAAACGAATTGATTATGTAGATTTGCGCTATGCATCTGCATCAGCAGCGGTTGGATTGACAGAGAAATAAAAATAATTCATTAGGTGTAATAAGAAAATGGGAAAAGAGTTGGAACCGAAAGTCATTGTAGGTCTTGAAGTTGGTACATCAAAAGTTGTTGCTGTTGTTGGGGAAGTGCTTCCTGATGGCGTAGTAAATGTACTTGGCGTGGGTAGTTGTCCATCGAAAGGGATTGATCGTGGCAGTATTACTGATTTAGATGCTGTTGTTAACTCTATCCAACGTGCTATTGAAGCGGCTGAATCAATGGCTGATTGCCAAATTATGAGTGTGACTCTTGCAATTACGGGTGAACATATTCAAAGCCTGAATGAGAGCGGTTTTGTTGCTATTTCTGATAATGAAGTGACTCAAGATGAAATTGATGATGCTTTACATACAGCGAGCTCAGTAAAATTACCCGAAGGCCTTTCTTTATTACACATTATTCCTCAAGAATACGCGGTAGATAAACAAGTTAATATTAAAAATCCATTAGGTTTGCAAGGCGTCCGTTTAAAAGCAAATGTACACCTAATTGCTTGTCACCAAGACTGGCAAAATAACTTGAAAAAAGCAGTTGAACGTTGCGGATTACAGGTTGATAAAGTCGTGTTCTCCGGCTTTGCAGCAACACATTCTGTTTTAACTGAAGATGAAAAAGATCTTGGTGTTTGCTTAGTTGATTTCGGTGCAGGCACCATGAATATGATGGTTTACACCAATGGCTCATTGCGTTTCAGCAAGGTTATTCCTTACGCAGGCAATATTGTCACGAATGATATTGCTCATGCATGTACCGTTTCTCGTGCAGAGGCAGAGCGCATTAAAGTGAATTATGCGAGTGCATTGTATCCGGCACGTTTACATGGTGACAAGAAAATTGAAGTGGCAAGTATTGGTGGGCGAGCACCACGCGCTTTAACAAAAAGTGATTTATCTTTAATCACTTCAGCAAGATATATTGAACTATTAGGCGTTGTTAAGGACGAATTAGATAAGCTCAAAGCAGATTTAGAAACTAAACATATTAAATTTGAATTAATTGCGGGTGTTGTTATCACTGGTGGTGGTGCACAGATTGAAGACTTAAAAGATTGTGCATCAAGTGTATTTGGTTGTCAGGTGCGTATTGGTAGTCCATTAAATATTACGGGTTTAACAGATTATGTAAATCGCCCACAATATTCAACTGTAGTGGGATTATTACAATACCATCATCAAAATAGTGATAATGATCCTGTGGATAGTAACTATGGCGATGAAGCATTAGGAAAAAAATTCTGGAAAGGCCTTAAAAATATTTTCAATAAAGTGAAATCAGAATTTTGATCATTTGGGCTTTTTCATTTACAATAGAAAAAATTTAACTTTTATTAATGTGCTAGCAGAGTATTAGCAGTAACGGAGAACAGCAAATGTTATACCCAGAGTATGGTGATTTTGAAGAGCAAACAGGTGCACTGATTAAGGTTGTCGGTGTCGGTGGAGGCGGCGGTAACGCAGTTAACCACATGGTTGCTAATATGGTGCAACAGGAATTTAATGGTAATTTCTTGGGCGAAAGTGCAATTGATAGCGAAGAACACGGTAAAATCGTATTCTATGCGGTGAATACCGATGCGCAAGCATTACGCAAAAGCCAAGTTCAACAAACTGTACAAATTGGTGGGGCAACAACGAAAGGTCTTGGAGCGGGTGCAAACCCAAACGTAGGTCGTAAAGCGGCTGAAGATGATCAAGAAGAAATCCGTAAAATGCTTGAAGGTGCAGACATGGTCTTTATCGCAGCCGGTATGGGCGGTGGTACAGGTACAGGTGCAGCACCAATCGTCGCTAAAGTTGCGAAAGAATTAGGTATTTTAACCGTTGCTGTTGTTACTAAGCCATTTAGTTTTGAAGGCAAAAAACGTATGCAATTTGCTGAATTAGGTATTAAAGATCTTTCACAATATGTGGATTCAATGATCATTATTCCTAACCAACAAATCCAAAAAGTTCTCCCGAAAAATGCAACGTTAATTGATGCTTTTGCTGCTGCAAATGACGTATTACGTAACTCTGTCATGGGCATCTCCGATATGATTACCTCTCCAGGTTTAATCAACGTGGACTTTGCAGACGTAAGAACAGTTATGTCGGAAATGGGCCAAGCAATGATTGGTTTCGGTTCAGCTCAAAGTGAACCAGGTGCGGGTCGTGCAGAAGAAGCAGCACGTCTTGCTATTAAAAATGATTTATTAGAGAAAGTCGATCTTTCTAACGCTAAGGGTATCCTTGTTAATATTACCTCAGGTATGGATCTCGGCTTTGACGAATTTAACGTGGTAGGTGACACAGTAGGTAGCTTTGCATCAGAAGATGCAACTATCGTTGTGGGTACCAGTTTAGTTCCTGAAATGAGCAATGAAATTCGTGTAACGATCGTTGCAACAGGTTTAGGTGATGTTGTTGCGGCTGAGCCAGTAGTGATTGCTCGTCCTCAAGCAGCTGTACAACAAGCGCCAGTTCAACAGCCTGTAGTGCAAGAAACGATTCAACCACAACCGCCAGTTGGTTTACATGGTTTAGATGCATTAAGACATAATCCACAACCAGAACCAACACAGGAGCAAAATCCACAATACGGTAACTTAAATAAACCGCTTGATCCAAGCCGTTTAGAACAATTAAGAAATAATCCTAATTTCTTTAATCCGGCATCATTTGGTCGTGATGAGAAATAAGAGTAGAAGTAATCTTGTTGTGAAGCAATAAGGTAAAAAAGATGATTAAACAAAGAACATTAAAACAAAGCATTAAAGTCACAGGTGTAGGCTTACATAGCGGTAAAAAAGTAACGTTAACGTTGCGTCCGGCTATGCCAAATACTGGTGTGATTTACTGCCGTACCGATCTTAATCCGCCAGTAACCTTCCCTGCGAATGCGGATTCAGTGCGCGATACAATGCTTTGTACTGCACTTGTGAATGAACAAGGTGTGCGTGTTTCAACCGTAGAACACTTAAACGCAGCATTAGCAGGTTTAGGTATCGATAATATTATTATTGAAGTTGATGCACCTGAAATTCCAATCATGGACGGTAGCGCAAGCCCATTCATCTACTTGCTTTTAGATGCAGGTATTGAAGAACAAAATGCACCGAAGAAATTTATTCGTATTAAGAAAAAGGTACGAGTAGAAGACGGTGACAAATGGGCAGAATTCAAACCTTATAATGGTTTCCGTTTAGATTTCACAATCGACTTTGATCATCCTGCGATTAGTAAAAATGTACGCAATTACGTGATGGATTTCTCAGCACAGGCATTCGTACATCAAATTAGTCGTGCAAGAACCTTTGGTTTCATGAAAGATATTGAGTATCTTCAATCTCAAGGTCTTGCATTAGGTGGTAGCCTAGATAATGCCATCGTATTAGATGATTACCGTATCTTAAATGAAGACGGATTACGCTTCAGAGATGAATTAGTTCGTCATAAAATGCTTGATGCGATTGGCGATCTTTATATGTGTGGCTATAACATTATCGGTGATTTCAAAGCTTATAAATCTGGTCATGGCTTAAATAATAAGTTACTCCGTGCTGTACTTGCCGATCAAGAAGCGTGGGAATTTGTTACCTTTGAAGATAAGAAACAAGTTCCACAAGGTTATGTTTCACCTGCTCAGGTACTCATCTAACAATGTTTTGTTGAAAAGCTATACTTCTTTCGGGAGTATAGCTTTTTTATTTCCCATCTTGCTCTGTTATTTTTGTTTTCTGCGAAGGTAAAGAGCGGTCAAAAATAGAGGTGTTTTTTATTATGAAAAAATTATTTACCGTGCTTCCTCTTGTGCTAGCAACTTCTGCGGCAATGGCATATGAACAAGATAAAACCTATCAATTTACCATATTGCACACCAATGATACGCACGGACATTTTTGGCCGAATGCAAAAGGTGAATATGGCTTTCCTGCTCACAAAACAATCGTTAATCGTGTGAAAGCGGAAGTAGAGAAAAAAGGTGGTTCACTCATTTTATTAAATGCAGGTGATTTTAATACTGGTGTACCTGAGTCAGATATGCAAACAGCAGAACCTGATATTAAAGCAATGAATGCAATGGGTTATGAAGCAACCGTATTAGGTAACCACGAGTTTGATAATCCATTACAAATTCTTGATATGCAAGAAAAATGGGCGAACTTCCCATTCTTATCTGCAAACGTGATTAATACGAAAACAGGTAAAACCTTAGTTAAGCCTTATACCATTTTAAATAAACAAGATCTTAAAATTGCCGTGGTGGGTTTAACCACAGAGGATACTGCAAAATTAGGTAACCCAGAATATCTTCACAATGTGAAGTTTGAAGACCCAACAACAGTAGCAAAAGCCACATTAAAAGAGCTAAATGAAAAAGTTAAGCCTGATGTAAAAATCGCTTTAACACATATGGGCTATTACTATGATGCGAAACATGGGTCAAATGCGCCAGGTGATGTAAGTCTTGCACGTAATTTAGATAAAGGCGCATTCGATATGATTATCGGTGGTCACAGCCATGATCCGATTTGTGTGGATGACAAAGGTGTATGGATTAAAGATTATCAACCAACTCAGCCATGTAAACCGGATTTCCAAAATGGTACTTGGATTATGCAAGCATTTGAATGGGGTAAATATGTTGGTCGAGCTGACTTTGAGTTCAAAAATGGTGAATTAAAATTAGTGAATTATCAATTAATTCCAGTTAACTTGAAGAAAAAAGTGAAAAAAGAAGACGGTAAAACAGAATATGTGAACTATGCGGAAGAGATTCCACAAGATCCAGAAATGGAAAAGCTTTTAAAAACTTACCAAGATAAAGGCGATGCTTTATTAAGCCAAAAAGTGGGTAAACTAAAAGGTAAGTTAGAAGGCGATCGTACTATCATCCGTTTTGAACAAACTAACCTTGGTCATTTAATTGCAGAAGCACAACGCCAAAAAGCGAAAGCTGACATTGGTATCATGAACTCAGGTGGTATTCGTGATTCTATTCAAGAAGGTGATGTAACTTATAAAGATATTTTAAAAATCCATCCATTTGGTAATATTGTGAGCTATTTTGAATTAACCGGTAAAGAATTACTGGATTATTTAAATGTAGTCGCATTGAAAGAAGTGGATTCTGGTGCTTATGCACAATATTCAGGTATCAGCATGACAGTAAATCGTGCGGATAAGAAAGTTGAAAATGTGAAAATTCAAGGTAAACCATTGGATTTAAATAAAACTTACCGTATTTCTGTACCAAGCTATAATGCTGCAGGTGGAGATGGTTATCCAGTCATGACAAAAAATCCAACTTTCGTAAACACTGGTTTTATTGATGCGGATGTTTTAAAAGAATTTTTTGAGAAAAATTCACCTATTAATGCGGAGAAATACATCCCTCATAATGAAGTAACCTTTAAATAAGGAATGAAATGGCATTAGATTTATCAGAAATTCGTCAGCAAATTACGCAAATTGATCGCAGCTTGTTGAAGCTGCTTTCAGAGCGTCACCGTCTGGCATATGATGTAGTGAGAAGCAAAGAAGTAACGCAAAAAGCGTTGCGTGATTTAGAGCGTGAGCAACAACTCTTACAAGAGCTTGTGCAATTTGCTGAAAGTCAAAATTATCAGCTTGAACCACAGTATATTACGTCAGTCTTCCAAAAAATTATTGAAGATTCTGTCTTAACACAACAAGTGTATTTGCAGAAAAAACTCAATGAGCAACGAGAAGAAACGTTACATATCGCCTTCTTAGGTAAGCGTGGTTCTTATTCTAATTTGGCTGCGCGTAATTATGCGGCTCGCTACCATCAACAATTTGCTGAAATCAGTTGCGATTCTTTTGCTCAAATTTTTGAAAAGGTTGAAAGTGGGGAAGCTGATTATGGCGTACTTCCTTTAGAAAACACCACGTCAGGTGCAATTAATGAAGTTTATGATTTGCTTCAACATACAACCTTATCTTTGGTGGGCGAGTTGGCTTATCCTATCAAGCACTGTGTTTTAGTGAATGAGCAGGATGATTTAAGCAAAATTGATACACTTTATAGCCATCCACAGGTGATCCAGCAGTGTAGTCAATTTATTCAAAGTCTTGAGCGTGTGCATATTGAGTACTGCGAAAGTAGCTCTCATGCAATGCAGCTCGTGGCAAGCTTGAATAAACCGAACATTGCGGCATTAGGTAATGAAGATGGCGGCAAGCTTTACGGCTTACATGTGTTAAAACATAATATTGCTAACCAAGAGAATAATATTACTCGTTTTATTGTGGTAGCCAAACAAGCTCGTGAAGTTTCACCGCAAATCCACACCAAAACTTTATTGTTGATGACAACATCACAACAAGCAGGTTCTTTAGTGGATGCCTTACTTGTATTTAAAAAGCATGGTATCAATATGACCAAGCTTGAATCTCGTCCTATTTATGGCAAACCTTGGGAAGAAATGTTCTATTTGGAGATTGAAGGAAATATTCATCATCCAGATACCCAAATTGCCTTGGAAGAGCTTAAGCAGTTCAGTAATTATCTAAAAGTGCTAGGTTGTTATCCAAGTGAAATAGTGAAGCCTGCGAAGGTATAACGAAAATAAAAAAAAAGAGCGGTCGATTTAAAACAACGTTAAAATTAACCGCTCTTTTTATCGGGAATTCTTAAGCTTTTTTCAAGAATTCGGATTTCAACATGATTTTGCCACAATCGACGTTGTGATCTCCGTTAACTAAACGGATATTTTTGAATTTAGTGCCTTTCTTCAACACTTCAGATGAGCCTTTTAATTTTAAATCTTTAATTAAAAGCACATCATCACCATCGGCTAATAAATTACCGTTGCTATCTTTAACAATCAGTTGATCGTCATCGGCTTCAACTGTTTCATTACCATTCCACTCATTACTACAATCAGGGCAAACAAAATTTACAGAATCATGATAAACATATTCGCCTTTACATTTTGGGCAAGCTGGCATTTGATCCATTTCTTTTTCCTTCTTTATCTGATTTAAGCAAAGTATAATGCGCACGGAGTATAACAAAAAAGTGATTATTCGCCAAAAAATAGGCAATTTCACGAAATTTATGAGGTATTTATGAAAAGAATTATGCTTTTGAGTGCAGTGATGGGCAGTTTAATCTCAATTAATGCATTCGCGCACAATATTCAACCTAACCAACTTTTAGCCAATGTAACGGTTTCGGATAAGGGTGAAATTACTTTAAATGGCAATGATGTGGCGTATAAATCGTGGAGCTCAACGGCATTGCCAGGCAAAGTACGGGTGATTCAACATATTGCGGGCAGAAGTGCGGCAAAAGAGAAAAATCAAGCGATGATTGAAGCCATTAAAGCTGCTCATTTTAACCAAGCTAAATATCAAACCACGACGATTATTAATGCTGATGATGCTGTTGTGGGCACGGGCATGTTTGTGAAAAGTAGCGCAGAAAAAGGCAAAAAAGAAAATGCCCATAGCCAAGTGATTTTAGATGATAAAAGTGCGGTTAAAAATGCGTGGGGATTACGTGAAAAAGACAGCGTGATTATTTTGCTTGATAAAACCGGCAAGGTGCAATTTGTGAAAGAAGGTAAATTGACGGATGATGAAGTCAAAGAAGTGATTTCACGTGCAACAGCATTAATGGCGAAGTAATAGAGTAATAAGCGGAAGTTCTCTTCCGCTTTTTTATCCTTTGAAATCCTTCATTAATTTTCTCAATGTGCCACAATTTCGTTGAAATTTACGGCAATGTGTACAGATGGCAAGATGCAAATTGAGCCCAATTTTTTCTTTAGTCATTAATGAGCGTTCTTGCGCATCTGAAATGAGTCGAGTCGCTTGGCGACATTTCATAAAATCACTCCTTAAAGTTTATGAGATAAGCAGTTTTGAAGTTGTAAGCGAGCACGATAGAGTGTCGTGTGCAAGTTACTTATGCTTAGTTGATTTTCTTGGCAAATTTCTTCGGAAGATAATTCCAAAAACTCTCTCATCATAAAAATCTTGGCTTGTTTGGCTGGCAGGCAAGTTAAGCAAGTTTCAAAAATCAGCCAGAATTCTTCAGAATAGACCGCACTTTCGCTCAGTTCGAGATCGAGTGGAGAATGTTCAGCTTTCCAGTGGCCCCCTTCATCAAAGAAATGATTAGTTTGTTCTTCATCTTCAATTTCGGTTTCTAGCACTAATTTGCCTTTCTGGCGAAGAAAATCAATGATTTTATTTTTTAAGATAGCAAAGACCCAGGTCTTAAATGCCGCTTGTCGTTTAAATTGCTCAAGATGGTTAAATGCACTTAAAAAACTCTCTTGCACCAAATCTTCAGCTAATACAGAATCGCCCACCTGTAATGTGGCAAATTTCAGCATTTGCTCTCTAATTTGAGCCAAGTCTTTATTGGAAATTCCAGTTTTCATATTTTTTCCTTGAAAAAAGTGTAAGAAATAGATTTCTCATTCGTCTAATGATAATGAAAGGGGAAACCTTTCCATCCAATGCTAATTATTCACAAATTAAGGAAGATTCAAAATGAAAAATATTACTTCAAAAACAACCTTTACTGCTATTGCTGCACTTTTCTTCGCAACCAGTCTTTATGCGACCGATATGAAATCTAATGAAATGTCGATGGCAAAAGATTCCATGCCGATGACAAAAGATTCCATGCCGATGACAAAAGACGCTATGCCAATGCAAAATGACAAAATGGCATCTGATGGGATGATGAAATCTCATGATATGAAATCTCACGACATGAAAATGGATAATATGAAATCAGAAGGAATGAAATCTGATGATATGAAAACAAAAGAAATGAAAGCAAAAGAAATGAAGAAAAAAGCAAAAACAATGGAAAAACCGAAAATGTAATGCTTTCTTCTTAAAAGAAAAACTGCGGTCAATTTGACCGCAGTTTTTGTATCAAAGTGAGATTATTGTTTACGCCACGTCGTGCCGTTAGAGCCGTCTTCTAACACAATTCCCATTGCAGTGAGTTCATTACGAGCCGCATCTGCAGCAGCCCAATCTTTAGCAGCACGCGCTTCGTTGCGTTGTTTGATGAGCGCTTCAATTTTTGCGACTTCATCATCGTCAGAGCCCGCTTGTAAGAATTTTTCTGGATCTTGTTGAAGTAAACCTAAGATACCCGCTAATTCACGTAAACGAGCAGCAAGACCATTGGCTTTTTCAGTATCTTCAGTTTTCAATTTATTGATTTCACGAGCCATTTCAAATAAGACAGAAAGAGCATTCGGTGTATTGAAATCATCGTCCATTGCTTCACGGAAGGCTTCCACAAAATGTTCACCGCCTGAAGCGACCGCACTTTGCTCGGTGCCACGTAAAGCGGTGTACAAACGTTCTAATGCACCTTGTGCTAGGTTCAGATTTTCTTCACTGTAGTTAAGCTGGCTGCGATAGTGTGCCGTTAATAAGAAATAACGCACCACTTCTGCATTATAGTGGTTTAATACATCACGAATAGTGAAGAAGTTGCCGAGAGATTTCGACATTTTTTCTTTATCTACCATGATCATGCCGGAATGGATCCAATAATTCACATATTG
The DNA here is from genome assembly GCA_963515445.1 of Parahaemophilus parainfluenzae. Taxonomy (GTDB): domain Bacteria; phylum Pseudomonadota; class Gammaproteobacteria; order Enterobacterales; family Pasteurellaceae; genus Haemophilus_D; species Haemophilus_D parainfluenzae_AI. The sequence goes on along the minus strand of CAUPWR010000003.1, from coordinate 124,321 downwards.
GCCACCATGTGCACAGCAAGATTGGGCGATTTCATTTTCGTGATGTGGGAACATTAAATCAGAACCACCACCGTGAATATCAAAATGTTCACCAAGTTGTTTGCAGTTCATCGCTGAACATTCAATGTGCCAACCTGGACGACCTGCGCCCCATGGTGATGGCCAGCTTGGTTCTTTTTCTTTTGACATTTTCCAAAGCACGAAATCCATTGGATTTTTCTTGATTTCATTAATTTCAATACGTGCACCCGCTTGTAATTGGTCAAGATCTTGGCGTGATAATTTGCCGTATTCCTTAAAGCTTTCCACATCAAACATCACGTCGCCATTGTCTGCAACATAAGCATGACCACGTGCAATCAGTTTTTCCACAATCTCAATAATTTCAGGAATATGATGCGTCGCACGAGGTTCAAAATCAGGGCGTAATACATTAAGTGCATCAAAATCTTTATACATCTCTTGCACCATACGATCTACAAGTTGATCACAGGTTTCTTTGTTTTCTAATGCTCGCTTAATGATTTTATCGTCTACATCCGTAATATTACGTACATAAGTTAAATCGTAGCCTAGAGAGCGTAAATAGCGAGCAATCACATCAAAACATACAAAGGTACGGCCGTGGCCAATATGGCATAAATCGTAAACGGTCACGCCGCACACATACATACCCACTTTTCCTTCATGGATAGGTTTGAACACTTCTTTTTCACGAGTGAGGGTATTAAAAATCTTTAACATATTTTTTCTCTTAAAACTAGTTGGAAAACGACCGCACTTTTTCTGCTCCTTGTGGCACTTTCTCGCCATTTGTGGAATAATGAACGCCTTAATTTTCAAGAGGAAAACAACATGGTTACATTACACACAAATTTTGGCGATATTAAAATTAAACTTGATTTTGATAAAGCGCCAATCACCGCAGAAAACTTTTTAAATTATTGTAAAAACGGTTTCTATAATAACACAATTTTCCATCGTGTTATTGATGGATTTATGATCCAAGGTGGTGGTATGGAAAGCGGAATGCGTGAAAAAGCAACAAATGCACCGATCCAAAATGAAGCCAACAATCGTTTAAGCAATAAACGTGGCACAATCGCCATGGCGCGTACCTCTGATCCACATTCTGCAACGGCACAATTCTTCATTAACGTGGCAGATAATGACTTCTTAAACTACCGTTCAAAAGAGATGTTTGGCCGTGAAGTCGTGCAAGAATGGGGCTATGCCGTATTCGGTGAAGTAGTTGAAGGGATGGATGTGGTTGATAAAATCAAGAAAGTAAAAACCGGTAATAAAGGCTTCCACCAAGATGTTCCAACAGAAGATGTTGTGATTACATCAGTTTCTGTCGAATAATTAATTCGGTGTGTGGATGTGTAATCTACACACTTTTTTTTCTTAAGTGAAATAACGCAATGCCTTTCTTCGATACTCATACCCACCTCGATTATCTTCATCATGACACTGGTGAGCCATTAGCTCAGCTCGTGGAGAACGCTAAGCAAGCTGATGTGCAAAAAATCTTGATTGTGGCAGTAAAAGAGTCGGATTTTAAAACAATCCAAAATATGACCGCACTTTTCCCTGAACATCTTTGTTGTGGACTTGGGTTACACCCTCTTTATATCAAAGAACATCAAGAGCATGATTTAGAGAAATTGGATACGGCATTATCCGTTCGTGAGCAGAATTGTACAGCCGTAGCAGAAATTGGTTTGGAGTGTGCGATTCCAGATTTATTGACTGATGAATTATGGCAAAAGCAACAGCACTTTTTGGAAAGTCAGCTTTATTTAGCGAAGAAATACAATCTGTCGGTCAATTTACATAGTCGAAAATCCCACGAGCAATTATTCCGTTTTTTAAAACAAGCCAATTTGCCAAAATGTGGTGTGGTGCATGGTTTTTCAGGAAGTTATGAGCAAGCAAAAAGATTTGTGGATTTAGGCTATAAAATTGGCGTAGGCGGCACAATTACTTATGAACGCGCGAATAAAACGCGTCAAGCGATTGCCAAGTTACCATTAGAGGCATTGGTGTTAGAAACGGATACACCAGATATGCCCGTATTTGGCTTTCAAGGGCAACCCAATCGACCGGAGCGGATTGTTCATACCTTTGAGGCGTTATGTCGTTTAAGAAGCGAAAACGCTGAAGTAATTAAAGAAACGGCTTGGCAGAATAGCTTAACCTTATTCGGTTAAACCTTAAAACGATAAATCACTTGATTGGCTGAACCACGCCAAACCAAGCTTGGGTCAGCCTGTTCTTGTATAAATTTTCCATCAATGAGCACATCAATATAAGGCAATATTTGACGTTGATAATCATCCAGTTCATCCAGTTTATAACCCGTCCACACCCAAATATCCTTATCGGGACATTCTTTTTTTACACGTTGTACAAAAGGAAGTAAGGCTTCGACATTACGTGGATGCATCGGATCCCCACCAGAAAGTGTGAGCCCTTGACGTTTAATACGCGTATCTTTTAAATCATTGATGATCTGTTGTTCCATCGCTTCATCAAATAATACGCCATTATCAAAAGACCAGCTCTTTTGATTGTAGCAACCACGGCAACCATGCGTACAACCGCTAACGAAAAGAGTACAACGTGTGCCTTCGCCATTTACAACATCAGTAGGGTAGTATTGGAGATAGTTCATGGTTTTACCTTAAAAGTGCGGTTGATTTTCTTGTCAAATTCACCGAATTGATAAATTAACCTTTGCAATACAGGGCCAATTCTTGCATAATAGCCCACCTAATCGCATTGCGATATCAATGGAAATCTTCTCGGTCTCTCGCAACGGTGTCCGGTTTACTCGGTCAGGTTCGGAAGAAAGCAGCCAAAGTCGGAATTTCTGTGTGCCGAGAATAAGCTGGGAAGATTTCCACCCAACTTATCCTTTCTTATTTTACACTCGCTCCACTAATTGTTTAAAGAACCCTTTTTCTAATTGCAATAATTCTGCATAAGTGCCTTTTTCAATTAGCTTCGCTTCATCAATCACACAAAGCTCATCAAATTGCTCAATCGCCGTTAAGCGGTGAGTCACCATAATTAAGGTTTTATTTTCAGCATGGGCAAGAATCAAACGCAGAATTTGACGTTCAGTTTCGCGGTCTAAACCTTCAGTTGGCTCATCTAATAATAAAATTGGCGCATCATTAAGCAAAATACGCGCTAAGCCTAAACGACGTTGTTCTCCACCAGAAAGTGGACGACCACCATCACCTAGCCAAATATCTAAACCTTGTTCTTGTTCCAACAATTTGCCTAAACCCACTTGATTTAATACCTCGATCATTTTTTCATCAGGAATATTGACCGCACTTGCGAATTGCAGATTTTGACGAAGTGTATCGCTAAATACATGGACACGTTGTGTTAAAAAGCAGAATTGGCTACGTAATGTGTCTTCTGCATAATCAGCAATTGGTTGACCTGCAAGGCGTAATTCTCCTTGATTGGCATCATAATTACGCACTAAAAGCTGTAATAACGTGGATTTTCCGCTACCTGTTTTACCTAAAATGGCGACTTTTTTACCTTTTTGAATGGTTAAATTCAAATTTTCTAAAGCACGATTTTGACGTTCAGGATAAGTGAAAGAAAGATCTTTCGCTTCAATTAATGTTGTGGCGTTTTGATCGAACCCTGCTTTGCCATTAAAAGTCACTAATGGTTGCTGTTCGATAATGTCAGTTACACGTTCAGCTGAAGCAATCACCTGTCCAATATGTAAGAACGCAGAACCTAATGGCATTAAGATTTCAAATGAGGCTAAGGCCGCAAAAGTGAAGAGCGCAATAAATGCCATGCGATATTCATCGTTGCCAAATTCCGCTTGTGAGCTAAACCACAACATCTCGGCAATAATTAAACCATTTAAAAAGAGTGAAAGTGCGGTTGAAAATCCACTTAAATTAGCTTCTTTTTGTTGATCTGCTTGCCAATTTGCTTCGGTTTTAGCCATGTTATCTTTCAATTTATCTTCAGCATTAAAGAGCAATAATTCAGCTTGTGCTTGGATAAATTCTAAGAATTGTGTGCGGTAAAGTGCACGTGAATGCACGAGTTTATCACCAAATTTTTTACCCAGTTGGTAGAAAACGGTTGGAATAACGAATACCAATAAAAGCAGGCTTACACCGAGACCTAAGGCTAAAGGTGCATTGACAAAACTTAGGCCAATACACATGGCTAGAATCACAAAAATAGCCGTAATAAATGGCGCAATTAAGCGAAGGTAAAGGCTATCGAGGGTATCCACATCCGACACTAAGCGGTTTAATAAATCACTGTTACGGTAGCGATTTAACACCGCTGGACTTAAGGGAATAATCTTCTCAAAAACCTGTACGCGTAATTTAGCTAAAATGCGGAAAGTCGCATCGTGCGTCACCAACTTTTCAAAATAACGGAAAAGGGTGCGGCTAATGGCAAGTCCACGAACAGAAGCGGAAGGGTAGAAGAAATTAAATAACGTGCCAAGACCCGCAATTGCCGTTGCTGCTAAAAACCAACCAGATGTGGTCAGCAAGCCTATGCTAGATGCAAGGCCTGTAATCATCAAAACTAAGCCTAAAAATAAAGGCAGCTTGGCGAATTTAAATAAACGTAAAAAGGGAAGTAAAGCACGCATTATTGAATATCCTCTTTTCGTTGAGCCAATAATTCGGCAAAGAAGCCTTGATCTTTTAATTGGTTGAAATGGCCTTGTTGAACAATTTCACCTTCTTGCATCACTAAAATATTGTCGCATTGTTTCAGATCTTCAATTCGGTGTGTGATCATTAAGGTGGTTTGGTTATGACTCATTTCAGCAAGGGCAGCAAGTACCAGATTCTCTGATTGAGCATCAAGGCTAGCTGTTGGCTCATCGAGTAATAATAAATTGCCTTTGCGTAGTAAAGCGCGTGCGATAGCTAAGCGTTGAGCTTGGCCTACGGATACACCCATCCCACCATCTTTAATTTCACTATCCAAGCCTAATTTATCGGTAAACTCTTTCGCTTGAGCAGAAATCAAGGCTTGTTCGATTTCCTCGTCAGTTGCTTGAATATCGCCTAAAAGCAGGTTTTCTTTGATACTACCTTGTAGTAGTAATGGGTTTTGACCTACCCACGCAATTTGTTTACGCCAATCGCTTAAACGGCTTTGATTCAGTTCCACACCATTAATTTTTAAGCTGCCTTCATAAGGTAAGAAACCGAGCAATACATTGATTAAAGAGGTTTTTCCTGCGCCACTTTGACCGACAAGTGCAATATGGCTTTCTTTCGGAATATTGAATGAAAGGGGCTTCGTTAATGGTTGACCTTGTGGCGAAAGCGCCACTAAATTTTCAGCCTGAATTTCGACCGCACTTTGTGCTGGAATTTGTTCATTGCCTTGATGTGCAATTAAATAATCCGCCTCTAAGAAATCGACAATGGCATCTGCGGCACCAATACCGGCTGCACGATCGTGATAGTAAGTCCCGAGATCACGCAATGGTTGATAAAACTCTGGCGCAAGAATTAAGCAGAAAAAGCCGGTAAATAAGGTCAGCGTGGTGCCATAAGTACCAAATTCGACTTGACCTAAATAGCTAAAACCAAAATACACCGCCATTAAAGCAATGGAAATGGAGGTGAAAAACTCTAACACGGCAGAAGAGAGAAACGCCATTTTTAGTACTGTCATGGTCGTTTCACGGAAGTCTTCCGTTGTGTTTTCAATATGTTGAGTTTGTTCTGAAGTGCGGTTGAAAAGGCGCAAGGTTTCTAAACCACGTAAGCGATCCAAGAATTGTGCACTTAAGCGAGAAAGGGTAGCCATATTTTTTTGGCTACTGTCTGCCGCCGCAATCCCTACCAGAATCATAAAAATGGGTACAAGCGGTGCGGTCACCATCAAAATCAATCCAGCGGCCCAGTTGAGTGGGAATACAGCAATTAAAATCACCATTGGTACAATGGCTGACAAACTTTGTTGTGGTAAGAAACGCGCATAGAAGTTATGCAGATTTTCCACTTGTTCAAGCATGATACTTGCCCAGCTTCCGGCGGGTTTGTTATTGATAGTTGCAGGCCCCACTTGGTGGATTTTATCTAAAATCTTTTGACGCATGTGATTTCGTAGTAATCGACCTGCTTTAAAACCAATTTCTTCGCGTAGCCATAAAATGACCGCACGTAAAGCAAAAGTAATGATTAATGCAATAAAATATGGAACCAGTTCAGCGCGATCGACATGTTGCATAATGAGCTTGTCGAGCAATGTCGCAAGAAAATAGGTTTGAGCCACAAGAATTAAAGAGGAAAGTGTGGCAAGGGCAATATTGGTGCGCATTAATTTTTTAACGGGTTCTTGTTGCGCACGAAGCCATTTTTGTAAATATTTTTGGCGAAGTTTATCCATTGTTTTTATTTATCCTAGGATAGGATGAGTTGGATGGAGGATTAAAAAATCTACCTTTGAAAAATAATAGGTGCGTGAAACCTTGTTTTACGCACCTTACATGAGAATTTAGCGCACTTATTCTTGTGCATCTAAATAACGTTCAGCATCTAATGCTGCCATACAGCCTGTACCTGCTGAAGTAATCGCTTGGCGATAGTTGTGATCCATTACATCACCTGCAGCAAATACGCCTTCCACAGAGGTTGCTGTTGCGTTGCCTTCAAGACCTGATTTGACAACGATATAACCGTTATTAAGTTCAAGCTGACCTTGGAAGATTTCAGTGTTTGGCGCATGGCCGATGGCAATAAATAAACCATCTAATTTCACGTCTTCTTTTTCACCAGTTTTCACGTTTTCTAAACGTACACCTGTTACACCCATGTTATCGCCTAACACTTCATTCAAAGTGCGGTCAGTATGAAGCACGATTTTGCCTTCTTCGACTTTTTTGTATAAGCGATCGATTAAGATTTTTTCTGCACGGAAGCTATCGCGACGGTGGATTAAGTGCACTTCAGAAGCAATATTGGCTAAGTAAAGCGCTTCTTCAACTGCAGTATTTCCGCCACCGACAACGGCAACCGGTTTATTGCGATAGAAGAAACCATCACAGGTTGCGCAAGCTGAAACACCACGGCCTTTATAAGCGGTTTCTGATTCTAATCCGATATAACGTGCTGATGCCCCTGTTGCGATGATTAACGCATCACATGTGAAGGTTTGCACATCGCCATAAAGTTTGAACGGGCGAGAAGATAAATCAACTTTATTGATATGATCAAACACGATTTCCGTTTCAAATTTTTCGGCGTGTTGCAACATACGTTGCATTAAACCTGGCCCAGTGGTCATTTCAAAATCACCCGGCCAGTTTTCAATTTCATCAGTAGTGGTAAGTTGCCCACCTTGTTGAAGACCGGTCACTAAAACAGGTTTTAAGTTTGCACGTGCGGCATAAATAGCGGCGGTATAACCTGCAGGACCTGAACCTAAAATTAATAATTTGCTGTGTTTAACGTCTGACATAAAGAATCCTTTGTTTATAAAATAAAGCATGAGGCTTTTGGAATTCGTTCATTATAAAGCCTTCATGCATAAAAAAATAGTTGATCGTATTAGTAAAGCAATGAATACAGCAATCGGCGATATTTATTGGTGATAGGATCCGCATTGCCAATGGCTGATAAAATAGATAAAAACTGTTGTTTCACTTCACCATTTTTCGCAGAAAGATCTTGTTTAAGAATACTAAATAATAAATCTAACGCTTCTTCGTTTCGATTGGCTTGATGGAGCTGTACTGCTAATTTCAACGCAATTTCAGGCGTTGGATTTTTCGCATAATCCGCTTGTAATTGCTGAATTTCTGGCGTGTCAGCTGCTTTAATTAAAAGCTCAATCTGCGCTTGTAATCCATGCCAACGGCTATCGCGATCCTGAATCGGAATTTGCGCTAAAATATCTGCCGCAGGCTCTGTTTTTTTCATGGCAATATAGGTTTCTGCATAAAGTAATGCCACATCGCTGTTTTTCTTATCTGAAAGCTCCCAGGCATCTTTCAATAATGGAAGGGCAGAGTCGTAATCTTCCACTTGTAAAAAATCTAAAGCTTTTTGGAATTTTAAATCTTCTTCTTTTGGCAAAATCGCACTCAAACGTTGCAATAAACTGGCTTCATCTAATGCACCAGGGAACGCATCTATTGCTTGAGCCTCTTTGAAAAGATAGGTCGTAGGCAATGCTTGAATACGAAATTGAGCAGCAATCATTTGCTCTGTTTCACAATTGACTAAGCCGAGGATAAATTGTCCTTGATGTTGTTCTGCAACACGTTGTAGGACTGTTGCAAAATCAGCTGATTCTTTATGGCTTGGCGCATAAAAGTTAATGACAAGTGGCGTTTCAACAGAACGTTGCAACGTTTCAGTAAGATTTTGTTCGTTAAGTTCAACTAAAAAAGGTAAATCTGCCATTTTTATTCCTTGATAAATGGAAAATGATGCCTGATTTTAACAAAGTGCGGTCAGTTTTAGAAATGTTTTACAGGAAAAGAAAAGGGCAGTGTTAATCTGCCCTTATTCGCTATCTATTTTTATTCTTTTGTTTCTTCCACTTTATCTTCTGGAAGGACAAGGTTAAGAATTAAGGCAAGTAATGAGCCTACGGTAATGCCTGAACCGAGCACTTCTTTGAAAAAGTGCGGTAATTTATCAAGCAATTCAGGACGAGTCGTCACGGCTAAGCCACAACCAATAGAAATGGCGATGATTAAACCATTACGTTTGCTACGAGCCACTTTATCTAACATTTGGATACCAGCCGCGATAATCATTGCAAACATCATTAAGCCTGCACCGCCTAATACTGGTAATGGAATTGATACAATTAATGCACCGAATACAGGGAATAACCCCGCTAGTGCTAGAAGCACACCGGTTAGCGCAACCACGTGACGACTTGCCACGCCAGTTAAGGAAATCACGCCGATATTTTGTGAGAATGAAGAGAATGGCGTAGTGGACATAATGGCGGCTAAGGCTGATCCTAAACCATCGGCTAAAACCCCGCCGCGTAAATGTCTGCCGGTGATTTCGGTTTTGGTGGCATTACCTAGGGCTAAGAAGTTACCGCTTGATTCAACGATCGTCACTAAATAGGCAATAGACATACCGATAATGCCTGAAATTGGGAAGGCTAAACCAAAGTGTAGTGGTTGTGGAATCGCGAAAGTTTGTGCTTGTTTTACGCCTTCGAAGCTCACCCAGCCCATGGCTAAACACACAATATAACCTGTCATCATTCCAATAACGATGGCTGCGGCGGAGAAAATACCTTTGCCCCATTGCACGAGCGCAACCACGATCACCAACACAAAGCTCGCCATCATTAAATTTTCTGGCGTCGCATAATTTGCATCACCACGTTGACCGCCTGCGAACCAGTCAACGGCAACAGGAATGAGGCTTAAGCCGATCATCATAACGACAGTTCCCGTCACAAGTGGTGGGAATAATTTGCGAATATACGGCATGAAGAAACTGCCGATAATCATCACTAAGGAACCAATGAGAGAAGAACCTAATATACCAGCGATGCCATATTCGCTGAAACCAATGGCAAGAGCAGCAGCAACGAAAGTAAAACTGGTCCCCATTACACTTGGTAAACGAATACCAATAGGCCCCAAGCCTTTACATTGGATAACGGTTACCACACCCGAAATTAAAAGTGCCGCATTAACTAACGTAATGGTATCTTCAGTCGGTAATTTTAAGACGTTACCAATGACTAATGGTACGGCAATAATTCCCCCTAGTGCAGCAAGTAAATGTTGTGCGGCAAGGAGTAAACTCAATCCGAAAGGTGGTTTGTCTTCCACCGTATAAAGCAGGTTGTTATTCATTTGGTTTCCCTAAGTAAAAAAATTGTGCGAATTATACGTTAATTTTGACTCGAGGCAAACGTTTGCGTAATAAAATAAAAAAGTGCGGTTAAAAATCATCTTGTTTTTAACCGCACTTATTCGATTTTAAGGGTTACATCCAGAAGAGATAAGCAATTGTCCCGATAATTAGCATACAGGTTAAATCAATAAATTTACCCACGCGGATCATTTCGGATTGTTTCACAAAACCTGTCGAGTACACAATCGCATTTGGTGGGGTACCAACCGGCATCATAAAGGCACAGGATGCCCCTAGACCGATAATCATTGCAAAACCAAGTGGTGGCATATTCAGTGCATTTGCAATAGAAATAAAGATTGGAACCAGTAAAGCAGCACTTGCTGTATTTGAGGTAAATTCAGTTAAACAGACGATAAAGGCCGCAACAATTAATGCCATCACATAGTAGTGGCCACCTTCAATAATGAAGACGATACCATCCGCCATGATTTTACTTGCACCAGACTGAGTCAATACCGAGCTTAAGGTTAAACCGCCACCGAAGAGGAACAGCACGCCCCACTCTGTATTTTCTTGTACTTGTTTCCAACTTGCGATCCCGGTTACACAAATGACAATCGCTGCGGAGAGCGCCACCATACTGTCAAAGCTGCCAATAGGTTTAGGTAAACCTAATGATTGAGAAATAATTGGGTTAAGGTACCCACCAAAAATCCACAGAATTGCTACAGTGATAAAAATAACCGATGTTAAAACTCGTTGTTTGGTCATGTGAATTTTTTCAAATTCAGCCGCAAAACGAAGGCCTAATTTGGGTTTAAATACAAGATATAACCAACCAATAATAAGCGGGAATAAAATTAACATGACTGGCGTGCCATACATTAACCAGTCAGCAAAACCTAAATGAAGTTGGGAGGCTGCAATCGCATTAGGTGGGCTTCCCACAAGTGTTCCCATCCCTCCAATGGTGGCACTATAGGCAATCCCTAATAACACGAATACGTAAGTATTGTGATCTTCATTACGATCTAACTGACTCAAAATAGTCATTGAAAGTGGGATCATCATCGCAGCCGTGGCCGTATTACTCATCCACATAGATAAAAATGCGGTTGCTAAGAAGAGGTAAAGCACCGCAACAAAGAGACGACCTTTCGCTAATTGCATGATTTTATTCGAAATCATTTTGTCAATTTTTTGCACATTTAATGCAGTAGCAAGGGCAAAACCACCAAAGAATAAGAAAATGGTCGGATCCGCAAAGGCAACAAGCGCTTCACGACTATTAGCCAATCCTAACAGGACAGATAAAATGGGCACGAACAATGCAGTGATCGTTACACTGACGGCTTCGGTAAGCCATAAAATAGCTACAAACGCGAGTAAAGATAATCCTTTGTTTGCCGCAGGTTCAAAAGGAAGGGTATTAAGTAAAATAAAAAAGAGCGCGACATCAAAGAGGAATATAATGGTTTGTTTATTCCATGCTTTTCGTTGAGAATTGGTGACGGGGATTGATTGCATATTTCTCCTTATATTTTTTATGGCCGCCGATTGTAGCACAAGAGTAATTAATCAGAAAATAATGCATACTAAAAATTGATTAGTACTAAAGCAAAGTGCGGTCAAAAACCTCCTGATTTTTGACCGCACTTTATAAGTTGAATATTTGTTTAACGAGATAAAATCGCTTTCACTTGCTTTTGTAATGTTGGCACTATCTCTTGTTCAAACCATGGATTTTTCTTGAGCCAAATTTGGTTGCGTGGAGAAGGGTGAACAAGCGGAAGAAAGTGAGGAAGAAAATCACGAAAATGGTGAACCGTCTCAGTGACATTAAGGTTATTTTCTGGCAAATAGTATTTTTGTGCATATTGTCCAATAAGAATCGTCAGCTCAATATTAGGCAAATTAGCGAGAATTAGCGGATGCCATTTTTCTGCGAAGCCTTTGCGCGGTGGTAAATCACCAGATTTGCCTTTTCCAGGGTAATAAAAGTCCATCGGGATGACAGCAAACAAACCAGAATGATAGAAGGTATCGCGATCCACACCGAGCCATTCACGTAGGCGATCACCGCTTTTATCATTCCAATATAAACGACTTTCTTGGGCTTTAATTCCCGGGGCTTGTCCGACAATATTAATACGAGCCGTGGTTGGTGCGGCAAAAAGCGGTTCAATTCCTTTTGCTGTGAATGATTGATTATCGGGATCTTGCATGATGGTTTGTGTGATTTGTGTAAGTGTTGGCATAGTACTTCCTTATTTATTGAAATAAAAATAGCTCACTTTTGATGAGCTATTTTATCATAATAACGAAACGACCATTATAGATGTTTTACACGGCGTTTTACTTCTTCCTGTTTACCCGCATTGAATGGGCGAGCATCAGGACTGCCGAGATAACCGCAAACTCGTCGGGTTACAGAGACTTTTGCACTGTCATGGTTGCCACATTTCGGACAAACAAAGCCTTTACTTGTACAATTAAACTCTCCTGTGAAACCACATTCGTAACATTCATCAATTGGCGTATTGGTGCCGTAATAAGGCACACGATCGTAGCTATAATCCCACACATCTTCGAGTGCTTTCAGGTTATGTTGAATGTTAGGATATTCGCCATAACAGATAAAGCCGCCACTCGCTAATTCAGGATAAGGCATTTCAAAGTCTAATTTATCGTATGGATTCACTTTTTTTTCTACATCTAAGTGATAGCTATTAGTGTAGTAGCCTTTATCGGTAACGCCTTCAATAACTCCAAATTGTTTGGTATCTAAACGACAGAAGCGATCGCACAAGTTTTCACTTGGTGTGGAATAAAGGCTAAATGCATAGCCGGTTTCTTTCTGCCATTGTTTTACCGCTTCGCTTAAACGACGAACAATCGCGATGCCTTTTTCACGCAGTTGTTCATCGTCAAAAATATGCCCTTTTTTATACAGCGCATTGATGGTTTCGTGAATGCCAATATAGCCTAAAGAAATTGATGCTCGTCCATTTTTGAAAATATCGGCAACGTTATCATCGGCTTTTAATCGAACCCCACACGCACCTTCCATATAAAGAATTGGCGCGACACGGGCTTTCGTATTTTCTAACCGAGCAATACGGGTAAGCAAGGCTTTCTTCGCAAGGGCTAGGCGTTCATCTAAAGTGCGGTAGAATTTTTCTTCGTTTCCTTGTGCTTCAAGAGCAATACGAGGTAGATTCAAACTCACCACACCTAAATTATTGCGACCATCATGCACTTCATGGCCGTTTTCTTCATAAGCACCCAAGAAGCTACGACAACCCATTGGAGCTTTGAATGAGCCTGTGACTTTAACCACTTGATCATAGTTTAAAATATCCGGATACATGCGTTTTGATGCGCATTCTAATGCCAGTTTTTTAATATCATAGTTCGGATCTTGTTCGTTTTGGTTCACGCCTTTTTTAATGGTAAAGACCAGTTTAGGGAAGACCGGTGTTTTATGATTTTTACCCAAACCACGAATACGGTTTTTCAAAATCGACTGTTGAATTAAACGTTCTTGCCAACTTGTACCTAAACCAAAACCAAAGGTAACAAACGGCGTTTGACCATTGGACGTATGGAGCGTGTTAACTTCATATTCAAGGGATTGAAACGCATCAAAACATTCTTTTTCAATTAGCGCTTTTGCATAACCTTCCGCATCCGGAATTTGCCATTGTGCAGCGTTTTTCAAATGTTTTTCAAAACTGAGTTGAACATACGGCGCAAGCACTTCATCAATGCGATTAATGGTTGTACCGCCATAAATATGGCTGGCTACTTGAGCAATAATTTGTGCAGTAACCGCTGTTGCTGTGCCGATAGATTTAGGCGGTTCAATTTCGGCATTACCCATTTTAAAACCATGTGAAAGCATACCTTTTAGATCAACCAGCATGCAGTTAAACATTGGGAAAAATGGCGCGTAGTCTAAGTCGTGATAATGGATTTCGCCTTTTTCGTGAGCTTCCACGACATCTCTTGGCAGAATGTGACGTTTAGCATAATGTTTGGCCACAATACCTGCTAGTAAATCACGTTGGGTAGGAATCACTTTCGCATCTTTATTTGCGTTTTCATTGAGTAATTCCACGTTGCTTTGTTCAATCAGCCCTTCAATTTCTTTGGTTAATTGGCTGCGTTTTTCACGAGCAAGATCACGATCGTGACGATATTCAATATAAGCACGTGCAATTTGTGGATACTTGCTTGTCATTAAGTGATCTTCAACGATTTTTTGAATCTGGTTGATATCAATTTCATGCTGATAGTGACTAAAAATCTCGGTATTAATTCGCTGGCTCAGATCATGGATATACATTTCATCAACAATATTGACCGCACTTGCCGCTTTTCTGATTGCATTAGTAATACGTTGTAGGTCAAACCCAATTCGTGAACCATCACGCTTAATCACGAAGAAAGCATTCATTTTATGACTCCTATATAGGCTAACTTTAAAAAAACGAAAGCACTATATATAGTTTTATTTAATAGATCAACACACAATATGTAGTGTTATTTTATGTTTTTTGATGCTTAAAATTGTGGAGGAACCTTGCTAAATCTGGAAATCAAGAGAGTTTTTATTGAGAATTATTCTCAAATTATTTTTTAATAAATTTGATCTATGTCAAGATTTTTGGCAATAAAAAACGGACGAAAAATCGTCCGCTCTTTTAGTCTTAGAAAAGAAATTAAGCTGCAACCATTACCATGGCTGGGCGAATCACTCGACCATTTAAGGTATAACCTTTTTGTAAAACGGTAGTGATTTGATTCGTTGCAAAGCCTTCTGCTGGTTGCATAGAGATAGCTTGGTGAAGATCTGGATTAAAGGTATCACCTACTGCACCAACAGGCTCGACACCAAAGCGAGAAACCGTTGAGAGTAACTCTTTTAAAGTCAGCTCGACACCATCGAATAGGGCTTTGATGTTTTCATCTTCCTTATTGGCTGGTGTGGCAAGCGCACGCTCTAAGTTATCAATGGTATTTAAAATGTCTTTTGAGAATTTTTCGAGCGCAAATTTATGTGCTTTTTCGATGTCTTGTTCGCTACGACGACGCATATTATCAATTTCTGCACGCGTACGGAGCAATAAATCTTGCTCTTTTTTAGAGGTTTCTTCTACTTGTGCTTTTAATTGTTCTTCAAGTTCTTGTACGCGAGCGATTGCTTCTTCTAACGGATCTTCCGTTGCGGTGGTTTCCTGCTGAACTTCTTCAACAAGTTCTTCATTTTCATTTAAGTTTTGTGCTTGTTCTGACATCTTTTTCTCCATTTATCAAAAATTAGTGCTATTTTAGCAAAACTGAATTGCTATGTAATATAATGGCTAAAATTTTAAATTCAAGTGCGGTCAAAAATCAGTAAGTCTGTACTTGGGAGCAATCATAGTTATGGATGAATTAGTCAAATCATTTAAAACCATCGCCTTGATGGGAAAACCACGTCGCGACATTAATTTGCAAATGCATAAAAACTTATATCAATGGTTGAAAGAGCGAGGATATCAAGTTTTAGTTGAAAAAGAAGTGGGGGAAAAATTCGGTTTACCGGAAGAGGTGTTAGCAACGGTTGAAGAAATTGGAGAGCAAGCTCAACTCGTGATTGTAATCGGTGGTGATGGCAATATGCTAGGGCGTGCTCGCATTTTGGCTAAATATAATATTCCAATGATTGGTATTAACCGAGGCAACTTAGGCTTTTTGACCGATATTGACCCGAAAAATGCTTATGCTCAGCTAGAAGCGTGTTTAGAACATGGTGAATTTTTTGTAGAAGAGCGTTTTTTATTGGAAGCTAAAATTGAACGAAACGGAGAAATTATCTCCAGTAGCAATGCCGTAAATGAGGCGGTGATTCACCCCGCTAAAATTGCGCACATGATTGATTTCCATGTTTACATCAATGATAAATTCGCGTTTTCTCAGCGTTCAGATGGTTTAATTGTTTCCACTCCCACAGGTTCAACCGCTTATTCACTTTCCGCAGGTGGCCCGATTTTAACGCCAAATTTAAATGCGATTGCCCTTGTGCCGATGTTCCCGCATACGCTTTCTTCTCGACCATTAGTAATTGATGGAGACAGTAAAATTTCAATTCGCTTTGCAGAACATAACACTTCACAGTTGGAATTAGGCTGTGATAGTCAAATTGCACTCGATTTTTGCCCAGATGATGTGGTGCATATTGAAAAAAGCCCGCACAAGCTACGCTTATTACACCTGAAAAATTATAATTATTACAATGTATTAAGCACGAAATTAGGCTGGCTTAAAAATTTCTAATCCAAAAAGTTAAAAATTTCTTTACTGTATATTACATCAGTTATAATATATGGATATACAGTTAAGGAGATTTTTTATGCTAACCCAACTTACCATCAATAATTTTGCGATTGTTCGTCAATTAGAGATTGAATTGGCGAAAGGAATGTCTGTGATCACGGGGGAAACCGGCGCAGGAAAATCTATTGCTATTGATGCGTTGGGTTTATGCTTGGGGCAGCGTATTGAAACGTCTATGGTTCGAGAAGGGCAGGAAAGAGCTGAAATCTGCGCCTCCTTTTTTATTGAACCAACGAACCCCGCTTATCAATGGTTGCAAGAGCAAGAATTGCAGGATCCTGATAATCCTTCCGATTGTATTTTACGCCGTGTCATCAATGCAGATGGGCGTTCTAAAGCCTTTATTAATAGCACGCCTGTATCGGCTTCTCAATTAAAAGAAATTGGTCAATATCTTATTCATATTAATGGGCAGCACGCTTCACAATTATTATTGAAAAATGACTACCAGCTTCAGTTGGTGGATACATTTGCACATCACCATGATTTGCTCGCACAAATGCGAGAAGATTATCGAGCGTGGAAAAATCTTCAAACGCAAGTTAAAACCTTTCAACAAAAAGTTGCCGAAAATGAAGCGAAGAAACAGCTTTTACAATATCAGGTAGAAGAGTTGGATGAGTTTGCGCTTCGTCCAAATGAATATTTAGAATTGGAAGAGGATCAACGTCGTCTATCAAATAGCGAACAGCTGACACAGTTATCACAATCAGCCTTACAGCTCCTCAGTGAAAATGAGACGGTGAGCATCGATTCGATGCTTTATCGTGCAACACAGTACATTGATGAATTAAGCGAATTAGATCCTCGCTATGCTTCTGTTCAAACAATGTTGAATGATGCACTTATTCAAGTGCAAGAGGCGACAAGTGAAGTGCAGCATCTTGCTTCTCACATTGAGCAAGATCCGATGTTATTACAAGAGATTGAGCAACGTTTAGGGCAAGCTTTACAACTTGCACGTAAGCACAATGTGAAACCAGAAGAGTTGGTGGAGTGGCATCAAAAATTAAAAGCAGAATTGACCGCACTTTTAGATTTTTCAGAAAGTGAAGAACGCTTGATTTTAGAAGAAAAAGCCGCCTTTGAGAAAATGCAACATACGGCAAAACACTTACATGAAAGTCGTTGCCAAGCTGCAGATAAATTAGCACAGCAGGTTACACATTCTATCAAAGGGCTTGCAATGGAGAATGCCGAATTTTTCATTGAAGTGAATTCAGATTTAACTAAAGTGACGGCAAATGGGGCAGATAATATTGTCTTTACTTTACGCAGTAATTTAGGACAACAAGCACAACCGCTAGCAAAAGTGGCATCTGGTGGTGAGTTGTCTCGTATTTCATTAGCGATTCAAGTATTAACGTCCGATCAATCGGCGATTCCAACGCTGATCTTTGACGAAGTCGATGTTGGCATTAGCGGTAAAACGGCGAGTGTAGTGGGTAAATTATTACGTCAATTAGGCGATAAATGCCAAGTGCTTTGTGTGACCCATTTACCACAAGTGGCATGTCACGGACATCATCAATTTAATGTTGAGAAATTTACCGTTGATGATAAAACAGAAACCAAAATGACCGCACTTTCTCAAGAAGAACGCGTTTCTGCTCTTGCAAGATTACTCGGTGGCAGTGAAATTACAGAACTCGCCTTGGCAAATGCGAAAGAAATGTTGGATTTAGTGAAGTAGATGAATTTTGCCTGAAAGCTTATTTTCTTGTCACATTTCAAAATACTTGATAGGAATGCTTGCTTATTAGTCAAAAAAGCGTATTATAGCCGTCTATACGTCAATACATCCAAAAGAAGAGAACTTATGTCTAGCTATTTATTTACTTCTGAATCCGTTTCAGAAGGACATCCAGATAAGATTGCCGATCAAATTTCTGATGCGGTACTTGATGAAATTTTAAAACAAGATCCTAAAGCTCGTGTGGCTTGCGAAACCTATGTAAAAACAGGGATGGCGTTAGTCGGTGGGGAAATTACGACATCAGCATGGGTTGATATTGAAAACCTTACTCGCCAAGTGATTTGTGATATTGGTTACAAACACTCAGAGATGGGTTTTGATGGCAATTCTTGTGCGGTATTAAATGCGATCGGTAAACAATCATCTGATATTAACCAAGGTGTGGATCGTGAGAATCCATTAGATCAAGGTGCGGGTGACCAAGGGATCATGTTTGGTTATGCGACAAATGAAACGGAAGTCTTGATGCCTGCGGCGATTACTTATGCGCATCGTTTAATGGAAAAACAAGCTGAAGTGCGTAAAAGTGGCAAATTAGCATGGTTACGCCCTGATGCGAAAAGCCAAGTGACCTTAAAATACGAAGATAACAAAATCGTGGGTGTAGATGCAGTCGTCCTTTCTACACAACATAGTGAAGAAGTGTCACAAAAAGAAATTTATGAAGGCGTGATGGAAGAAATCATCAAGCCAATTTTGCCAAGTGAATGGTTATCTCAACAAACAAAATATTTCATCAACCCAACTGGTCGTTTTGTGATTGGTGGCCCAATGGGAGACTGTGGCTTAACAGGTCGTAAAATCATTGTCGATACATACGGTGGCGCAGCTCGTCATGGTGGTGGTGCATTTTCTGGTAAAGATCCATCAAAAGTAGACCGTTCAGCGGCTTATGCAGCACGTTATGTGGCAAAAAATATCGTTGCGGCTGGCCTTGCAGATCGTTGTGAAATTCAACTTTCTTATGCAATTGGTGTGGCAGAGCCAACTTCTATCATGGTAGAAACCTTTGGTACAGGAAAAGTATCAAACGAAGTATTGGTTAAGTTAGTGCGTGAATTCTTTGATTTACGCCCTTATGGTTTAATTAAAATGTTAAATTTAATTCAACCAATCTATCGCCAAACTGCGGCGTATGGACACTTTGGTCGTGAACAGTTCCCATGGGAAAAAGTAGATCGCGCTGAAGAATTACGTGCGGCAGCAGGTCTAAAATAAGTAAATTAAATGTATATGATAAAAACCGCTAATTTAGCGGTTTTTGTTTACTTAGTATGATGATGTCATCTCAAACTCAGTTTCGGCATTTAAAAATGCAGGTGCAACGCAAGCTTGCAGAAACATTACAACTGGCTGAACGTCACTTTCAACAGAAATTTCCTATTCCGACAATCAGTTATGACTTGCGAGGTGTAAAGGCCGGCGTTGCATACTTGCAGAAAAATGAGATTAAATTTAACCGCACTTTGCTACTCGAGAACTCAGATGAATTTATTCATCAGGTTGTTCCCCATGAATTAGCCCATCTTATTGTGTATCAAGTATTTGGTCGAGTGAAACCGCATGGACAGGAATGGCAAGCGGTGATGACACAGTTATTTAATCTTCCAGCTGATACTTGCCATCAATTCGATGTGGAAAGTGTACAGGGTAAAATGTTTGCTTATCAATGCGAATGTCAGACCCATTATTTAACGATTCGTCGGCATAATCGCATTCAACGAGATAAAATTGCCTATTTATGTCGAAAATGTCAGGGAAAATTGGTTTTTCATAGTGAAAATTCATAAGCAGTGTGGTATATTTCTAGTGTTTTCAATCAAATAACAGGGGTTATCCAATGAAAAAATCATTATTAGCTATCGTTGTCGGTGCATTAGCGGTTGCTTCAACTGCAAATGCAGGTTTATATGCAGAAGGTGATCTTGGTCTTTCAAGAACTAAATTAAGCAATGGTGGTTCAAGCAAAACTAAAATTGAGCCTCGTGTTGCAGTAGGTTACAAATTAGGTAATGTGCGTGTAGCAGGTGATTATACTCATCACGGTAACTTCCAAGGAACTAAAGTTCAAGGTTTAGGTGCGACAGTATTCTATGACTTCGATACCAACTCTCAAATTGAACCTTATGTTGGTGCTCGTCTTGCGGCAAACCGTTTCAAATTTGAAGAACGTGCGGATCAACGCTATAAAAGCTCTTCTGAAACCAAAGTGGGTTATGGTGTGGTCGCGGGTGCTAAATATAAATTAGCAGACAAAGTGTATGCAAATGGCGGTTTAGAATATAACCGTTTAGGTAGCTTTGACGATACTAAAGTGAATAACTATGGCGCTAAAGTGGGCGTAGGTTACGAATTCTAATTTCCCTTTTGAAAAGTGCGGTTGATTTTCACCGCACTTTTTTTGTGGGATGTAAAAGTTTGTATCGTGTTAATCTATTTGTGATTAATTCATGTAGTAGTTAAAATCCTCGTTCTAAATGAAATCGAGGATTTTTTATTTTTAGAGGTGAGAATATGATTATCGTTTATGGCATTAAAAACTGCGATACGGTGAAAAAAGCATTGAAGTGGCTAGCTGAACATAATATTGAACATAAATTGCATGATTACCGTGTAGATGGATTAGATACTCAATTCTTACAACAAGCAGAAGCCCAATTTGGTTGGGAAAATTTAGTCAATAAACGTAGTACGACTTGGCGTAATCTTGATGAAAATGTGAAAAATACACTCTCGAAATCTACCGCACTTTCCGTATTAGCTGAAAATCCAACGTTAATCAAACGCCCGATTATTTTGCAAGATGCTAAGGCATTGATTGGCTTCAACGAAAAAGAATATATTGCAGCATTTAAGTAGTATTAAAGTAGGAGGATTTTATCTATTTCGGGAATAGCTCAATTAGTGCTGGCAGTAGTATGTTTACCAAAAATGCATAAGTAAATAGCCATCTTTTAACCTTGCCTTTTGAACTTAATAAGAATAATATTCATTACAGTATTGTTACAATCTCAATCATTAATGTGATAAATGTTTCATAACGGTTGCTTATTTGTTTGAAAGATTTTATTTGGTTGAATTGTGGTTTTTATGACTCAAGTGCCAAAACAAGGGATTGATTATGCATAACAAATCTTATTTTGCCCTCCTTCCTCTTTCATTTTTTATATCTAATGCTTTTGCTGAGGATACGCAGTCTGTAACATTACTGGATCCTATTGTGGTAACAGGTGTTACTCAGACGAATACCAATTCAGTCAAACTTAATCCTAAAACAACACTTCAACCTTTACCTGCTGGTGATGGTGCAGATTTATTGCAATCTGTGGCAAATATGAGCGTGATTCGTAAAGGTGGGAGTTCTGGCGATCCGTTATTTCGCGGGTTAGGTGGTTCTCGCTTGAACATTCAAGCAGACGATCAATTCATTTATGGTGGGTGTAGCAACCGAATGGATCCGCCAACAGCTTATATTTTCCCATCAGCTTATGATGAAGTTGTGGTGACCAAAGGTCCCCAAACTGTAACTGAAGGTTCTGGCTTGGTGGCTGGCGCAGTTCGTTTTGTTCGTAAAGAGCCTGAATTTGATACTCAAAATACCTATTTAAACGGTAGTGTTACACTTGGCGGAAACAAACGTAGAGATGCTTATTTCGATGCGATGGCGGGTGGCAAATATGGTTATTTACGTACGAGTATGTCACACAATGAGGCGGGGAATTACAAAGATGGCGATGGCAATCGAATTCATTCCTCTTTTGAGCGCCGTAATCAAATGTTACAGCTTGGTTTCACCCCAACAGAAAACACCTTATTAACCGGAACTTATGAACGTAGTCGAGGCGAAGCGGCTTATGCGGATCGAATGATGGATGGGAGTAAATTTGATCGTGATGCCTGGAATGTTCGATTTGTACAACGCAATATTACACCGTGGTTCACAGAACTGGAATTACGTTACGGTCAAAGCAAGATTGATCACGTGATGGATACTTATAGTATGCGTTATTTAAGCATGATGGGAAATCAAGTTAAAAAAGCAATGAATCCAAAACGTGAAACCAATACAGGGCATTTGAAAGCAACCTTTGATTGGCCGGATATTAATTTGCAAACAGGCATTGATTATATGCGTGATAAACACCTTTCACGTATGGAAATGAATGGTGAGGGCTATAGACACAAGCCTTATCAACCACAGCAAAACTTTACTCAATGGGGTGGATTTGTTGAGGGGGCCTGGACAGCAAGTGATAGTCGTAAGTTTATTTCTGGTTATCGTTATGATGAAGTGAAAGCTGAATACGACACTTTAATGGCAAATCACCCAAATAAAAACCATACCTATGGTTTACATTCAGGTTTCTTCCGTTGGGAAGAGGAAATCAATGGCATTAAATATTATGCTGGTGTAGGGATTGCAGAGCGAGCGCCAGATTATTGGGAGCGCCGTGCAAGCCAAGTTTTAGATAAAGAGCAAAACCGTCAAATTGATACGGGATTGATGTGGAAGAATGACACTTTTGATTTTTCTGTGTCGCTATTTGGTAGTGATGTTCACGATTTTATTATGTTAGAACGGGTGGGTAAAAATGTCTCAGCTCGTAATATCAAGGCAACTCGATTAGGCGGCGAAATTGAAGGTAAGTGGAAGTTTGCACGTCACTGGGAAATCGGGACTAGTCTGGCTTATACTTATGGTAAAAATCGTACGGACGACCGTCCACTTGCTCAAACACCGCCATTAGAATGGAAAAACTCATTAACTTGGGATAATGAAACCTTGAGCGCGGGAGTATTATGGCGAGTGGTTTCGGCACAAAAACGCTATGCAACGGGACAAGGCAACATTATTGGGCAGGACATCGGTGCTTCAGCAGGCTTTGGAACGTTATCCTTTAATACAGGGTGGAAAATTAATAAATATGCCACTTTGCAGGGCGGAATTGATAACGTATTTAATAAATCCTATGCAGAATTTGTGAGTAAAGGAGCAGATCCTTCAGCTGGGCTTCAAACTGTTCGAGTGAACGAGCCAGGGCGTCAATATTGGTTACGTTTACAAGTTCAATTCTAGGATTCTTTATAAACGAATAAAAACGGATAACAAGGTTGTCCGTTTTTTATTTGAACGGATTTAAATTAAAGGAAAATTTTGTTAAATTAGACCGCACTTTTAGTCGTCACTGAATATTATGAAACAAAAAACTATTGAGCTTGCACAAGCATTAATTTGTCGCCCCTCTATTAGCCCGAATGATGAGGGCTGTCAGCAATTAATCGCTGAGCGTTTAGAAAAACTCGGCTTTCACATTGAATGGATGCCTTTTAACGATACCTTAAATTTATGGGCGAAGCATGGTAGTGGTGAGCCCGTTATCGCCTTTGCAGGGCATACCGATGTGGTGCCAACGGGCGATGAAACGCAATGGACTTATCCGCCGTTTTCTGCCGAAATTGTAGATGATGTGCTTTATGGTCGTGGTGCGGCAGATATGAAAGGCTCATTAGCAGCAATGATTGTGGCGGCGGAAGAATATGTGAAAGCCAATCCGAATCATAAGGGTACGATTGCTTTGTTGATTACTTCAGACGAAGAGGCTGCCGCGAAAGATGGCACCGTGCGTGTTGTTGAAACCTTAATGGCGCGCGGTGAGAAAATCACTTATTGTATGGTAGGTGAGCCGTCTAGTTCGAAAACATTAGGCGATGTAGTCAAAAATGGTCGTCGGGGTTCGATTACAGGTAACCTCTATATTCAAGGTATTCAAGGTCATGTGGCTTATCCCCATTTAGCGGAAAACCCAATTCATAAAGCTGCGCCTTTCTTGCAGGAATTAACCATATATCAATGGGATAACGGCAACGAATTTTTCCCACCAACCAGTTTGCAAATTGCAAATATTCATGCAGGCACAGGGAGCAATAATGTCATCCCTGGTGAACTTTATGTGCAATTCAATTTACGTTATTGTACGGAAGTCACTGACGAAATTATTAAGCAGAAAGTGGCAGAAATGCTCGAAAAGCATGGTTTGAAATACCGTATTGATTGGAATTTATCGGGTAAACCATTTTTGACGAAACCAGGTAAATTATTAGATGCGTTAACGACGGCAATTGAGCAAACAACTGGTATTACACCACAAGCAGAAACAGGTGGCGGTACCTCTGACGGACGTTTTATTGCATTGATGGGCGCTGAAGTGGTGGAATTTGGGCCGCTTAATGCGACGATTCATAAAGTAAATGAATGCGTCAGTGTAGATGATCTAGCCAAGTGCGGTCAGGTTTATCATCAAATGTTAGTGAATTTATTGGACAAGTAAGATGAAATTAACGCCAGAAATGTTAACCGGCAAATCTCGTGAATATTTGATCAATTTGCCTACACCTCATTCTCCGAATCATTTTTTGCAAGCAGAGGCAATGAAAGCGTTTCAAGGATTGCAGCAAAGTGCGGCCCAAAATGGCTTTAATTTGCAACCTGCGAGTAGCTTTCGTGATTTTGAACGCCAACAACTCATTTGGAACGGTAAATTTAACGGTGAACGCAAAGTTCATGATGATGCGGGAAATCCATTAGATTTAGCGTCGTTAGATGATTGGCAAAAAGCACAAGCCATTTTACGTTGGTCAGCGCTTCCTGGGGGAAGTCGCCATCATTGGGGAACAGAAATCGATATTTTTGATCCTGATCTTTTGCCTCAAGGTCAATCATTACAACTTGAACCTTGGGAATATGAAAGCGGTGGCTATTTTTTTGAATTAAGTGAATTTCTCACTGAAAATCTACCGCACTTTGATTTTGCTTTGCCATTTATAAGCCAACCTGAAGGTAAAAAAGTTGGTCGAGAGCCTTGGCATATTAGCTATTTACCTTTAGCAGAACAGGCATCACGATTATTTACGCCAGATGTGCTATTGCAGGTTTGGCAGAATGAAAATGTGGCAGGAAAAGAAACGTTAATTACGCATTTACCAGAGATTTTTGAGCAATATGTGGTTTAACAAAAAACGCAGCAAGTCGCTGCGTTTTTTTATGGTCTGATTAATTCTTTTTATTCTTTTCCAAAGATTTATGTTGAATTTTCACATTCTTGCCTTTGGCTTGGAAATATTCACCAATTTGTTGAGCAATATAAACAGAACGATGTTTACCTCCTGTACAACCGATGGCTATGGTGAGATAGCTTCGGTTATTTTGCTCTAGCATCGGTAACCATGTTTCGATGTAATTACGCGTTTGGTAGATAAAATTATTCACTTCATCATGTGCAAGTAAAAATTGTGCAACAGGTTCATCAAGCCCCGTCATTGGACGAAGTTCCGGGTTCCAGTGCGGATTAGGTAGAAAACGTACATCAAAGACATAATCGGCATCAAGCGGAATACCATATTTAAAGCCGAATGACTCAACCACGATTTTAAGTTCTTTATCTGTATTACCGCGTAAAACTTCTCTTAACCGTTCAGATAACGAATGAGTAGAAAGTGGTGCGGTATCAATAATAAAATTAGCATGTTGAATTAAAGGCTCAAGCTGTTGATATTCTAGATCAATCGCTGATTCAAGTGGGAGATCTTGTGCTGAAAGTGGATGAAGACGACGTGAATCGCTGTAACGGCGAATAAGTGTACTGCGATCGCTGTCCAGAAAGATGATTTTGACGGAATAAGTGGCTTGAATATCTGTCAGAATCTTGTCTAAATCAGCACTTGAATGGGGAAGATTTCGAATATCGAGACTGATCGCAACAGCCGTTTGAGTTTTGGCGAGAATATTGGTGAGTTGAGGAAGTAAATCGAGAGGGAGATTATCCACGCAATAATAGCCCATATCTTCCAAAGCTCGTAATGCGACAGATTTCCCCGCGCCGGAGCGACCGCTGATAATAATAATTTCCATCTGCGTGATTCCTTATGGTTAGTTGGTTAGGTTATACCTCTTGAGGTTCAATATTATCTAAATTTGTGTCGTCTTCAGATTCCTCTGAATGATCGGCACATTCAAAAATTTGCCAAATTTCATCCGCACTTTGTGCTGAACGAAGTTGTTTAATTAAGTTTTTATCAGTTAATTTTTCATTGAGTTCTGCCAGAACAGGAATATATTCCTGGCAGTGATTTTCGGGTACGAGCACAGCAAAAACGATATCTACCGGTTTATTATCGGCGGCATCATATTCGACAGGCATTTCTAATTGCATAAATACCGTTAGGATCTTATCTGACACAGTAGCAGGTAATTTGGCTTTAGGCATAGCGACACCATTGCCTAATCCTGAATTACCTAATTTTTCTCGTTCAAATAAACATTCAAAACAAGCCTGTTCACCATTTTCGCAGTGAAGTTTTTCCACAACGAAAGCGGCAATAGATTCAAATAATCGTTTCTTGCTAGAAAAAGCAACCCCCTGACGAATATCATCAGGGGAGAGCAATGTCGTAAATTTCATAGGTTATAGTTTAAATTGTTCGCCTAAATAGACACGTTTAACGTGCTCATCATTCATGACTTCTTCCGGTGTACCAGTCGCGATAATTTTCCCCTCACCAACAATGTAAGCTCGTTCACAAACATCAAGGGTTTCGCGTACGTTATGGTCGGTAATTAACACGCCTAAGCCACGATTACGGAGATCTGTGATAATTTTCTTAATATCCGTCACCGAAATAGGATCAACACCGGCAAAAGGTTCATCTAGTAAAATGAATTTAGGATTTGCCGCTAAGGCGCGTGCAATTTCCACACGACGACGTTCACCACCAGAAAGCGATTGTCCCAGGCTATCACGAATATGGCCAATATTGAACTCATCAATTAACTCATCCGCTCTCTCTCTGCGTTGTTCTGCAGTCAGATCTTTGCGAATTTCTAATACCGCCATAAGATTTTCATACACCGTTAAACGACGGAAAATAGAGGCTTCTTGTGGTAAATAGCCAATTCCTCGACGAGCACGTTCATGCATAGGTAATACGCTAATATCATCGCCATCAATGGTGATTTTTCCCTGATCATGACGCACTAAACCGACGACCATGTAGAAAGTAGTGGTTTTACCTGCACCATTTGGACCAAGTAGGCCAACAATTTCATTGGAGTTTACGGTTAAACTCACATCAGAAACCACTTTTCGGCTCTTATAGCTTTTTGCGAGAAATTCAGCTTGTAATACAGACATCGGTTATTTTTTACCTTTTTGTTGTAATTGGGTCGGAATTAAGACGGTTTGCACACGTGATTTTCCATTACCATTGGCTTTTAACTGTTGTTTTTTCACATCATAAGTGATGCGTTCACCGTTAATTTTGCTATCTAATTGTTTTAATTCAGCATTACCGGTCAATGTTAAGAATTCAGTGCCTAAATCGTAGTGAACTTTATTCGCTCTACCGTCAACAGGCTTACCATCATCAAGTTGTTGGTGGAAGGTAACAGGGCTACCAAATGCTTCAACGGTTTCTTTTTTACCTGAATTTTCTGGTGGACGAGTAATAACCACTTTATTGGCTTTAATCAAAATGGAACCTTGCGTAATTACAACGTTATCCGTAAAGGTTACGACGCTGTTTTCCATATCTAAAGATTGATTATCTGAGACAATATTAATCGGTTTATTGGTATCGTCTTTTAACGCAAAAGCAGACAAAGAAGTCATCATTAACGCCGTTAAAAGCAGAATTTTATTGTTTGTTGATTTCATAATATGTTTTTACCTGTTCCTTTAGAGTTGCAACTTGCTGACGTAAATTTCCGACGAGCTTCAATCCGCTAGAGTTAAAGTTTAATCCGTTAATTTTTACTTGCGTATCGGAAGTAATGTCTTGTGTTTTTAAATTAATTACTGCGGCTTCAGTCTCAACACGTTGTAGGCGAGATAAAGGATCAAGGCTCTCGGCAACCACACCACCTTCAAGATAGAGCATTTGATCTTTTGTTAATTTTGCCTTTTGCGCGCTAAGTTTCCAATTTTGTTTTTCTAATTGAATTTTATCGGTTTTCGCATCTTTATCTTTATTGTCCAAAGAGACATCAAAAAGATAGACTAACGGCGAAATAAAATCCGTATGACCGTCTTGTGTGTAATATTCCACTTTGTCGGAAATCGCGAGATATTGCTTTTTACCTTCTGGCGAGAATACGGTAGTTTCCATTTTGTTACCGACGTATTCTGGGCTATCAGGCTTTTTAATTAGGCTTTGTAAATCACCATGATCTTGATTAAGCGAATAATACCAGCCTAATAAAGCGAGGGCGATGACACCTAAAATAATATTCCAACGAATATTCATAAATAACGTTTTTTCCTTTCTAAAAGGGTAGCTAATCATAGCACTTTTTTGACACAATGTGCGGTCAAAAATAGTGGTGTTTTAGTCTTCTAAAATGAGAGTTTTTAAGATCTGATAAATCTCGCGATAAGCTTTTGACGGCTTATTTTGTTCCTTCTCTTTCTGTGCTGCACGAATCAAATTACGTAAGTGTTGGCGGTCTGCAGAAGGATGTTCATTTAACAAATCAGTAAGAGCCGCATCACCTTTTGCAATCAATTCATCACGCAAGATTTCCAACTTATGCAGCATAGCTTGTTGCTGATTATGTTTGTTTTCAATTTTTTCTAAAGCTTCACGAATAGGCTCTGCATCAATTGAGCGTAAGAGCTTACCGATGTATTGCAATTGGCGACGACGTGCCTCTTTTTGTAGACGTTGCGCTAATTCAATGGCATCTTTCAAGCTATCGTCTAGTGGAACCTTAGTCAGATTTGCTTTGGTTAAGTTCACCAATTTCTCGCCGAGCTGTTTTAAATCCTCAGCGTCGCGTTTGATTTCACTTTTGCTTACCCAAATAATCTCTTCTTGGTCTTCATCTTCCCAATCAAAGGCTTCTTTTTTCTTACGTTTTGCCATTCTATTACCTTATGAAAAATTTGGTGCATTTTAGCATAAACTTTCAAAATAAGATAAAATGGCGCAAATTTTTAATAGGATTATCACCATGAAAACAGCAGAAAATTTAACCGCACTTTTAAAATCTCAAGAGCAAACATTGCGTGATGCAGTCAGTTTTGCGATTGAAACCGCCCAGAAAGCGGGCGCCACCGCTGAAGTAGGTGTGACAAAAGTGAGTGGTTTATCGGTTTCAACCCGTCTGCAAGAGATTGAAAATGTTGAATTTACTAACGATGGGGCATTAGGTATTTCCGTTTATTTAGGCCAACAAAAAGGCAATGCGTCCACCTCAGATTTAAGTGAAGAAGCGATTAAAAACACCGTTGAAGCAGCGCTCGCTATTGCAAAATATACCTCGCCAGATGATTGTACTGGGCTAGCCGATAAAGAACTAATGGCTTTTGAAGCACCCGATTTAGCGCTTTATCATGGGGCAAGTGTTGATGTTGAACAGGCTACGAAATTAGCTTTAGAAGCTGAAAAAGCGGCATTGGAATACGATGAAAAAATTGTGAATAGCAATGGTGCAAGCTTTAATTCACATACTGGCGTACGTGTTTATGGTAATACACATGGCATGCTACAAAGTTATTTATCTAGCCGTTATTCTTTATCTTGTTCAGTGATTGGTGGCGAGCTAGATCAACTGGAAAATGACTACGAGTACACGGTTTCACGTGAGTTTGATGCGCTTTCTTCAGCGGATTGGGTAGGGCAGAATTGTGCTAAAAAAGTGATCGCGCGTTTAAATCCACAAAAATTAACAACACGTGAAGTGCCCGTGATTTTCTTAAATGATGTGGCAACAGGATTAATCTCTCATTTAACGGGGGCGATTAGTGGCGGCAGCTTATATCGCAAATCCAGTTTCTTGCTCGATCAACTTGGAAAACAAGTATTGCCAGATTGGTTCCAAATCAGTGAGCGTCCTCATTTGTTAAAACGTTTAGCCTCCACGCCTTTTGATAGCGAAGGGGTTCGTACACGGGATCTTGAAATTATTCAAGATGGCGTGTTGCAAACCTATTTGCTCACCAGTTACAGCGGTAGAAAAATGGGCATGCAAAGTACTGGTCATGCAGGTGGTATTCACAACTGGCTTGTAAAACCAAATTTAACGGGGGGATTGACCGCACTTTTACGTCAGATGGGCACTGGTTTATTGGTTACCGATGTCATGGGGCAAGGTGTAAATATTGTGACGGGGGATTATTCTCGTGGTGCAGCCGGTTTCTGGGTGGAAAATGGTGAAATCCAATATCCAGTTGCTGAAATTACCATTGCCGGTCAATTACAGGATATGTTGAAAAATATTGTGGCAGTAGCAGATGATGTTGAGCATCGATCCAATATCCAAACCGGCTCAATCTTACTCGACAAGATGAAAATCTCAGGGAATTAATAAATTTTATAAAAATGATAATAATTCTTATTGACAGATGGTTTCTTTCTGCTACTATACGCACATCTGTTTCGTAGCGATTGCAGGTTGCTTCAACAGGTAGAGTAGAAAGTAAATTCGTTAGGGTTAAAAAGGCTGAAGGTTTAAACTTCAGCCTTTTTTATTGTAGAATACGCAAACGATTAAATTAAAAAGGAAAGACCATGAAAAAACACCACGTCGATATTATGATTTCAGAAGCGGATGTCCGTAGTCGCATAGCTGAACTTGGCGCGGAAATTACGCATTTTTATCAACAAAAAGCCATTGATAAACTGATTGTTGTCGGGCTTTTACGTGGTTCATTTATGTTCATGGCCGATCTGGTGCGTGAATTAAAATTACCGGTAGAAGTGGAGTTTATGACCACTTCAAGCTATGGTAGCGGAATGACAAGTAATCACGATGTGAAAATTACGAAAGATCTTGAAGGGGATATTCGTAATGAACATGTGCTGATTGTTGAGGACATTATTGATACGGGTTACACCCTTGAAAAAGTGCGTGGCATTTTAAATTTACGCGATCCTGCAAGCTTGGCGATTTGTACCTTGTTAGATAAACCTTCTCGTCGAGAAGTTGAAGTGCCTGTTGAATGGATTGGTTTTTCTATTCCGGATGAATTTGTTGTCGGCTATGGTATTGATTATGCTCAACGTTATCGTAATCTAGGCTATATTGGTAAAGTGGTTATAGACGAATAATTTATTTTTAATAAAAAAGAGCGGTCAAAATTCACAGTGATTTTTGATCGCTCTTTGTTTGTTAAGATTAGCGTTTCGCTTTTTTGATAAACTTCATCAAGCGTTTACGTTTACGTAATTGGTTTGGTGTGAGTTTATTTTTTCTACCCGCGAATGGGTTTGAACCTTCTTGGAATAGCAAGCGAATTGGCGAACCAATAATTTTCAAACTCTTACGATAATAATTAGATAAATAACGTTTGTATGAATCCGGTAATTTATCCATTTGGTTTCCATGTACCACGATAATTGGTGGATTATAGCCGCCTGGGTGAGCATATTTTAATTTAATACGACGAGCGCCAATCATTGGTGGTTGATGCTCATCCGTTGCCATTTGTAAAATGCGGGTGAGAAGGGACGTCGTCATTTTTTGCGTCGCGCAAGTATAAGCTTCTTTAATCGAATCAAAAAGATTACCTACGCCACTGCCGTGTAAAGCAGAAATAAAATGCACGCGGGCAAAATCAATGAAATCAAGACGGCGATCTAATTCGGATTTGACGCGATCTTTTACATCCTGATCTAAGCCATCCCATTTATTTACGACGATCACAAGCGATCGGCCTGCATTTAAGATAAAGCCAAGTAGAGAGAGATCTTGATCTGAAATGTTTTCACGCGCATCAATTGTGAGTAATACCACGTTTGCATCTTGAATCGCTTGTAATGTTTTGATGACAGAGAATTTCTCAACGGCTAAATGCACTTTACCACGTTTGCGCACACCTGCTGTATCAATCAAGGTGTATTGCTGACCATCGCGTTCCATTGGAATGTAGATACTGTCGCGTGTTGTACCTGGCATATCGTAAACCACCACGCGATCTTCACCTAAAATACGATTGGTTAATGTCGATTTACCAACGTTTGGACGGCCTACAATCGCAATTTTGATATTTTTATCTTGTTCTTCTTCAAGCTCTTCGTCTAATGCCTCATCAATTAACGACGTATCTTCTTCTGAATCGAAGTCAAATTCGTGATCCCATTCATCTTTTTCTTCTTCATCAGAAGTGCGGTCATTTTCTGCTTCGTTTTCTTGTAATTTTTCCGCTAAAGGGGCAAGCACTTGCTCCATTAATTGGGTTACGCCACGGCCTTGTGATGCGGCAATTTGTTCAATTTCACCTAAGCCTAATTGATAGAATTCTGCACAGTGTGAATCTGCATCAATACCGTCAGTTTTATTTGCTACAACCACGGTTGTTTTATTCGTACGTTGGCGTAAGTAATTGGCAATGCCAATGTCTGCAGCCGTTAAACCTGCACGTGCATCCACTAAGAAAAGCACGACATCGGCTTCTTCAATGGCTAATAAGGATTGTTCTGCCATTTTTTCTTCAACGCCTTCTTCTGTGCCATCAATACCGCCGGTATCGATCACAATGAAATCATAGCCAGAAATATTGGCATGGCCGTATTTACGATCTCGGGTTAAACCAGGGAAGTCAGCTACAAGCGCATCGCGAGTACGAGTTAAACGATTGAATAGGGTGGACTTGCCTACGTTTGGGCGACCCACTAAGGCAACGACAGGAGTTGTCATAAAAAATATCTCTGTAAAATGTAAATTAGGTTAATTATAGCGAATGTTGGCTGGCAGGTAAAATTCGGGCATAAAAAAAGCACCTTCAGGTGCTTCATTATCTCGGCTTAATTGGCGGAATGGACGGGACTCGAACCCGCGACCCCCTGCGTGACAGGCAGGTATTCTAACCAGCTGAACTACCACTCCGTGAGTATATTAAGACAAGTTTTAAATTGGCGGAATGGACGGGACTCGAACCCGCGACCCCCTGCGTGACAGGCAGGTATTCTAACCAGCTGAACTACCACTCCGCTAAGTGCTGGGTATAATAATGATGAACATTAAAACCGTCAATCTTTTTTTTCTTTTTTATGTTTATCTGATTAATAGATAACCGATTAATGTGAGGTTTCATCCCCCGTACGAATAGACCAAAAACATTTGCCATCGCTTTTTTTATTGACCAATTTAATGAAATCTAAATGGGCTTGGAGTTCATCATCAGTGGGTTGTAACACTTTTAAATTTTGCGAAAAATTGACCGCACTTTGAAGATCTTGAACATTGGCTGTCGTTTGGATAATCGAACTATCCGCATGCTCTTCATCAAATAAGCTGGTTTGACCGCCTGTCATGGACAAATAAACGTCGGCTAAAATCTCCGCATCCAGTAAGGCCCCGTGGAGCGTGCGTTTGCTGTTATCAATGCCTAAACGATCACACAACGCATCTAAGCTATTACGTTTCCCTGGATACATTTGGCGCGCCATTTGCAACGTATCGGTGACGAGGCAAATGTCGGTTGTTTTGATATCTAACCCAAGTTTACGGAATTCATAGTCCATAAAGCCCACGTCGAAGGGGGCGTTGTGAATCAGCAGTTCGGCACCACGAATATATTCAATAAAGTCTTGTGCAATCGTTTTAAAATCCGGTTTATCCGCCAGCATTTCATCCGTAATACCGTGAACTTTAATGGCATCAGGATCAACCAAACGATCCGGCTTAATATAAATGTGGAAATTATTACCCGTATATTTACGGTTGATCATTTCCACGGCACCAATTTCAATAATGCAATGTCCTTCGTAATGTGCACCAATTTGGTTCATACCGGTGGTTTCAGTATCCAGTACAATCTGGCGATCCGGATTTATCATTGTTCTACCTATTTGTTTCCTTTAAAATACTGCCTATTTTACACAAGCTCGAATTAGTTATGCAAAAACAGATTGAAATTTTTACGGATGGATCTTGCCTAGGTAACCCGGGAGCTGGTGGCATAGGAATTGTCCTTCGCTATAAACAGCATGAAAAACATATTTCAAAAGGGTATTTCAAAACTACCAATAATCGCATGGAATTACGAGCTGTGATTGAGGCCTTAAATAGCTTGAAAGAGCCTTGCCATGTAACGCTTTATAGCGATAGCCAATATATGAAAAATGGCATCACGCAATGGATTTACAATTGGAAGAAAAACAATTGGAAAGCGAGCACGGGCAAAGCGGTAAAAAATCAGGATTTATGGATTGCGTTAGATCAGGCGATTCAAACCCATAACATTGATTGGCAGTGGGTAAAAGGCCATTCTGGCCACTGTGAAAATGAAATTTGTGATGAATTAGCCAAACAAGGCGCAGAAAATCCAACTTTCGAAGATATCGGTTACGAAGGCTAGTCTGCACCTGGTTTTAACGTGCGGTTATTCTTGATAACGAATTAAACCTTCCTGCTGTGTGGTGGCAATTAATGTGCCATCTGCAGCAAAAATTTGTCCTCTTGCTAAACCTCGTCCCGCAAAAGCATTGTTACTTTCAATAGCATGTAAGTGCCAATTATTTAAATTGAAAGGGCGGTGGAACCAAATGCAGTGGTCGATTGTAGCCACTTTCATCCCTTTCTGCAAAAAGCCTTTCCTATGTGGGTGAAGTGCGGTCAAAATACAGTGGAAATCAGAAAAATAGGCTAAGAGACATTGTTGTGTCTGCAAATCTAATGGCGCTTCGCCATTGGTTTTAAACCAAGCATATTGTTCAGGTGGCAGTTCACGACCATCAAATGGATTGTTCAAATATCGGCTATGAATCTGAAATGGTCGTTCTTGAGCAAATTTTTCACTCAAGCTTTCAGGCAAAGTTTGCGCCACTTTTAACATGATTTCGTGCTCATCAATACATTGTTCTGGCCCCGGCACTTGCGGCATAGCGGATTGATGGTCAAAGCCTTCTTCAGGTACTTGAAATGACGCGGTGACATGACAAATCACATTTTTATGTTGAATGGCTTTTACGCGTAATGCAGAGAAATTTCGCCCTTCACGTAAAGTTTCCACGTCATAAATAATCGGGTATTGACTGTCGCCAGGTGCTAAAAAGTAAGCATGACAGGAATGGAGTACTCGCTCTGGCGGGGCAACTTGCATTGCAGCAGACAGAGATTGAGCGACTACTTGACCACCAAACACTTGGCGAAAACCTAAGTCTTCACTCGCGCCACGAAAGATAAGATCATCAATTTTTTCTAGTTTTAACAATTCGATGAGTTGATTTAATTTATCCGACATTGTTTTTTCCTTTTCTAAATACAAAAAGACCGCATAATCATGCGGTCTGAAGTGTTTTTATACGTTAAAGCGGAAGTGCATAACATCACCATCTTGGACGATGTAGTCTTTACCTTCTAAGCGCCATTTACCCGCTTCTTTTGCACCATTTTCACCTTTGAATTGGATGAAGTCATCGTAAGCAATTACTTCTGCACGGATAAAGCCTTTTTCAAAGTCTGTGTGGATGACAGCGGCAGCTTTAGGGGCGGTTGCGCCAACAGAAACCGTCCAAGCGCGCACTTCTTTCACGCCCGCAGTGAAGTAGGTTTGAAGATTTAATAAGGCATAACCTGCACGAATTACACGGTTTAAGCCTGGTTCTTCAATGCCAAGATCTTGTAAGAATTCGATTTTTTCATCGTCATCAAGCTCAGCAATTTCTGCTTCAATTGCAGCACATACAGGCACTACTACAGAGCCTTCTTTTTCTGCAAACTCACGTACTTTGTCTAAATATGGGTTATTTTCAAAACCGTCTTCATTTACGTTCGCAATGTACATGGTTGGTTTTAATGTGAGGAAGTTATAGCTTTTAATCGCCAATAATTCATCTTTATCTAACTCAACAGAACGAATCATACCTGCTTCAGAAAGTACAGGAAGGATTTTTTCCATCACAGACAGCTCAAATTTTGCGTCTTTATCGCCACCTTTAGCTCGTTTTTGTAAACGTTGGATGGCACGTTCGCAGCTATCTAAGTCAGCAAGGGCTAATTCGGTATTGATGGTTTCGATATCACTTAATGGATCGATCTTACCCGCAACGTGCACGATGTCGTCATTTTCAAAACAACGAACAACATGACCAATTGCATCCGTTTCACGGATGTTTGCTAGGAACTTATTCCCTAAGCCTTCACCTTTACTTGCACCCGCAACTAAACCCGCAATATCCACAAACTCCATAGTGGTTGGCAACACACGTTCAGGTTTAACAATTTCCGCTAACGCATCTAAACGCGGATCTGGCATTGGTACCACGCCAGTATTTGGTTCGATGGTACAGAACGGATAGTTTGCCGCTTCGATACCGGCTTTGGTTAATGCATTAAAAAGGGTAGATTTACCGACGTTTGGCAAACCAACGATACCACATTTAAATCCCATGATGTTTTCCTTATTGTGAGCGTAAGTGCGGTCAAAATTTATGGTGTTTTTTCACCGCACTTTTGAGTTAAATTTTAAAACTGTTTAAGCGATTGGTGGCTTTCACCATTCCTTCTTTGAAAAGCAATTCGATGCAATCGGTGGCTTCATCTAAAGCTTTATCGAGCGCTTCTCTTTCTGCTGGTGCGGGTTTGTTAAGCACAAAACCTGAAACTAAATCACGGTGTCCAGGATGACCAATGCCAATGCGTAAACGATAGAAATTGTTGCTGTTACCAAGCTGAGCCACGATATCTTTTAAACCATTATGTCCGCCATGTCCGCCACCTTGTTTTAATTTTACGGTGCCAGGCGGTAAATCTAATTCATCGTGTAGCACTAAAATTTCTTCTGGTTTGATGCGATAAAAATTAGCAAGTGCGCCTACGGCTTTTCCGCTTAAATTCATAAACGTCGTCGGCACTAAAAAACGGACTTCTTTGCCATTAATTAGCGTTTTTCCTACGTAACCAAAGAATTTATTTTCTGCATTAAGCGAAACATTAAAGCGACGAGCCAAACGCTCAATCAACCATTCACCTGCATTGTGGCGGGTTTCCGCATATTTATCGCCAGGGTTTCCCAGCCCCACGATGAGTTTAATTTCAGACATAGTTTTCTGCTTGAATAAAAATAGTGGCGTATTGTAGCGAAAAAGGGCTAATTTCTCAATCTATAAGGCTAAGACTAAAACGCCTGAGAGAATTAATAGACTTCCCATAACTAATTTCATACTTAAAGGTTCGCCTAACAATACTACGCCTAAAATAATGGCAATCACGACACTGAGTTTATCTATAGGGGCAACCCAAGAGGCGGGCGCCATTTGCAATGCACGATAATAACAAAGCCAAGATAGACCCGTGGCAACACCGGAAAGAATTAAAAAGGTAAGTGGTTTTGCGGCAATATGTTGTGGCAGTTGCCATTCGTTACGTGCGCTAATGATACCCGCTGTAACGAGTAACACCACAATTGTGCGGATAAAGGTCGCAAGATTGCTGTTAATGCCTTCAACCCCTAATTTGCCTAAAATAGCGGTAAGCCCAGCAAAAAAGGCTGAACCAATGGCAAAAAATACCCAATTCATGATGAACTCCTGATTTTATCGTTAATATTGACCGCACTTTTCCGCTATAATAACGGAAAACTCATCAAGACAGAATAAGACATGAACCAAATTAATATTGAAATCGCTTATGCTTTGCCGGATCGTTATTATTTAAAATCCTTCAAAGTGGATGAAGGCACGATGATCCAAACGGCTATTTTGCAATCAGGCATTTTACAACAGTTTACCGAGATTGATTTGCGCGAGAATAAAGTCGGGATTTATTCCCGTCCAGCCAAATTAACGGATCAATTAAAAGATGGTGATCGTATTGAAATTTATCGTCCATTGTTAGCGGATCCTAAAGAAATTCGTCGTAAACGTGCATCAGAACAAGCCAAAGCTGCACAAGAAAAAGCCCAACAAGAAAAACAGGAAAAGGAGTAAAAAAATGACCGCACTTTCC
This sequence comes from Parahaemophilus parainfluenzae, assembly GCA_963515445.1. Classification (GTDB taxonomy): domain Bacteria; phylum Pseudomonadota; class Gammaproteobacteria; order Enterobacterales; family Pasteurellaceae; genus Haemophilus_D; species Haemophilus_D parainfluenzae_AI. The sequence goes on along the minus strand of CAUPWR010000003.1, from coordinate 86,367 downwards.
AACCAATATTGTCTGCCTGAGGGCATTACCCCTGAAATTTTCCTGCGTGATTATTGGCAGAAAAAACCATTGATTATTCGTAATGGTTTGCCTGAAATTGTAGGGCAATTTGAGCCTGACGATATTATCGAATTAGCACAAGGTGAAGATGTGACCGCACGTTTAGTGAAAACCTTTTCAGATGATAATTGGAAAGTGTTTTTCAGTCCCTTATCCGAAGAGGATTTTGCAGATGTACCAGAGAAATGGTCAGTGCTCGTCCAAAATTTAGAGCAATGGAGTACAGAACTCGGTCAGCTTTGGAATAAATTTGGCTTTATCCCACAATGGCAACGTGATGATATTATGGTGTCCTATGCACCTAAAGGAGGTTCCGTTGGTAAACATTATGACGAATATGATGTGTTCTTGGTGCAAGGCTATGGTCATCGCCGTTGGCAGTTAGGCAAATGGTGTGATTCTTCCACAGAATTCAAACCAAATCAGCCGATCCGTATTTTCGATGATATGGGCGAATTGGTAATTGATGAAGTGATGAATCCAGGCGATATTCTTTATATTCCGGCTCGTATGTCACATTATGGTGTGGCAGAAGATGATTGTTTGACCTTTTCTTTTGGCTTGCGTTACCCGAATTTAGCTGACATTTTTGATAACGTGAATAAAGCGTTTTGTCATCAAGATCCTGAATTGAATTTAAGCGAATTCCAATTACCGTTACGCTTAACGCAATCAGAGCAAAGTACGGGCAAATTGGCGGATGAAAATATTCAAGCAATGAAAAAGCAATTCTTAGCGAAATTGGCAGAGTCAGAAGCCTTTGATGCCTTGTTCAAACAAGCAGTAGCAGGCACAGTGAGTTCACGTCGTTATGAAATGTTAGTATCCGATGAGATGTCCGATCCTGACGAAGTGCGGTCAATTTTAGAAGAGGAACAAGGTGTATTAATGCAGGACAATAACTGCAAATTGCTTTACACCGAAAATCCGCTCCGCATTTATGCGAATGGCGAATGGTTGGATGAAGTAAATGTCATTGAAGCAGAAGTATTGAAACGCCTTTCCGATGGTGAAGCGCTAGACTGGGCATTTTTAGACAATTTAGTGAATGATACGGAAGATCCTGAAAGTACAATGGAATTATTGCTTGATTCGATTTGTAACTGGCTAGATGACGGTTGGGTGTTGATTGAATAATGTCTGAAAACATTTACTCCGTTTCCCAACTTAACAGCGCCGCTCGCCAAATGTTGGAAGGGAATTTTTCACAGATTTGGCTCACCGGTGAAATTTCCAATTTCACCCAACCGGTGTCTGGGCATTGGTATTTAACGCTGAAAGATGAAAATGCCCAAGTTCGCGGTGCGATGTTCCGTATGAAAAATTTGCGGGTGGGATTTCGTCCGCAAAATGGTATGCAGGTCTTGGTGCGGGCAAATGTCAGTTTATATGAACCTCGCGGTGATTATCAGCTGATTATCGAATCTATGCACCCTGCGGGTGAAGGCTTGTTGCAACAGCAATTTGAAGCGCTAAAAATGAAATTGGCGGCTGAAGGACTGTTTGCACAAAACTTGAAGAAAAGCTTGCCGGACTTTGCTAAAGCGGTGGGTATTGTTACCTCTTCGACTGGTGCCGCATTGCAAGATATTCTGCATATTTTGGCTCGCCGAGATCCCAGTTTAAAAGTGGTGATTTATCCAACGGCAGTGCAAGGCAAAGATGCAACGGCTGAAATCGTCCAAATGATTGAACTCGCTAATGCACGTCAAGAAGTGGATGTATTGATTGTCGGCCGTGGTGGTGGTTCTTTAGAAGATCTTTGGTGCTTTAATGAAGAAGAAGTGGCACGTGCGATTTTCCGTTCTAATTTACCCATTATTAGTGCAGTCGGTCACGAAACGGATGTCACCATTGCCGATTTTGTGGCTGATTTACGTGCGCCAACCCCCTCTGCTGCGGCGGAGTTAGTGAGTCGCAATCAGCAGGAATTACTTCAACAGTTAGCCTATAAACAACAGCGCTTAGAGATGGCATTAGATCGTATTTTTAGTCATCAACAACAACGTTTGCAACAGTTACGTTTACGCCTGCAAAACCAACATCCGCAAAATCAATTATTGATGCAGAAAGCCAGAACGGCGCAATTACATCATCGTTTAGTCTTGGCGATGCAGCGCCAAATGGATAAAACGCAGCAAAAATTGACCGCACTTTCAGCGCGTTTAAAACAAAATCCGTTGCCTTATCGGTTGCAAAAACAATCCCAATATTTAGCTCAGCTACAAGTGCGGTTAAATTTAGGGGCGAATCGTCAAGTCACGGAACGTCAAAATAAATTAGCGACATTGTGTGGTAAGTTGGATGGATTAAGTCCATTAAAAGTATTAGCACGAGGATATTCCATTGCAGAGGATGTTAAGGGACATGCCATTGTGAGTGTGACACAAGTCAAAACAGGTGACACCATTAAAACGAAGGTAGCAGATGGGGAGATAATCAGCCGCGTTTGTTAATTTAAATAAATTTTTAATGTAAACCTATGATGAATAAGAAATCATCATAGGTTTTCTTTTTTTGTGACCGGCTTCAAAGTTTCGACAAAAAAATAGAGGGTTCAGTTTTTTTTATTTTTTTATGGGAGTATTATGCGACCTCGATACTAGGAGAGTAATGATGTCAGAAATTCAACAGTTTAGTCAGCATGATATAGAAGTTCTTAATGAAGAAACTGTTTATAAAGGTTTTTTTACACTTAAGAAAGTACAGTTCAAACACAAACTTTTTGCCGGTGGCGAAAGTGGTGTCGTAACACGAGAGTTGTTGGTTAAAGGTGCCGCCTCTGCCGTGATTGCTTACGATCCGAAAGACGATTCGGTGGTTTTAGTGGAACAAGTACGCATTGGTGCATATCAACCTGGCTCAGCTCGTTCTCCTTGGTTATTAGAATTGATCGCCGGCATGGTAGAAGAGGGTGAACAACCTGAAGAAGTGGCTTTGCGTGAAAGTGAAGAAGAAGCGGGTGTATCCGTTCAAGATCTTACTCATTGTTTAAGTGTATGGGATAGCCCGGGTGGCGTAGTCGAGCGTATTCATCTGTTTGTCGGTCGAGTAGATAGCTCGCAAGCCAAGGGCATTCATGGTTTAGCTGAAGAAAATGAAGACATCCGTGTTCATGTGGTGAAACGTGAGCAGGCCTATCAATGGATGTGTAATGGCAAAATTGATAATGGCATTGCAGTAATGGGCTTGCAATGGCTTCAATTAAATTACGCCCAATTGCAGCAACGCTGGCAATAGGAGTCCCATGAACAATAGATTTGAATACGAACCCGCGAGTGAAGTTGTCAAATTATTACAAATTACCGATCCTCATTTGTTTAAAGATACAAGCAAAGACTTATTAGGTATCAACACGCATGAAAGTTTTTCTCAGGTATTAAAAGAAATTCAGTTGGAGCCTTTTGAGTACGATGTCGTGCTTGCAACAGGGGATTTGGTACAAGATAGTAGCGACGAAGGCTATCTGCGATTTGTTGAAATGGTTAAACCGTTAAATAAGTCAGTATTTTGGCTTCCGGGTAACCATGATTTTCAACCCAAAATGGTCGAGCATTTAAGCCAATCGCCTATTAATGCGTCAAAACATTTACTTTTAGGTAAACATTGGCAGGTAATTTTGTTAGATAGCCAAGTTTTCGGTGTGCCTCATGGCGAATTGAGCGCTTATCAGCTAGATTGGTTAAAAATAAAATTAGCAGAAAATCCATCTCGTCATAGCTTAGTTGTATTGCATCATCATTTATTACCAACAAATTCAGCATGGCTTGATCAGCATAACTTACGCAATGCTCATGAATTCTCAGAGGTTCTGGCTCAATTCAATAATGTAAAAGGGATTTTATACGGTCATATTCATCAAGAAGTCGATGGCTATTGGCAAGGTTATCAAACCATGGCAACACCAGCAACTTGTATTCAATTTAAGCCGGATAGCAATCATTTTGCGTTAGATATCTTACAACCAGGCTGGCGTGAAATTGAGCTACACCCAGATGGACGAATTGAAACGAGAGTAAAACGAATCAAACAAAAAACATTCCTACCTAATATGGAGGAAGAAGGATACTAAACAAAGTGCGGTTAAAATTCAGGTGATTTTAACCGCACTTTTTCTATACCGAAATGGGTAAAAGTCCATTTTATACTAGCCAGAATTCCCACAAATCTGTACAATAGCCGACCGATTTTATCTTTTTACTAATCTTTATTTTTTAAGCAATATGACGCAAAAATTACATATTAAAACATGGGGCTGTCAGATGAATGAGTATGATTCATCGAAAATGGCCGATCTTCTCTTAAATACACATGGTTTGGAATTGACAGATATTCCAGAAGAAGCAGATGTGTTACTTCTTAACACCTGTTCTATCCGTGAAAAAGCACAAGAAAAAGTGTTCCATCAGTTAGGTCGTTGGAAAGAATTAAAAAAACAAAATCCAAACCTAGTCATCGGTGTGGGCGGTTGTGTAGCTTCACAAGAAGGTGAACATATTCGTCATCGTGCACCTTACGTGGATATCGTATTTGGTCCGCAAACTTTACATCGCTTACCAGAAATGATTAATCAAATTCGTGGCGGTAAAAGTTCGGTGGTGGATGTGAGTTTCCCAGAAATTGAGAAATTTGACCGTTTACCTGAACCTCGTGCAGAAGGCCCAACCGCATTTGTGTCTATTATGGAAGGCTGTAATAAATATTGTACTTACTGCGTGGTGCCTTATACCCGTGGTGAAGAAGTCAGCCGTCCTGTTGATGATGTATTATTTGAAATTGCGCAGTTGGCCGATCAAGGTGTACGTGAAATCAATTTATTAGGCCAAAACGTAAATGCGTATCGTGGCCCAACATTTGATGGCGGTATCTGTACATTTGCGGAATTATTGCGCTTAGTGGCATCTATTGACGGTATCGACCGTTTACGTTTTACTACCAGTCACCCAATCGAATTTACTGACGATATTATTGACGTGTATCGCGATACACCGGAATTAGTGGACTTCGTACACTTACCGGTGCAAGCTGGTTCTGACCGCATTTTAACCATGATGAAACGTGGTCATACCGCGTTAGAATACAAATCGATCATTCGTAAATTACGTGCAGTTCGTCCAAATATTCAAATCAGCTCAGATTTCATCGTGGGTTTCCCAGGTGAAACTAATGAAGAGTTTGAACAAACAATGAACCTGATCGCACAAGTGAATTTTGATATGAGCTTTAGCTTTATCTATTCCGCGCGTCCAGGTACACCTGCAGCAGATATGCCAGATGATGTCACTGAAGAAGAGAAAAAACAACGTCTCTATCTTTTACAAGAACGTATCAACCAACAAGCAGCGCAATATAGCCGTCGTATGCTTGGTACTGAGCAACGTGTATTGGTAGAAGGGCCGTCTAAGAAAGATATTATGGAATTAACAGGACGTACTGAAAACAACCGTATTGTGAATTTCCAAGGTTCACCAGATATGATTGGTAAGTTTGTCGATATCAAAATTACCGACGTTTATACTAACTCTCTGCGTGGCGATGTGGTACGTACTGAAGACCAAATGGGATTACGTATTGCACAATCTCCACAAGAAGTGATGAATCGTACTCGTAAAGAAGATGAATTAGGCGTAGGACGTTATCACGGCTAATCATTTAAAATAACTATAGATAAGTAACCGTACGTAAGTGCGGTTATTTTTTATGTGTTTTTTTAGAAAAGAGAGTAGGAAAGTCTTTATCCTAAATTTTAGATATAAAAAAACACCCGTTAAGGTGCTGATTTAAAGTGGTGGGTCGTGAAGGATTCGAACCTTCGACCAACGGATTAAAAGTCCGCTGCTCTACCGACTGAGCTAACGACCCACTGGTATGATTTTGAAATGGTGCCCGAAGCCAGACTTGAACTGGCACGCCTCGAAAGGCGAGGGATTTTAAATCCCTTGTGTCTACCGATTCCACCACTCGGGCAAATTGGAGCGGGAAACGAGGCTCGAACTCGCGACCCCGACCTTGGCAAGGTCGTGCTCTACCAACTGAGCTATTCCCGCATTTGCTTGTTGCCAAACAACGGGGCGTATTTTACGGATTTATCTTATTGTGTCAAATAAAATTCGTAAAAAAGTTTTTGATTGGTTAAAAATAATTCAAAAACAAAAGGCGCGATTAAAATAACCGCACCTTTCATTTAAAATTTAGCCAATTCTATAATTCAATGTTATCTAACAAGCTGCCTTTTGCTGCTTTCAGATATTGGAGCATGGACCAAACCGTTAAAATCGCAGCTAAATAGAGCAATATAATTGCCAGCGTTTCCATATACACATTATATCGCCAGAGTAATCCACCTAAAGCCAGCATTTGAGAGGTTGTTTTCACTTTTCCAAGCCATGAAACGGCCACTTTATTACGTTCACCTAATTCAGCCATCCATTCGCGTAAAGCAGAGATAATGATTTCACGAGAAATCATGATAATAGCTGGAATAGTAATCCAGAAAGAATGTTGATATTCCACAATTAATACAAGTGCGGTAATAACCATCACTTTATCGGCAACAGGATCAAGAAAAGCACCGAAACGGGTTGTTTGTTTTAATTTTCGTGCGAGATAGCCATCAAACCAGTCGGTGACACCGGCAATAAAGAAAATGAGCGTTGTAATAAAGGGAGCAGAAGGGATTGGCAAATAAAATGCCACGACGAAGAATGGGATTAAAATCACTCGAAGAATCGTCAGAAAAATAGGAATATTATATTTCATAAAAATAACCGCACTTTGGTTAAAGATGCGTTCATTCTAAAGGATCTACAAAAATAAAAAAAGCCACTTAATGTGGCTTTTTATTAAAAATTAAAGTTTGTCAGCGTTTTGTTTCAAGTATTTAGCAACACCTTCAGGGCTGTCTTTCATACCTTCTTTGCCTTTTTCCCATTGAGCAGGGCAAACTTCGCCGTGTTCTTCGTGGAATTGTAACGCATCTACCATACGTAACATTTCATCGATGTTACGACCTAATGGTAAGTCATTAACCACTTGGTGACGAACAATGCCGTTTTTGTCAATTAAGAATGAACCACGTAGTGCAACACCTTCTTCAGGGTGTTCGATACCGTATGCTTTAGCGATCTCGTGTTTAACGTCTGCAGCTAATGCATATTTAACTGCACCGATACCGCCGTTTTCAGTTGGGGTATTACGCCATGCATTGTGAGTGAATTCTGAGTCGATAGATACACCAACAACTTCAACACCACGTTTTTTGAACTCTTCGTAACGGTGGTCGAATGCGATTAACTCAGATGGGCAAACGAAAGTAAAGTCTAATGGATAGAAGAATAATACTGCCGCTTTACCATTGATGTGTTTCTTGAAATTGAAGTTATTAACGATTTCTCCGTTGCCTAAAACTGCAGCGCAAGTAAAATCTGGAGCTTGACGAGTTACTAATACCATAGTCATAATTCCTATATGAAAGTTAATAAAAATTTTGCGGATGCAAAAAGTCGCCGATTATTTTAAGAAAATTAACCGCACTTTAACAGCTGTTTTTATCTATTGAATTAATTAATATTGTCTAAGTTACAGGTGAAATATATGTCAGAACATCATACTTTATCGACCACACTGGTTCATGCAGGGCGTAAAAAACGTTTTAGTCAAGGCTCAGTTAACCCTGTGGTTCAACGTGCATCTTCTTTAGTATTTGAGACCATTGCAGATAAAAAACATTGTACAAAAAATCGTTACAAAGGAGAGCTTTTTTACGGTCGTCGTGGCACGTTAACGCATTTTGCACTTCAAGATTTAATGTGTGAAATGGAAGGGGGGGCAGGCTGTTACCTTTATCCTTGTGGTGCCGCAGCGGTAACCAATGCTATTTTATCCTTTGTGGAAACAGGCGATCATGTCTTAATGACAGGAGCTGCCTATGAGCCGACACAAGATTTTTGCAATGTGATTTTGAAAAAAATGCATATCGATACGACCTATTATGATCCCATGATAGGCGAAGAGGTTGCCAAACTCGTGCAGCCAAATACGAAAGTCTTATTTTTAGAGTCACCAAGTTCTTTAACGATGGAAGTGCCAGATATTCCTGCGATTGTTAAAGCCGTTCGAGCCGTGAGTCCTGAAATCGTCATTATGATCGATAATACATGGGCGGGAGGCGTACTATTTAAAGCGTTAGAACACGGTATTGATATCTCTATTCAAGCTGGAACCAAATATTTAGTAGGGCATTCTGATATTATGATCGGTACCGCAGTGGCTAATGCACGTACTTGGGATAAATTGCGCGAGCATTCTTATTTAATGGGACAAATGGTTGATGCCGATTCCGCTTATACGACAGCTCGTGGCATTCGCACCTTAGGAGTGCGATTAAAACAACATCATGAAAGTAGTTTAAAAGTGGCCAAATGGTTAAGTGAACAACCACAAGTTAAAGCAGTTTATCATCCAGCGTTACCAAGTTGCCCAGGCCATGAAAACTTTAAACGTGACTTTACTGGCGCAAGCGGTTTATTCTCTTTTGAATTACATAAACGTTTAAATGATGAAGAGCTTGCCGCCTTTATGGATCATTTTGAGCTTTTCACAATGGCTTATTCTTGGGGCGGGTTTGAATCGCTCATTTTATGTAATCAACCAGAAGAAATTGCAAAAATTCGCCCAGGTATTGAGCGTAAATTAACAGGTTCATTAATTCGTGTGCATATTGGATTTGAAGACACTGATGAATTAATTGCCGATCTTCAAGCGGGCTTTGAACGAATCAAATAAGAAAGAGGGCTGTTTATGTAAACAGCCCTTATTTACTCAATCTTTGAGTTGATTTATCATAGTCAGCATTTTTAGCAACTAGAGAAGAACAATGAAACATATTCATATTTTAGGCATTTGCGGTACCTTTATGGGCGGCGTTGCGATGATTGCCAAACAAATGGGCTATAAAGTAACAGGCTCCGATACTAATGTTTACCCGCCAATGAGCACTTTTTTACAAGAGCAGGGTATTGAAATTATTCCTAATTATGATGTGGCTCAACTTCAGCCTGCACCCGATATGGTGATTGTCGGAAATGCCATGAAGCGTGGTAATCCTTGCGTGGAATATGTTTTGGATAATGCCTTGCCTTACACATCAGGTCCACAATGGTTACACGACCATTTATTGCGTAACCGTTGGGTGTTAGCGGTTTCAGGTACACATGGTAAAACCACAACAACGGGCATGTTGACTTGGATTTTAGAACAAAATGGATTAAAATCCGGTTTTCTAATCGGTGGTATTGCGGGGAATTTTGGTACATCTGCTCGTTTAGGGGAAAGCGAGTTCTTCGTGATTGAAGCGGATGAGTACGATACGGCGTTCTTTGACAAACGTTCTAAATTTGTGCATTACAATCCGAAAACTTTGATCATTAACAATATCAGCTTCGATCATGCTGACATCTTCGATGATCTTCACGCGATCCAGCGTCAATTCCATCACATGATCAGAACCATTCCTTCTACAGGACGCGTTCTTTCTTTTGCAGATGAGCAGAGCGTGAAAGAAACTCTCAATATGGGATGTTGGTCAGAACAGCAATTTATCGGTAAAGATAAAGAATGGTTTGCGGAACGTATTACCAATGATTGCTCTGAATTTGCCGTATTCCATCACGGTCAAAAAGTTGCAGAAGTGAAATGGAATATTGTCGGACAGCACAATATGCACAATGCTTTAATGGCAATTGCGGCGGCTTACCATGCAGGTGTGAAAATTGAAGATGCATGTCATACATTAGGCAGCTTTATCAATGCAAAACGTCGTTTAGAAGTGAAGGGCGAAGTAAACGGTATTACAGTTTATGATGACTTCGCTCACCATCCAGAAGCCATTCTTGCGACACTTACTGCGTTGCGTGACAAAGTAGGTGGTGGTGTACGTATTCTTGCCGTATTAGAGCCTCGTTCAAACACCATGAAAATGGGCGTGCATAAAGATGAAATCGCGCCAGCGCTTGGACGTGCTGATGCGGTATTTATGCTACAACCAGATAATATTCCATGGGATGTGGCTGAAATTGCAGGACAATGTGTGCAACCTGCACATTACACAGGAAATGTTGATAAATTAGTCGATATGATTGTGGCAGAAGCAAAACCAACGGATCATATTCTTGTGATGTCAAACGGTAGCTTTGGTGGCATTCATCAAAAGATTTTAGATCGATTAAAATAATCTCAATGTTAAGTGCGGTCAAAAATGAGCGTGTTTTTGACCGCACTTTTTATTATCAAAAATAAGGAAATTACATGGCTGATCCACATATTCAATCTCCAATGGATGTTTGGGATAAACTCACTGTCATTATTTATCGCACAGGCTTTGTCATTGCGGCATTTAGCATCTTGGCTTTAACTTGGTATCCTCAACAGGCTCAAATTGCCGTGTTGATTGCGGCAACTTGTTGTGCATCATCCCTTCATATTTATTTAAAGCATTTTCGTTTAACATTCCAATTTGCCACGTGGCTTGCACTTTTATGTGCGCTTTTAGGTTGGCATGAATTAGCGTTAGGTGGTGCCTTGGTAACACTTGGCGGTTTATGTTTTAAAGAATACTTCTGTTTTAGAGTACCGCTATTAAATTTACAACCTGCATTTGTAGCTGCACTTTGGTTTGCTTGGGTATTTGAAGGGGGTTGGATTGCCCGAATTCTATCGTTGATTGTCGGCGGATTATTATTGATTCTTGCGCTTCAAAAATGGAAAATGCCATTACATTTTGATATCGGTGATAAGACAAAGTATCAAATCTAATAAGATTGATAGATAAAGGCATAATGTTTCACGACATGTGCCTTTTTATTTTGATTAAAGTTACCTTTATCTAAAAACGAAAAAAGCACCGAAATTTCGGTGCTTTGTAATTTGGTTGCGGGGGCCGGATTTGAACCGACGGCCTTCGGGTTATGAGCCCGACGAGCTACCAAGCTGCTCCACCCCGCGTCTGACAGCGCGTAATATACTCGTTTCAAAAATTATTGCAAGATTTAAACTGAATTTGACTTTCCGTTTGTTAAGAAAATAAACAATGTGAATATTAATTAATCATTTTATGAAATAGTGCTAGTCCTAAAAGGGAATTTTTGATAGCGTATGCAACTTTGTATTAGTTAGTTTAATTTAGGAAAATAAGAATGAAATTTCGTCAAAATCTCGCTGTAAAAATTCTCTCTGTGATGGCGGCAGTTTCGGTGCTTGCATCATGTGGTTCAGCACCAAGTAAAGTCTCTTCAAAAAATAATTCAAGTATGCCGCGTACTGCGACAGGCGATGATCCACAAAAATTTGGTGCAAAGTATAGCGGACGTAATTATCAACAAGCTATTTTGAGCCCCGTTGCTTCAGTGGATAACAGAAGTGCGGTTGTAAACCAAGGTGATTTTTTAACGCAGTTGACGAATGTTCGTGATTATTCAAATTCATTAACAAATCGCTTTGCTGCTAATTATGGCAAAATCACTAACTGGGTGCTTGCAGGCGCCAATGTGAATGAATTAGCACAATACGGCATTAACCCACAGATTATGAAAGGTTTTGATGGTTATCAAAACGTGTTAATGACAGGTTATTATTCACCCGTAATTCATGCACGCCGTACTGCACAAGGTCAATATCAACATCCAATTTATGCGATGCCAAGCTATAAACGTTATAGTCGAGCAGAAATTTATAATGGTGCATTGGCAGGACAAGGCTTAGAGCTCGCTTACAGTGATTCAATGATGGATAACTTCTTATTAGGCGTGCAGGGGAGTGGTTATGTTGATTACGGTGATGGCAATTTAAATTATTTAGCCTATGCGGGTCAAAATGGTTATAAATATCAAGCGGTTGGTCGTTTATTAGTAGAAGATGGTGAAATTCCAAAAGAAAAAATGTCTATCCAAGCGATTCGTGAATGGGGCAAAGCAAACCCATCTCGAGTACGGGAATTGTTAGAACGTAATCCATCTTATGTTTTCTTTAAAAACGATCCAACAGGTAAAGTGAAAGGTTCTGCAGGCGTGCCTTTAGTGCCTATGGCCGCAGTTGCTTCTGATCGCAATGTCATTCCTTCTGGTACCGTATTATTGATTGAAGTGCCAGATATTGATAATGAGGGTAACTGGATGGGCACGCACAAATTACACTTAATGGTGGCACTTGATGTAGGCGGCGCGGTAAATGGTCACCATTTTGACTTATACCGTGGTATTGGCGATCAAGCAGGTCACATTGCTGGTTTATCAAAACACTATGGACGTGTTTGGGTACTACAATAATGGCTCGTGTCGATAATTACGAACAACGCTTTGGCGGCATTGGACGCCTTTATACACCAGAAGGCTTGGCGCGCTTGCGTCAGGCCCATGTGTGCGTCATTGGTATTGGCGGCGTAGGTTCGTGGGTGGTGGAGGCACTTGCGCGAAGTGGCGTAGGGCAGATCACCATGATTGATATGGATGACATTTGTGTGACCAATATTAACCGTCAACTTCCAGCATTAAGCGGCAATATTGGTAAGCTTAAAACGGAAGTGATGGCTGAGCGTATTAAGCTGATTAACCCAGAATGTGTGGTGAATATCATTGATGATTTCATTTCACCGGATAACCAAGCGGAATACCTAAATCGTGGCTATGATTATGTTATTGATGCAATTGATAGCGTGAAAACAAAAGCCGCCATGATTGCCTATTGCAAACGTAATAAAATCAAGATTATTACTGTTGGTGGCGCAGGTGGTCAGACAGATCCATCCAAAATCCAAATTGCTGATTTAAGCAAAACGATTCAAGATCCATTGTTGGCAAAAGTGAGGTCAGTTTTACGCAAGGATTTCAATTTTACCCAAAATCCACAACGTAAGTTCGCAGTTGATGCGGTGTTTTCCAGTCAGCCTCTGATTTTTCCTAAAATGGGTGAGGGCTGTGAAGTATCCGCTACCATGAATTGTGCAAATGGTTTTGGTGCAGCAACTATGATAACGGCAACTTTTGGATTTTTTGCCGTTTCTAGGGTAATAGACAAGTTATTAAAATAAAGAAATGAAGCAACGTGAAAACGTTGCTTTTTCTTTATGAATAAAAGTATTCAATAAGATGAAGAAATATCACTTCATTTTTTTAATTTGAAATGTTGCAATTTTATCAAAAAGGCGTAGTCTATGTTGGCTTTGAGAATAATTCCCAATAAAAGTAAGGAAACAAAAATGAAACAAGTATTAAAAATGAGTGCAATTTCTACCGCACTTTTAGCGCTCCCAATGATGGCAAATGCAGATGTATTGGCATCCGTGAAACCGCTCGGTTTTATTACATCGTCTATTGCTAATGGTGTAACAGATACGCAAATTTTAGTTCCAGCGGGTGCATCTCCACATGATTACAGCTTAAAACTTTCAGATGTGCAAAAAGTGAAATCGGCGGATTTAGTGCTTTGGGTTGGTGAAGATATTGACGCTTTCTTAGCAAAACCGATTAGCCAAATTGATAGCAAAAAAGTCATCAATATTTCTGATATTCCAGAAATTAAACCGCTTTTAAGTAAAGTTCATCATGAGCATTATCATGAAGATGATGAGCACGAGCACGGCCATGATCATAAACATGGGCACGATCATAAGCACGAACATGGTCATGACCATGATCATCACCACCACGATGTAGATGAAAATGGGTTAAGTGTAAACTGGCACTTATGGTATTCGCCAGCCATTAGTCAAATTGTGGCACAGAAAGTGGCGGATAAATTAACGGAACAATATCCGGATAAAAAAGAGCTCATCGCGAAAAACTTAGCCGATTTTAACCGATCTTTGACCGAGCAAAGCGATAAAATCAAAGCACAACTAGCCCCACTCAAAGATAAAGGCTTCTTTGTGTTCCATGATGCTTATAGCTATTTCAATGATGCTTATGGTTTAAATCAAACCGGTTATTTCACCATTAATCCATTAGTAGCACCAGGTGCAAAAACCATTGCTCACATCAAAGAAGAAATTGAAGAACATCGTGTAAATTGTCTTTTTGCGGAGCCTCAATTCACACCAAAAGTGATTGATACGCTTGCGCAAAGTACAAAAGTGAATGTTGGTCGTTTAGATCCTATTGGCGATAACGTACAGCTTGGTCCAAATTCCTATGCGAATTTCCTTCAAGCGACTGCTGATAGCTATGCTCAATGTTTAAGTAAATAATCAAAATCTCCCCCTAGCCCCCTCTTTACAAAAGAGGGGGGAATATTCTTGAAATCTCCCCAAATTTAACCGCACTTTCGTGCTATAATCCGCCCAATTTTTCCCTATCGAGAAAACGCATGAAACAATTATTTGCCACAACTGCCCGTGGTTTTGAAGAACTCTTAAAAGTCGAACTGACAGAGCTTGGTGCAACGGAATGTAAAATTGCACAAGGCGGTGTACATTTTCAGGCTGATGATGAAACACTTTATCGTAGCTTATTATGGTCACGTTTGGCTTCACGTATTTTGTTACCGATTGTAAATGGCAAGGTATATAGTGATTTGGACTTGTATTCAATTGTGACAGGGCAGGATTGGTTAAGTTATTTTGATGAGAAAACCACATTTTTTGTCGATTTTAACGGGACAAACCAAGAAATTCGTCACACCCAATTTGGTGCGATGCGTGTAAAAGATGCCATTGTGGATTATTTTGAACGCCAAGGGAAAGCGCGTCCAAATGTGGATAAAGACTATCCGGATGTGCGAATTCATGCTTATTTAAATAAAGAAGAACTCGTTGTTTCACTTGATTTAAGTGGCGAAGCATTGCATTTACGTGGCTATCGTGAAGATACAGGGCAAGCGCCTTTACGTGAAACCTTAGCTGCTGCGATAGTGCTTCGTTCAGGTTGGAAAAAAGGGACACCATTAGTGGATCCAATGTGCGGTTCGGGCACCTTGCTAATTGAAGCCGCGCAGATGGAAGCACAAATTGCGCCACAATTACATCGTTTACATTGGGGTTTTGATTGCTGGAAAGGGCATAATCAAGATGCTTGGGATAAGGTGAAAGCAGAAGCGGTACAGCAAGCTGAAACTTATTTTAATCAAAATCCAAAGCCGCATTTTTATGGCTTCGATCTCGATCATCGCGTACTGAAAAAAGCGCAAAAGAACGCACAAAATGCAGGCGTAGCACACTTAATCCAGTGGAAACAAGGTGATGTCGCCGCATTAAAAAATCCAAGTCCAGATGAAGTGGGAACAGTGATTTGTAACCCGCCTTACGGTGAACGTTTAGGCACAACCCCTGCTTTGATTGCACTATATTCAGTCTTTGGACAATGCCTTAAAAATGAATTTGGAGGTTGGAATGCGTCGATTTTCAGTAGTGAATCTACGTTGCTTGATTGCTTGCGTATGCGCTCTCATCGTCAATTTAAAGCGAAAAACGGTCCGTTAGATTGTGTTCAGAAGAATTATCAAATTTCAGAACGTAAAGAAAGTGCGGCTGAAAATCCGCTTGAATTTGACCGCTCTTCAACGGTAGCGGTAGATTTTGCAAATCGCTTACAGAAAAATATCAAGAAAATTGAAAAATGGGCGAAGCAGCAAGGCCTTGATGCGTATCGTTTATATGATGCTGATTTACCAGAATATAACGTGGCAGTGGATCGTTATGGTGATCATATCGTAGTGCAAGAGTATGCTGCACCGAAAAATATTGATGAAAACAAAGCCCGTCAACGTTTATTGGATGCAGTGACTGCAACCTTACAAGTCACCGGTATTGAAACCAATAAACTGATTTTGAAAGTCCGTCAAAAACAAAAAGGCACGAATCAATATGAAAAATTGGCTAATAAAGGCGAATATTTCTATGTGAATGAATACGGTGCACGGCTTTGGGTGAATTTAACGGATTACTTGGATACAGGATTATTCTTGGATCATCGCTTAACCCGTAAAATGGTTGGTGAAATGGCAAAAGGTAAAGATTTCCTCAATCTTTTCGCTTATACCGGTTCCGCAACAGTGCATGCGGCATTAGGTGGGGCAAAATCAACGACGACCGTGGATATGTCTAACACCTATTTAAACTGGGCAGAGCAAAACCTGATTTTAAATGATATTGAAGGCAAGCAGCACAAGCTCATTCAGGCAGATTGTTTGCAGTGGTTAGAGAAATGTGATCGCCAGTTTGATTTGATTTTCGTGGATCCGCCAACATTCTCGAATTCTAAACGTATGGAAGACAGTTGGGATGTTCAACGTGACCACATCAAATTAATGCGTAATCTCAAACGTATTTTACGCCCTAACGGCACCATCGTGTTCTCGAACAATAAACGAGGTTTTAAAATGGATTTTGAGGCGTTAGATGAATTGGGATTAAGTGCGGTCGAAATTTCAGCGAAAACCTTACCACTTGATTTTGAGCGTAATAAACAAATCCACAATTGCTGGATTGTAACAATGAAAGCCTAACAAAAAGCCCGATAATGATTATCGGGCTTTTTTATTATTCGACTTCTTTTTGTTTTTCGGCTTCAGAATCATCATGAAGAAGGGTTTCAACTGCGGCTTCCTCATTGATATCATCTTCTTTTTCTAAGATTTCAGCCGTTTCTTCATTTAATGCTTCAGCATCAGAATGTGGTTTGATGAAGGGTTTAGGCATCCAATATTTTCGGATGATGTCCGTTGAGAAACCATGTAAAACTTCTTCATTCAAGCGTTCTTGATCTAAATAACGAACTTCCGCAATGATTTCATCTGCTTCAATTTTATTTACACCTAATTGCACTAAGGTTGCATGACTGAGAGTGAGGGCAGACTCAAAGGTCTCACGTACAATAAAGTCCACATCTTTCTTAATAAGACTTACTGTCGTTTTACGGTCATAAGTTCGAGCCAAAATTGGGAGTTTCGGATAAGCATCTTTTAGATTCTCAACAATATTTTCAATTCGCTGTGTATCGTTAATCCCAATGACGACACATTTAGCTTTTTCGATACCCGCGGCTCGTAATACATCAAGACGAATACCGTCACCGTAATAGACTTTAAAACCAAATTTCGCTGCCGCACGGATGTTTTCGATGTTGCGGTCAATCACCGAGACGTTAATACCACGAACAAGAAGCGATTGACACACGATTTGGCTGAAACGACCGAAACCAATCACGAGCACGCTATCTTCTAAATCCACAATAGGATCGAGATCGCTAGTATCGACTTTTTCCTCTTGATTTGCTGATTTGCGTTGGTTGATTTTACGCATTAATAAACCAATTAATGGGGAGAATAACATTGAGATAATCACCGCAGCGGTAAAGGTTGCATTTTGATCTTTTGTCATCACGCCTGCAGTAGTCGCAGCAGAGAAGAGTACGAATGCAAACTCACCACCGTGCGCCATAATGGTCATTCGCCCAACCGATTCGGTGCGGTCTAGTTTTGTAATACGTGCCACGGTATAAACGGCTAAGGCTTTGCCGACGATGTAAAGGCATACGATACCTAACAACCAAACCGCATCATTGAAGACTAAACTGAGGTCAAGCGACATTCCCACGCCCATAAAGAAGAGACCGAGCAATAAACCACGAAATGGTTCAATATCGGCTTCTAATTGGTGGCGGAATGCGGATTCTGAAAGCATTACACCCGCAACGAATGCGCCCATCGCCATTGAAAGGCCACTCGCTTCCATCGCTAATGCGGCGCCTAGTACCACAAGCAAAGCGGCTGCCGTCATCATTTCGCGAATATGGGCTTTGGAGATCAATCGGAAAATTGGGTTCATTAACCATTTACCGGCAACGACTAAACCGACAACGGCGCCTAACGCAATCCCAATAGATGTCCAGTTTGTTTGATGTTCAATATGTTTGGTTTCAGGCGTTAAAAAGGCAATAGAAGCCAATAATGGCACAATGGATAAATCTTCAAAAATTAAGGTAGAAATCACCCGTTGGCCTTTTGGTGTGTTCGTAATCCCGCGTTCTTCTAGTACCTGCATCACAATAGCGGTGGAAGAAAGGGTAAAGCCCATACCCGCAATAAATGCGACTTCTTTAGGAAGATTTAAAATATAGATACCGGCAAAGGTAAGCAGAACGCCACATAGCCCGACTTGTAGAAAGCCCCGTCCAAAGATCGCTTTTCTCATTGCCCATAAACGTTCTGGATGCATCTCTAAACCGATGATGAATAAGAACATCACCACGCCAAGTTCAGCCATATGCAGAATCGATTCGGCATCTTTCACTACACCGAAAACGGAAGGACCAATTAAACAGCCTGCCACTAAATAACCCAACACGCTACCTAAGCCAATACGCTTAAAAAGCGGTACGATAGTGACACTGGTAGCAAGCAGGACAACAGTTTTAATTAATTCAGGGCTGACGACATTAGACATAGGGCAAAAAACCTTAGTAAAAACAGGGAGTATGAGAAGAAAGTTGACTTGTATTCTAGCTTTTTTTCACTAAATAAAAAACACAGAAAAGCAAGAAATTGGTATAATTTACAAAAACTTTACACGCATAAAAATGGTCAGTTTTTTGACCGCACTTTAGAGGTACTATGACATTACAATTCAATATGGTCGCGTTGTTATTGGTTTTCTTAATTGTTTTAGGTTTAATTAGCCAAAATAGCGCGATTACCATCTCAGCTGCCGTGCTGTTAATCATGCAGCAAACCTTATTATCCAAATACATTCCTATACTCGCACAATACGGTGTCAAAATCGGGATCATCATCTTAACGATTGGTGTGCTTGCACCGTTAGTGTCGGGAAAAATTCAACTGCCCGATCTCAGTTCATTTTTAAACTGGAAAATGGGCGTTTCTATTTTAACCGGGATATTCGTCGCATGGCTTGCGGGAAAAGGGGTGCCATTAATGAGTGAACAACCTGTTTTGGTGACAGGATTATTAATTGGTACGATTATTGGTGTTTCGTTCTTAGGCGGTATTCCGGTGGGACCTCTAATCGCCGCAGGTATTTTAGCTGTATTAATAGGAAAATTTTAAATGAAAAACAAATGGTTATTTATCGCGGGATTAAGCGGTTTTTTATGTGTGACGATTGGTGCTTTTGCAGCACATGGATTAAGCAAGGTTTTAGAACCTAAAGAGTTAGCCTGGATTGAAACGGGTGTGAAATATCAAATGTTCCACACCATTGCGATTTTAGCAATTGGCATTTTGCAATTATGCCGTGAATCATTGGTTGCAAACAAAATGGCTAATTTCGCTGCAGGCGCTTGGGCGTACGGCATCCTTCTTTTTAGTGGCAGCCTCTATGCACTTGCGCTTGGTGCGGGTAAATTCCTCGTTTGGGTGACACCAATTGGTGGCACGCTCTTTTTAATTGGTTGGCTTTGCTTGGCTTACGGTGGTTTTAAAAGTAAATCAGTATGAAGAACAAATCAGTCAAACGTGAATTAAACCCGATACAACAATCTCTCTTTTCGAAACTCAACGGTATCATGCTAGTGGATCAACGTCGTTTATCCGCTCGTATTCATGGTATCGGAAAAATTAAAAGCCAAGAAGCACAGCAAGCTGTAGCGGCTGAAATTCAGCAAGAGATTGAACAGGCTCAATTACGTGTAGAAAATCGTAAAAGTGCGGTTAAAAATCCGATTGTTTTTCCAGAGAGTTTGCCAGTTAGTCAACGTAAAGCAGAAATTCAAAAACTGCTTTCTGAACATCAGGTCATCGTGGTGGCAGGGGAAACCGGTTCAGGTAAAACCACCCAATTGCCGAAAATGTGTTTGGAATTAGGTTTCGGCAATTTGGGTATGATTGGTCATACTCAGCCTCGCCGTATTGCCGCTCGTTCAGTGGCAGCACGTATTGCGGAAGAACTGGAAACGGAGCTTGGCGGTTTAGTTGGTTATAAGGTTCGTTTTAACGATCAAATCAGTGATGATACACAAATCAAATTGATGACTGACGGGATCCTGTTAGCGGAAATTCAAAACGATCGTTTCCTTAATCAATATTCTTGTTTGATTATTGACGAAGCCCACGAACGCAGTCTAAACAATGATTTTATTCTTGGTTATCTAAAACAGCTTTTACCACGTCGTCGTGATTTAAAACTAATCATCACTTCCGCGACCATTGATGTGGAACGTTTTTCCAAACATTTCAACAATGCCCCGATTATCGAAGTCTCAGGCAGAACCTATCCTGTTGAAGTACGTTATCGTCCCGTAGTGGAAGAAGACGATCAAGATCAGCTACAAGGCATTCTCAATGCGGTGGATGAACTGCAAGCGGAAGGTCGAGGCGATATTTTGATCTTTATGAACGGTGAGCGTGAAATTCGTGATACCGCTGAAGCTTTACAAAAACAAAATCTAAAACATACGGAAATTCTACCGCTCTTTGCTCGCTTGTCTGCACAAGAACAAAATAAAATTTTCCATCCAAGTGGTTTAAATCGCATTGTATTAGCGACTAACGTCGCGGAAACCTCATTGACCGTGCCGGGCATTAAATATGTGATTGACCCAGGTACAGCACGCATTTCCCGTTATAGCTATCGCACCAAAGTACAACGTTTACCGATTGAACCCATTTCACAGGCATCCGCTAATCAGCGTAAAGGTCGTTGTGGTCGTGTAAGTGAAGGGATTTGTATTCGTTTATATTCGGAAGAGGATTTTAATTCTCGTCCGGAGTTTACCGATCCTGAAATTCTGCGTACTAATTTAGCCTCTGTTATTTTGCAAATGACGGCATTGGGCTTAGATGATATTGAAGCCTTCCCATTTGTTGATGCGCCAGATAAACGCCATATTCAAGACGGTATAAAACTGTTGGAAGAATTGGGTGCGTTTGAAATGGTTCGCACCAAAGCGGGCGAGAAACGTCAATTAACCACAGTAGGGCGTCAATTATCACAACTCCCTGTGGATCCACGTTTGGCGAAGATGTTGCTGAGTGCTGTCTCACAAGGTGCATTGCATGAGGTGATGATTATTGTCGCGGCCTTATCCATTCAAGATCCGCGCGAGCGCCCACAAGAAAAACAGCAAGCTTCCGATGAAAAACATCGTCGTTTTGCCGATAAAAAATCAGATTTCTTGGCTTTCCTCAATCTTTGGCGTTATCTGCAAGAACAACAAAAAGAATTGAGTAAAAACCAATTTCGCCGCCAATGCCAAAAGGATTTCTTAAATTATTTACGCATTCGCGAATGGCAAGATATTTATCATCAAATTCGTTTAACCGTGCGTGAAATGGGCTTGCCGATTAATTCCGAAAAGGCAGAATATCAGCAAATTCATACCGCACTTTTAAGCGGCTTGCTTTCTCATATCGGTTTAAAAGAAGCGGAGAAACAACAATATCTTGGCGCGCGTAATGCCCATTTTGCAATTTTCCCCAATTCTGTGCTTTTCAAAAAACAACCGAAATGGGTGATGGCAGCAGAGTTAGTGGAAACCTCCAAACTTTGGGGGCGCATGGTGGCAGAAATCGAGCCAGAATGGATCGAGCCACTTGCTGAGCATTTAATTAAAAAATCCTATTCCGAACCGCGTTGGTCGAAATCTCGTGGGGCGGTAATTGCCGATGAAAAAGTCACGCTTTACGGTGTGCCGATTGTGGCTGCGCGACCGGTGAATTACGGTTCTATTGATCCGACGGTGAGCCGTGAGATCTTTATTCAATCTGCCTTAGTGGAAGGGGATTGGAATACTAAACATAAATTCTTCAAAGAAAATCAACGACTCGTTCGAGAAGTAGAGGAGTTGGAACACAAAAGCCGCCGCCGCGATATTTTGGTGGATGACCGCACGCTTTTTGAATTTTACGATCAGCGTATTGGCACAGAAGTGGTCTCTCAAAAACATTTTGATACCTGGTGGAAAAAGGCGCAGCAAAAAGATCCGGAATTGCTTAATTTTGAACGTTCATTCTTGATTAATGATGATGCGGAACAAGTGAGCAAGCTGGACTTTCCAAATTTCTGGCATCAAGGCAATTTAAAACTCAAATTAACTTATCAATTTGAACCGGGTACCGATGCAGACGGCGTGACGGTTCATATTCCGTTGCCATTGCTCAACCAAGTGGAAATGACAGGCTTTGACTGGCAAATTCCAGGCTTGCGTGAAGAATTGGTGATAGCGCTGATTAAATCGCTGCCGAAATCTTATCGTCGTAATTTTGTGCCTGCACCTAATTATGCTCAAGCCTTTTTAAGCCGAGCTGTGCCGTTGGAAAAACCATTATTAGATACGCTAATTTATGAATTGCGTCGTATGACGGGCGTCACCGTAGAAGCGGAACATTGGAATTGGGAACAAATTCCAAGCCATTTGAAAATGACCTTCCGTGTGGTAGATGAAAACGGCAAGAAAATTGCCGAATCCATGAATTTGGATGAGCTGAAATTCAACTTAAAAGATCGCGTACAGGAAAGTATTTCTGCTGTGGCGGATGATGGCATTGAACAAAGCGGGCTGCATATTTGGAGCTTTGCAGATTTACCACAATGTTACGAACAAAAACAACGTGGTTTTAGCGTCAAAGCGTTCCCGGCTATTGTAGATGAAAAAGATGCCGTAGGTATCAAACTGTTTGAAACAGAGTTTGAGCAAGCAGTGGCAATGCAACAAGGTTTGCGTAGATTGTTGCTACTCAATGTGCCATCACCAATTAAGTATCTGCATGAAAAATTGCCGAATAAAGCCAAATTAGGGCTGTATTTTACCCCGTTCGGTCGTGTATTGGATTTGATAGATGACTGTATCGCTTGTGCTGTGGATAAACTGATTGCCGATTTCGGTGGTTTTGTGTGGGATGAAGCAGGCTTTGAAAAATTGCGTGATTTTGTACGAGAAAACCTGAACGAAGTGACGGTGGATATTGCGCAGAAAGTGGAACAAATCCTATCTCTCAATCACGCCTTAAACCAACGTTTAAAAGGCAAAATGGATTTCACTATGGCCTTTGCTTTTTCCGATATTAAGGCGCAGTTAAGCGGACTGATTTATCCAGGTTTTGTGCAAAAGAGCGGTTATGATCGCCTACCGGATTTACAGCGTTATTTACAAGCTATTGATAAACGTATCGATAAACTGGCTCAAGATGTGAATCGCGATCGTGCGGCTATGCTACGCGTGGAACAGGTACAACAGGCTTACCAACAATTGCTGGCTAAACTACCCAAATCCAAACCGATTTCCGATGAAGTGGCAGAAATTCGCTATATGATCGAGGAATTGCGTGTGAGCTTATTTGCGCAGCAGTTAGGCACGAAGTATCAGGTGTCGGATAAGCGGATTTTGAATTTGATTAATAATATTTAAAGAGGAACTTATGATAAACATTTTATCTATAATAGTAGGAATTGTTATTTGTGTTATAGTTGATTTAATCTTAAAACCATGGGCTATTGCTTATAGTAAAAAATGGGGTGAGATAAGTGCTCAGTTAGCAACAAAGGATGATTTAAACAAAATTACACATAGCATTGAGTCTGCGAAGAAAAATGCTGAAATAGATACTCAACTAGTTAGAAAAGAAGACCTAAAAGAAATAACTGAAGCCATTGAATCTGTAAAATTAGATTTAGAACAAAAAAATATCGAATATCAACTAAGATACTCAAAAATTTATGAAAAAAGTATGTTGGAACTTAGCAATATTATATGTGAATTTATCTCATTATCCGAGAAATTATTAAAGCATTCTAATGCTATGAGACTAAGTGAGTCTCAAGCTTTCTCTGAGTATGATCACTTTGGTGATGAAATTTTAAGTGTAAAAATAAAAATAAAATCATCAATGATTTGGCTACCGAATGACATTGCAGTGTACATTGATCAGCAGTTAATTACTATTAATAAAAAGTATAACGATATTCTACAAGATCTTTCAGAAAAAAATGCTCATGAAAGAAATGAGATAGTGCTTAATAAGATTCGTGAACTATTAAGGGTAATTATATCTAGTGAAAATAACATACTGGATTTTATAAATTCTTCAAGGTTTTACAGTGTTGATCAATTTTTAAAGTAAATTTATAGGCAGTGGTAGAAAAGCAACTCATAAATAGTACGTGTTTTTGACGCGTACTTAGCTCAAATTTTTCCATCATCAAAAAAAACTCCAAAACCAACCGCACTTTCTTCCCAAAATCTTTTTGTGATCTACCTCAAATTTTCGTATTGAACTGATTTACAACTGCCAATTCAATCGCTATCTTGCTGATATTATTATTTTAATAAAGAGGTAAATTATGGATCTGATTATAGGTTTGATTGCCATTGTTTTGGTGGCATATTACATCGTGAAAGGCTATTCAGCGACCGGCGTGCTGATGTTCGGTGGCTTGGTCTTGTTATTTATTTCAGTGCTGATGGGACATTCGATTTTACCAGAAGGTGTGAAAAGCACCGGTTCCACCTATTTTGATATTTTAGAATATGTGAAATATCTACTCGGTAATCGTGGCGGCGGCTTAGGCTTGATGATTATGGTGTTATGTGGTTTCTCCGTGTACATGACTCATCTTGGCGCGAACGATGTGGTGGTGAAATTGGTGTCAAAACCACTGAAAAACATCCGTTCACCTTATATTTTAATGGTATTTGCTTATTTCCTTGCATGTTTAATGTCTTTTGCCGTGTCATCTGCAACAGGTTTAGGTGTGTTATTAATGGCGACATTATTCCCTGTCATGGTAAACGTGGGGATTTCACGAGGGGCTGCTGCTGCAATTTGTGCATCGCCAATTTCTATTATCCTTTCTCCAACATCAGGCGACGTGGTGCTTTCTGCTGAAATTTCAAAAATTCCTTTAGGTGAGTTTGCCTTTGGCACCGCCTTGCCAGTTTCAATTTTTGCGATTTTAGGGATTGCCGTGGCTCATTTCTTCTGGCAGCGTTATTTAGATAAAAAAGAAGGCGTGCAAGTAGAACGTTTGAATGCAGATGAAATTAAAACAACAGCACCAAACTACTATGCGATTTTGCCATTATTACCAATTATCGGCGTGTTGATCTTTGACGGTAAATGGGGCTTACCAAATTTACACATTGTTACCGTGATGGTGCTTTGCTTTATCATTACTGCAGTAGTGGATTTCTTACGTAGCTTCAACGCAAAACAAACGTTTGATAATCTTGTGGTGGCATATCGCGGTATGGCAGATGCTTTTGCGGGCGTGGTCATGCTTTTAGTGGCTGCTGGTGTATTTGCACAAAGTTTAAGTACAATCGGCTTTATCACTAATTTAATCGACTCTGCACAATCCTTCGGCGGTTCAGCCTTCTTTATGATGTTAGTGCTTGCGGTGATTACCATTTTAGCCACCATGGCGACCGGTTCAGGTAACGCGGCGTTCTATGCTTTTGCAGAATTAATTCCAAAATTAGCCACTCAAATGGGCGTCAACCCAGCGTTCTTAACCATTCCAATGTTACAAGCCTCTAACTTAGGTCGTGGTTTATCACCGGTTTCAGGTGTAGTTGTGGCTGTATCAGGTATGGGAAAAATCTCACCATTTGAAATCGTAAAACGTATGTCTGTCCCAATGTTGGTCGGTTTTATTTGTGTGATTATCGGCACAGAAATCTTTGTTTCCGTTGCTGCCTAATTTGATAGGTAAAAAAGAAGGGCTGATAGTAAATATCAGCCCTTTTATTTTGAGTTAAGTGCGGTCAATTTTCTCGCTGTTTTTGATTTTATACATTTGATGATTTTCGAACGCTTTTACCAAATCTGCGACTTTTTCGCCTTCCGGTAAAACCAAATCTTGTGCGATATCATTAAGCGGCACAATCACAAATTCGCGGTTTTTCATATCGTAATGAGGCACCGTTAAGCGTTCATTTTGAATGATTTGATCGCCATAAAGCAGAATATCCAAATCCAGTGTACGCTCACCCCAACGACGTAAACGCACGCGACCTTGTTCATTTTCGATACGTTGCAATTCATCGAGCAAGGCTAAAGGTGGGCGAGTGGTTTCGATCATCGCGACTGCGTTCACATAATCCGGTTGATCCTGCGGGCCTAATGGTTTGCTTTGATAAAATCCACTGACCGATTTTAATTCGGTATTAGGTAGCGCAGAAATTGCCTCTAATGCCAAATTTAATTGTTCTGTCGGCGTATTTAAATTGCTGCCAAGGGCGATATACACTTGAACCATTAGTTAGCCGCCTTAGGTTTACGTCTGCGGTAATATTTTTTCTTCGGCGCTGGATGCAATTTTTGTTGCTCTTGAACCAATTGGCGACGTTGTTCTTGATTACTGAGTTGGTACTCATGCCACCATTTTGCGAGCTCAACGGCTTCACCACCTTCCATTTCAGCACGCATCGCCAATAAATCAAAGGCTGCACGGAATTTTTGATGTTCCATCGTGCGAGCAGGGTGAGAACCGGTGCGTTTAAGCAGTTGTAATTGCAACATCCAAATATCACGAATGACGGATGTATGACGACGAGGTGCAGCTAATGATCGGCATAATTGATCAAGCACTTCATTTGCCGCAAGGGCATAGGCATCGTGATTGTTTAAGCCACCTTCATTTTTCAGCACATCCACTTTTTCGCGTAATGGATACCAGAAGAATGCCGCAAATAAAAAGGCTGGATTGATACGTAATTTGTCGGCAATACGTTCATCAGTTGAATTTAACGAAGTTAAAATCATGCGTTCTGCAAGGCTGTCTTCTTTTTCGGTAAAATAAGGCATTAAGCTTGGGAAAAGTTGTTCAAATAAGCCATATTGACGCAGTAGTTTATAGGTTTTTACACCATTACCAGATTGCAATAATTTTAAGCTTTCATCGAATAAACGCGCCGGTGGAATATTTTTCAGCAATGGTGCAAGCTCACGAATTGGCTGTTCACTTGGTTTTTCCAAGAACATATCCAATTTCGCCATAAAACGCACAGAACGTAGCATACGCACGGGATCTTCTTGATAACGGGTAACGGGATCGCCAATCAGACGTAATTTACCGTTTTTCAGATCATCAATTCCGTTGAAGTAATCACGCAACGTATTATCTTGCGGATTGTAGTAAAGCGCGTTTACGGTGAAGTCACGGCGTTCCGCATCTTGTTCAATGGTGCCATACACATTATCACGCAATAACATCCCTTCATCGCTTTGTTTCGCTTGATTTTCGCTACGTGCATCTGAATGGCTAGCACGGAATGTGGCCACTTCGATCACATCGCGACCAAACATAATATGCGCAAGGCGGAAACGACGACCGACTAAACGGCACTGACGTTGGAATACCGCTTGAATTTGGTCGGGACGTGCATTTGTTGCCACATCAAAATCTTTTGGGTGTTTACCCAACAATAAATCACGCAAACAACCCCCAACGATATAAGCGTCATAACCTTGACGTTGCAATTTTTCTACCACGGTAATGGCATTACGGCTAAACATACGTGGATTAATACCAAAATGAGAGGCTTTAACGATATGTTTATCGTAACGATGCGCTTGGGTGTTGGTTTTTTTGTGGTGAGAAGAGGACGGGGCGATCTTGGGTTGTGAACGCTCTGCTTTTGAAACGTTTGGTTTTTCAGTTTTTGGCGCTGTTTTTGGGACAGGCGAATTTATATTGGTTTCAGTTTCTTTTTTAGTTTTTTTACCAAATAAATTTTTTATATAAGTAAGAATAATTTACTCCATTCTCTATGTTAAATGCGCATTTGATAAAAACACGAAAAGTGCGGTTGTTTTTGACCGCACTTTTTCGTTGGATTATTTGAATCAATTAACCTGCGACTTGTTTTTCACGAATTTCAGCAAGAGTTTTGCAATCAATACAAAGATCAGCAGTAGGACGTGCTTCTAAGCGACGAATGCCAATTTCTTCCCCACAAGAATCGCAATAACCGAAATCATCGGTGTCCAATTTTTTCAATGTGTATTCAATCTTTTTCATTAATTTACGCTCGCGATCGCGGTTACGTAATTCAAGACTGAATTCTTCTTCTTGGGTCGCACGGTCAGCTGGATCCGGGAAGTTTGACGCTTCATCTTGCATATGAGCAACAGTTCTTGATGCTTCTTCCACAATTTGCTCGTGCCATGCAGTTAAAATTTTTCTGAAATGAAGAATTTGATCTTCATTCATGTATTCCTCATCTTTCTTAGGTTGATAAGGTGTAACACCGGCTAAATCCAGCAAACTTAGAGATGCCTTAGACATTGATAACTCCTAATAATAGTACAGAATTTAATGACGTCCTGTCTTGTTTTTGTGATTAGTTCTTATTGCTAAAAATAGCTGACATAAGAACCTAGTTATTTTAAGGGCGATATAAATAGCAGAACTTCATCTATTTAGCAAATAAATTTAGCCTGGAAATTTAAATTTTGCGATCGAGATCGCAAAAAATGGCGTAATTATTTGTTTATTTATGAGGTTAAGGCTAGGTTGCCTTATTTTCTCGCTATAAATCACACTCCAAATGAAACTCACGTTATTTCAACTGTGCATCATGCTCATCATTTCAGCCTTTTCTTTGCTTGTCGTGCCCGATTTTTTACTGTTTACCTGGCAACGAGCGGGGCTGAGCATTTTATTGTTGGTTATGACCGCATTTTGTTTCCATTGGTTCAATTATTTTAAAGTCAGAAATTTTTGCATTAACGGTATTTGGTTTTTGCTTACCTTAGCTTACGTGCATTCACAAGCCTTATCGTTATTGACTCAGGCAGAAAAAATCTCAGGTTTACCGAATAAAATCACGTTAGATCTTCACATCTCAGAAATTCTTCATCAGCAAGATTATCAAACGTTGGTTGCGACGACGTCTTTATTTGATGGGAAAGAACAACAAATTTTTATTAATTGGCGAGCACCAGAAAAACCACAACTTGGCGAAACTTGGCGGGCAGATGTAAAGCTTCGTCCTATTTCGGCGAGATTAAATCATGGAGGATTTGATCGACAGCAATGGTATTTTTCCAAAAGGATTATTGCCGTAGGTAATGTGAAAAGTGCGGTCAAAATTAGGGAAGATTTTTCTTATCGCACACATTTTCTACAGAATAGCCTTAAGCTGACGGAAGGGTTTTCTTTACAAGGTTTACTTATCGCATTGGCATTTGGCGAGCGGGCTTGGCTGGATAATAAAACGTGGCTGATTTATCAACAAACGAATACGGCACATTTGATTGCTATTTCAGGGTTACATATCGGTTTAGCCATGGGGATAGGCTTTTTCTTTGCTCGATTATTGCAACTTGCACTGCCTACACGCTTTATTTCGCCCTGGTTTCCGCTTTGCTTTGGCGTGTTGATTGCTTTAGGTTACGCTTATTTAGCTGGATTTAGTTTACCGACCTTTCGTGCAATGATGGCATTGCTTTTTATTGCAATCCTTCAATTTTCACGACGATATTACACGCCTTTACAAATGCTGTGTTTGGTGATGGCATTTTTACTGTTTTGTGATCCGCTTATACCGCTTTCGGTGAGCTTTTGGCTTTCAGTTGGTGCTGTTACCTGTTTGATTGTGTGGTACCGATATGTGCCCTTTTCAATCATTGAGTGGCGACATCAAAAATTATCTCGCAAAGTGCGGTGGATTTTAGGCTTATTTCATTTGCAGTTTGGGTTGTTGATTTTATTTACGCCCATTCAGCTTTTCTTTTTTAATGGCTTGGCGTTAAATGGATTCTTGGCGAATTTAATTGCAGTGCCCTTGTATAGTTTCTTACTTGTACCCTTGATTCTCTTTGCGGTGTTAACGAATGGCGCATTTTCTTCTTGGCATTTTTCAAATGCGATTGCTCAAGGTATTAAACAATGCCTTAGTTTTTTTCAAGGCTCGTATATGCCGATTTCGATTAATTTATCCCTCATTCTGACCGCACTTTTAAGCCTTGTTTTTGGTGGAGTGTTATATGGATTGTATTTTGTATCTCAATCTCAAACAAAAAATACACCGTTAAAATCAAGTCGATTTTTTACATTAAATAACACAAAAATTTTATCGCCAGAAGCTTATAAGCAAGCTCTTTTGGGCGTTATTCTTATTTCTAGTTTTTGTATTGGCACGCTTGGCTATCGATATTTCACGAAACCCAAATGGCAGTTAGATACGTTAGATGTTGGTCAAGGTTTAGCCACCTTAATTGTGAAAGAGGGGAAAGGTGTGTTGTATGATACAGGACCTGCTTGGCAGAGTGGAATAGGGGCTTCTTCCATGGCGGAATTAGAGATATTACCTTATCTTCAACGGGAAGGCATTGAACTTGAAACCTTGATTTTAAGCCATGATGATAACGACCATTCAGGCGGCGCTAAAGCGATTTTAGCCGCATATCCAGAGATTGAGCTGATCACACCTTCTCGCAAAAACTATGGCGAAACGCACCGCACTTTTTGTCTTCAGGGGAAACAATGGCAGTGGCGAGGACTTGATTTTAAAATTCTTTCACCAAAACAAATTACAGACAGGGCGGAGAATCCTCAATCTTGCGTGATTGTATTAACGGATGGACAGTATCAAATCCTTTTAACCGGTGATGCTGATGTGGCAACAGAAAAATCTTTTGCTGAAAAACTAGGCAAAATTAATGTGTTACAGGTGGGACATCATGGTAGTAAAACCTCAACAGGCGAGTTTTTACTGGCACAGACAAAACCGGATATAGCCTTAATTTCAAGTGGACGATGGAATGCGTGGAATTTTCCTCATCCAACGGTGATTGAACGATTAAATCGTTATCAAAGTGCGGTCGAAAATACGGCTATTTCAGGTCATATAAGGTTAAATTTTACTGAAAAAGGCATTGAAATTGAAAAGGCGAGAGGGGATTTTTCACCTTGGTTTGCCCGTGTAATTGGATTATCCCCGAAATAACAGGTACAATGCAGCCAATTTTTATTAAGACAATGTGATGCAAGAACAAACTATGCAAGATAAAGATTTCTCAACTTCACAAACTTTTAAGCGTTTATGGCCGATGATTTCACCTTTTAAATCGGGTTTATTTGTCGCTGCTGTCGCTCTCGTTTTTAATGCATTGGCTGATTCAGGCCTGATTTATATGCTTAAACCGTTGCTCGATGATGGTTTTGGGAAAGCCGATCATTCCTTCCTAAAACTGATGGCATTTGTTGTGGTTGGTATGATTATGTTGCGTGGTGTGACTAACTTTATTTCCAGCTATTGCTTGGCTTGGGTCTCTGGCAAAGTGGTGATGATTATGCGCCGCCGCTTGTTTAAACATTTAATGTTTATGCCAGTAAGTTTCTTTGATCGTAATTCAACGGGGAAATTGCTTTCTCGTATTACTTACGATTCAGAAATGATTGCCAATTCTTCCTCTAATTCATTAGTGACCATTGTACGTGAAGGCGCCTATTTAATTTCATTGCTCGTGGTGATGTTCTACACCAGTTGGGAATTAACGTTGGTTCTTTTCGTTATCGGCCCAATTATTGCAGTGCTTATTCGCTTTGTATCGAAGATCTTCCGTAAGCTTAGTAAAAACATGCAAGATTCTATGGGGGAATTAACCTCTGCGACGGAACAAATGCTAAAAGGGCATAAAGTGGTGCTTTCTTTTGGTGGTCAGTTAGTGGAAGAAGAGCGTTTCGATAAAGTCAGTAATGATATGCGTCGTAAAGGTATGAAAATGGTGACTGCTGATGCTATTTCAGATCCTGTTGTGCAAGTGATTGCTTCTTTGGCGTTAGCGGCAGTGCTTTATTTGGCAACCACACCATTAATTGCAGAGCATAATTTAACGGCAGGTTCTTTCACTGTCGTCTTTTCTTCCATGTTAGCGATGATGCGTCCGTTAAAATCCTTGACGAATGTGAACTCCCAATTTCAACGAGGCATGGCAGCTTGTCAGACATTATTTTCTATCTTAGATTTAGAAACTGAAAAAGATAATGGCACATATAAAGCAGAACCCGCAAAAGGTGATTTAGAATTTAAAAACGTCAGTTTTGCTTATGAGGGTAAAGAAGAGAAAGCCTTAAATAATATCTCTTTTAATGTGCCAGCAGGCAAAACCGTGGCTTTAGTGGGACGTTCAGGTTCGGGTAAATCAACGATTGCCAATTTAGTAACGCGTTTCTACGATATTGATGAAGGTGAGATTTTATTAGATGGCGTGAGAATTCAAGATTATCGTCTATCTAATTTACGTGAGAATTGTTCTGTTGTTTCTCAACAAGTACATTTATTTAACGATACGATTGCCAATAATATCGCCTATGCGGCAGAAGATAAATACAGCCGTGAGCAAATTATCGAAGCAGCAAAAGCGGCTTATGCGCTTGAGTTTATCGAGAAACTTCCACAAGGTTTTGATACCGTTATTGGTGAGAATGGAGCAAGTCTTTCTGGTGGTCAACGTCAGCGTTTAGCCATTGCTCGTGCGTTATTACGTAATTCACCTGTCTTAATTTTAGATGAAGCGACTTCTGCTCTCGATACCGAATCTGAACGTGCGATTCAGTCTGCATTAGAAGAACTGAAAAAAGATCGTACGGTATTGGTGATTGCCCATCGTTTATCAACCATTGAAAATGCCGATGAAATCTTAGTTATTGAACACGGTGAAATTAAAGAACGTGGTACACACCAAGATTTATTAGCACTTGATGGTGCATATAAACAATTACACAGTATGCAGTTTAGCGGATAAAATAATAAGGGCGAACCAATGTGTTCGCCCAAAATCAATATAGGACAAATGAAATGCCTTTTTGGTACTCTAATTCAAAGCTTGCTTGGTTGCTCCTGCCTTTTTCACTGCTATTTTGGTTGATTAGCCAAATTCGCCGAGCGTTATTTTCTCTTAATATCTTATCTTCTTATAAATCCCCAAAACCCGTCATTATTGTTGGTAATCTTTCTGTGGGCGGAAATGGTAAAACGCCTGTTGTGGTGTGGCTAGTGGAAGAGTTACAAAAACAAGGATTACGTGTAGGCGTGATTTCTCGTGGCTATAGTAGCCAATCTAAAACTTATCCTTTGCTTGTCACTCCTGAAACAGATCCCGTTCAAGGGGGCGATGAACCTGTTTTAATCGCCAAAAGAACAGGTGTGCCCGTAGTGATTTCACCGAATCGTCAACAAGCTATCGAATTACTTTTGAAAACACAGGATTGCGATCTGATTATTTCGGATGATGGATTACAACATTATAAGTTGCAACGTGATATTGAAATTGTAGTGATGGATGCAGAACGTGCTTTAGGAAACGGCTTTGTTTTGCCAGCAGGCCCTTTGCGTGAATTGCCAAGTCGTTTAAAAAGTGTGGACTTTGTGATTACCAATGGTGGAAAAAATGCTTATTCTGATGCCATTATGACGTTAGTTCCTCACTATGCGATTAATTTAGTGACGGCAGAAAAACGCTTACTAAGTGAGTTTACCCAAGGTTCAGCCATTGCGGGAATTGGAAACCCACAGCGTTTTTTCACGATGTTGGAAAATTTAAATATTCGTTTAGCCAATACGAAAGCTTTTCAAGATCATCAACATTTTGAGCCTCAATTATTAGAAAAACTCGCTGAAAACCAACCGCTCTTTATGACCGAAAAGGATGCCGTAAAATGCCAAGCGTTTGCTAAAGAGAATTGGTGGTATGTCCCAGTTGATGCGGAGATTGTTGAGGCTGAAAACCAAGGCCAAAAACTTCCACAATTGTGGGAAAAAATCCGTCATTTAGTTTAACTCTATTCGAGTGAAATATGCATGAGAAACTTAATCCTCGATTATTAGACGTGATCGCTTGCCCGCGATGTTTGGCAAGATTGAAATACGATCAAGAAAATCAACGGCTCATTTGCCCTTTTGAGCAAGTGGCGTATCCTATTGAAAACGGCGTGCCGGTTTTGTTGGCAGAGAAAGCCGAAACATTGAAAGAATAAGGAATGATTATGTCATTTACAGTTATTATCCCTGCTCGTTTTGCATCGAGCCGCTTACCAGGTAAACCTTTAGCAGATATTGCCGGTAAACCTATGATTCAACATGTTTTTGAGAAAGCTCAACAATCAGGGGCAAGCCGAGTAATTATTGCAACAGATAACGAACAAGTTGAAAAGGCAGCAAAAGCTTTTGGGGCAGAAGTGTGTATGACATCAGAAGCGCATAATTCCGGTACAGAGCGTTTAGCGGAAGTAGTGAGTAAGCTTGGTATTGCTGATGATGAAATTATTGTAAACATCCAAGGGGATGAGCCGTTAATTCCCCCCGTCATTGTGAGTCAAGTGGCAGACAATTTAGCGAAGTTTAACGTGAATATGGCGACACTTGCGGTAAAAATTCATGAAGCGGAAGAGTTATTTAATCCAAATGCGGTGAAAGTCGTTACTGATAAAGATGGCTACGTTTTATATTTCTCTCGTTCAGTGATTCCTTACGATCGTGATCAGTTTATGCAATTAGAGGATATCTCAAAGGCACAACTTGCAGATGTGTATCTTCGCCATATTGGTATTTATGCTTACCGTGCGGGCTTTATTAAACAATATGTGCAATGGGCACCAACGCAGTTAGAAAACTTAGAGAAGTTAGAGCAACTCCGTGTATTGTGGTACGGTGAGCGTATTTATGTGGAATTGGCGAAAGAAGTCCCGGCTGTTGGTGTGGATACGGCTGAAGATTTAGAAAAAGTGCGGTCAATTTTGGCGTAGTTTTTACTGATGTTTGATTCCAAGAAGTTTCTCTCAGACGTTTCTCATGAACCCGGTGTTTATCGTATGTATGACGATAAAGATCAGGTTATTTATGTGGGCAAAGCGAAAGATCTCAAAAAGCGACTTTCCAGCTATTTCCGCAAAAACTTAAGCAGCAAAAAAACAGAAGCCTTGGTGGCATCAATTCATCATATTGATACAACCATTACTTCTTCTGAAACCGAAGCATTATTGCTTGAGCATAACTTTATTAAACTTTACCAACCTCGTTATAACGTATTATTGCGAGATGATAAATCCTATCCTTTTATTTTACTGACGAAAGAACGTCATCCTCGTATTACTTCTTATCGCGGAACAAAAAAAATTGCAGGTGAGTATTTCGGACCTTATCCTCATGCAGGTGCAGTACGTGAAACCTTGTCGTTAATGCAAAAATTGTTCCCTGTTCGTCAATGTGAAAATTCGGTTTATAACAATCGTTCCCGCCCTTGTTTGCAATATCAAATCGGGCGTTGTTCTGCACCTTGTGTGCCAGGTTATGTGACTGATGAGGAATATAACCAACAAGTTGAATTAGCACGACTATTTTTACAAGGAAAAGATCAGCAAGTATTAGATTACCTCATTGGCAAAATGGAACAGGCTAGCCGAGACTTAGATTTTGAAGGGGCAGCACGTTATCGCGATCAAATTCAAGCGGTTCGTGCAGTTATCGAAAAACAATTCGTATCCAATGAGCGTTTGGACGACATGGATATTATGTCTATTGCGTATCAACATGGTTTAGCTTGTGTTCAGGTGATGTTTATTCGTCAAGGTAAAGTATTAGGCAATCGTAGTTATTTTCCAAAAGTGCCTGCTAATACTGATTTATCTGAATTAACTGCGACATTTGTGGGGCAGTTCTATTTGCAAGGTCATCAGGGCAGAAGTATTCCTAATAGTATTATTGTGGATCATAAATTAGATGAAAAAGCGGAGCTTGAGGCCTTATTAACTGAACAAGCCGGTAGAAAAGTAGTGATACAAGAATCGGCTAAAGGCGATAAAGGCAAGTATTTGCAGTTGGCACAAATTAATGCCAAAGCGGCCTTAGCGACTCAACT
This sequence comes from Parahaemophilus parainfluenzae, assembly GCA_963515445.1. Taxonomy (GTDB): domain Bacteria; phylum Pseudomonadota; class Gammaproteobacteria; order Enterobacterales; family Pasteurellaceae; genus Haemophilus_D; species Haemophilus_D parainfluenzae_AI. The sequence continues at coordinate 50,502 of CAUPWR010000003.1, read as the reverse complement.
TAAACAATCTTCCCGAATGTACGAACGTTATCAAGCGCTTTGTGAATTGCTCGATATGCCTGAAATTAAACGCATGGAATGTTTTGATATTAGTCATACGATGGGTAATCAAACCGTGGCATCTTGCGTGGTATTTAATCAAGAAGGCCCACTGAAATCAGATTATCGCCGTTTTAATATTGAAGGTATTACGGGTGGTGATGATTATGCCGCGATGGAGCAAGCCTTAAAGAAACGTTACGACCGCGATCTTGATGAAGATAAAATTCCCGATATTATTTTTATTGATGGTGGTAAAGGGCAGCTTAATCGTGCCTTAGAGGTTTTTCATCACCTCAACGTAAAATGGGATAAAAACCGACCGCACTTAATTGGTGTTGCAAAAGGTGTAGATCGTCGAGCAGGACAAGAGGTGTTGATTATCAGCAAACAAGATCGTGAAATCCATTTGCCGGATGATAGTCTTGCGTTGCATTTAATCCAACATATTCGAGATGAAAGCCATAATCATGCGATTAGCGGTCATCGTCAAAAACGCCAAAAAGCCTTTACCCAAAGTGGATTGGAAACCATTGAAGGGGTAGGTGCTAAACGACGTCAAGCCTTGTTGAAATATTTAGGTGGATTGCAAGGTGTCAAAAATGCCACGTTGGATGAAATCGCCTCTGTACCCGGTATTTCTAAAGCGTTAGCAGAAAAGATTTTCGAGACCTTAAAAAGTTAGGAAAAATCTTGATTTTCTACGTGAACTGTCTATGATTCAACCTTTCGGATTTTATATAGGAACATATTATGTTTGAATGGCTTGTTGATCCTGAAGCATGGATTTCATTGCTTACTTTGGCCGCTCTTGAAATCGTCTTGGGTATTGATAACATTATTTTTATTAGTATTTTAGTAGGACGTTTACCCGCGAATCAACGCCAATCTGGTCGTATTATCGGTCTTGGATTAGCGATGATTACTCGTATTTTACTTCTTGTTTCTCTTTCCTGGATGATGAAATTAACGGAGCCACTATTCACTTTAGTCGGTCAGGAAATTTCGGGTCGCGATTTGATTTTATTCCTTGGGGGCTTATTCCTGATTATGAAAAGTACAGGTGAAATCAAAGAAGCGATGCATCCTGAATCACATCATGAAGAAGAGAATAATAAGAAGAAAGTCAGTTATTTGGGTGTATTAATCCAAATTGCGATTTTAGATATTGTGTTTTCTTTAGACTCAGTGATTACTGCGGTAGGGATGGCAAACCACCTTCCAGTGATGATTTTGGCAATTATGATTGCAGTAGGTGTGATGATGTTTGCAGCGAAACCAATTGGTAATTTTGTTGATACCCATCCGACATTGAAGATTTTAGCCTTAGCATTCTTAATTTTAGTTGGAGTAAGTTTAATTGCTGAAAGTTTGGATATTCATATTCCAAAAGGCTACATTTACTTTGCAATGGGCTTCTCAACAGTAGTTGAAATGCTCAACATCAAAATGCGAAAATCACTTGGTCATTAAATCATATAAAAAGGCGGAACAATGTGTTCCGCCTTTTTTTAGTCATTATAGAATACCCCTTTCCCATACAAATACATGGTGACTTGTTCGTCAGTATGGTATTCGTTGATGAGATCTTCATTGATATTCAATTCATAACCGCAAATATCAATACAAATATTGATAGCTCGTCCTCTTGATTCAATTCGCTTAATCTCACCTTTAAAAGAAGCGGTCGGGTCTTGGATTTTTTTCGCAAGAGAGAATTGCTCAGGGCGGAATAACACTTTCCCTTGCGTATGGCCATTTCCTTTATTTTCGATGGCAATTTCACCTAATTGACAGGTCGCGATGCTATCGTTTTTTAATGTTGCAGGAAGAATAATGCTGTCCCCAATAAATTTAGCAATAGACAAATACTGAGGTGACCAATAGAGCGTTTTAGGTGTCGCAATTTGGAGAATTTTCCCTTCTTGAATCACTGCGATTTTGTCAGCATGACATAGTGCTTCATCGCGATCATGGGTCACGAATACGGCAGAGGAACCACTTTCTCTTAATACTTGTAACATATCGTAACGAATTTGATTTCTTAGATGTTCATCTAACGCACTAAATGGCTCATCAAACAGGATTAACTCAGGGCTTGGTGCAAGTGCTCGAGCAAGTGCAACACGTTGCTGTTGACCACCAGAAAGCTGATGAGGGAAACGGTCCGCTAAGCTGCTAATACCCGTGAGTTTCATCACTTCTTCGATGCGTTGTTTTTCCTCTTCCGTTTTCCCTTTGCCATCGCCTAAGCCATAAGCAATATTGCGGTAAACATTTAAATGAGGAAATAGCACGCCTTCTTGTACCACATAGCCTAATTTGCGTTGCTGGGTCGGCACATTGAGATTTTCTTTAAAAATAGGTTGATTCTTTAACCAAATCTCACCGCTTGTTGGTTGTTCAAAACCAGCAATACTACGCAATAAGGTGGTTTTTCCACAACCAGATGCGCCAAGAAGAAATAGAATTTCACCTTTCTCTAATTGCAGAGAGATATTGTGCAGAACCTGGTGTCCGTTAAAGGATTTATTCAAATTTTTAATGTCGAGTAATGTTGTCATTTTTATCTTCTCGTTATTTAAAACCGTATCGTTTCAGTAAAAATACAGGAATCCCTGAAAATAGCACTAACATAATGGCATAAGGCGTTGCAGCCGCATATTGTGCATCAGAGGTGTATTCCCACACCGCAGTTGAAAGCGTTTTAATGTCATTAGGGGTCAGTAATAAGGTTGCGGTGAGCTCTTTCATTAAGTTTAAAAATACTAAAGCAAAGGCAGCCGCAATCCCCGGTAACATAGCTGGAATGACTAAGGTACGGAAAATATAAAAGTTGCTACGGCCTAAGCTTTGCCCTACCTTTTCAATGTTACTAGACATTTGTTCAAGCGAGCTACGCAAGGTCGTTTGCGCCATTGGAAGATAAAGCATAAAGTAGGCAACGATAACCATGGCAAAGGTTTGATAAAGGGAATAGGCATAGTTGATGGTAAAGAAGACCAATGATAATGCGATAACAAGCCCTGGCACAGCGTGAAGTAGATAAGGGATTCGATCAAGCCAAATCGTCAATTTACTGCGATAGCGTACCGCAGCCCATACCAATGGTAGTGCACAAATAACGGTAAGTGTTGCACCCAGTGTTGATATAGTCAGTGAATTTGTGAAGGCGGTAAAAAATTCCCCAAAATCGACCGCACCTTCAATGGAACTTCCCACGGTTAGCCAATAAATCAGCATAGTAATCGGCACACCAATACTGAGCACAAAAATGGTCGTGAAAAAGCTTACGACTAAAATTTGTTTTCCTGCTGAGAGGGTTTTCAATGGATACGGACGTATTACGCCTTTGCCGCTTTGATAGAGTGTTTGTGTGCCTCTAAAACGAATTTCCCCCATCACAACAAAGATACAGATCACCATTAACACACCAGAAAGTAAGGCGGCGGTGTTGTTATTAAAGGCCATTTCATATTCTTGGAAAATTGCCGTAGTGAAGGTTTGGTAATTTAAAATAGACACGGCGCCAAAGTCTACCAACATATGAAGCGCAATTAATAATACGCTGCTACCGATGGCGGGTTTGAGTTGTGGAAAAATCGCATGCCAAAATGTGTAAGCATGGCTTTTAGCTAATGAAAGGCTCACTTCTTCTAAAGAGCGGTCGAGTCTTTTTAAGGTCGCCGCGACAGGGAGATAAGCAAGCGGGAAAGAACTCAGCGTCATAATGCCGATGGTTCCCCAGAAGCCTTCCACTCTGAAGGTAAGACTGATCCACGTAAAACAACTGACAAAAGCCGGAATACAAAGAGGGAGCGTCATGGCTACTTGGAAAAAGCCTTTTCCCCAAAAGCGATAACGTTCTAATAAAAACGCACATAGTGTGCCGAGAATAATGGCAAAAAGTGTGACAAATACCATTAAAAGTAGGGTATTACTGAGCAATTCCCACATTCTTGGGCGCCAAAGTAATTCAATGCTGCGAGCCAATCCGACATCTGCAGCACGCTCAATAACATATAAAAAAGGGAGTAATAATGGCAAACTAATCAGCACGATTAAGGCTATAAGCCAGCGAGGTGGGCGATTAGACACAGAAAAATCCTTTGAAAATATTAGTGTAGAGTAAATAACAGAAGGGCGTGTATTACACGCCCTATATTGCATAGCAAATTAAACTTATTTCAAACCAGCTTCTTCAATAAGTTTATTGGCGTTGTCTTTGTCTTCAGCAGTGGTTGCCGAAACAACAGGCGCTTCTAATTTTGCATAAGGTTCCATGTTAAATGGAGAAACCACATCGGTACGAAGTGGGTATTCTGCACGTACTGAAACAAACGCTTGTTGTCCTTCTTTACTTGCTAAGAAATCAACGAATTTTTTCGCTTCTTCTTTATTTTTAGAACCTTTTAATACCGCTGCACCAGAATAGGTCACTAATGCACCTGGATCTTGATGACGAATGAAGTAAAGACGTGTTTTGAGGTTATCAGCACCTTTTTCTTTTGCAAGTGTATACCAGTAATAGTTGTTGATTAACGCTGCGGGTACTTCACCATTTTCAACCGCTTGAAGAGCAACGCTGTTTTTCGCATAAAGTTTACCGTTTTCTTTTAAGCCTTTTAACCATTTAAGAGCGGCATCTTTACCCTTTAATTTGGTAATCGCAACAACTTGCTCTAAGAATGCGCCTGAAGTTGGAACGTAACCAATTTTATCTTTCCATTTTGGTGTTGCATAATCTAACACGGATTTTTCCATGTCTTTTTCAGATAATTTAGTGTGATCGTAAACCACAACACGAGAACGACCGCTTAATGCGACCCAGTCTTTTTTCGGTGCAACAGGAACGCCCTTGTGTGCAGTTTGTTTAATAGTATCTGCAGAAAGCGGTTCTAATAAGCCTGCATCAGAGAGTGCCGCGAAAGGTGCAGTTTGTTCAGAAAAGAATACGTCAGCAGGGGTTTTATCTCCCTCTTCTTTCAATTGACCTGCAAGTTGATCACTTTTAGCACTGTTTAAGGTCACTTTAATGCCCGTTGCTTTTGTAAATGCATCAGCAACAGCTTGAGAACCTTCTTTGTGCTGTCCATTGTAAACAGTAATATCTGCAGAAGCGAATCCTGCAAACGCCATTAAGCCGGTTAGTGCGGCAATTTGGAAGTGCTTAATTTTCATGAAAACTCCTTTATATTATCGGGCAAATCGCCCATTTTCTGAAAATAAAATTCGTCCCATTCTAATATATTTAAAAGAGATAATGCAAATAATTCTCAGATGTTTTTCTCTTATATCAAAATTTCATATCCCATTCTATTTTTTTACTTCGTCCTATGTTGATTTTTCTCCATAATGTCTAGTAGAAATTTCTAATAAGGACGGATATGAATATTCAGCAAATCATTAAACAACATCATTTAGAGCTCTTATTCCAGCAAGGGTCATTTGGGATTGAAAAGGAAAGTCAACGGGTATATGCAGATGGTTCAATTGTGACGTCACCGCATCCTAAAGCTTTTGGTAATCGTCGTTTCCACCCTTATATTCAAACTGATTTTGCAGAAAGTCAGTTGGAATTGGTGACTCCCCCTATGAAAAAATTAGAGGATACATTACGTTGGCTTTCAGCCATTCATGAAGTGACTTTGCGAACTTTACCGGAGGATGAATTTATTTTTCCTTTTAGTATGCCTGCAGGGTTACCACCAGAAGAACACATTAAGGTTGCACAATTAGATAATCAGGAAGATGTGGCTTATCGGGAGCATTTAGTCCAGTCTTACGGTAAATATAAGCAAATGGTCAGTGGTATTCATTACAATTTTCAAATTGACCCTAAGTTTATTGATGCTTTATTTCATGCACAAAATGAAACACAAAGTGCGGTTGATTTTCAAAATGATTTTTACCTAAAAATAGCCAAAAACTTCTTACGCTATCAATGGATTCTGCTTTATCTGTTTTCTGCGACACCGACGGTAGAGGAAAAATATTTCAGAGGTCATTCACCACTTAAATCGCATCAATATGTTCGCAGTTTACGTTCAGGGAAATATGGTTATGTGAATGATCCGAAGATCCACGTTTCTTATGACAGTTTGCAAGAGTATGTTGAGACGTTAGAACACTGGGTGAAATCGGGTGATTTGATTGCGGAAAAAGAGTTTTACTCAAGCGTACGTTTGCGTGGCGCTAAAAAAGCGCGCGATTTACTTGAAAAAGGAATTCAATATTTAGAATTTCGTTTGTTTGATCTCAATCCGTTTGCACCTTATGGAATGGAACTTGCAGATGCGAAATTCATTCATTATTTTATTTTGTTAATGGCATGGCTTGACGATACCGCTGATCAAGAGGGCATAAAATTAGGTAAAGCACGTCTTGCTGAAGTGGCATGGGAAGACCCAAGACAGCAAAGTGCTTATGCGGTAGAAGGGGAATTAGTCCTCCTTGAAATGTTCAAAATGCTTGAGCAACTCAATGTGAGTGATGAGATTAAAACGATTGTTAAAGACAAATTAGGACAATTTGCGGAACCAAGCCAAACGCTTTGTGCCAAAGTGGTTGCGGCAATTGAACAGGTCGGCAGTTACCAACAATTAGGGGCCGATATTGCGCAATCTAATAAAGCAAAAGCCTTTGAACGTTTTTATGCATTAACTGCGTTTGATAATATGGAACTGTCCACACAAGCGTTATTGTTTGATGCAATCCAAAAAGGGCTAAAGATTGAGATTTTAGATGAACGCGATCAATTTATCAGTCTTCAATTTGGCGATCATTTGGAATATGTGAAAAACGGTAATATGACTTCTCACGATAGCTATATTTCTCCACTCATTATGGAAAATAAAGTGGTGACGAAGAAAGTCTTAGCGAAAGCAGGATTTAATGTACCGCAAAGCATCGAGTTTACCGATGTGAAAAGTGCGGTCGAAAATTTCCCACTTTTTGAGAATCGAGCTGTCGTGATTAAGCCAAAATCAACGAATTTTGGTTTAGGGATCAGTATTTTCCAACAAGGTGTAACGGATAGAGATGATTTTGCAAAAGCAGTAGAGATTGCTTTCCGTGAAGATAAAGAGATCATGGTTGAAGATTATCTACTTGGCACTGAATATCGCTTCTTTGTGCTGGGGGATCAAACGTTAGCCGTCTTATTACGTGTTCCAGCAAATGTAATTGGAGATGGTGTACATACTGTTGCTGAATTAGTTGCCGCTAAAAATGATCATCCTTTACGGGGCGATGGCAGTCGTACGCCATTGAAAAAAATAGCATTGGGGGATATTGAGCAGTTGCAGCTTAAGGAGCAAGGATTAACCGTGAATTCTATTCCTGCAAAAGATCAACTTGTTCAATTACGTGCGAATTCTAATATTAGTACAGGCGGTGATTCTATTGATATGACGGATGAAATGCATGTCAGTTACAAAGAAATTGCGGTAGGGATTAGCAAGGCAATGGGGGCGGCAGTTTGTGGTGTAGATTTAATTATTCCTGATTTGAAACAGCCGGCAGAACCGAGTTTACATTCGTGGGGTGTGATTGAGGCAAACTTTAATCCTATGATGATGATGCATATTTTCCCATTTAGTGGACAATCTCGACGATTGACAATGAATGTGATTAAGATGCTTTTCCCTGAATTGCCTTAATTTAGTTATCGGGCTTCATCAGTTGGTGAAGCCCGTTTTACATTCATCGTAATTAGGCTAAAATGGAAACAGTATTCACAATTCTAAAATGAAATTTAATGACAACTTTTACCTTAGAACCTCAAGAAAATGATCGTCTGCAATCCCTTTGCGGTGCATTCGATGAAAATATCAAACTGATTGAAAAAGAATTTAACCTCAATATTTCCCGCAATAATTTTACTTTCACGGTGAAATCTAACGATGAAAGTCCGAAACCTTATCATGAGCAATTAATTGAGCGTGCGGCTAAATTAATCCAGGCATTATATGTAGAGACAGCACCAATTAAGGGGAAAGTGAAAGAACTTGATTTGGAAGATGTGCATATTGCCTTGCAAGAAAGCAGAATGTTATCGCAAGAAGGCAGTGAGTCACGCAGTGAAAATCACGTCTATAGCACCACAATTAAAACCAAGCGAGGTTTGATTAAACCGCGTGGTGAAAATCAAATTCAGTATTTACATAATATTCTTACGCACGATATTAGTTTTGGGATTGGCCCCGCTGGCACAGGGAAAACCTTTTTAGCCGTAGCAGCGGCTGTTGAGGCATTAGAGCGCCAAGAAATTCGTCGCATTTTGCTGACTCGTCCTGCGGTGGAAGCGGGCGAAAAATTAGGTTTCTTGCCGGGTGATTTAGGCCAAAAAATTGAACCTTATTTACGACCACTTTATGATGCGTTATTTGAAATGCTTGGCTTTGAACGTGTGCAAAAATTAATGGAGCGTAATGTGATTGAAATCGCACCATTGGCTTATATGCGTGGTCGCACACTGAATGACAGTTTTATCATTCTAGATGAAAGCCAAAATACAACGGTCGAACAAATGAAAATGTTTTTGACTCGTATTGGTTTTAATTCCAAAGCCGTGATTACAGGGGATGTGACTCAAATCGATTTACCGCGAAGCACAAAATCGGGTTTACGCCACGCCATGGAAGTATTAAGCAAAGTGTCGGAATTGAGCTTTAACTACTTTGAGAGTAAAGATATTGTACGACATCCTGTGGTGGCAAAAGTGGTGCAAGCTTACGAAGAATGGGAAGCTCAAGATGAAATTCGTCGCCAAGAAACCGCAGCGCAGCGTCGAGCTGAACGTGAACAAAAAGTGCGGTCAGAAAATGAAACGAATTTAGGAGAATAACATGGGCAATATGATTATCGATTTGCAACTGGCCTGTGAAAATACAGAAGGCTTGCCATCAGAAGCGCAAATTCTGCAATGGGCAACCGCTGCAGTTCAACCAGAAAGTGATAATGTTGAAATGACAGTACGTATTGTGGATGAAGCGGAAAGTCATGACTTGAATTTGACTTATCGTGGTAAAGATCGTCCAACCAATGTATTGTCTTTCCCTTTTGAATGCCCTGATGAAGTGGAATTACCGCTGTTGGGCGATTTAGTGATTTGTCGTCAAGTGGTGGAGCGTGAAGCTATCGAGCAAGAAAAGCCTTTAATGGCACATTGGGCGCATATGATTGTGCATGGCAGCTTACATTTGTTGGGGTACGATCACATTGAAGATGATGAAGCCGAAGAAATGGAAAGTTTAGAAACTGAAATTATGCAGGGTTTGGGCTTTGCTGACCCTTATCTTTCCGAAAAATAATGACGATTTGGAGCAATTATGTATAAAGCCGTATTCAGCGATTTTGATGGTACTTTATTAACGTCGGATCATCGAATTTCGCCTAAAACCTTAGATGCAATTCAACGCATTACAAAACAAGGTATCCCATTTACACCAATCTCTGCGCGTTCGCCGCTGGGTATTTGGCCTTATGCGAAACTCATTGAAAAGTACAACATCATTGTGGCATTCAGTGGTGCTTTGATTTTAGATAAAAACGCTACGTCTATTTATTCGGTACAAATTGATCCCGCTGATATTCAAGCCATTAACCAAGTATTAGCAGATCATCCTGCGCTAGGTGTCAATTATTATACCTATGATGATTGCGTCGCTCGCGATTTGGATAATAAATGGGTGATTTATGAACGTAGCGTGACAGGCATTCAGATTGATCCTTATGATGAAAGTGCGGTCTATTCTCCACATAAAATTCAAATCATTGGTGAAACGGATGAAGTGATTGGTATTGAGCAAATCTTGAAAGAGAAATTTCCGCATTTAAGCATTTGCCGTTCTCATGCGAATTTCCTTGAAGTAATGCATAAGTCAGCGACAAAAGGTAATGCAGTACGTTTTCTCGAAGATTACTTCCATGTGAAGATGGAAGAATGTGTCGCTTTCGGCGATAACTTTAATGATTTAGATATGTTAGAAAGCGTGGGATTAGGCGTGGCAATGGGCAATGCACCGGATGAGATTAAACAGGCCGCTAATCGAGTCACCGCTTCGCATAATGATGATGGAATAGCATTGATATTGAACGAAATCTTTCCTGGATAAATAAAAAGGCGCTTTCTATGAAAAAAGCGCCTTATTTTTATTTTCCTAAATTCAGCACTTTAATGAGTGCAGTAAAAAATTTGTCATTTTCTTGTGGTAAGCCAATACTGATACGTAAGTGATTTGGCATGCCATAACCTGCAATTGGGCGTACAATCACGCCTTCACGCAATAATGCATCATAAATTGGTGCGGCAGGCTGTTTAAAATCAATGGTAATAAAATTACCTTTAGACGGAATAAAGTCTAAGCCATATTGTTGACAGAAGGTTTCATAACGTTTCATTTCTTGGTGATTATTCTCCGCCACTTTTTCGACAAAGGCATCATCGTTCATCACTGCAATTGCACTGGTCAAAGCAAGGCTATTACAGTTAAATGGCTGACGAACACGATTTAATAAATCTGCAATTTCAGGATTAGAGACTGCATAGCCAATACGTAATCCCGCCAGTCCATAAGCTTTTGATAGGGAGCGTGAAACGATAAGGTTCGGGTATTTATCTAGTAACGCAAAAGAATTAACCCGTTCGCTTGGATGAGTAAATTCAGTATAAGCTTCATCTAATACCACAATCACTTTTTCAGGCACTTTGGCTAAGAAAGCATCCAATTCTGCTTCCGTTAAGAAATTCCCCGTTGGGTTGTTTGGATTGGCAATAAAAATTAGCTTGGTTTTATCTGAAAGTGCGGTCAAAAATCCATTTAAATCATGTCCCCAATTCTTAGCGGGAATTTCTTTCGCAACGGCATTAATGGCTTTTGTCACTAAAGGGTAAACAATAAAAGCATATTGTGAATAAATCACTTCATCATGCTCAGCCGCAAAGGTGTGGGCAAAGAGTTCTAATAAATCGTTCGAACCATTGCCAAGGGTGATTTGGTTTGGTTGCACACCAAATTTTTTCGCAATAGCCGCTTTAAGTTCAAAACCATTCGCATCAGGGTAGCGCGTTAAATGATCCAGTTGAGCTTGAATGGCTTTTTTCGCACTTTCAGGAAAACCGAAAGGGTTTTCATTCGAGGCAAGTTTAACGATATTAGTAATGCCTAATTCTCGCTCGAGTTCTTCGATTGGTTTTCCGGCTTGGTAAGGTGAAAGAGATTTTACGCCTTGATTGGCGACATTGATGTATTGCATATGCTTTCCTTATAAAAACGAGCGGGCCTTTCAGCCCGCACGTTGAGTTTAATGAATCAGATAATTAGCTATTTTCAGCTTCAAATTTTTTCATGAATTCAATGAGCGCTTGTACGCCTTCTAATGGCATCGCGTTATAGATAGAGGCGCGCATACCACCTAGCACTTTGTGACCTTTTAAAGCTTGAAGACCGGCAGCGGTAGATTCTGCGACAAATTGAGCATCAAGTTCAGGATTGCCTGTCACAAATGTGACATTCATGGTTGAACGGTTTTCTTTAGCCACTACGTTACGATAGAGTTTGCTGCTATCAATGTAGTCATAAAGAGTTTGCGCTTTCACTGCGTTACGTTTTGCAATTTCTTTTAAGCCGCCAATTGCTTGAATGTGTTTGAAGACCAATGAACAGAGATACCAAGCAAAGGTTGGTGGGGTATTGATCATGGAGTCGGCATCACGTTGTGTTGCATAATTCCAAATTGATGGTGTTGCTTGGCGAGCATGACCAATTAAATCATCGCGAATAATCACAAGTGTAATCCCTGCTGGGCCAAGATTTTTTTGTGCACCAGCGTAAATGACACCAAATTTGCTAATATCAATTTCGCGAGAGAGCACATTAGATGACATATCGGCTACAAGTACCGCATTACCCACATTCGGTACATCAAAAATTTCAACACCACTGATGGTTTCATTTGGGCAATAGTGAACGTAATCGTATTGTTCCGCAATGTCGCTGAAATCAAGGTTGGTAATGCGTGTGTGCTCACCATTTTCCACAATGGTAATTTCATCAATTTCAGCAAAATTACGCGCTTCTTTCGCTGCAGTTGCAGACCAGTGGCCGCTATTTAAGTAAAGTGCTTTGCCTTTCTCACCAATTAGGTTCATTGGTAATGCCGCAAATTGACCGCGAGCCCCACCTTGTAGGAATAACACACGATAGTTATCTGGAATGTTATATACCTCGCGCAGATCTTTTTCTGCTTGAGTAATCAATTCCATAAAATATTTGCCACGGTGGCTGACTTCCATCACAGACACACCTTGACCAAGCCAGTTAGTTAGCTCAGATTGTGCTTTGTGTAGTACCTCAGGGAAAATCATGGCTGGACCCGCGCTAAAATTAAAGACTTTTGACATTGTGTTTCCTTATTTTATTTTGAATAGATTCCTCATTTTTACCACTACCGAATAGGATAATCAACTAAATCAAACAGTTTTTTGATCTAATCCATCAATTTAAATTTAAGCTTTTGACGGGGACGAAAAAAAAGGCTACATTACCCGAAGTTTATTTTTAACTTTGAGAGAGTCGATCATGAGAAATGTAAGTAAATCCTTCCAAGAAGTATTAGAGTATGTGCGTTTGTATCGTTTGAAAAATAAACTTAAACGTGACATTGAAGACAACAACCGCAAAATTCGTGATAACCAAAAACGTGTCTTATTGTTAGATAACTTAAATCAATATATTCGTGATGATATGAGCATTGAAGATGTTCGTGCGATTATCGAAAATATGCGTGATGATTATGAAGGCCGTGTGGATGAGTACAACATTCGCAATGCGGAACTTTCTACTTTACGCCGTGAAACGAGCAATAAGATGAAAGAACAGAAAAAAGCGCACGCGAAATTAGTGAAAGATTCATCAAATAAAATCACATTATAAACCCTCAAAATAAATGATCGCACTTCGATAAAGTGCGGTCATTTTTTATGGTATTTTTAGAATGAGCTATAAATGATTAAACATCATAGGTGCCCATTATCACAGCTTGATCCAAAATATGCCCTTGAATCGCAAAATGCAGATCATTAAAACGGAATCCCGGTTTCAGGTTGAGTTTGGTATCGAGTGCATACACAATAAGTTCATAGCGGTGTAAACAATTTGGTGGAGCCATACCGCCATAGAATGACGCTTCTTCAATATCAAATTGACCTAATTTACTTGCCCAAGTATTTGCACCTTGTACATAATCTGTTGCGGTTTGGCTTTCATTTTCTTGGATAACCGTACGTTCAAGATCCGCAATAAGCCAATGAATCCACACAAAGCCACTCGCCGTAATTGCGTCTTTATCTTCTAAGATAACCGCAAAGGATTTAGTGCCTTGAGGGGCATCATGAATTTCAAAAGGGATAGAGTAGGTTGGCATGCCATTTGGGCTAAATTGTATGCCGCGTTTGCCATATTTGTCTTCAAAAGCACCATTTTGAATGGCTGAACTGGTTACAAACATTGTTTTCTCCTTAATTTCTCACAGAATACACTTTAAATTTGGTGGTTTGAGCAAGGACTTCAAATTTCCCGAAATGTTGTGCTAATAAATCGGGATAGGGTAGAAATGCATTAGCAACGATACGCAGTTCTCCTCCTGCCGTTAAATGCCATTTTGCTTGTTGAATAAGTTCTTTCACCGCACGATAAGCAGTGTCGATTCCATCGTGGAAAGGCGGGTTTGAAATAATCAGATCAAATTTCCCTTCAATATGGGAAAACACATCGCTTGCGATAACCTGACCTTCAAGCTGATTTTCAGCAAGCGTTTGACGAGTAGATTGAATTGCCATTGCATGAATATCAGTCATTGTGACATCCGCTTTAGGGTGATGTTTTTTGATCATTGAACCAATGACACCCGCACCACAACCAACGTCTAACACTTTGCCTTGAATTGGTGACGTTAAGGTAGAAAGTAGAAGTGACGTTCCATTATCAAGTTCATTGGCACTGAATACACCCGGTAAGCTGAAAATACGGAGATCGCCTAATGCATCATTTTGGTAGCATTTCCAATAAGATTGAAGATCAAAGTGCGGTCGTTTTTGTAAGGAAAAATGGTATAAACCGCAACGACGCGCAGAGTCGATTTTGCCAATTTCACCATAAGGTTCAAGCAGTTTTTCAGCAGAGCGGACACCACAACGATTTTCACCGATAATTAACACTTCTTGGCCAATTTTACTTTTGGCGAGTAGTTGCATCAGCTGAAAATTCACTTCTTGTTTATTCTTCGTCCAATAATAAATAATCAAATCGGCTTGCGGCTGAAATTCAACCTCAAAATTGACCGCACTTTGGGTTTTGGCATAATCAAAATACCAACTCCAAACCTGCACAGATTGGCAATGTTTTTGCAATATTTGAGGAAAATCATCATTAATGCCGCCGGCAAGAAGAATTGATTTACCGCTAAAAAGGGGAAGATGGCGTTGTAAAACTTCGCTTTCGAGAGAAATCACGCTTTAAATCCTGTGGTTTATTGGTTAAAATTACGTGTTATTCTAACAAAAGAAAACGATTTAAACGTATTTATTAAGGAATTATTTATGAAAAAAATCATCACCGCAGTCGCAATGGCAAGTTTATTGTCTGGCTGTCAATTAATCGAACAACTTCAAGGTAGCAAACAAAAACCTTCAACCTTACCAACAAGCTCAAAAGTTGAATTACCTGCTGCGCAAGCGCAAAGCTTAGATGCACAGTTTGAGCGCATGAAAAAAGGTAATCAAGAAGTGACATTCAACGGCGAGAAATTCTATAAACAAACAAAAGCCTTTGATAAATCAGAAGATCCGCGTTTCATAAGTGGAGCATCTAGTGTAGATCGTAGTAACCGTAAATTCATTATGAGTGAAACCTATTATTTAAAAGATGTTTCACACATTCCAGCACTGACCACTAAATACCTTGATGAAACTAAGAAAGTGTGTGATTTAAAAACGATTGGTAATGCTTCAGATGTTTATTATGCCTGTGATGGTAACGATTTCCAACGTCTTGTTGCCGTGGTTTATCAAGCGAAAAACATTCTTTCTTTCCGTAGCTTAAAAGCATATCAAGAAAAACCAACAGATGCGCAAGAAAAAGCGATTGTTAAAGGTTTAAGAGATTATCCGTTAGATACTATTGCTCGTTAATCTATGGATAGACGCAATCTTCTTTTAAATGAAATGGGAATAATCCGTTGGCAGCTCTATCGCCCAGAAGTATTGCAAGGGGCGGTAGGTGTGAGTGTTTCAGAACAAGTGAAATTTATTGTGGTGGCCAATGATAATCTCTCAAGTTCACCGCTTTTTGCAGATATTCGACTTGCGCTAGAGCTCAAAAAAGAAGATTGCCTTTGCCTGAATTTCGATCAAATTCAACATATCACATTACAACATTCTGTGCGGTATTGGTTATTAGCTGAAAATGTAGATGAAATCGACCGCACTTTGCCTTATTGCTTAAATGCAGAGCGTGTTTATCGCTCTGTTGATTGGCAACAATTCCAGCAAGATAGCCAAGCTAAGCGTGAGCTTTGGCAACAAATCCAACAAATTTAATCATGATGCCTTCTCTTTTTTCTATTGAAGAATGCGATATGGATCGCCTATATGAAATTGAACAAGCAGCACACCTTGTGCCTTGGTCATTGGGAACATTGAAAAATAATGTCGGCGAGCGTTATCTCAATTTGAAATTAATGGAAAAAGAGCAAGTGCTGGGTTTTGTTATTTGCCAAACGGTATTAGATGAAGCCACATTATTTAATATTGCGATTGACCCAGCTCAACAAGGAAAGGGATACGGTTCGTTTTTATTGCAAGGTTTAATGGATAAGCTTAAAGAGAAAGGTATTCAAACGCTTTGGCTTGAAGTGCGTGAATCGAATCCTGCTCGATTCCTTTATGAAAAGTTGGGATTTAATGAGGTTGATATTCGTAAGAATTACTATCCCAAACCAGATGGTGGACGAGAAAATGCTGTCGTGATGGCATGTTATCTCTAGAATGAAAAAGTGCGGTCAATTTTGACCGCACTTTGTTTATCTGAAAAATAAGACATTACACTTCTTCTGCTGGGAAGACAAATGGATTTAATCCACTGCGTGCGAAGCCTTTTTCTTCCATTTCAATATCTAAGAAAATTGATGCTAAATCATCGGCTACCGCTTCAACATTCGGATCTTTTTCTTGGAACATGATTTTTAAATAGCTTTGGCAATCGCCACAGGTTTCTGCACGAACAAGAGCAAGCTCTTCATTTAATGACCACATTTCAAGATTTTTGTGTTCATTGCAGTTTGTACATTGTGCGCGCACTAAATTCCACTCACTTTCACAGAGATTGCAGTGCAAATAGCGTAAACCTTGTGAAGTACCGATATGGACAACACTTGACACGGGTGCAGAACCACAAACAGGGCAGTAATGTAGATTGTCAGTTCCTTCTTGGCGACTGTTATGAGGAATTTGTTGAGCCAGTTGTAACCAATAAAGAGAAAGCGCAGCCCAAATAAAGACAGCTTTATCTGTGCTCACTAAATTAAATTCTTGGCTTAAAAGATGGCTAGCCATTTCTTCAAGCTCTTTATCAGAGGCCTTTTCAAGATTCTCAATCGTAGCAAGAACCTGTTCATTCGCTTTTGGTTTAATGCTATGTAAAATTTCTTTGAGATATTCAATCCAAATGCTTGAGCGTTTAAATGTTTTAGTATTTAACGGTTCAAGTTCATCTAAATTATCGAAATGCTGTTTTTCTAATGGATTTTTTTCAAATACGCTTAATTGGCTTTCCACAACATCTGCAGCAAAGAGTAAATAATCAGCCAATGGATGATCTTTCGCTAATTCTCTTAAACGTTTTGCACGACGTTGATAAAGATTTTTAGGGTTAGCAAACAAAACAGGCGGAATATCGTATGAATTCGTTTTTTGTTTGATTTCGTCTGCAGATAAGATTTTGATACTCATAATTGTCTCTTAAGTATTTATAAGAAAAAGTGCGGTCAATTTTAACCGCACTTTTTGATTTTAGCCATTGATACCTTTGAACAATGCTTTGGTTTTTACTTTTTTACCTTCAGCTTCGTTTTTAAGGTCTTCTTCTAGCTTAGGAAGTACTTCTTCGTTATACCATTTCGGGTGGTGTTTTTTCGCCCAGCGAACGGTTACCCAACCTTCCACGATACCACGAATGGAGCCTTTTACCCAGAATGCCATGTACATGTGTACCAAGATACCGGTGAACAACATGAATGCACTTAAAGAGTGAAGTAAAATCGCAAAACGTAATACCGGAATAGAGAAGTAGTGCGAGAAAAATTGACGCCACATAATGATGCCGGTTACAAGCAAGGTAACCATCGCCAAGTTCAATGTCCAGAATAACATTTTTTGACCAAGGTTATACTTACCGTTATAAGCAACAGCGTGTTCATTTCCTTTTAATACTTCAAGCATGCCTTTTAACCAGCGGATATCGTTTTTCTCTGGAATGTTGTGATCCCAGTAAAGATAGCCAAGGAAAATAAAGGCAACAAACATAATGATACCGGTGAACGGGTGAATTGCTCGCGCCAGTTGCGGGGTACCTAAAATCTCAGTTAACCACGCAAAATCTGGGAAGAAGAATGCTACACCAGTGAACATCGTCATAAAGAAGCAGATTACGAGTAGCCAGTGGCTAAAACGAGCAGGCGTTCTATGACGAATGATTCGAGTATCATTGCTAATCTCAATCTTACTCATCTTTGCCCCCTTTTCTATCTTCTTCTTCAAATTTTTCGTGATGATCTTCTACATCTTCTTCCACGTTTGGACCTACAGCTAAGTAGTGACCGATTTCAGCAAGTGCTAAACCACCCATTGCCACAGCGGCTACCGGTTTCAAGATATCTTTCCACACAGTGACGGTGAGGTCAATTTGTGGATCTTTAGGAAGACCGGAATAAAGCTCTGGTTTATCAGCATGATGTAATACATACATTACGTGTGTACCACCTACGCCTTCAGGATCGTAGATACCTGCATTTTCGTAACCACGTGATTTTAAGTCAGCAACACGTTGTTCTGCGTAGAGTTTCATTTCTTCTTTAGAACCAAAACGAATTGCACCGGTTGGACATGTTTTCACACAAGCCGGTTCTTGGCCTACAGAAACACGATCCACACAAAGGGTACATTTGTACACGCGGTTGTCGTCTGGGTTCATACGTGGAATGTTGAACGGACAACCTGCGATACAGTAACCACAACCGATACATTTATCAGATTGGAAATCCACGATACCGTTCGCATATTGGATGATTGCACCTGGTGCAGGACAAGCTTTTAAACAGCCTGGTTCTGAACAGTGCATACAACCATCTTTACGGATTAACCATTCTAAACGATCATTTTCTTCTACTTCGTTAAAACGCATCACAGTCCATGCTTTTGCATTGAGATCTACTGGGTTATCGTAGATCCCCACGCATTTTGCATTGACGTCAGAGCGGATATCATTCCACTCTGAACAGCCCACCTGACAGGCTTTACAACCGATACAGGTGGATACGTCGATTAATTTTGCTACTTCAACTTTATGATCTCGCGCTTGAGGTGCCGGCGTAAAACCAGACGTAGCGGAGACCTTGATAATGTCTTGCGATTGAACGCCTTGACCATTTCCTGCCATATTATGCCTCCGCCTTCTCGATATTTACCAAGAATGTTTTATATTCTGGTGTTTGTGTAACCGATTCACCCCAAGATGGTGATAAGGTATTGGTGGAGAAACCACGGTTACCTTTACCATTTAAGGCTTTCATATTCCAGTGAATTGGAAGCCCCACATGGTGTACGGTACGTCCGTCGACTTCTAAATCTTTCAAACGTTTCGTTACGACTGCGACGGCTTTAATATAGCCACGGCGAGAAGTAATTTTCACCATATCACCTTTTTGGATACCTTTTTCTGCCGCTAATTTTTCACCGATTTCCACGAATTGTTGTGGTTGAGCAATGATATTTAATGCAGATTGAGCAGTCCAACTGTGGAAGTGCTCGGTCAAACGATAAGTCGTTGCCACATACGGGAAGTCTTTATTTGAGCCGATAAATTCGCGGTCTTCTTTATAGATACGAACTGTCGGATCAGAGACTACACTTGGATGCAGTGGGTTAGTATCAATTGGGCTTTCAATTGGTTCATAGTGCTCAGGCACTGGACCACTTGTAATTTTATCTACTGCAAATAAACGGCCTACACCTTCTGCAGACATAATGAATGGACCCGCATCAGAGCCTGGTGGTTGTGTACCATAGTCAGCCACATCATGCCAGTTCCAGTTTTTACCGTTCCATTTGATTAATTGACGGTGTTTATCCCAAGGATTACCGTTAATATCAAGTGAAGCACGGCTATAAAGGACACGGCGGTTTGCTGGCCATGCGAAGCCCCAACCTAATGTACAACCTAAACCTGAAGGGTCAGAATTGTCACGGTTTGCCATTTGGTTACCTTTTTCAGTCCATTGACCTACGTATATCCAGTTACCTGCAGAGGTTGTACCGTCATCACGTAAGTGAGCGAATCCGTTAAGTAATTGACCTTTCTTATAAACCACATTACCGTTTGCATCTAAAAGATCTTCAAGGGCATAACCATTTAATTCTTTTGCTAACTCTGTGGAGCTTGGTGCATGCGGTTGTGCATAGTTCCAAGTCATCGCTTCGAAAGATTCAATACCACGACCACTTTCTTTTTGATAAAGATGATGCATTTCTTCACGAATCATAGAAAGAATTTCAACATCTGGTAGTGCTTCACCTGGTTGGTCACAGCCTTTCCAGTGCCATTGTGCCCAACGACCAGAGTTAGCAATAGAGCCGTCTTCTTCTGCGAAACAAGTAGTTGGTAAACGGAATACTTCAGTTTGAATATCAGCTGGATTTACATCGTTTGATTCACCAAAGTTTTTCCAGAATTCAGAAGATTCAGTTTGAAGCGGATCCATTACGATTAAGAATTTCAATTTGCTCATACCTGCAACAGTTTTGTTTTTGTTCGGTAATGAGTTTAATACGTTGAAACCTTGTAAAATCCAACCGTTCAATTTGCCATCATTCATTAACTTAACGTGAGTGATAGGATCGTATAAACGATCTGCTTTTGGTAAGAAATCGAAGCCCCAACCATTTTCTTTGGTTGCTTTATCACCATAGAACGTTTTCATCAAACTGACGAAGAATTTCGACGTATTACGATAGTAGTTTGTTTGGTTTGGTACGATATCTTTTGGCGTAATCGCATTAATGTATTGTTCGTAAGAGCTATCTTTGTCATTTGGTAGACGCATATAACCTGGTAAAGACATCGGCAATAAGCCCATATCAGTTGTACCTTGAACGTTTGAGTGTCCACGCAATGCATTAATACCACCGCCTGGCATACCCATGTTACCTAAGAGTAATTGGATCATTGCCATTGAGCGAATGTTTTGTGTACCAATTGTATGCTCAGTTAAACCTAACGCATATAAGTGCGTCATAGTTTTGTTTGGAGCAGAGGTTTTACCAATCTCTTCACAGATTTGTAAGAAGGTTTTTTGTTTGACGCCTGTGATACGCTCAACCATTTCTGGGGTATAGCGAGAGACGTGATCTTTCAAGATATTAATCACACAACGTGGATCTTGTAAGGTCATATCACGTTTAGCAAAACCATTTTCATCAAATTGGTAATTCCATTTTGATTTATCGTAAGCATGTTTTTCTTCATCAAAACCTACGAATAAACCATCTTCGAATTTGAAGCCTTCATCAATTAAGAATGAAGCATTGGTATAGTGTTTAACGTATTCGTGTTGGATTTGATTGGTTTCCAATAGGTAACGGATCACACCCATTAAGAATGCGATATCAGTACCAGAACGAATTGGCGCATGAAGGTCAGCTACAGACGCCGTACGGTTAAAGCGAGGATCAACTACGATGATTTTTGCACCGTTTTTCTTCGCTTCGATCGCCCAACGGAAGCCAACAGGGTGAGCTTCAGCAGGGTTACCGCCTTGAACGATAATAAGATTGGCGTTTTTGATGTCAACCCAGTTGTTTGTCATGGCACCGCGACCAAATGATGGAGCAAGACTTGCTACCGTTGGTCCGTGTCAAGTATTCGCTTGGTTACACATCGGCACTATGCCCATCATTCGAACCCATTTATGGGTAAGAAGTGCGGCCTCATTACTCATAGCAGAGGCGGTCATAATACCTGTAGTTGTCCAACGGTTAACAGTTTTGCCACTTGCATCTTTTTCAACAAAGTTGGCATCACGGTCATCTTTTAGTAAGCGAGAAATGCGTTTGATTGCATCTTTCCAAGAAATACGTTCCCACTTGTCAGAACCTGGTGCACGATATTCAGGATATAGTACGCGACTTTCACTATTAACATAGTCTAACGCACCTGCACCTTTCGGACATAACGCACCACGGCTTACCGGATGGTCTGGGTCACCTTCAAGGTGGAATAATTTAGAACGGGTATTGGTACCTGTGTGGCTGCTTAAGGAATCGTAAGGTTTACCTGTGCTATATAGCAACATACCACAGCTTACAGAACAATATGTACAGGTGTTACGGGATTCAAATGCCCGTAATAATTTGTACTCACGTGGTGCTGCTAAGACAGATGATGGTGCAAAGCCCAACATTGCCGCAGACGTCCCCGCCATACCACCTGCACAGATCTTAAAGAACTTACGTCTAGAGACCTGCATAATCACTCCTTCATAACGGCGAACCGTTAAGATATTTCGATAGTATAAATTCGTATAGATAATTTATTTGATTTCGTTAAAATAACGTATCAACCATTAAATCGGCTATAACAATGACCAATTTAAACAGGGATAATTTTAACTATTTTTTAACCTGAAATCTATAATCAAAACTTGTTATAATCGTTTCAAAACTTGAGCTAGATCACAAAATAAATATTTTTTGTTAAAAAATCGTAACATTTTTACTACAACCATTTTATTGGGAAAAAATAATGCACTGGATAATCCAAAAAACAATCAATTTTTTTAAAAAAACACCTGAAAATCTGACCGCACTTTTTATTGAAAAACAAGATAGTCTGGCTGCGGAAGTCCCTGTTTCACTTGTCTATAATGGTATTGCGCATACCGTCATGATGTGTTCTCCACAAGATTTAGAGGATTTTGCTTTAGGTTTTTCACTCGCGGAAGGCATTATTGAGAAAAAAGCGGATATTTATGGCATT
The DNA here is from genome assembly GCA_963515445.1 of Parahaemophilus parainfluenzae. Lineage (GTDB taxonomy): Bacteria > Pseudomonadota > Gammaproteobacteria > Enterobacterales > Pasteurellaceae > Haemophilus_D > Haemophilus_D parainfluenzae_AI. The sequence continues at coordinate 28,153 of CAUPWR010000003.1, read as the reverse complement.
GATGTGGTGGAAGTATGCAATGGTATTGAAGTGCAAATTGAATTATCTAGTCGCCAATTTGTGGCATTAAAAGATCATCGTCGAACATTAACAGGCAGAACAGGATGTGGCATTTGCGGCACAGAACAAATCTCACAAGTTTATAAAAAATTACCAGAATTAGACCGCACTTTCCAATTTAATTTAAATTTATTAGATGGTTGCTTAGAACAATTACAAGCCAATCAAGAACTCGGGAAAGAAACAGGGGCTACACATGCAGCTGCCTTTTTTGATTTATCCGGCAATTTACTGGCGATTCGAGAGGATGTAGGGCGACATGTTGCGCTAGATAAATTAATCGGCTGGCATGCTAAACAAAATCAACCGCAAGGATTCGTACTTGTTTCGAGCCGAGCCAGTTATGAAATGGTTCAAAAATCGGTCGCTTGTGGCATCGAGTTACTTGTTGCGATTTCTGCAGCAACAGATCTTGCTGTCAATATGGCTGAACAACACAATCTTTCCCTTATCGGCTTTGCTCGCTCAGGAAAAGCCAATATTTATTCTGGGAAAGAGCGATTGGTTTTAGCTTAAGTTTTATCTATTAAAAAGTGCGGCCAAAAACATTCTTATTTTTGACCGCACTTTTTTTATTCCGTTTATTCTTTTGGCGATTTACCCTCTAAGAGTACTTCAGAAACCCAACGTTGAGTCAGGCGTTTGCCTTCTTGATCCGTACCAAATTTCATAAAATCAATATCCACTAGTTTTAATTTGCTAGCTGGCAGGAAACCTGGTGCAGGTTCTGCATGAATATTGGTTGGAAGTTGATAAGAGTCTGATTCTTTCCAAGGAATTTCTTGGGCTTCTTTGCTTAGCACGAAATCCATAAACAGTTTGGCATTATCAAGGTTTCTAGCTCCTTTAATGATGCTTGCCCCGCCTAAAGAATAGCCCACGCCTTCGCATGGTAAAATGCCTTCAACGGGCGCGCCGTTTTTCTTCTCACGCGGGTAAACCAGCATAAAACCTAAATCAATCGCTACGGTACCATTAGCCAAATAGTTGCTTGCAAGACCTGTTTTGGTATGTTGCATGAGGTTTGGTTCTAGTTTCTTCAGATAGTCAAAGGCTTTTTCTTCTCCCCATAATGTGGAAAACGTACTGATAAGCGAGTAACCAGTACCGGAAACACGAGGGTCAGGGTATTGAATGTAACCTTTATATTCTGGTTTTATCAAGTCTGCGTAGCATTTTGGGGTAGGAATATTTAATTCTTTCAATTTTTTAGTATTGACCCCAATACCTAGTTCCATTAAGTAAATCACAGAAGTGAAATTACCGCGTTGATCCATTAAAGATTTAAACTGCGGCATAATGTCTTTTTGTAATGGGGAACGATAGGATTCAAGTAAGCCTAATTCTGCGGCTTGAAGATGGGGTTCAATGGTGCCACCAAACCAGAAATCAGCTTGTGGGTTTTCTTTTTCAGCTTTAATTTTGCCTAATACGACGCCTGTACTATTACGTACAAATTGTGCATCTACATTGTATTTTTTACTAAAGGCTTGAGTGACTTTTTCGCATACTACATTTTGTACACTGCAATATACGGTGAGTTTGCCTTCAGCCTGTGCGTGAGAAGTGTACGTGAGGGCGGTTAGGGCTGAAAGTGCGGTTAATTTTAATGTGGTTTTTATTGACATTATGTCTCCTTTAACTTCGTCAATATTTAGTAATTATTTGATATTGCTAATATAAAGGGGAGGAGTAAATTTGTAAATATCAGGTTGTTTAAAAATATAATTCCCACTATAATCCCTGTAAATTTAACCAGATTAAAATAAGAGCGATGGATATTTCAGAATTACTTGATGGCTTGAATGATAAACAACGTGAAGCAGTGGCAGCACCGCTTGGTAATTACCTTGTACTTGCAGGTGCGGGAAGTGGTAAAACTCGCGTGCTGACTCATCGTATTGCTTGGTTGATTGCTGTAGAAAATATTTCTGAAGGCAGCATTATGGCGGTCACCTTTACCAATAAAGCCGCTGCTGAAATGCGCCATCGTATTCAAGATACCTTGTCCAAACATGCTCAATCCAATTTATTTGGTATGTGGATTGGCACATTCCATAGCATTGCTCATCGATTACTACGTGCTCACCATTTAGATGTAAACTTGCCACAAGATTTCCAGATTTTGGATTCTGAAGACCAACTTCGTTTAGTGAAACGCTTGATGAAATTGCACAATTATGACGATAAAGCATTTCCACCAAAACAAGCGTGTTGGTATATCAATAATAAAAAAGATGAAGGTCTAAGACCGCAAGATATTAATGATTTTGGTGATCGCCAGGAAAAAGAGTGGATTAAGATTTATCAAATTTATCAAGATACTTGTGATCGTGCGGGATTGGTGGATTTTGCTGAATTGTTAATTCGTGCGTATGAATTATTTGCTAAAAAGCCCGTAATTTTACAACGCTATCAGCAACGTTTTCAGCACATTTTGGTGGATGAGTTTCAAGATACCAATAAAATCCAATATGCTTGGATCAAAATTCTTGCCGGTAATACGGGTAAAGTGATGATTGTGGGCGATGATGACCAATCCATTTATGGATGGCGTGGTGCGCAAGTCGAAAATATTCAAAAATTCCTAAAAGATTTCAACGCTGAAACGATTCGTTTGGAGCAAAATTATCGTTCTACCGGCAATATCCTGAAAAGTGCCAACCAACTTATTTCGAATAATAGTGATCGTCTCGGTAAGAATTTATGGACCGACGGTGAAATGGGGGAGCCAGTAGGTATTTATGCAGCATTTAATGAATTAGATGAGGCAAAATTTGTGGCGTCTCAAATCCAAAATTGGGTAGATGACGGTGGAAAATTAGATGATTGTGCTGTTTTATATCGTAGTAATAGCCAATCTCGTGTTATTGAAGAAGCCTTGATTCGTTGCCAAATTCCTTATCGGATTTATGGCGGGATGCGATTCTTCGAACGCCAAGAAATTAAAGATGCATTGGCGTATTTACGCTTAATTAATAATCGTCAAGATGATGCCGCGTTTGAACGTGTGATTAATACGCCTACGCGTGGTATAGGTGATCGTACTTTAGATGTATTACGTAACTTAACGCGTGAACGTCAAATTACCTTATGGCAAGCAGTACAAGTGGCCACACAAGAAAATATGCTAACGGGACGTGCTTCAACCGCATTGCTTCGTTTCCAAGAGTTGATTAATTCTTTACAGGTTGATACAGCCGAAATGCCACTGTTTGCACAAACTGATTTCGTGATTAAACATTCTGGCTTATACGATATGTATAAACAAGAAAAAGGCGAGAAAGGTGAAGTACGTATTGAAAACTTAGAAGAATTGGTGACGGCAACCCGAGAATTTATCAAACCTGATGACGCAGAGGATATGACCGATCTTACCGCCTTTTTAACTCATGCTTCTTTAGAAGCGGGAGAAGAGCAGGCTTCGCCGCATCAATCTTGTGTAGAAATGATGACCTTACACTCTGCAAAAGGCTTGGAGTTCCCGCGCGTATTTATGGTGGGGGTGGAAGAGGGCGTATTCCCAAGTTTCCGTTCATTTGAAGAGCCTGGGCGTTTGGAGGAAGAACGTCGCCTTGCTTATGTGGGTATTACTCGAGCTAAGCAAAAACTCACCATTTGTTATGCTGAGAGTCGCCGAGTTTACACGAAAGAAGAACGCCATTTACCTTCGCGTTTTATTACAGAATTGCCATCAGAGTGTATTCAAGAAATCCGTTTGCGAGGAACAGTCACCCGAGCATTAAACCAAGCGAAAGTAGGGCGTTTAAGCACGAGTTTGCCAGAAAATGAATGGAAAATGGGGCAAAAAGTGAAACATGAAAAGTTTGGTTTTGGCACAGTGATAAACGTTGAAGGCTCAGACAACAACACCCGTTTACAAATTGCTTTCCAAGCTCAAGGCATTAAGTGGCTGATTGCGCATTTGGCAAAATTAGAAAAAGTGCGGTAGAATCGGGAGGATTTTATTGCAACGAGTATGGATATTAATGTTCATATTCAATATGCCAGTGTGCCAGTGCGAAAACGTTCGAAGAAATGACTGCACTTTTATCATGTGGGAAGTAGATGTTTAAATTTATTTTAAAACGTATTTTAATGGTGATTCCTACCTTTATCGCCATTACTTTTGTAACTTTTGCTCTCATTTATTTTATTCCGGGTGATCCCGTGGAGATTATGATGGGAGAGCGAGGTTTAACGCCCGAAGTTCATCAACAAATGATGAAGCAACTTGGTCTTGATTTACCGTTGTATCAGCAATATTTCAATTATATTGGCAATGTGATACAAGGTGATTTTGGTGAATCATTCCGTACTCGACAACCTGTTCTGACTGAGTTTTTCACACTCTTTCCTGCTACGTTTGAATTAGCTTTCTTTGCATTATTTTGGTCGTTAATTGCGGGTATTACGCTCGGAACGATTGCGGCCGTCAAAAAAGATAGTTGGATTTCTCATACTGTGACGGCCATGTCATTAACGGGTTATTCCATGCCAATTTTTTGGTGGGGATTAATTTTGATTTTATATGTTTCACCTTGGTTTGGTTTGCCACAAGGGGGACGTTTAGAAGACAGTTTCTGGATCGATACACCAACCGGTTTTATGTTAATCGATACTTGGCTTTCAGGTGTACCAGGTGCTTTTGAAAATGCAGTTAAGTCATTGATTCTCCCTGCTGTTGTGCTAGGTACCATTCCACTTGCGGTGATTACCCGAATGACTCGCTCCTCAATGTTGGAAGTATTAGGGGAAGATTATATTCGTACCGCAAAAGCTAAAGGCTTAAGCTATACCCGAATTGTAATTTTTCACGCATTGCGCAATGCGCTCATCCCTGTTGTGACAGTCGTGGGCTTGATTGTAGGGCAGTTATTATCCGGTGCAGTTTTAACCGAAACAATTTTCTCATGGCCGGGCATTGGTAAATGGATTATTGATGCTATTACCAATCGCGATTATCCCGTCTTACAAGGCGCCGTGTTGATTATTGCTACAATTATTATTGTGGTGAATTTGACGATCGATTTACTTTATGGCGTGGTAAACCCACGTATTCGCCATCAATAAGGAGCCTTATTAATGACGGAACAAACTTTACCTATTGAAACCTTCGCACCGCGCACACCGTTGCAGGAGTTTTGGTTTTATTTCAAACAAAATAAAGGGGCGGTGATTGGGCTCACTTTTATCCTTGCTGTGGCATTAATCAGTATTTTTGCCCCTTGGATAGCACCTTTTGATCCTATCGAACAAAATCGTTCGGCTTTATTGTTACCACCAGCTTGGTATGAAGGCGGCAACTCAGCTTATTTACTGGGTACAGATGACATTGGTCGAGATATTCTTTCTCGTATTATTTATGGTACACGCATTTCTGTTTTTGCGGGTTTTATTATTGTGATTTTATCTTGCATTTTAGGGACGAGTCTTGGTTTGCTAGCCGGCTATTATGGCGGGGCATTAGACACATTAATTGTTCGTTTTATTGACATTATGTTGGCTATCCCAAACTTGCTTTTAACCATTGTGGTGGTGTCAATTTTAGAGCCTTCTTTAACGAATGCGACGTTGGCGATTGCCGTGGTATCCATTCCAAGTTATGTGCGCTTAACACGTGCGGCAGTATTAAACGAGAAAAACAGAGATTATGTCACCTCTTCTCGCGTAGCGGGAGCAAGCGTATTACGTTTAATGTTTATTGTGATTTTACCGAATTGCCTTGCGCCTCTCATCGTACAAATGACGATGGGGATTTCTAATGCGATTTTAGAATTAGCGACTTTAGGTTTCTTAGGTATCGGCGCAAAACCACCAACACCAGAATTGGGTACTATGTTATCTGAATCACGTAGCTTTATGCAGGCTGCAAACTGGTTGGTTACTATTCCAGGTTTAGTGATTTTATCGCTTGTTTTAGCATTTAACTTAATGGGCGACGGGTTGCGTGATGCGCTCGATCCAAAATTAAAACAATAGGGGGCAGAATGGCATTATTAGATGTAAAAGAACTTTCTGTTCACTTTGGGGATGAAAAAGCACCTTTTAAAGCGGTGGATCATATAAGCTACCAAGTCAATCAAGGCGAAGTATTAGGTATTGTCGGCGAGTCAGGTTCAGGGAAATCAGTAAGTTCCCTTGCTGTGATGGGCTTAATTGATTTTCCTGGGCGTGTTTCAGCGAAAGGGCTAGAATTTGAAGGTAAAGATCTCTTAAGATTACCGCCAAAAGAAAAGCGGGAATTAGTTGGCGCAGATATTGCCATGATCTTCCAAGACCCGATGACAAGCTTAAATCCGGCCTATACGGTGGGTTTCCAAATTATGGAAGCCATTAAAGCGCATCAAGGCGGCAGCAAAAAAGAACGCCGTGAGCGCACCTTAGAGCTATTACGTTTAGTCGGTATTCCTGATCCTGAATCACGTATTGATGTTTATCCGCATCAGCTTTCTGGCGGGATGAGCCAACGCGTTATGATTGCTATGGCGATTGCTTGTAAACCGAGATTGCTCATTGCAGATGAACCAACCACCGCACTGGATGTGACCATTCAAGCTCAAATTGTAGATTTGTTGCTTGAGTTACAGCAAAAAGAATGTATGTCGTTGATTCTGATTACGCACGATCTTGCGTTAGTTGCAGAGGCGGCGCATCGTATTATTGTGATGTATGCGGGACAAGTAGTGGAAGAAGGACGAGCAGAAGATATTTTCCGTGAGCCGAAACATCCTTACACTCAAGCGTTATTACGTTCTTTACCAGAGTTTGCAGAAGGTAAATCTCGTTTGCAATCTTTACCCGGTGTGGTGCCAGGTAAATACGATCGTCCACAAGGCTGTTTGTTAAATCCACGCTGTCCGTATGCGACTGATCTTTGTCGAAATGTGGAACCTGAATTACGCCAAGTAGGAAATCGACAAGTTAAATGTCACACCCCATTAAATGCCCAAGGAGAACCTAGCAATGTCTGATGTCGCACAAGAAAATGCACCATTGCTCAATGCTATTGGGCTGAAAAAATATTATCCTGTAAAAAAAGGGATGTTTGCTAAAACACAGCAAGTGAAAGCATTAGATGGTGTGTCTTTTTCCTTAGAGCGTGGCAAAACCCTTGCCGTGGTAGGGGAGTCTGGTTGTGGTAAATCGACTCTTGGTCGTCTTTTGACGATGATAGAAGAACCGACAGAAGGTGAGTTGTATTATAACGGGCAAAATTTCTTAGAGAATGATCACGAAACGAAAGCATTGCGCCGTCAGAAAATCCAAATCGTGTTTCAAAACCCTTATGCATCACTAAATCCGCGTAAGAAAATCGGCACAATTTTGGAAGAGCCCTTAGTGATTAATACCAATCTATCGGCAAAAGAACGTAAAGAAAAAGTATTGTCCATGATGGCGAAAGTAGGATTACGTGCAGAGTTTTATGATCGTTATCCACATATGTTTTCGGGCGGTCAACGTCAGCGTATCGCGATTGCTCGTGGTTTAATGCTCGATCCTGATGTGGTTGTAGCAGATGAACCAGTTTCTGCATTAGACGTATCTGTTCGTGCGCAAGTGCTGAATTTGATGATGGATTTGCAAGCTGAGCTAGGTTTATCTTATGTCTTTATTTCCCATGATCTTTCGGTGGTTGAGCATATTGCTGATGAAGTGATGGTGATGTATTTAGGTCGTTGTGTCGAAATGGGCACAAAAGCGCAGATCTTTAATAATCCTCAGCATCCTTATACGCAAGCTTTACTTTCGGCAACACCAAGATTGTCACCTGAATTACGTCGTCAACGGATTAAATTAACCGGAGAATTACCAAGTCCGATTAATCCTCCAAAGGGTTGTGCATTTAATCCGCGTTGTTGGAAAGCAACAGATAAATGTCGAAACGAACAACCTAAATTGGAAAAATATCCTGATGGTAAGCTCATTGCTTGTTTCCATCTCGATTAGAAAGAGAAAAGAAAATGACCGCACTTATTGAGTAAGTGCGGTCATTTTTTTAGACGTTTTGAGCGCGATAGCGGAAATTGAAGAAGACAAAGATGCCGAGTGCAATCATTGCTAATGCGGCCCCCGTAAAGCCAATATATTCAAGACCAACATGACGAGCGATTTGGTTACCAAACAGTGCACCTGCACCGATACCCGCATTGAAAATACCGGAATAAATGGCACTTGCTACGTCCGTTGCATCAGGAGCAAGTTGTAGTACGCGCATTTGTAATGCCAGTCCAATACAAGAGATGCCAATACCCCAAATAAAAGCAAGGGTAAACATGGTGGCGGTATAACTTGCAGAAACAAGCATAAAGGCTAAAGAGACTGCCAATAAAATCATTGCCGTACTGATAAATTGGGTTGGACCAAAACGGTATAAGCGGTTAAAGATCACACTTGCGGTAATGCCAGAAACCCCAAATACCAACAAAATTATTGTCGCAAGATTTGGATCGAGCTCGCCGATTTGAACCATAAAGGGTTCAATGTAGGTATAAGCGGTGAAGTGTGCAGAAACAATGATTACCGTTGTAGCATAAAGTCCAATTAATAATGGACGTTTTGCCAAAATTGGCAGACTAGATAACGAGCCTGCATTTTTACTTGGTAGATTTGGCAATAAACGCATAATGAATACCATCACAACCAAAGCTAATGCGGCAATGATTGCAAAAGTAATACGCCAGCCAACTAATTGACCGACTAAACGGCCTAATGGTAAGCCTAAAATAGTCGCAAGTGATGTCCCGATAGCGAGCATACCAATGGCTTGTGTTTTCTTATTCTTCGGTGCCACACGCATCACTAATGATGCGGTAATTGCCCAGAAGAGTGAATGCGCTACCGCAATACACATACGAGCAATGAGAAGAATCCAATAGTTCCACGCAATGACCGAGATAATATGGCCGATGATAAAAATAACGAAAAGTTTCAGCAATAAGCCTTTACGTTCCATATCGCCTGTCGCGAGCATGGCGGGTAAAGACATAATCATAACCGTCCAAGCATAAACGGTCATCATTAAACCCACATCGGAGCTTTGCATATCAAAACTTTGTCCGATGTCAGTGAGTAACGCAACTGGCACAAATTCCGTGGTGTTAAAAATAAAAGCGGCGCAAGCCATGATGACTACGCGCCAATATTGGGTTCTTTCAGCTTTCAGATAAAATGACATTATTTTAATTTCTCTTTAATTAATTCTTTCAATTGATGACGAAAGTTTTGGTCAATATTCACCTTATACTGTGGTGAGTAGCAACTATCGAAAAAGCGAATAGGCAATGCCAGCTTTTTGTATTTTTCGTTAGTGGATCTTAAGGTTAAATTGACATCACATTGTACATTATCTAAATCAATGGCTCCAGAACCATCCGCTAAAAGTGCGGTTGTTTTTAAGTTTATTTTATCGACTTTGAGTAAATGATTTTCGAATGAAAGACTTGATTCAAAACGCTCATAAGGCGTGTTCATATTTCTACTTGCGGTTAAATCGCTGTTGTAATTAATTGGTAAATACTGCGCTGCCATATCTAGTAGATTAAGTCCTAAAAGTTCACCATCACGTGCATTAAAATCAAATTTCCCTTGAGCTAATTCTGAATTTGCAAAAGCTAATTGAACATTAAAATCACTTGTGCCCGTCATGGTTTGAGGAAAATTAAGTAACGCTAACAACTGTGTTAACGGAAAATTTTTACCAGAAAAATTGACCGCACTTTTTTGCAGATAGCTACTAAATTTGAGTACGGCAAGACAATTCGTGGTGCATGTCGGTCGAATGTAACCAATGGCAAGTTTCTGTGGTTTCGTTAAATCAGCATGAATTTCAATATAGCCTAATTTTTGCTGATTGAATTGCACATCATCAAATTGAATAAGTGATTCACCTTCCTGACGAAGGGCGATATTTCCTTTGTTAAAAAGAAAATCAAAGGTTGCGGTGTTGCCATAAATAGGTTTTTCAAGGTTCACCCAAATATGGTTGCTACCATTAAAAGTAAGATCTTTTTTTAAAAATTGTTTGAGTGCAAAATCTGAAAATGCCATGCGGATATTGGCTGAATTCAATGCATTTTCAGTAAAGCGAGCTTGCTGAATTTGAATTTCGTCAATCGTTGGATTCCCAAAAACGAGTGAAATAAAAGGTAATTTTCCTTCAATTTTTTGTGCAGAAATAGCGTGATATTTAACCTTTTCTAAGGAAATAACAGGCTGTGGAAAGAGGCTAATACTTACCGTTTCAAGTTGAATATCTCGTTTCGTCAGTTGTTCGGTCAAAAGACTCTTAGCTTGTTGAAGTTGAACATAAAAAAAAGTGAAGATCGCAAACAGCACGATCAAAAGGCTAATTGCGATCTTTTTCATTGATTAATCCTCATTGATTCGGCTCGCTACCGCATTTTGCTGATGTTTATATTTGGCATCTTTACGGCTGATGTAAGGACGAGCTGCCGGGCCACTTAACACTTCGAAACTCAATGCACCAATCACCATATTTGGACGCAATGCTAAAGGTAATTTGCCGGAGTTGTAGAACTCCAACACAATTTTACCTTCCCAACCTGGATCAATACGATGAGCAGTAACATGGACCATTAAGCCTAAACGAGCAAGTGAAGAACGACCATCCAACCAGCCGATAATATTAGCAGGGAGTTTCACAGACTCTAATGTGGTGGCTAACGCCAACATACCCGGATGTAAGAAGAAGGCTTCATCATCACCGATAATGATCTCATCACTCATCACCGATTCAAGTTGAGCAGAGACTTCTTCTTTCGGGCCACTTAAATCAATATAAGGCGCGGAATGTTCACGAAATACGCGAAATGAATTGCCTAAACGCACATCAATGGTTGCCCCATTGATTTTATCATTTTCAGGACGAGGCGTTAAAGAAATAATGCCATCATCTAGATAGCGTTCGATATCGGTATCGCAAAGACGCATGATTTTTCCTATTTTTGGTTTAACAAATGAAGAATTTGAGCTTTTAACATATTAATCGCAATACGGTTTTTACCACCGCGAGGTATCACAATATCCGCATATTGTTTTGATGGCTCAATAAATTGCAAGAACATTGGACGAACAGTTGCACGATATTGGTCAATGACAGATTGTAATGAACGACCACGTTCTTCCATATCACGTTGTAAACGGCGGATAAAACAAATATCTAATGGTGTATCCACAAAGACAGAAATATCGGCTAATTGGCGAACTCGTTCATCTGTAAGTAATAAGATCCCTTCCAAAATAACAATTTTCTTTGGCGTAAAGTGTTTGGTTTCACCTGTTCTGGTGTGCTCAACATAACTGTAGACTGGAATATCTACGGCAGTTCCGTTTTTTAAGTCTTTTAAGTGTTGAATGAGTAAATCTCTGTCCATTGAACTCGGGTGGTCATAGTTGGTTTTTACTCGCTCACTCATCTCTAAATGGCTTTGATCTTTATAGTAGCTGTCTTCAGCAATAATGCCGATTTCTTCACAACCTAAGTCGTTACAAAGTTCTTTATGAACGGTGGAAGCAATGGAGCTTTTGCCTGAAGCGGATGCCCCCGTGATAGCGATGATAATACAAGATGAGTCTGACATAGAACGTCCTCAAAAACGGAAGGTAAAAATTACAAGGATTATAAAGAAAAATCAGTTTAAATTCATCTTTCTTTTTTATTTAAATTTTTTAAATTTGTGAAGTAGTTCACGGAATTTTTTTTCGTTTTCGCTTACGATGTGTTCGTTTTTATTATTTCATCAGTGTTATTTATGAGGAGTGTACGATGAAAATGAATAAAATTTCTCTCTCCATTTCAACCGCACTTTTAGCTGCAGGCTTCATGACATCATCAGCTGTTAATGCTCAAGGGCGTTTAGTGGTGTACTGTAGTGCGACTAACATTCTTTGTGAAACGACAACCAAAGCGTTTGGCGAAAAATATGATGTGAAAACTTCATTCATTCGCAACGGTTCAGGCAGTACGTTTGCAAAAGTTGAAGCGGAAAAAAATAACCCACAAGCAGACGTTTGGTTTGGTGGTACATTCGACCCTCAAGCACAAGCGGCAGAGTTGGGTTTAATCGAACCTTATAAATCTAAACACATTGATGAAATTGTTGAACGTTTCCGTGATCCAGCTAAAACCAAAGGACATTATGTATCCGCTATTTACATGGGTATCTTAGGTTTTGGTGTGAATACCGAGCGTTTAGCAAAATTAGGTATTAAAGAAGTACCAAAATGCTGGAAAGATTTAACTGATCCTCGCTTAAAAGGCGAAGTGCAAATTGCTGACCCACAAAGTGCTGGTACAGCATACACTGCGTTAGCTACTTTCGTTCAACTTTGGGGCGAAGAAAAAGCCTTTGATTTCTTAAAAGCATTACATCCAAACGTATCGCAATACACCAAATCAGGTGTAACCCCATCTCGTAATGCGGCACGTGGTGAAACTGCGGTAGGTATCGGTTTCTTACACGATTATGCACTTGAAAAACGTCAAGGTGCGCCGTTGGAATTAGTGGTGCCTTGTGAAGGTACTGGTTACGAGTTAGGTGGCGTAAGTATCTTAAAAGGTGCGCGTAACATCGATAACGCAAAATTATTTGTGGATTGGGCATTATCTAAAGAAGGCCAAGAGTTAGCGTGGAAACAAGGTGACTCTTTACAAATCTTAACCAACACCACAGCGGAACAATCGCCAACAGCGTTTGATCCAAACAAACTTAACCTGATCAATTATGACTTTGAAAAATACGGTGCAACTGAACAACGCAAAGCCTTAATTGAAAAATGGGTTCAAGACGTTAAATTAGCGAAATAATGTTTAAAGTGCGGTTGAAAAACATGAGATTTTTTGACCGCACTTTTGCCATTTTAGCCCCACTAGTTAGGTTTTTACGTGGGTTTCTACGATGAGCGTATTAGCTCATCTTATTTTATAAACACAGGAGTGGACCAATGAAAATGTCTAACGTTGCTTTAGCACTTTCTGGTGTTGTATTTGGTGGCGTGTTGCTAAGCTCTCACGCATCTGCTGCAGAAGGTCGTTTAGTGGTTTATTGTAGTGCACAAAATACGATGTGTGAGCAAGAAACTATGGCTTTTGAGAAAAAATATGGTATCAAAACCAGTTTTATCCGTGGTGGTACAGGCACAATTTTAGCGAAAATTGATGCAGAAAAAGATAACCCACAAGGGGATGTCTGGTATGGCGGTACGCTTGATCCTCATTCTCAAGCGGGTGAAATGGGCTTACTTGAAGCGTATAAGTCACCAAATCTCGCACAAATTCCTGAACAGTTTAGAGACCCTGCTAAAATTAAAGGCAACTATTCTTCCGCGATTTATCTCGGTGTATTAGGCTTTGGGATTAACCCAGAACGTTTGAAAAAGCTTAATTTACCGACACCAAAATGTTGGAAAGATCTAGTCGATCCAGCGTATCGTAATGAGATCCAAGCAGCCGATCCACAAAGTTCTGGAACAGGTTATACACAATTAGCGACCTATATCCAACTTTGGGGTGAAGATGAAGCATTCAAATATCTCAAAGAACTCAATAAAAATGTTTCTCAATATACCAAATCCGGTAACACAGCAACCCGCAATACGGCGCGTGGTGAAACGGCAATTGGGATTGGTTTTTTACATGAATACTCTTTAGAGAAAGCCAAAGGCGCACCAGTAGAATTAGTTGTACCTTGCGAAGGTACAGGCTATGAAATTGGTGGCGTGAGCATTATTAAAGGTGCAAGAAACCTTGAAAATGCGAAATTATTTGTGGATTGGGCGTTATCAAAAGAAGCGCAAGAGCTAACCTGGAAAAAAGGTGAAGCCTATTCTATTTTAACCAATAGCACTGCTGAGCAATCGCCTTATGCGCTCGACTTTAAATCCATCAATTTAATTAATTATGATTTTGACAAATACGGCTCAAGTGATTTACGTAAACGTTTGATCACAAAATGGGTTGATGATGTTAAATTAGCAAAATAATGATGTATACATAGCGAAATAATAGCTATTATATTATTTCGCTTTTTTTCTTTTATGCGAGGTTGTATGAACGCAAATAAACTTCCTATTATCCAATCAGCGAACTTTTGGATAATTCTTGCAGTGATTGCATTTCTTCTTCTGCCTTCCCATGCTTTAGATTATGGCTTGTTTGAAAGCACAAGCGATGAATACCTAGGTGCAATGGGGTGGTCTTCATTAAATATTACGGCATTATGGTTTTTACCGGTTATTTTATACGGATTGATGCCGCTTCTTAAATTACCGAAGGATACACAAGCGAAAGCAGAGCTGTATCTTATTGCAGCAGCGACATTATTTATCTTTGTCAGTGCAACAATTTGTAAAGTCAGCATGGGTTATTCAGTGATTGTATTAATCGCGAGTTTAACCGCATTGGCGACGTTTTCTTTCGCTAAATTGAAAGTGATGCAAGGGGATAAATTTATTATCGCTTCTTTACTTTGCATTATCTTATTAATTTTCTTCTTCATCGTTTACCCGACATTGGCGATCTTTGTCTCCATGTTCTATGACGGTGATACTTTTGCACCACAACAAGTGATGCGAATTTTGACTCAAAGCTATATTGTACGTGTTATTAGTAACTCGTTATTCTTATCTGGCTTTGTAGGTATCGTATCAACGATTTTCGGTTTGGCATTTGCACTTTATACTACCCGTATTGCTCGTAGAACAGCATTTATTGGTAAAATTTTCTCTATTTTACCAATCGTCACACCGCCATTCGTTGTGGGCTTAGGGGTAACATTAATGCTTGGCCGTTCTGGTTATGTGACAGAGTTCTTATCCACAACATTTGGATTTGAGAACCATAACTGGTTATACGGTTTCAACGGGATTGCCATTGCACAGATTCTGGCTTTTGCACCGATTTCATTCATGATTTTAGATGGGGCATTAAAATCGGTTCACCCGTCAATTGAAGAAGCGTCTTACACCTTACGTGCAAATCGTTACCAAACATTCTTCAATATCATTTTCCCATTATTGCGTCCGGCATTGGCAAACTCATTCTTAATCGTGTTTATCCAATCCTTAGCCGACTTTAGTAACCCATTAGTACTGGGCGGTAGCTTTGACGTAATTGCAACACAAATCTACTTCTATATCGCAGGCTCACAATTAGATTATGCTTCAGCAAGTACTTTAGGTTCGATGCTTTTAATCTTCTCATTAGCCGTATTTATCATCCAATATATTTGGATTGGTAACCGCTCTTATGTGACCGTTTCGGGTAAATCCTATCGTGGTGACGTGCAAGATTTACCAACCGGCTTAAAATATACCATCATCGGTATGCTTGGTTTCTGGGTACTCTTTAACTTAGCGTTATACGGCAGTATTTTCTACGGTAGTTTCACCGTAAACTGGGGCGTAGATTACACCTTAACCTTGAAAAACTATGCAATGTTATTCGGGCAAGGCTTAAGCGATGGGGCATGGCCATCATTGATTAATACCTTAATTTACGCAGGAATTGCCGCACCATTGACCGCACTTTTCGGTTTATTAATTGCGTATATTGTGGTGCGTAAAGATTTCCAAGGTAAAAAATCTCTTGAATTCTTAACCATGCTTTGCTTCGCGGTACCAGGAACCGTTGCAGGGGTGTCTTATATTTTAGCCTTTAACAATGCGCCACTTTATATTACGGGTACCAGCATTATCGTGATCATCTCAATGGTCATGCGTGATTTACCAATCGGTATGCGTGCAGCGATTGCAGGTCTTGGTCAATTAGATAAATCACTTGATGAAGCGTCTCTTTCTTTAAAAGGTAGCTCATGGAAAACCTTGTGGTTTATCGTTTTACCATTATTAAAACCAGCGTTACTTTCTGCATTGGTCACCAGCTTCGTTCGTGCGATGACTACCGTGAGTGCGATCATCTTCTTAGTTACTGCTGATACACGCGTAGCAACAGCCTATATTTTAAACCGTGTAGAAGATGGTGAATATGGTGTTGCTATCGCATACGGTTCGATTTTAATCATCGTGATGATGGCCATTATTTTATTCTTTGACTGGATTGTGGGTGATACCCGAATTTCCCGTTCTAAAGCGAAAAAAATGAATTAACTCGTTAAGTTGTAGGTAAATATTATGAGTAATAATGATTTCTTAGTATTAAAAAATATCACTAAATCTTTTGGTAAATCCACAGTCATTGATAATTTAGATTTAACCATTAAACGTGGCACTATGGTGACCTTATTAGGTCCATCTGGTTGCGGTAAAACCACGGTGTTACGTTTGGTGGCAGGCTTAGAAAATCCAACTTCAGGTCAAATTTTTATTGATGGTGAAGATGTAACCAAATCATCTATTCAAAATCGTGATATTTGTATCGTATTCCAATCTTACGCTTTGTTCCCACATATGAGCATTGGCGATAACGTGGGATATGGTTTACGTATGCAAGGTGTGGGAAAAGAAGAACGCGCTAAACGTGTAAAAGAAGCCTTAGAGTTAGTTGATTTAGCAGGTTTTGAAGATCGTTTTGTGGATCAGATTTCAGGTGGTCAACAACAACGTGTGGCATTAGCACGTGCGTTAGTGTTAAAACCAAAAGTATTACTTTTTGATGAACCATTAAGTAACTTAGATGCAAACTTACGTCGTTCTATGCGTGAAAAAATCCGTGAATTACAACAAAGTTTAGGTATTACCTCGCTTTATGTGACTCACGACCAAACCGAAGCATTTGCGGTATCCGATGAAGTTATCGTCATGAATAAAGGTAAAATCATGCAAAAAGCACCGGCAAAAGAGCTTTATTTGCGTCCAAACTCTTTATTCCTTGCAAACTTCATGGGGGAATCGAGCATCTTTGAAGGTAAATTGGAAAATAACACCATTGACGTGAATGGCTACAAATTACCATTAAGCAATGCGGCACAATTCAATTTACCAGATGGTGAATGCTTAGTAGGCGTACGTCCTGAAGCAATTTACTTAAAAGCAGAAGGCGAGGCAGCACAACAATGTGAAATCAAGAGTGCAGTCTATATGGGTAATCACTGGGAAGTGGTGGCAATTTGGGCAGGCAAAGAATTGCTCATTAATACTAAACCTGAAGACTTCAATGCTAATCTGAAACAAGCTTATGTGAATTTCTCTGAACAAGGCATTTTCTTGCTGAAGAAAGAGAAATAATATCAATCTAAAGGCGTATGGAAACATACGCCTTTTCTTTTAAAACCCTTTCAAAATTGACCGCGCTTTTCCTTTCATTTTTACTTTATCCAACAGAGCTGTATAATGTCTCGCTTTTGAATATAAACGATATGGGGGAAAGCTCATGATTAAAACCGATACCTTACCGCAATTTTTGCGAAACAAAGTGGCGGAAAACGATGCCTTTGGTCTTGTGGAAGGGCTGTGCCAATTATTACGTAATAGCCCTACAGAAAAAATTTCTCCAACCTTACATTTATTTAAGTTTATCTTAAAGAAAGATAAAGAATTAGGCTGTTCTGTTTCGAAATTATTATGTGGTTGGTTATGTGGTTTACGCCTTTACCCGTTGTTTATTAGTAGTGGTATTCTTACGCGTGGCGGTTTTGGGCAAGAAATGAAAACGCGTATTTATGAGCGTTTTAACCCCTCTTTTAAAGATATTAATGATTTACGTGATATTTTTTATTTATTGTTTAGCGATAAAAATGATGCACGCTGGATTGATGCCGTCCCATTAAAAACGTGGCGAGGCGTATTTGGCGTTTTAACCCGTTATACAGAACAAAAAGATCGGGAACGTTTAAAAAATCATATTGAAAGTGAAGGGCTATTTGCCATAGAGATGCTTTCAATTTGGATTGCAGCTGAAGATATGGATCCTGAACTGATGCGAATGGAACCCTCTCTGTTAAATGCTGATTCACCTTTTGTTGCTTTACACCATGAGGTGGTTGATTGGGTAGCGGCGCGTCGCCAGTCAATAGATTTTGATGATAGCCATTTACAGGTAATGTTTGATCAATGTAAGGCATTGATTATTGGCTTACAGAAACGTGGAGCAGTAGTGGGGTCTTCCTTAAATACAGCGTATTTATTAGAACGTCTTTCCCAGACTTTAGAACGATTAAAAACGTTGATGGCAATTTTTGTTTCAAATCGCTATTTACCACGCCGAATATTGTTATTAACCGGTTGTTTTGCCCGTGCGGCAGCGGAACGTCATAGTATTTCCCGATTATGGAAACAAAGCTCAGGATTAATTGCTCGTAGTGTTACGCAGAATGCTGGGGACCACGGTGAGCATTACATTACGCGAGATAAAAAAGAGTATTGGGCAATGTTTTACTCTGCGGCAGGTGGTGGTGTATTGATTGCACTAATGGCGTTATTTAAAACCTATTTAGGCAGCATTATTGATGATAAAGTCTGGAAAGGTCTTGCCGAAGGTTTAAATTACGGCTTCGGTTTTATGGTGATCTTTATGTTGCATTTCACGGTTGCAACCAAACAGCCAGCCATGACAGCTGCTCGTTTTGCTGAGGCAGTAGAGAAAAATCCACAAGGCAAAACATTAAATATGAAATTAGCCCAGTTATTAGTGGATGTATTTCGTTCCCAAAGCGTGGCCGTTTTAGGCAATGTAGTAGTTGCTATGGGATTAGCGGCATTAATTGCTTTTGTTTATCAACATCAAACAGGTGAGCCATTGATGAATTCAGAGAAAATAGCCTATCAATTACACCGTATTGATCCTTTAGATGGTTCTTTATGGTTCGCAGCTATTGCAGGTGTATGGTTATTCTGCTCCGGAATTATTTCTGGCTATTTTGATAATCGTAGCAATTATTTGAATATGCGCATGCGTTTAGCACAACATCCGTTATTAAAAAAATTGATGTCTGAGAAGTCTCGCGTTAAATTTGCTAATTATATGCATGAGAATTATGGTTCGCTTATTGGTAACTTCTGTTTTGGTATGTTACTTGGGCTTACCGGTTTAGTGGGATATTTAACTCATCTCCCGTTAGATATTCGTCATGTTGCATTTTCATCAGCGAATTTAGGATATAGTGCAGTCAGTGGACAATTTGCCTATCCATTCTTTTTACAATGCATTGCTTTTGTGTTGCTGATTGGTTTAGTTAATTTAATGGTCAGTTTTTCATTGACACTTTGGGTCGCACTGCGCTCTTTAAATACGGAAATTGACAGCTGGTGGGCAATTTGGCATGAAGTTTGTCAAATTGTGAGAAAACGTCCATTAAGCTTATTTTTCCCTGTTCAATTAGATAAATAACCCTCTTAAGTGCGGTCAAAATATCAACGTTTTTGACCGCGCTTTCTTTTCGACAAATTTAATTTGCGTTATCATGTTACTCATCTAATGCTATAACTTTATGAATTATTCTAATGAAACCCACATTTCTTGAACTTCGTCACCTAAGAACCTTGCTTGCTTTAAAGGAAACGGGCAGCGTCTCGATGGCGGCAAAACGTGTTTATTTAACACAATCGGCACTCTCTCATCAAATTAAATTAATGGAAGAGCAATTCGGTTTACCTCTTTTTGAGCGTAAAAGTAATCCATTGCGTTTTACTGCAGCAGGCGATCGTTTGATTCGTCTTGCCAATGAAATTCTTCCAAAAGTGGTTGATGCAGAACGTGAGCTTGCACGCGTAAAACACGGTGATGCAGGGCAGTTAAGAATTGCAGTAGAGTGTCATACCTGTTTCGACTGGTTAATGCCAGCGATGGATGAGTTTCGTCAGCATTGGAGTCTAGTGGAATTGGATATCGTCTCAGGTTTCCATACTGATCCTGTAGGATTGTTATTGTCTCATCGTGCAGATTGGGCGATAGTGTCAGACGTTGAGCAAAATGATGATGTTCTGTTTAAACCGCTATTTTCTTATGAAATGGTGGGAATCTGTTCTAAAGATCATCCATTAGCCAATAAAGACGTTTGGCAGGCAGAAGATTTTGCTGAGGAAACTTGGGTAACCTATCCCGTGCCTGATGATATGTTAGACTTATATCGTCAAGTGTTGAAACCGAAAGGTATTAATCCGCCACGTCGTACGACAGAGCTAACGATCGCCTTGATCCAGTTAGTGGCGAGTCGTCGGGGTATTGCTACCGTGCCTTATTGGGCGGCATTGCCTTATCTAGAAAAAGGGTATGTAGTGGCACGCAAAATTACAGAAGAAGGGTTGTACAGTAACCTTTATGCGGCCATTCGTAAAGAAGATGCCAATTTAGCTTATATCGAAGATTTCCATCAAACAGTAAAAGCACAAAGTTTTTCGACCTTACCTGGTTTGTCTGTCTTAGAGTTGTAGTAGGTCAATATGTCAGAAGTAGTGACAGAAAATCCCATCAAAGCCGCGGCAAAAGCGGCATTTCCTTACAGCATGCCAATGCTTGCCGGCTTTTTATTTTTAGGCATTGCATACGGCATTTACATGAAAGCACTTGGATTCGGTGTTTGGTTCCCCGTTGCAATGGCTGCACTCATTTATGCGGGCTCCGTTGAATTTATTGCTGCTGCAGCATTAGTCATGCCTTTTTCGCCTTTAAGTGTCGCATTAGTTACGCTGATGGTAAGTGGTCGTCAGATTTTTTATGCCATTTCCATGTTAGAAAAATATGGTGCTCAAATTGGGAAAAAACGTTGGTATTTAATTAGTACTTTAGTAGATGAAAGTTTTTCCCTGAACTATATGGCAAAAATCCCCGCTCATTTAGATAAAGGCTGGTACATGTTCTTTGTCAGTTTTTATCTCCATCTTTATTGGGTTGTAGGAGCAGGATTAGGTAACCTATTTGGTTCAATCATTCCTTTTGATTTAAAGGGGGTAGAGTTTGGGATGACCGCACTTTTCCTCGTAATCTTTGCTGAAAACTGGCTAAAAGAAAAATCTCATGAAAGCTCATTATTAGGTTTAGGCGTAGCTTTTGTATCACTGTTAATTGTTGGGAAAGAACATTTTTTAGTGCCAACGCTAATCAGTATCTGGATTCTATTAACGGTACGACGTCCTAAACTTTCATCTAAATTGGAGGCACTGAAATGACATTGATGGAGCAAATTATCACCATTGTGATTTGTATTTTGTGCGTGCAATTTACTCGATTATT
The DNA here is from genome assembly GCA_963515445.1 of Parahaemophilus parainfluenzae. Taxonomy (GTDB): domain Bacteria; phylum Pseudomonadota; class Gammaproteobacteria; order Enterobacterales; family Pasteurellaceae; genus Haemophilus_D; species Haemophilus_D parainfluenzae_AI. Next base: position 6,945 of record CAUPWR010000003.1, on the reverse strand, counting down.
ACCTTTCTGGATCTTTCCCGCAAATCGTCCGATTCCAGAGTATATCCGTTACCTCGGCAAAGTATTACCCGCAGCGATGTTTGGGATGCTAGTGGTGTATTGCTATAAAAATGTGGACGTGCTGAGTGGGTATCATGGCTTGCCTGATTTTATTGCAGGTGCTTTAGTGTTGGGATTGCATTTTTGGAAAAAGAATATGTTTCTTTCCATCTCGGCAGGCACAATTTTTTATATGTTTTTAGTGCAAAAAGTCTTTATCTAAGCGAATGTTGAGCGAAATAAAAATTTCTTGATATTGCAATCGGTTGCTTTTATTTCGCCTCTTTCCCTGAATTCCAAAATCTTTTATGATGCCGCTTCAATCATTGTTGACGGAGAGATTTATGGAATTTGATTTCATTGAATTACTAGGTTATATGGCAACATTCTTTGTAGCCGCCTCTTTTTTATTCAAATCCATTATTCACTTAAGAGTTGTCAATACCATTGGGGCAGTACTCTTTGTGGTTTATGGTTTGATGAAAGGTGCTTATCCTGTAGCAGTTCTAAACGCATTCTTAGTTTTCGTTAATTTATACCAACTTTATCGTTTGAAGAAAGAGCAACCAGCGTCAAAAGTGCTGAAATAATAGACCGCACTTTTCTTCTATTTACCCCCACATTTGATATAACGCAATCACCAGTGGCATAGTAAACATACAAAGCAGCGTCGTTATCCCATAAATGGCGCTGGCTTTTTGTGGATTGTTGTTATAAATTACCGCCATTTGTGTCACTGTCGAAGCTGAAGGGCTAGTGGTAGCCAAAAAGCTAATCAACACGATAATCTCACCTTTTTCAATCCAATGTACAAAGCCAATTAGCTTTATCAATACCAATAATAAAATAGGAATAATCAACAAGCGCAATAGTGTGACTAAATAAATTCGCTTAGACGATACAATGCTTTTTAACGGAATTGAGGCAATTAACATACCCGCAACAAGCATCGCATTCGGACCAATAAACAAACCGATAGAAGAGAGTGTGCCATTGATAATGTTTGGCAACTTAATTTGAAAAGCAAATAAAAATGCCCCAACGAGAATTGACCAAATATTGATATTTTTGGCAATTGTCTTCAGCGATAAATTTCCTTTACCTACAATAATCAAGCGGCAATGTGTCCAAAATAGAAAGGTTTGAATCACAATAAAACAACTGGCGTAAATGACCCATTCTTTGCCAAATAGCGACATCACAATCGGAATAATTAAATTACCAGAATTGGAATAAATGGAGGTGGCGTGCTCAATAGGATCAAGTTTTAGTAGGCGTTTTAATAGACTGCCAATGATAATCAAAATAATGTGAAGAAACACCGCCATAAGCAGTGAGAGCTGTAAACCTTGCAGGATTTCAGGTGTGTAATCAATTTGAAATGCCTCAATCATCACTGATGGGCTGATGACATAAAGCCCAATAATAGAAAGCGGTTTGCTATCTTCAGATTTTAATAATTTTGATTTAACCAACCCATAGCCAATAAGTACAATGAGTGTCAGTTCAATAATTTTAGTGCCGAGTAAAAAAGTGATATCCATAGTGAATCTTGATGAGAAAAGTTGTTGTTATAAAAGAAGAAAAGGGCAAAATAATTTGCCCTTTAAATTGATTTAGGTTATTCCCACTCGATAGTTGCTGGGGGTTTTCCGCTGATGTCGTACACCACGCGGGAAATGCCGTTTACTTCGTTGATGATACGGTTAGATACTTTACCTAATAAATCATAAGGCAAGTGAGCCCAATGTGCGGTCATAAAATCGATGGTTTCTACCGCGCGTAGCGAGATCACCCAATCGTATTTACGACCATCGCCCATTACACCTACAGATTTCACTGGTAAGAATACGCTGAAGGCTTGGCTGGTTTTTTCATACCAACCGCTATTGCGTAATTCTTCGATAAAGATCGCATCCGCACGGCGTAATAAATCGCAGTATTCTTTTTTCACTTCACCTAATACACGCACGCCTAAACCTGGGCCAGGGAACGGGTGGCGGTTGATCATTTCAGCTGGTAAGCCTAATGCTAAACCAATTTTACGTACTTCATCTTTAAATAATTCACGTAGCGGTTCTACTAAGCCAAGCTTCATATAGTCTGGTAAGCCACCTACGTTGTGGTGTGATTTAATCACATGTGCTTTACCGGTTTTGCTTGCTGCAGATTCGATGACATCAGGGTAGATCGTACCTTGTGCCAACCATTTCACATTAGTCAGTTTTTTCGATTCATCATCGAATACATCGACGAACACTTTACCGATAATTTTACGTTTTGCTTCAGGATCAGATACGCCAGCAAGTTCACCTAAGAAACGGCTTTCAGCATCAACACGGGTAATGTTCAAGCCGAATTTATCGCCAAACATTTCCATGACTTGGTCGCCTTCGTGTAAGCGGAGTAAACCGTTATCCACGAATACGCAGTGTAAGTTTTTGCCGATGGCACGGTGTAAAAGTAATGCAACCACAGAAGAGTCCACACCACCAGATAAACCTAAAATCACTTCATCATCGCCCACTTGCTCTTTAATACGAGCAACGGCATCTTCGATAATGTTTTCTGCTGTCCATTTGGTTTCGCAACCACAAATGTTCACCACGAAATTCATCAATAATTCCAAACCTTTTTTAGTATGGGTTACTTCAGGGTGGAATTGTACACCGTAGAAACGACGATTTTCGTCAGACATTGCTGCAATTGGGCAGGTTGGAGTCGTACCGGTAACTTGGAAGTTTTCAGGTAAGCGCGTGACTTTATCGCCATGACTCATCCATACATCCAATTTGCTATCGCCATCATTTAAATGAGCGAAAAGTGCGGTTGGATTATCCATTAAAACAGAAGCATAGCCGAATTCACGATGCTCAGAGGTCTCAGTTAAACCACCAAGTTGCATTGCCATGGTTTGCATGCCGTAGCAAATACCCAATACAGGCACGCCGGCATTAAATACATATTCAGGTGCACGCGGACTGTTTTCTTCAGTCGTACTTTCTGGACCACCAGAAAGAATGATACCGTCTGGATTAAATTCTCGGATTTGTTCTTCAGTCACATCCCACGCCCAAAGTTCGCAGTACACACCGATTTCACGCACACGACGTGCAATCAGTTGAGTATATTGTGAACCGAAGTCGAGGATCAGGATTTTATGGTTGTGGATATTTGTCATTTATAATGCTCTTATTATTAATAGTGTAGACGGTCAATTTTCTCCAAAACTTTACAAAAATCAACCGCACTTTAAAACAACAAAAGGTGGACTAAAGCCCACCTTACGGATTAGCCCATACGATAGTTTGGCGCTTCTTTAGTGATAGTTACATCGTGAACATGGCTTTCTTTAATACCTGCACCACTGATGCGAACGAATTCTGCTTTCGTGCGTAATTCTTCGATGGTTGCGCAGCCAGTTAAGCCCATGCAAGAACGTAAGCCACCCATTTGTTGGTGGATGATTTCTTTTAAGTAACCTTTATATGGAATACGGCCTTCAATACCTTCTGGTACTAGTTTGTCTGCAGCGTTATCCGATTGGAAGTAACGGTCTGATGAGCCTTTCGCCATGGCACCTAATGAACCCATACCACGGTAAGATTTAAATGCACGGCCTTGGTAAAGTTCGATTTCACCCGGTGCTTCTTCAGTACCCGCAAACATAGAACCAACCATTACACAGCTTGCGCCTGCAGCGATAGCTTTTGCAATATCACCAGAGAAACGGATACCACCGTCCGCGATAACTGGAATACCACGATCTTTTAATGCCGCCGCAGCATCTGCGATAGCGGTGATTTGTGGAACACCTACACCGGTCACGATACGAGTGGTACAAATTGAACCTGGCCCGATACCTACTTTCACTGCGCTTGCACCTGCGTCAGCAAGTGCGATAGCACCTTCAGCAGTCGCTACGTTACCCGCAACGATAGGTAAGTTTGGATATTTTGCACGCGTTTCACGAACACGTTGTAATACGCCTTCTGAGTGACCGTGAGAAGAGTCGATTAACAATACGTCTACGCCGGCTTTCACTAAAGCATCAATACGTTCTTCGTTACCAGGACCCGCACCTACAGCCGCACCGACACGTAAACGACCGAATTCATCTTTACATGCATTCGGTTTTTGTTCCGCTTTTTGGAAGTCTTTAACGGTGATCATGCCTTTTAATTTGAATGCATCATCTACTACAAGTACTTTCTCTACGCGGTTTTGATGCATTAATTCTAAAATTGTTTCACGGCTTGCACCTTCTTTTACAGTGACTAAGTCTTCTTTTTTCGTCATTAATTGTGAAACAGTTTTACTTAAATCTTTTACGAAGCGCGTGTCACGGCCAGTGATGATACCGATTAAGTTGTTTTCACCGTCTACAACAGGGTAGCCTGCGAAGCCGTTTTTCTTCACCATTTCAGCAAGTGCTGCAAGGGTTAAATCTGGCGAAACAGTCACAGGTTCAGAAACAATACCACTTTCGAATTTTTTCACTTTACGAACACGATCCGCTTGGCGTTCGATCGTCATGTTTTTATGAATAAACCCAATACCACCTTCTTGTGCTAAAGAGATCGCTAATTTGGTTTCTGTGACAGTATCCATCGCAGCAGAAAGCATAGGAATATTTAAGCGAATTTCTTTGGTGAGTTGAGTTGAGAGGTTAGCTGTGTTCGGAAGAACAGTTGAATGAGCGGGGACGAGTAGAACGTCGTCAAAAGTCAGAGCTTCTTGTTTGATTCTAAGCATGGCAATATCTCACTGTTAAGAATTGTGTTAAAAAATATTGCGGCGGGATTATACAGATTTTTCATGTGCTTGAAAATGAATTTTTTCGCTTTTATGGTAAGATTTGCCAAGGTTTTTATAAGAAGGAATAAATATGCCATCGTTATTGGAGTGTTTATCGGATTGCCAACCTAAAGTGCGGTCAGATTTGATGTCGTTTTTAAATATTACGTCAAATGAATTGGCGCAGGAAATGGCATTATTGAGCGAAGTGGGATTGAATATTCAAGAAGAAAATGAGGTTTATCAGCTTGTGCCAGAAATGCCTTTGTTAAATTCGCAAGCAATTTCGACCGCACTTTTTCCTTATTCCGTGCATTATCATCGAACCATTTCTTCAACAAATGAATTTATAACGAATCAAATTAACCAATTAAAAAAAGGTGATTTGTGTTTGGCTGAATATCAAACAGCTGGGCGTGGGCGTCGTGGTCGCCAATGGCTTTCACCGTTTGCAGGACAGTTAATTTTCAGTTTTTATTGGACTATCAATCCTAAAAAAGCATTGGATGGATTAAGTTTAGTGATTGGTTTAGCTATTGCAGAAGCGTTAAATGCGAAAGTGAAATGGCCAAATGATATTTTGCTTTCAGGGCGAAAGCTTGGTGGCATTTTAGTGGAAATCATTAATCATAAGAATGGGTTGCTTAATTTAGTGGTTGGTATTGGGATCAATGTAAAATTACCACAATCAACCGAAATTAGTCAGCCGTATGCTCAGCTAACCGAACAGAATCCAAGTATAGATCGTGAAAAGATCCTTATTAAAGTGATTCAACGTATTTATTCTCGATTAGCTCAATTTGAAGAAAAGGGCATTGATGAGGAATTCATGCAACAATGGATAAACCATAATGAATTTTTTGGCGATAAAGTGAACGTCTTTACTGAGCAAGGCGCGATTTCAGGTATAGAGCAGGGAATTGATAAACGTGGTTATTTAAAAGTCATAACCGATGAAGGCGAGCAGTATTTTAATGCTGGAGAAGTTTCTTTAAGAAGGAAGTAAACAAAAAGTGCGGTCAAAATTAACCGCACTTTTTATATGTATGCTAAACCACTTTCTGAATAAGCGTTGAAATGTCATCCGCAAATTTTTCATCTCTTGCCATTTTCTCAATTTCCTCAGCAGAATATTTTCCACCGTTATACACGACAACCATACTAAGATCATTGGGTTGCAAGAAATGCGTTTCGCCGAACTCGGTATAACGGGTGGCGCCAATACTAATAATCGCTTGCTCAGGATAGTTTGCTTGCTTTAATAAAGAAGCAATATGATTCATCGGGCCCTCATCGGGTTGATTATTCATTCTATCAACGATCCAATCTAATAATTGTTGGTGGAAATAGCTATAACCGATAGCGGGGCTGTCAATACCATACGTATTCAGTTCGCCATTTCGTTTATGAAAGCAAGCGATACGATATTGATCGATTTCACTTCCCTTAATAAAGGAAGAAAGAGGAATAAGTTTTGATGAAATACCTTTACTTGCCGATCCCCAGTTTTTCTTTTCACAGATTTTTTTCGCATTAGGGCGACGAATAGAGCAGTCATTATAGGCTGCAAAATAGCGCGGAATAATTTTCTCAACTTGCTTTTCTTTATAGATAAGATCACAAATAAGTGCAATTTCAGGCTCAATTTGCAGATTATCAGCACCTTGTGGAAAATTAATTTGATTGTGACTTAAAGGAAAGGTAGAAAGAAAGCCGGCTTTTTCGCTTGGCACATAAAACGGGAAAATCGCTTTGGGTTGAATGGCATTTTCTGTTTTTACTTGAGTGAAATCAGCCGCCTCGCCGGCTTGTTCTAAATGTCCCGCAAAATTTCCGGCTAAACCGAAACCAATCATTTGTTCAAAATTCATAAAGACCTCATTAGATTGCTTACTCTTTTTGGGGTAATTTACCTTGAATGTTGAACAAAGACAATTCACTTTGATGATTAAATCATCAGACAGTAAAAAAATTGAATTTTTTTATAAAAAAGCACTTGCAAAGAATTCTGAAAGTCCTATAATACGCCCCACACAACGACGCGCTGTTGTGAATCTTAAGAAAAACCAGTGCGTCGTTATTTTTTGCTCTTTAACAATATATCAGACA
>CAUPWR010000002.1:0-200401 GCA_963515445.1 Parahaemophilus parainfluenzae | reverse complement strand
GTCAATCAACAAGTGCCCACACAGATTGTCTGATATATTGTTAAAGAGCAAAAAAGAACGACGCACTGGATGTTTTTATGTTTCACAACAGCGCGTCGTTGTGTGGGGCGTATTATAGGCATTTCAGATGCCTTTGCAAGATCTTTTTGTAAAAAAATGTAAATTTTTTTGCTATTTGCTTACAAACGCAGCAACACAACGAGAAAAAATCATTTTAAAACGGTAATTCCATCAAATCCCCAAAGAGCCAACGCTTGTTCTAATTGGTGTTTATTCTCTACATCTTGCGTACAAAAAACCTGATTTTTCACCTTTAATTTTGACCGCACTTCTAATTTATCAAGTAAGAACTGCAACCGCTTGGCAATAGCGAATCCTGGGTCCATAAAATTCTTCACTTGAGGTAAGCAAATTTGAATTTCATCTTTAATTAAAGGGAAATGAGTACAGCCTAAACAAATCGTATCTAAATTCTCTATTGAGCCCCAAGGACTTAATTCATTTTTCAATGCAATCAAATCAACCGATTTCCCTTGGATTTTATGCTCTGCAATTTCTACCAGTTTAGTTGAGCCTAATCGTTCAACTATACAATGGGAGGCAAACTGATGGATAAGATCATTAACATAAGGGCGTTTAACCGTGCCCTTTGTCGCCAACAGCCCAATATGCTTCGTTTGTGAGATTTCTGCTGCTGGCTTAATAGCAGGCACGGTACCTACAATCGGGATAGAAAATTGCTCGCGTAAAGGCGGTAACACTACCGTACTCGCAGTATTGCAAGCAATCACAATGGCATCAAGTGGATAATCCTGATTAATCTGTTTACAGATATCCAATGTTCGCTGAATAATTGTTTCTTCTGATTTTTCTGAGTAAGGAAAACCTGCATTGTCAAAGCAATACAAATAATGGTTATCTGGCATGAGCTTTTTCGCTTCCCGATAAACGCTTAAGCCCCCCATTCCAGAATCAAAGAAAAGTACCGTTGATTTATTCATTTATAAAACTCTTTCAAAAATAACCGCACTTTAGGCATTCGAATAAATTTCTCGATTATTTAGCCAACGACGGATTAAACTTTCTGCCACATCCGGATATTTCACTATTAATGCTTTAGCATAATGTTGAACGGTTGAAATCATTTTACGATCGCGCATTAAATTCGCTACCTTAAATTCGGCAATACCCGTCTGTTTAGTGCCCAACACTTCACCAGGTCCGCGAATTTCTAAATCTTTCTCTGAAATCACAAAGCCATCTTGGTTATCACGCAATACCTGTAAACGTTTTTGCGACACTTTACCCAATGGCGGTTTATACATTAAGACACAAAAAGAAGCCGTGCTGCCACGCCCTACTCGTCCACGCAGCTGATGAAGTTGTGATAAACCCAAACGCTCAGCATTTTCAATAATCATTAGACTGGCATTCGGCACATCCACGCCCACTTCGATTACGGTTGTGGCCACAAGCAAATCGAGTTCTGCATTTTTAAAGGCAGCCATAATATCTTGTTTTTCTTGCGGTTTCATTCGCCCATGTACAAGGCCAATTTTCAGCATCGGCAATGCTTTCGTTAAATCTTCCCAAATGGCCTCTGCAGCTTGCGCTTCTAATACTTCAGATTCATCAATTAAAGTACAGACCCAATAAGCCTGGCGTTTTTCATTAATACAAGCATTTTTAACTCGAGCAACGATTTCATCTCGACGCTCTTCAGAAATAACAACTGTCGTAATAGGCGTTCTACCTGGAGGCAATTCGTCAATAATTGACGTATCGAGATCGGCATAAACCGTCATCGCTAAAGTTCTCGGAATTGGCGTTGCCGTCATAATCAGTTGGTGTGGATAAAATCCTGCTTTTTCGCCTTTTTCTCGCAACATTAAACGCTGATGCACACCAAAACGATGCTGTTCATCAATAATCACCAAGGCTAAATCAGCAAATTCCACTTCCTCTTGGAACAAAGCATGCGTGCCCACCACCATTTGTACCGCACCAGACCTAATTTTTTCTAGCTCGGTTTGGCGAGCTTTCCCTTTCACCTTACCCGCTAACCAGCCAACTTCAATACCGAAAGGCTCTAACCAACGGCGGAAATTATTGGCATGCTGTTCAGCCAAAATTTCCGTTGGCGCCATTAATGCCACTTGTTTACCATTATCAATCGCTAATAAGGCAGCTAAGGCAGCAACTAACGTTTTCCCTGAGCCCACATCACCTTGAACAAGTCGCATCATCGGATAATCTTTTGCTAAATCCTGTTCAATATCGGCCACCACTCTATTTTGAGCATTCGTTGGTTGAAAAGGCAAAGATGCAAGAAAACGTTGTTTCAAATCGGTTTGATAATGCAATGGTAACGCTAAAAACTGCTGCGTACCCAACCGCACTTTTTGCATCGCAAGATTATGTGCAAGAAGTTCTTCAAAGATAAGTCGTTGTTGTGCCGGATGCTGTCCTTTCTCCAAAATATCTAATGAGATATCTGGTGGTGGACGATGCAAAAATCGAATAGCCTCCTTTAGGCTAAAAGGATGCGGATTAAATTCATTAGGTAAAATTTCCGTTAATTGGATTTTATCGAGTAAAGCCAATGCTTGATCGGTTAACTTACGTAATGAATTTTGTTTTAAACCTTCTGTTGTGGAATAAATCGGCGTGAGCGTTTCCTCTAGAACCAATGGTGCATTATCCCGAATGATTTGATACTCAGGATGATGTATTTCCGCCATAAAGCGTCCACGTTTAATTTCACCAAACGCTTTGACGCGTGTACCAATCTGAAAACTGTTTTTCATTCCCGCATTAAAATTGAAGAAACGAAGCATAATTTTGCTCGTTCCATCAGAGAGGCTTACGGTTAAAATAGGACGGCGCCCAAAGGCAACTTCACAGGTTTGAACAACACCTTCAATGGTGGCATATTGTTCAGGGCGAAGATCAGCAATGGGGGTTATTCTTGTGCGATCTTCATAACGGATAGGCAAATGAAAAAGCAAGTCTTGGAGATTATGAATTCCAATACGGCTTAATTTATCGGAGATTGCCGCGCCTACACCAGATAAAGTGGTTAAAGGAACGGCATCGAGAAGTTGCGTGCTCATTATGCTTCATTAATATTGCGCTTCAAACGAATCACACTAGTAATTTGTTTAATTTTTCGCATAATATTTTCTAAATGATAGATATCTCTTGCGCCAACTTGGATAATGACTAATAGCACATTATTCTCTAATTCTTCTGTCCAAATACTTTGAATATTACTTTCGCAAGTCGTAACTGCGGTCATGAGACTACCTAATGCATTTTGTTCATTAAGCATTTCGATGTGTAATTCGGCATCAAAATTGACCGCACTTTCAGCTTCTTCCCATTTCGCTGAGGTGAAATCTTTCGTGTTACTTGACGCTAAATTAGAACAAGCTTGATGATGGACAACCACACCTTTCTTCGCAGTGCTTAATGCCACGATCGGATCACCCGGAATTGGATGACAACATTGAGCAAAAGACGCTTTCATTTCACCATCTCGGCTTAACGTTAGCGTACTTTGTGTGTTTTCAGGCACACCATCCACATCAATTTCAATGGCTTCATCCATTAATTGATGGGCAATGACACTCGACATTTGATTGCCCACACCGATTTCCATAAAAAGCTCATTAAGACTTGAGAGATTCAATTCATTCAGTACTGCTTGAATTTTCTCTTCAGAAACCTCAGAGAGATAATGTGGTTTCAGAGCCATTTCTAGCTGTTTTTTACCCGTTTGAACGGCATCATCTGCACGCAATAATTTTAAGAAATGACGAATACGAGTTCTTGCGCGAGCGGTCACTACAAAGTTTAACCAGCTAACGCTTGGATGAGTATTTTCACTGGTTACAATCTCAACGGTTTGACCAGATTCTAAGGCTTGCGATAACGGATAAGGTTTATGCTCTACTACTGCCGCAACGCAATGATTTCCCACATCAGAATGCACTGCATAAGCAAAATCGACAGCTGTTGCGCCCATTGGTAATTCAACGATACGACCTTTCGGCGTAAAAACATAGATTTCTTTCGGGAAAAACTCGGATTTTACATTTTCAATAAACTCAAAGGAGTTACCCACGTTTTGTTGAATATCTACCAGGCTTTGTAACCAACGTTGTGCACGTACTTGAGCAGTGGTGCTATCGTTTTTACCCCCTTCTTTATACACCCAATGAGCGGTAACGCCCATTTCAGCAACCTGTTCCATTTCTTCAGTCTGAAGATGAACTTCTACAGGTACGCCATGAGGGCCAATCATGGAGGTTTGTAGTGCTTGGTAGCCATTCGCACGTGGCACGGCAATATAATCTTTTACTTTACCTGGGCGAGGTTTATACAAACTATGCATTTGACCCAATCCGCGATAGCAATCATCCACCGAATTCACAATAACGTGGAAAGCATAAATATCCATAATAGAATGGAATTTCTGATCTTTCATGCGCATTTTTTGATAGATTTTATAGAGATGTTTTTCACGTCCCCAAATACGACTTGGAATACCCGCATCCTCAAGGCGTTGTGAAATATCATTAGATATACGCAGGATCAATTCTTGACGAGAACCACGTGCCTGTTCGACGAATTTTTTAAGCACTTCATAACGGCGAGGATGCATTGCCTCAAAAGATAAATCTTCTAATTCATTCTTGATATGCTCAATGCCTAAACGGTGAGCTAATGGACAGTAAATCTCTAAAGTTTCTTTAGCAATGCGACGACGTTTATCTGGACGTAATGCTCCTAACGTTCGCATATTGTGGGTACGGTCAGCTAGTTTGATTAAGACGACGCGAATATCTCGAGTCATCGCTAAAATCATTTTGCGGAAGTTTTCAACCTGTGCTTCTTGGCGAGTACGGAATTTTAATTTATCTAGTTTAGATACACCTTCCACAATTTCGGCTACACTAGCGCCAAATTCATCTTTTAATTGGGATTCAGTATAAGGGGTATCTTCGATAACATCATGCAATAGTGCAGCCATGATTGCTTCATGGTCTAAATGCATTTCCGCAATAATTGAAGCTACTGCAACAGGGTGAGTAATGTAAGGTTCGCCGCTTGAGCGAAATTGTCCTTCGTGAGCATCTCGCGCAATGACGAATGCACGTTTGATTAATTCAATTTTATCGGCGGGCAAATACCCCTGAATAATTCGATCTAAATCGGCAAACAATTCCAAAGGACACCTGACTTTTTGTAGAGAGAAAGACTAGGCGATCAAAATAACTTTAATTTTGACCGCACTTTAATGAGATTATTCTGCGATTAACGCTACTGCCACATCTTCATTACGTTGAGAAGCTGCCTCATCTAAATACTCTTTTGCATCCATGATTTCTTGGTTGATTAATCCTTTTTCGATTTCACGTAATGCGATTACAGTTGGTTTATCGTTATCTTCCGGCACTAACGGCTCACTTTGATGTAATTCTAATTGTCTCGCACGACGAGCGGCGGTTAAAATTAAATCAAAACGGTTACCAATTTTTTCTACTGCATCTTGCACAGTCACTCGAGCCATGTTTTACTCCGATGTTAAAAATAATGTCTATAAAGGGAAAATATTGTACTCAATTCAAGCTTATTTTGCTAGTAGCTGATGAATTAAGTCTGCATTTTCTGTTTGTTGATAAGCTTTGGTCAAGCGTTCTGCCTGCAAAATGCTTTGTAAATCTGCCAATGCCTGTTCAAAATTATCATTCACAATAACGTAATCATATTCATCATAATGCGAAATTTCGCTGATTGCTTTTGACATTCGCTCAGCAATAACCTCTTTGCTATCCTGTCCGCGTCCAATCAAACGACGTTCTAATTCTGGCAATGACGGTGGCAAAATGAAAATACTTTTTACAGAAGGTACTTTTTGACGAATTTGCTGTGCACCTTGCCAGTCAATATCTAAAAACACATCAATGCCCTTAGCCAAGTTTTCTTCAATTGCTGGCAATGAAGTGCCGTAATAATTACCACCAAACACTTTTGCATATTCTAAGAAATGACCTTTTTCAATTAAGGTTTCAAATTCTTCTACGGAAACAAAATAATAATGCACACCATGACTTTCGCCTGGACGAGGAGAACGCGTTGTGTGTGAAATAGAGACCATTTTTTTCGTGCCTTGATTTTTTTCTAATAACGCGGAAATTAATGATGACTTGCCCGCCCCACTTGGTGCAGAAAGAATATATAAATTACCTTGAGACATAATTGAAACCTCTTCTTGTTGTTTGTTTTTATTATACAAAAAGAAAATGAAAAGTGCGGTCAAATTTTCATTTGTTTTACCAAATTGTTAAAAAGTGATCGAGATCACAAAAAAGTGGTATATACCCTTTTTTTTATCAAAATGCCCATGCTATAATCGACGGGAACTCGTTAGAGCAACGATTTTGTTTAACTTAAAAAATAGAAGGTGAAAATCTTATGGCTATTAAAATTGGTATCAACGGTTTCGGCCGTATCGGTCGTATCGTATTCCGTGCAGCACAACATCGCGATGACATCGAAGTTGTAGGTATCAACGACTTAATCGACGTTGAATACATGGCTTACATGTTGAAATACGATTCAACTCACGGTCGTTTTGACGGTACTGTTGAAGTTAAAGACGGTAACTTAGTCGTAAACGGTAAAACTATCCGTGTTACTTCTGAACGTGATCCTGCAAACCTTAACTGGGGTGCGATCGGCGTTGATGTTGCAGTTGAAGCAACAGGTTTATTCTTAACTGATGAAACAGCACGCAAACACATCACTGCTGGTGCGAAAAAAGTCGTATTAACTGGTCCTTCTAAAGATAGCACACCAATGTTCGTACGTGGTGTAAACTTCGGTGCATACGCAGGTCAAGACATTGTGTCTAACGCTTCTTGTACTACAAACTGTTTAGCTCCTTTAGCACGTGTTGTTCACGAAACTTTCGGTATCAAAGATGGTTTAATGACTACTGTTCACGCAACAACAGCGACTCAAAAAACTGTTGATGGTCCATCAGCTAAAGACTGGCGCGGTGGTCGTGGTGCATCACAAAACATCATCCCTTCATCTACCGGTGCTGCGAAAGCTGTTGGTAAAGTATTACCAGCATTAAACGGTAAATTAACTGGTATGGCGTTCCGTGTTCCTACTCCAAACGTTTCTGTAGTTGACTTAACTGTAAACTTAGAAAAACCAGCAACTTACGAACAAATCAAACAAGCAATCAAAGATGCAGCTGAAGGTAAAACTTTCAACGGCGAATTAAAAGGCGTTTTAGGTTACACTGAAGATGCTGTAGTTTCTACAGACTTCAACGGTTGTGCTTTAACTTCTGTATTTGATGCTGATGCGGGTATCGCATTAACTGATTCTTTCGTTAAATTAGTATCTTGGTACGACAACGAAACTGGTTACTCAAACAAAGTATTAGACTTAGTTGCACACATTTACAACTACAAAGGCTAATCAAAAATAGCTAAAAAATTAACCGCTCTTTTTAGAGCGGTTTTTTTATTTCCAATCCATTTCACTTAATCAATATTTTTGAATTCTTTATTTCTCATCCAGAGATAAAAATAGAAAAATAAATATGTCTATTATTTATTCTATATTCACAAAATAACAACATTTCACTAGATTTTAAATTTATTTCGTTTATATTAGCGTACAGTTGTTCGCTCAAATAAGGCTTATATGAATTTAGAACGTCATTTCGTCAATCGAATTCGCCAACAGGCAAAAACTCGTCAAAATTCAACCGCACTTCGCCATAAAATTAATGGCTTGTGGAAAGATATTTCATGGAACTTATTCCAACAACAGCTTGATCAGCTTTCATTAGCTTTTCTTGCTTGCAATATTCAAGAACAAGACAAAATTGCAATTTTTGCGCACAATATGTCACGTTGGACAATCGCAGATATTGCGGCACTTCAAGTCCGAGCTATCACCGTTCCAATTTATGCAACCAATACGGCACAACAGGCAGAATTTATTTTAAATCATGCCGATGTCAAAATTCTGTTTGTTGGCGATCAAGAACAATATGATCAAGCGTTAGAAATTGCACATCAGTGTCCACAATTACAAAAAATTGTGGCCATGAAAGAAAAAATTCAACTGACAGAAACTACCTTTTCCTGCCATTGGGACGATTTAATTCAATTAGGTACAGACGAATTTCAAGCTGAATTTGAAACTCGCTTAGCAAGTAAGGCAATGGATGATTTATTCACGATCATCTACACCTCTGGCACAACAGGTGAACCGAAAGGCGTAATGCTCGATTACAATAACTTGGCGCATCAACTTGAAGCCCATGATATTGCATTAGATGTTAATCAAGATGAGGTTTCACTTTCTTTTTTACCATTTAGCCATATTTTTGAGCGTGCTTGGGTTGCCTATGTGTTACATCGCGGAGCAATTCTTTGTTATCTCGAAGATACCAATCAAGTACGTGAAACATTAACAGAAGTGCGCCCAACCTTTATGTGTGCAGTGCCGCGTTTCTATGAAAAAATTTATTCTGCCGTACTTGATAAAGTACAAAAAGCCCCTTTTATTCGTCAGATGATTTTCCATTGGGGGATTGCAGTAGGACAAAAACGTTTTGATCTTCTCTCTCAAAATAAAAAGGTCCCATTCTTCTTGCAAAAACGTTATTCGCTTGCCGATAAACTGGTACTGTCTAAACTGCGTTCATTGTTAGGCGGACGTATCAAAATGATGCCTTGTGGTGGCGCAAAATTAGAACCAACCATTGGCCTTTTCTTCCATAGCATTGGGATTAATATCAAACTCGGTTATGGCATGACAGAAACCACAGCTACCGTTTCTTGCTGGGATGACCATCATTTTAATCCGAATTCTATTGGTAAATTAATGCCAAATGCCGAAGTTAAAATTGGGGAAAATAACGAGATTCTGGTTCGTGGTGGCATGGTGATGAAAGGTTACTATAAAAAGCCTGAAGAAACGGCCCAAGCCTTCACCGAAGATGGTTTCTTGAAAACGGGAGATGCAGGTGAATTTGATGCTGAAGGTAATTTATTTATTACCGACCGCATTAAAGAATTGATGAAAACGTCTAACGGTAAATACATTGCACCACAATATATTGAAGGGAAAATTGGTAAAGATAAATTTATCGAACAAATTGCGATTATTGCTGATGCCAAAAAATATGTTTCAGCGTTGATCGTGCCTTGTTTTGATAGCGTAGAAGAATATGCGAAAAAACTGAATATTAAGTATCAAGATCGCATGGAATTACTCAAACACTCTGAAATTATCAAGATGTTTGAACAACGTATCGAAAGTCTTCAAAAAGAATTGGCTCACTTCGAGCAAGTGAAGAAATTTACGCTACTCTCTCAGGCATTTAGCGTCAAACTTGGTGAAATCACGCCTACGCTAAAATTACGCCGAAAAGTGATTATGGAACGCTATCGTCATATTATTGACTCGATGTATTCCAACAACAAAGAAAACAAGGAAAATAAAGAATAAAAAAGTGCGGTGAATTTCACCGCACTTTTTATTTTGACGAAAATGATTTATTCAACTTCAACCAATACACCTTCTTGATGAGGTTTTAATACACCGACCTCACTAAGCTCAATACCGGCTTTTTTTGCAATCTCTAAGATTTCCGCCTCACTTTCTGGTTTAACCGCAATCAACAAGCCACCAGAGGTTTGAGGATCGCAAAGTACTGCCTTTTGATAATCCGTAAGAGGACCAATTTTATGACCATAGCTTTCAAAGTTACGGTTGGTTCCACCTGGTACACAACCTTCTGCAATATAATCTGCTACGCCATCTAATAATTTGATTTTATCAAAATACACAACCGCATTGAGATTTGAGCCTTCACAGATTTCAGCCAAGTGCCCTAACAAACCAAAGCCAGTTACATCTGTCATTGCGGTGACACCTGCAACTTCCGCAAATTGGCTACCAATCAGATTCATTTGGCACATAGCTGCTGTTGCCAATCCTTGATGTTCTGGTTTTAATTTGCCTTTTTTCTCGGCAGTAGTCAGCACACCAATACCTAATGGTTTGGTTAAATAAAGCTTACACCCCGCTTCTGCTGAGGCATTACGTTTTACACGATCCGTTGCTATAACGCCTGTTACGGCTAAACCAAAAA
Organism: Parahaemophilus parainfluenzae; assembly: GCA_963515445.1. Taxonomy (GTDB): domain Bacteria; phylum Pseudomonadota; class Gammaproteobacteria; order Enterobacterales; family Pasteurellaceae; genus Haemophilus_D; species Haemophilus_D parainfluenzae_AI. The sequence continues at coordinate 190,209 of CAUPWR010000002.1, read as the reverse complement.
TGGGTTCTGGTGCATCAATCGAGTGTCCTCCTGCAAGGGAAATCCCCGCTTGATGACAAGCAGAACGGCCACCATCAACAATTTTCTGTGCCACTTCTGCCGGCAATTTATTAATCGGAAAACCTAAAATGGCAATTGCCATAATCGGCTTACCACCCATTGCAAAAATATCGCTAATGGCATTGGTTGCGGCAATACGTCCAAAATCAAAAGGATCGTCCACAATCGGCATAAAGAAATCCGTGGTACTGATAATTGCAGTACCATTACCAAGATCATAAACCGCAGCGTCATCAGCTGTTTCATTTCCCACTAATAAATTGGGGTCAGCAAATTTTTCGAGTTTAGTCTGTAAAATTGTCCCTAACACCTTAGGCGAAATTTTACAGCCTCAACCTGCGCCGTGGCTGTATTGTGTTAAACGAATTTTATCCGTCATATTCAGTCCTTTGTAAAAATAACGTACTTCTAAAAAAAAGAGCGGTTAGAAAAAGCCGTATTTAGGAGGCTAACTTCTCCACTTTTGCTTGCTTGATCATGTTATCGCTGACTTCTAAAATAGTAATTCTTAAACCATTGATTTCACAAACCGTTCCTTCATCAGGAATATCTTCAAGATGCTCGAGAATCAAACCATTAAAGGTGCGTGCATCTTCTGTATCTAATTCCCAACCAAACATTTTATTCAAATCACGAAGATTTGCCGAGCCTTCAATAATCATCGAACCATCAGATTGCTGAACGACTTCTTGTTCAATAGTCGGTGTAGTAGTGGTTGTAAAATCACCCACAATTTCTTCTAAAATATCTTCAAGCGTGACTAGTCCTTTAATGTCACCATATTCGTCCACCACTAAACCAATACGTTCTTTTTTCGTACGGAAATTCGCTAATTGTGTTTTCAGTGGCGTCCCTTCTGGAATAAAGTACACTTCATCAACTGCACGTAATAAAGTTTCTTTGGTGAATTCATTTTTTTCTAATAACAAACGAAACGCTTCACGCACGCGCAAAATCCCTAATACTTGCTCATCAAGGCTGCCTTTATACAACACAATTCGATTATGTGGTGCATGATTAAGCTGACGCATAATGGCTTTCCAATCGTCATCAATATCAATCCCAGCAATTTCATTACGTGGCACCATGATATCGTCGACGGTCACGGTTTCCATATCTAAAATAGAGAGCAACATTTGTGGATGCTGTTCATCCGGTGTGGCTTCTCCCGCTTCTGATACAATACTACGGAGTTCTTCACGGCTAATCACTTGTTTTTGCATATCGGGTTTTAAACCCACCATTCGCATTAACGTTTTCGTGAAAATATTCATTAACCAAACTAGCGGATAAAATATTTTTAATAGTAAGACCAAGATATGACTTGAAAATAATCCCACCTTTTCAGGGTGCATTGCCGCGACGGTTTTAGGGAAAATTTCAGAAAAAACAAGCATCACAAAGGTTAATAAACCTGTTGCAATGGCCACACCCGCATCGCCATATAAACGCATGCCAATCATGGTTGCAATAGCTGAGGCACTGATGTTAACAAGGTTATTAAAGATCAGAATAAAACTTAATAAGGTATCAGGCTTTTCAAGCAGTTTTTCTGCTTTTTGCGCGCCTTTATTACCTTGTTCCGCCATAAAACGAAGGCGATATTTATTAAGAGAGAGTAATCCGGTTTCTGAGCCGGAGAAATAGGCTGATAAAACTAAACAAATAATGAGTGTAATAAATAAAGTACTAAGGGGGATACTGTCCAAGGGTAAATCCTTTTGTTCGTTAATCAACAAAAAGTGCGGTCATTTTCACCGCACTTTTTACCTGTTCTTTGATTTTGATTAAATCAAACGGCTACCAAAATAGCCAATCGTGAGCAGAATGATACCTGAAATTGCGTAAATAATCATCCTTTTTCCACGCCAGCCTAGTCGCCAATGACCAAAACAAGCAATACCAAAACTAATCCAAGCAAGGAAAGAGAAAATCGCTTTGTGCAGATTTTCTAAAGTCACCGCTTGTAATACATGATAAGTACCCGAAATTAAAGTCAGAGTGAGTAATACTTCACCCATCGCAAATAAACAGAAGAAATGACGTTCTACTGCCATCAATGGCGGAATTGCTGGCGAAAATTGAATTTTACGTTTTTTCAAATTACGGTCTAACCAGACCAACTGAATCACATAAAGCGTTGCAATAAAACAAACTGCATAGGTAAACAGCGACAAACCGATATGGAACAGCATCAATGTATTTTGATTAAGCATCTGAATGATATGGCTTGATAAGAATGTCGCAAAGATCAAGCTAATGATCGAAAACGCATACACGATAGGTAAAACAAACCACATCGTGGAAACCAGAAACATTGAAAGCGTCGCTAAGGCAGCAATAATTACACTCATTAAGGAAGCGATTTCCATTAGCGTAAAACTCTGCCCTGAGGCCAAATCCTCTAACAAAGGGAAAGTGCTGACAGCATGCAGAATAATTGCAGCAAGTGCGGTCAGAAAAAATGGAGTTTTTCTTCGACTCAACTTCCCTTCTGATGAGTTCATCAAAAATGGAGAGATCAGCAATAGACTAAGAATATAAAAAATAATCGAAAAAAGGGCAAACCACATAATGCGTTCTCTTTACTAGGAATTATTCTTATTTTAACGGATCTTTTCTCTAGATCGCCATAATTTTATTTGAAATGATGAAAAACGCCCAAATTTCGGTATAATCACGGCAATTTTTTAAGAAAAAACAGGATTTAAAATGTTTGAGAATTTATCGGATCGCCTTTCTAAAACGCTACGCAACATTAGCGGTAAAGGTCGCTTAACTGAAGATAATATTAAAGAAACCCTACGCGAAGTGCGTATGGCATTGTTAGAAGCTGACGTTGCGTTGCCTGTCGTACGTGAATTTATCGCCAAAGTAAAAGAAAGCGCATTAGGCGAAGAAGTCAATAAAAGCTTAACACCAGGCCAAGAGTTCTTAAAAATTGTTCAACGTGAACTCGAAAAAGCCATGGGGGAAGCCAATGAAAGCTTAAACCTGGCGACACAACCACCTGCAGTTATTTTAATGGCGGGTTTACAAGGTGCGGGTAAAACCACCAGCGTGGGTAAATTAGCGAAATTCTTACGCGAACGTCATAAAAAGAAAGTGCTCGTGGTATCTGCTGACGTATATCGTCCAGCTGCGATCAAACAGCTTGAGACCTTAGCACAATCTGTTGGCGTGGACTTCTTCCCATCTGATGTCAAACAAAAACCGGTAGATATTGCAAAAGCGGCACTTGCTGACGCTAAACTCAAATTTTACGATGTATTAATCGTAGATACCGCGGGTCGCTTACACGTTGATAGCGAGATGATGGATGAAATCAAGCAAGTTCATGCGACATTAAATCCAATTGAGACGCTTTTCACGGTTGATGCGATGACTGGTCAAGATGCGGCAAATACTGCAAAAGCCTTCAATGAAGCTTTGCCACTTACCGGGGTTATCTTAACCAAAGTGGATGGTGATGCGCGTGGCGGTGCAGCTTTATCTATCCGTCAAATCACAGGCAAACCGATTAAATTCCTTGGTGTGGGTGAAAAAACAGAAGCCCTCGAGCCATTCCATCCTGATCGTGTAGCATCCCGTATTTTAGGCATGGGCGATGTGCTTTCCCTTATCGAAGATCTGGAACGTTCAGTCGATCGCGAAAAAGCGGAAAAAATGGCGCAAAAATTCAAGAAAGGCGATGATTTCACCTTAGACGATTTCCGTGAACAGCTTCGCGAAATGAAAAAAATGGGTGGCATGATGTCGATGCTTGAAAAATTACCGGGTGCGAAAAACTTACCGGATCATGTCAAAAATCAAGTAGATGACAAAATGTTCATCAAAATGGAAGCCATCATTAATTCCATGACCTTAAAAGAACGTGCCAATCCAGATATTATCAAAGGATCTCGCCGTCGTCGTATTGCATTAGGTTCTGGCACTCAAGTTCAAGATGTGAATAAGTTGCTGAAACAATTTGACGAAATGCAACGCATGATGAAGAAAATGCGCAAAGGTGGAATGGCGAAAATGATGCGTGGCATGCAAGGCTTAATGGGCGGAGGCGGCTTAGGTGGCCTTGGTGGTTTAGGCGGTATGTTTAAACGTTAATTCCTTCTTCAAATAAAGTGCGGTCAAAAATCAATAGGTTTTTGACCGTATTTTTTATCTTTTTATTCAGCATTTCCTATTACCTGATTAAATTACTCAGTTTTAGGTAATATTTTCATCAATCGATAGCCGATATAATTGCTCAAGTATTTTACTTGGCGTAAAATCTAGGTCCTGATGATTATCTACGACATTTAATCATCAGGAAGTGATATTTTCTAATAATCTAGGAGTGATAAAATGGGACAGTATAAAAAGTTCTGGTACCTATTAGTCGCCGTATTGATTGGAGCCTTCTCCATCCTCGGTTACTATGGGTTCGAAGTTTATCGTGAAGCACCACCGATTCCGCAACAATATGTTTCTGAATCTGGCGAAAAAGTGATTACTCACGATGATATTTTACATGGTCAAACCGCTTGGCAAACCACTGGTGGTATGCAAGTGGGGTCTGTTTGGGGACACGGTGCATACCAAGCACCAGACTGGACGGCAGATTGGCTTCACCGTGAATTAACTAACTGGTTGGATATTACAGCGAATCAAGAATTTGGTAAAAACTTCGCTGATTTAAATGATGAACAACAAACGTTATTAAAAGCGCGTCTAACCAAAGAATATCGTGGTAGCAAAGTTGAAAACGGTACCGTTGTGCTTTCAAACACCCGTTTAGCGGCAATGGAAAAAACAGCACAATACTACATCTCTTTATATGGTGATGATCCTGCAACCAAAGTGACCCGTGAACACTTTGCGATGAAGGATAATACCCTTCCTGATTTACAAGCTCGTAAAGACTTAGCTAAATTCTTCTTCTGGACCGCATGGACTGCATCTGCTGAACGTCCAAATACTCACGCAAGTTACACCAACAACTGGCCACATGAGCCGTTAATTAATAACGTGCCAACACCAGAAAACGTCATTTGGTCTATTGCGAGTGTGGTATTCCTCATCGCAGGTATTGGTTTCGTAGTATGGATTTGGTCATTCAAAAAACGTGAAGATGAAAAAGAACCACCAACACCTGAGTTCGATCCACTCACAAAATTACAACTTACCCCTTCTCAACGTTCATTAGGTAAATACCTCTTCACTGTGCTTGCACTTTTCCTCTTGCAAGTCACATTAGGTGCCGTTGTTGCACACTACACGGTTGAAGGTCAAGAGTTCTATGGTATTGATATTTCTCAATACTTCCCATATTCATTAGTACGTACATGGCATATTCAAGCAGCCTTATTCTGGATTGCAATGGCATTCTTAGCGGGTGGTTTATTCCTCGCACCAATCATTAATGGCGGTAAAGATCCGAAATTCCAAAAATTGGGTGTGGATGTTCTATACTGGGCATTAGTGGTATTAGTCGTCGGTTCATTCACTGGTAGCTACTTAGCGATTGCGCATATTCTTCCAGAAGAATGGAGCTTCATGTTCGGTCACCAAGGCTATGAATTCATTGACTTAGGTCGTTTCTGGCAAGCAGTGAAATTCGCAGGCATTTTATTCTGGTTAGTCTTAATGCTTCGCGGTACAGTGAACGCATTCAAACAACCAGGTGACAAAAACTTATTGGCATTATTCTTCGCTTCCGTAATTGCAATTGGTTTATTCTATGGCCCTGCATTATTCTATGGCGAACACACTCACATTTCTGTGATGGAATACTGGCGTTGGTGGGTAGTTCACCTATGGGTAGAAGGCTTCTTTGAAGTATTCTCTGTAGCAGCGCTATCATTCATCTTCGTAAGTTTAGGTTTAGTTTCACGTCGTACAGCGACTGTGGCAACCATTACTGAAGCGGCATTATTCTTAATCGGTGGTATCCCAGGTACTTTCCACCACTTATACTTCGCAGGTGCAACCACACCAATTATCGCAGTAGGTGCATCATTCTCTGCGCTTGAAGTAGTTCCATTAGTGTTATTAGGTCATGAAGCTTGGGAACACTGGGCGATGCAACAAAAAACACCTTGGATGGACCGCTTAAAATGGCCTCTTTACTGCTTCGTAGCTGTGGCATTCTGGAATATGTTAGGTGCTGGCGTATTTGGTTTCTTAATCAATCCACCAATTTCGCTTTACTATATCCAAGGCTTGAACACCACTGCCGTCCATGCTCACGCAGCATTATTCGGTGTATATGGTTTCTTAGCATTAGGCTTCGTATTCTTAATTGCTCGTTATTTACGCCCAGATACACCATTTAACGATAAATTAATGAAATGGGGCTTCTGGTTGTTAAATGGCGGTTTAGTGTTAATGATCGTATCAAGCTTATTACCTATCGGTATTATTCAAGGTTATGCAAGTATCTCTGAAGGCTTATGGTATGCTCGTAGTGAAGAATTTATGCAACAACCTCTATTCGATACCCTACGTTGGGTTCGTTTCGGTGGCGACGTTGTCTTCATCTTCGGTGCATTAGCTTTCTTCTGGCAAATCTTTACGATGATTTTCTTTAAACCGAAAAAAGCAGCGTAATTAATAATAATGCAAAAGCGGCTAAGCATTAGCCGCTTTTTATTTATAAAAAATCCATTAAATTTTCTGACCGCACTTTGATCTCTATCAAATCATTTACCTTCTTTTAAGTATGATTAAATTCGTCTTTAGATCTATACTTTCTACACTTTTAAACTTTTCTTATAACATTTCAACATGAGTGACAATCCATTCAACGCTAGTTGGTCATCAAAAGGCAATACGCTATGTCTAGGTCATTGGGATATTACTTATCTCGGTTTACCTGTGGTACTGCCAATTGAACGTCGAGATAAAGATATGGGAACAAATAATATTTATAATTTCATGGATCCCGAAGATGAACTTTACCGAGAAGGCTTAATGGAAGATGATTGGATTGTGGAAAACATCGATTTGCTTTCTGATGTTTTTATCGAGCACAATATCCCTTTAGAAGAAGAAACCATGCGAGCATTCTATCAAGCGGTGAATAAAGAAGACTGGCGCTGTGGTAGCTGTGGTGGATGTATTTAATATCAAAGTGCGGTCAATTTTATCACCGTTTTTATACCGAACTGTCATAATAAAAACACTAGGAAATTCAATATTTCTGATATAGAATTCTCCGATTTGTTTTTTAAAAGGGAGAAAAAAGATGAAACTTGTTGAAGTTAAACATCCGCTTGTTAAACATAAATTAGGCGTGATGCGCGAAGCTGATATTGATACCAAAAAATTCCGTGAACTTGCCACTGAAGTTGGCAGCTTACTTACCTATGAAGCCACTGCCGATCTTGAAACAGAAAAAGTGATTATCGAAGGTTGGAATGGCCCAGTTGAAATTGAACGTATCAAAGGTAAAAAAGTCACTGTTGTACCAATTTTACGTGCTGGCCTAGGCATGATGGACGGTGTATTAGAACATGTTCCAAGTGCTCGTATCAGTGTGGTTGGGATTTATCGTAATGAAGAAACCCTTGAACCCGTCCCTTATTTCCAAAAACTCGCGAGCGATTTAGAAGAACGTTTAGCTATCGTTGTAGACCCAATGCTTGCAACGGGTGGTTCAATGATCTCTACAATTGATCTATTAAAAGCAAAAGGTTGCCAACATATCAAAGTATTAGTATTAGTAGCAGCACCAGAAGGGATCAAAGCATTAGAAAAAGCACATCCAGATATCGAACTTTATTGTGCATCGATTGATGATCACTTAAATGAACAAGGCTACATCATTCCAGGCTTGGGTGATGCAGGCGATAAGATTTTTGGGACGAAATAATTCCCTTTTAATAAGACGGCATTTATGGCCGTCTTTTTTCCGTGCGTGAAAACACAAAAGCTAAAAAAGCATTAAAACCGACCGCACTTTCAGTTAATTCAAACCGAGAGTTGAAACTAAATGAGTAATCAAACTACAACCGCACCTGTTGAGGTGCAAAGCATGGGCAAACAAGCGTTTGTCGGTTTACAGATGTTATTTGTGGCCTTTGGCGCCTTAGTATTAGTCCCCTTAATCACCGGATTAAATTCTAATACAGCCCTTCTAACCGCAGGTATCGGTACACTACTTTTCCAACTTTGTACCGGTAAACAGGTTCCGATTTTCTTAGCCTCCTCTTTTGCCTTTATTGCGCCTATTCAATATGGCGTACAAACTTGGGGCATTCCAACCACAATGGGTGGACTTGCTTGTGCAGGCTTCGTCTATTTCGCACTATCAACCTTAGTAAAATTGCGTGGTAGTGCTGCACTAGAGCGCATCTTCCCACCTGTTGTTGTGGGGCCCGTAATTATCATTATTGGTATGGGACTTGCACCTGTTGCTGTTGATATGGCATTAGGTAAAAACAGTGCATACAGCTATGAGCATTCGGTATTGGTTTCGATGATTACCTTGGTCACCACCCTTTCTGTTGCGGTGTTTGCTAAGGGAATGATGAAACTGATTCCAATTATGTTTGGTATCGTTGCTGGCTATGTGGTTTGTTTATTCCTAGGATTAATTAATTTCCAACCTGTTTTAGATGCAAAATGGTTTGAATTACCTGAGTTAACCAAACCAGAATTTAATTTAGAAGCGATTCTTTATATGCTACCAATTGCTATCGCACCAGCCGTTGAACACGTGGGTGGTATTATGGCAATCAGTTCTGTAACAGGTAAAGATTTCCTTAAAAAACCAGGCTTACATCGCACCTTATTAGGTGATGGTGTGGCAACTGCTGCTGCATCATTAGTTGGTGGTCCACCTAATACTACTTATGCAGAAGTAACCGGTGCAGTCATGCTCACTCGTAACTTTAATCCAAACATTATGACCTGGGCTGCGGTATGGGCAATTGCAATTTCTTTCTGTGGTAAAGTAGGCGCATTCCTTTCTACAATTCCAACCATCGTAATGGGTGGCATTATGATGTTGGTATTCGGTTCGATTGCCGTTGTTGGGATGAGTACCTTAATTAAAGGTAAAGTAGATGTGACCGAACCTCGTAATCTTTGCATTATTTCTGTAGTCATGACGTTCGGGATCGGGAATATGTTTGTCAACGTCGGCGATGTTGTTTCCCTGAAAGGGATTAGCCTTTGTGCCATCGTTGCCATTGTGCTGAACTTGATTTTGCCAAAAGCAAAAAATGAAGTAGAATAAAACTTCCCAAACAAAAGGGTTAAATGAAAATTTAGCCCTTTCTTTTTTATTTTAAATCAACTCGTTAATCCGTGAATCAGCAACTTTCTTTACCTATTCATCAAATTGATGATGAAACGCTTGAGAATTTTTATAGCGATAATAATGCATTATTGCTTAATTCTTTACGTCAAAACATGACTGATTTACAACAACAATTCTTCTACCTTTGGGGCAGCCAAAGCGTTGGGAAAACCCATCTTGTGCGCGCACTTTGTAATGAATATATTCAGCAACAACGAAGTGCCATCTATGTCCCGCTGAGTAAATCACAATATTTTTCCACAGCGGTTTTTGAGAATTTAGAACAGCAAGAACTGGTTTGCTTGGACGATTTGCAAACAATTATTGGAAATTCAGAATGGGAAATTGCCTTATTTGATCTTTTTAATCGCATTAAGGCTAATGGTAAAACCTTATTAGTTGTCAGTGCAGATCAATCTCCAACTGCCCTACCCGTTAAATTACCGGATCTTGCTTCTCGCTTAAAATGGGGAGAAAGTTATCAATTGACTCCACTCAGCGATGAACAAAAATTTGCAGTATTGAAACAGAATGCCCATCAACGAGGTATCATACTTTCAGATGATACTGCCAATTTTATATTCACGCGTTTAGATCGTGATATGGCGACACTAAAAGAAGCATTAGTGAAACTTGATGAAGCCTCACTACAAGCCAAACGAAATCTGACGATTCCTTTTGTGAAATCGATTTTAGGCCTATAAACAAGCAAAAAAATAACCGCACTTTTTCAAGCGCGGTTATTTTTTATCAATTTAATTACCAGCAATGGTGACAATAGCCAAATGCCGGCATAATGGCCACTGGATAACGAGAATAGCCTGTCATTTTTGGACGATGATCGCTTGCATTCACTTCATTTGGAACGCTATCTCTTTGTGCGACTCTCGCTTTTTCTCGAGCAGTAACAGTATTACCACTTGTTACCCGAGCATTATAATCTTGTACAGTATTCATATCATACGCAGCTGCGCCATTACCAATACTTGAAGCTTCCTGAGGTGCGGTACACGCAGTTAAAACAGCTAATGCTGCAATAGAGATTAATTTTTTCATAAATTTTACCTTTTGTTACAAACCACTTTATTAAGTGTTTCTCTGCCTTCTTTGATCCGTTCGTTCGCTTTTCTTCTAACATTCGGATCTTCGTTATTTTCAATGTATTTCGCTACATTGGCATTCTTTATAGCATAAACAGGCACATACTGCGAAGTTTTCGTTTCGCCTTGTTTATAAATTGTTGCCCCTAACACGCTTCCATAATATTCACTGGCATCATTTGGCTTAATGTAATAATTACTAGAATTTGTCACATCTACACCATCTGTGCTTTTAAAACCACTACAGATTCCCGCGGGTGACAGAAACGTTGTTTTGGATGCCACAACTTCGTTAAATTTATATACTTCAAATTCAACACTATTGGCCAGCTCTTCCATATCTTTTTCAGATTTAGGATCTAAACTTCTTTGTCCTTTTCCATCAATATATTTCACTGTTTCAGAAATATTACTTTCAGAAACATTAACTGAAAGATTATTTTCAGGCGTTTTTACCTTTGTTGCATATACAACACTACTACCTTCGGCTGAAACAACTGACGATGCTAAAATACAAAAAGAGTAAATCCCAATTTTTTTCTTAATATGACTCATAATAATTTGATTTTCTACGTTAATAATTATTTTCGTATAACTCAATAGGTAAATAATCTGGGTCTCGAAAGAAAGTGTACTTCATTCCAGTTAATTCATCAACCCTAATCGGTTCACAATTAATACTGTTTTCCAGAAGATAAGCAACATTTTCATCAATATTATCGACTTTAAATGCCAAATGCCGTAAACCACAGGCTTCAGGGTTAGTGACTCTTTGAGGTGGAGGTGGATTTGGAAATGAAAACAACTCGATTTGGCTCCCATCAGGAAAACTTAAATCTAATTTATAACTATCTCGTTCTGCCCGATAAGTTTCATTTAGCTGTTTCGCCCCTAAAATCTCCATATAAAAATGCTTCGAACGTGCATAGTTCGAAGCAATAATTGCAATATGGTGAAAGCCTAATAATTGAGGTTTCATTATTTCTCCGGGGTGACGCTTTTTGCTTTTTCTTCTTCCTGTAAAGCAAGGGCATCACGTGCAGCACGAATACTCTTTTCAAGCATTGGCACGCGAGGATCATCTGGTTCCAATAAACGTAGCATCATTGCCCAGGTTACTGCCGCCATCTTATAATCCTCACCTTCAAAATAACTGAAAGCAAGTAAACTTAATGCTTCAGGATTAGAATGATCTTGACGAATAATCTCACGTAAAAGCTGATTACCTTTCAGTTTATCCGTTTGATCTTCAGAAGACATTAACGTACGCGCATAAGAAAGCTTATAATCTAAATTATCCGGCTCAAGCTTATTCGCTTGTTGGTAACTATCAAAGGCCAATTTTCCATTACCTAAATTCATCCCTACCTGACCTAACAACCACCATTTTTTAGCATCCTTTGGTGTTTTTTGTAAATCCAAACGAAGTGCGGTCGAAAATTGTTGCATTTCTGCATCCGTCATTGGGTTTGTGTCTTCTTCTTTGATTCGTTCAAAGAAATAAGGTAATTTTGCCAATGTTTTTTCCATCATATCTTCGGCTTTCCAAGATCCCAAAGGGAAATAAGCCCCGCCAGCAATAATGGCCAAACCTAATAAACCAGAAACAAACCATAACTTACCGTAATTTTTGGCATTTTTATCGAGCATTTGTGTTTCTTGTTGAGGAATATCTTCCAACAATGTTTTTTGTAGCTCTTGTTTAAGTTGTTCAACGTTCTCTACTAAGCCTTGCTGATTATCTTGCTCAATCTCTTTTAAGCGAGAAAAATACAATGCTTTATTTAATTCATCACGCTTTTTGTCTTCTTTCGCTTTAACTGAATGCAACAAGGGATAAAAACAAATCAATGCCACCACTAAAGTGAGCACAATAATACTTAATGCAAAATTCATTATTTATCCTTTTCTTTGAGTAAAGCCGATAAACGCGCATTCTCTTCGTCATCTAAAATCGCATCAGAATTGACCGCACTTGGGCTTTTTGATTTACGTTTAAATACAAATAAAATGCCAATCAACACTAACAAAATTGGGGCAATCCATAATACGATTGTTGACGTCGTCATTGGTGGATCATAAGTCACAAAATTGCCATAACGTTGAATCATATAATCGACAACTTCACTTCGTTTTTTACCTTCTTGCAACAACTCAAATACTTTGCCACGCATATCTACAGCAATAGTTGCATTCGAATCAGCAATATTGTTATTTTGACATTGAGGACAACGCAATTCTTGTGTTAATTGATGATAGTCTTTTTCTTGCTCTGGTGATGCAAAATTCAATGCATCAATAGAAGCTGTCGCCGAGATACTCACAAAAAGTGCGGTTAAAAAAAGCCATGATCTTTTCATTATGGTTTCTCCGCGAGTTTGTCATAAATCGGTTTTAAGGTCTCATTCCAAACGCGTTCATTCACATCACCCGCTAAGCGATAATGAATCACACCTTTGCCATCCACGATAAATGTTTCTGGTGCGCCGTAAACCCCCAAATCTAATGCAAAAGAACCTTTTTCATCTTTAAGCACAAGACTATAAGGATTGCCTAAATCTTTCAGCCATTTTATCGCTTTTGGTGATTCATCTTTATAGTCGATACCAATGATTGTGACACCTTGTTTAGCCAATTGATTCAAGTATTGATGCTCGGCATAACAAGTTGGACACCAAGTTGCCCACACATTTAATAGAATCGGTTTGCCTTGTTGGAAAATTTCATTACCGTAGGTTTTATTTTCCAATAAATCCGTTAATGTTTTCTGTGGCACTGGTTTTCCCACAAGCGCAGATTCTAACGCTTTTGGATCATCACCTTGCGCGTTACGTCCTAACTGAACTAAAAAAGCAGCAGCCACAGCAAGAAAAATAATAAGTGGGATAAGTAATTTTTTATTCATAACACTATCAATTTCACATCTATTTCTAGGGGCATACGCCCCTTATTACAATTAAGACTGTTTAACTAATCGACTAAAACGATAACGACGGTCAAACATACAGAGCAAGCCACCTAATGCCATAAACAATCCGCCAATCCAAATCCAACGGATAAATGGTTTATAGTAAAGACGTAGTGCCCATGAGTTATCATCTATTTTTTCACCTAAAGCGACATAAAGATCACGAGTAAAGCCCCAATTAATTGCTGCTTCCGTCATTGGCATTTTACTGACGGTATAAAAACGTTTTTCAGCAAATAATGTTGCTTCCGGTTTACCTGCTTTTGAAATGTCGATTTGTGCTTTACCGCCCATATAGTTAGGACCATTTGCATCACTCACGCCTGCAAATTTGAAGTCATAGTTAGCAATCTGTACCGTATCACCCACAGCCATTCGCACATCACGTTCTACACTGAAGTTTTGGCTAAAGGCAATTCCCCAAACGGTCATCGCCACACCAAGGTGAGCCAAAATCATCCCCCAATGGGAACGAGAAAGTTTGGTAATACCTTTAAAGAAAGATTCGCGGTGTGTTGCACGTTGTTTCATTTCATAGAGACTCAGTAACACAATAATGACGGACATCATGGTACCAAGCACAGCACTGACGGTGAGTTTATTTTGTAAGAAATACGGTAAAGCAAAACCTGCAATCGCCATCACAATAACACTCACAACAACCGGTGTACGAATTTCAGAGAACTGATCGCGACGCCATTTTACTAACGGTCCAATACCCAGTAATAAGGCAAATGGAGTCATAATAATCAAGAACATCTGATCAAAGAACGGTGCACCAATCGAAATAGAGCCCAAACCTAATTGTTTGTGAACTAACGGCAATAACGTTCCTAAGAACACCACACAAAGTGCGGTCATTAATAGGATGTTATTTAATAATAATAAGGTTTCACGAGAATAACGTTCCGCATTATCACGTGAACGAATTTGGTTGCCTTTATAAGCATACAAGGTTAACGAGCCACCTATCACTACAACCAAATAAGCAAGAATATACAAACCACGTGTTGGATCTGAAGCAAAGGCGTGTACTGACACTAAGATACCGGAACGAACTAAGAATGTACCCAGTAAGCAAAGGGAGAACGCCAAAATCGCTAAAAGCACAGTCCAAGCTTTAAAAGAGCCACGTTTTTCAGTCACCGCTAAAGAGTGAATTAATGCGGTTCCCGCAAGCCAAGGCATTAAAGAAGAGTTTTCTACTGGATCCCAGAACCACCAGCCACCCCAGCCGAGCTCATAATATGCCCACCAAGAACCGAGCACGATCCCGAGTGTTAAAAACACCCAAGCAGCGATCGTCCAAGGGCGTGACCATCTAGCCCAAGCTGAGTCTAATTTACCCGTCATTAATGAGGCGATCGCAAAGGCAAAGGCAACAGAAAAACCAACATATCCCATATAAAGTAATGGTGGGTGGAAAATTAAGCCCACATCTTGCAACATTGGGTTGAGTTCTCTGCCATCTACTGGGAAGTCAGGGAATGTACGGGTAAACGGATTTGAGGTAAATAATACGAAGAGTAAAAAGCCGATGCTAATAATCCCCATAATACCTAACACGCGAGCCACGGCTTCTTGTGGTAAGTGTTTGCTAAATAAAGCAACCGCTGCACCCCAAAGGGTTAATAACCAAATCCAAAGTAATAATGAACCCTCATGTGAGCCCCAAACTGCAGATAAACGATAATAAATCGGTAAGCTACTGTTAGAGTTATTTACCACATATTGCACACTAAAATCATTGACAGCAAAGAGATAAAACAATGCAGCAAACGCAATGGTTAAAGTAAAAAATAAACCATAAGTCATTGGACGAGCCAATGACATAAGTTGCGGATGACCTTTTTCAGCCCCCCATAATGGGAGAATGGCTAAAAAGAATGAAACGGCAAGGCTTAAAGCAAGCGCATAATTTCCTAATTCAGCAATCATTAGCGACCTTCTTGCGATTTTTGCTGGGTTTCTTTATAACGACGATCGGCTTCACTCTCGCCTTTTAGTTCTGCCCCCATTGGTTTATGCATTTTCTGCATTTTCTCACCTAATTCTGGCGGCACATAATTTTCATCATGTTTAGCAAGCACTTCTGTTGCTTCTAATAAGGTTGGTTCTTTTAACACACCTTGCGCAACAATACCCTGTCCCTCACGGAAAAGATCCGGCAGGATACCTTCGTATTCAACTGTAATTGATGGACCAATATCATTCACATCAAAGCGAACTTTGAGACTTTTCGGATCTCGATTAACAGAGCCTTCAACCACCATACCACCAACACGAATACGTTGCCCAACTTCAGGTTTTTGATCAGGATTTCCGTCTTTCCCTTCTACAACTTCCGAAGGGGTATAAAATAAATCAATATTTTGGCGAAGCGCATAAAGCACCAAACCTGTCGCAATCGAAATACCTAAAATCACAAAGATGATGATCGAAAGTCTTGATTTACGTCTTGGATTCATAGCGTATTTCCTTTATTTGCTTGGTTTAAACGGGCTTCACGTTGTTGCTCGCGTAACACTTCTTTTAATACTGCTTTACGCCCCTTGACGCTTTGTATCGCCAAAATGATCATTGCCACGAGGCTAATGCCATAGGAAAGCCACACATAAAAACCGTAGCCTCCCATATTGATAAAATCACTCCAACTTTGGAAAAACATTTTCCGCTCCCTAAAATAAAAATAAAAAACTATTTCAGCTTACTTGCTAACTCTTTTACCCATGGGCGTTTGCTGTCTTCTTTTAGCAATTCAACGCGGTAACGCACAAGCGTAAACCAAATGGATAAAAATAAAAATCCAAAAATACATAAAATCAGTGGAATTAACATCGGTGTTGCAATCGAAGGTTTTTCAAACTTAGTGATACTTGCCCCTTGATGTAAGGTATTCCACCACTCTACGGAGAAGTGAATGATTGGTAAATTCACCACACCAACAATACACAAGATACCCGCTGATTTTGCGCCCACAGCACGATCAGAAAATGCAGAATAAAGCGCTAATACACCGATATATAAGAAGAAAAGAATGAGCTCAGCAGTTAAACGTGCATCCCATACCCACCAAGTTCCCCACATTGGTTTGCCCCAAATTGCACCTGTTACCAAGGCAATAAAGGTAAACATTGCACCAATCGGTGCCATGGCTATCATTGAAAGATGAGCGGCTTTAATTTGCCAAACTAACGCAATAATGGCAGCCACAGCCATAGAACCATACACACCCATTGACCAAATTGCTGCAGGCACATGGACATACATAATTCGGAAACTATTGCCTTGCTGATAATCTGCCGGAGCATAAGCTAAACCCCAAACGATGCCAACAGCCAATAATAAAACCGCAATCACACCAAAAAATGGACTTAATTTGCCACATAAGTGATATTGGGTTTCATGTTTTGCGTAAGGATGTAACCACTTCCACATAAAAGATCCTTAATTCAAAAAATAAAAAACAGTTAAAAATCTGACCACACTTTCACCGTCATGATGATTAATTATCTAAACTAATTCGTAGTGCAGCGGCAATAGCAAAAGGCGATAAGGTTATCGCACCAGCCAAAATTGCACCTAAAATAGCAAGCTGTCCACCATAAGGGAGATTTAACGTAGCGGCATCTAAAATTGCTGAAGCAAAAATTAAAACCGGAATGAATAATGGTACCACAAGTAAACTCAGCAATACGCCACCTTTACGCAACCCCACCGTCAATGCCACACCAATTGCACCAATGCAGCTTAAAATCGGCGTGCCCACTAAGAGTGTAAGCACCAACGCCCACCAAATATTCACTTCTAACGAGAGCAATAAAGCCGCAATAGGAGAAAGTAAAATTAACGGTAAACCCGTTAACAACCAGTGTGCAACGACTTTTGCAAGTGCCGTTAATGCTAAAGGTTGAGCCGTAAGCATCAATTGTTCTAAAGAACCATCAATAAAGTCATCTCGGAATAAGCGCTCAAAAGACAGCAACGCAGAAAGCAATGCAGCTACCCAAGCAACTCCAGGTGCGATGCGAGAAAGTAATTTAGGATCCGGCCCAATCACCAATGGAAAGAGCGTGATCACGATTAGAAAGAACCAAAGCGGGTTCAATATTTCCGCTTGTTTACGGGTCGCAATCTTCAGCTCACGCTTTATAATCTGTAAAAATATCATAAAAATCTAAGAGTTATATTTATAATCAGCAAGATTGATTTTTTTCAATAGCGTACTTGGCACTTCTTGGTGGCTCGTTAAAATCACCATTCCACCTTTTTTAGCATGATTTTCAAAAAGTGCGGTCAAAACTTCAACCCCTTTTTTGTCTATTGCTGTAAAAGGTTCATCCAAAATCCAAAGTGGCGCTTCAGAGATCCATAATCTCGCCAAGGCAATGCGTTTTTGCTGACCCGCTGAAAGTTGAGCTGCCGGTAAATCTTCGCGACCGAGTAAGCCTACTGTTTCCAACACATCCCATAAAATATCGGTGCCTTGCTGGCTTTGACTAATCTGCTGATAAAATTTTAAATTTTCCCATGTCGTCAATTCAGGTTTCACACCAGAATGATGGCCGAGATAAAGTAGCTGATGATGGTATTCTTCGCGTTGTTTTGTAATCTCTTCTGAATTCCACCGCACTTTACCTTCTACAGGTTGAGCAAGGCCGGCTAAAATCCGCAATAAACTTGTTTTACCGATACCATTGTGCCCTTCAATTTGCACGAAATCACCACTTTGAAATTGCAGTGAAAGATCAGTGAACAATACGCGATCGCCACGCTGGCACGCTAATTGTTCTAATTGAAGTTGATGAGCAGGAAACATAGTCTCAGCCTTAAAAATAAAATCTTGTGAAAAATCAGCGGGTATTCTACCACAAGGGGAAATTTTGACGAGATTTTAAGGTCTAAAAGGCATAACTATTTAGGAGTAGATCGGTGTATTTATTGATTTAAAACAAACTAAATTTTCCTAGCTTTTTCATCAGATAATCAAATAATTAAAAGATTTACTGATCTAAATCAAATTTTCTGCTACTATTTAGTTACTTTTTGATGTTGTTTTATCAAAAACATTACCTTAACTTCATTTAAAAAAGGAACATATTATGTCTTATACTCTACCTGAATTAGGCTACGCTTATGATGCGTTAGAACCACATTTTGATGCACAAACAATGGAAATTCACCACTCTAAACACCACCAAGCATATGTAAATAATGCAAATGCAGTGTTAGAAACTTTACCTGCTGAATTTTCTGAAATGTGTGCTGGCCAATTAATCAGCCAATTAGATAAAATCCCAACTGAAAAACGTACTGCATTACGTAACAACGCTGGCGGTCATGCAAACCACAGCTTATTCTGGAAATCCTTGAAAAAAGGTACCACTTTACAAGGTGATTTAAAAGCAGCTATCGAACGTGATTTCGGTTCTGTAGAAAACTTCAAAGCTGAATTTGAAAAAGCTGCAGCGACTCGTTTCGGTTCAGGTTGGGCATGGTTAGTAATTAACCAAGGTAAATTATCTGTTGTGTCTACCGCAAACCAAGATTCTCCATTAATGGGTAAAGAAATCGCAGGTTGTGAAGGTTTCCCTCTTTTAGGTTTAGACGTTTGGGAACACGCTTACTACTTGAAATTCCAAAACCGTCGTCCAGACTACATCAAAGAATTCTGGAACGTAGTGAACTGGGATTTCGTGGCAGAGCGTTTAGCTAAAAAATTAGCAAACTGCGGATGTTCAGCTAAATAATAGCCTCTCAAAATGTAAAAAATCGCCTTTTTTAGGCGATTTTTTTATTAGTTAAATCCAACGTCTGACTTTTTTCTTGTAAGCTAAATAAGACTCACCAAACTTCTTCTCTAACCAGTATTCTTCAGGTTTAATTTGCCATTGAGTGATGAAATAAATAAACAGAAAAACACCGAGAAAACTGACCGCACTTTGCAAATAAACAGCCCATGCCACTAAAAAACCCGCTAAGCTTAAATACATTGGATTACGGCTAAAGCGATAAATACCATTTGCCACAAACACATCACTTTTTTCCAAGTGAATTGGATTAATATTTGCTTTACTTTTATAGAATTGCCAAAGGCTGAAAAAAGCAACAAAGAAAGAAACCAATACGATCAAATAAGCAAAAAGCACATTGGTTGATAATGGATAAAGATTGGGCAAATATGCCATAATAAGTGCGCAACCAATAAAAATGACGGGAGGCGGCACAATCGGTTTCTGAATCATCAGATCAAAAATCCAATAAAAAAGCCCGAGCAATTCGGGCTAATTAAATATTACAGATTATTTAATTTCATCTGCGCCATTTGTTTCTCTAACGGATTACCGTTTTTCTGTGCATTCTCAAAGCTTGATTTAGCACCATTCACATCGCCTTTTGCGACTTGAATATCGCCCGCTAAAAGATCTTTACGTGCACCGAAGCCTTGGCTTTTCACTTGATTTAGACTTGCTAATGCTGCATCAAATTGACCTTGTTGGAATTGCACGGCAGACAAACGAAGTGCCGCAAGAGACGTTAAGATATCATCTTCTGATTGAGCAATCGCTTGTTTCAAGCTATTTTCAGCAGAGGCGTAATCTTGTTTTGCAACGAAACCTTTTGCTTCATCTAATAAGCTAAATACCGCATAGCTGGTTTTATCATGCGCTTTCACAAATTCAGCTACTTTAGCTTGTTGTGCCGCGGCATCTTTATTTGTGGTATAAACTAAGGCATCATATTCAGCAGACGCTTGCATAATTTGATTGGCTTGATAAGACTGCCAATAACGCCAGCCCAACATCCCTCCTACGCCAAGGATGAAAGCAGCAATAATGGCTTTGCCATTGTCTTTCCACCACTCTTTTAACTGATTCAGTTCTTGTTCTTCTTCAATGGTATATGCCATTTTCCTATCCTTCTAAAATTAAAATTGGGCTTTTACGTGTTCAATCAAATTGGACACATCAATGGTTTGCTGCTCTGCTGCGCCAAGTAAGTGTTTTACCACCACTTGATTATTTTGCACTTCGCTTTCACCGAGCACAAGGGCAAGGGTTGCACCTGATTTATCAGCGCGTTTAAATTGTTTTTTAAAGTTACCGCCGCTGCAATGCAACATGGTGCTTAAGTGCGGTAATGCTGAGCGAAGTTTTTCAGCGAGTTGGAATGCGGCTAATGTTGTGCCTTCACCTTGATAAACAACGTAAATATCTACCGCACTTTTTACCGGAATCGATTTATTCACTTCTTGAACGAGTAGCACTAAACGCTCTAAGCCCATTGCGAAACCGACACCGCTGGTTGCGTGACCACCAAGTTGCTCAACTAAGCCGTCATAACGTCCACCACCACATACGGTGCCTTGTGCACCTAATGCAGATGTCACCCATTCAAATACGGTTTTATTATAATAGTCTAAACCACGCACCAATTTTGGATTAATTTCATATTGAATGCCCACCGCATCTAGTAGACCGCATAATTGCGCAAAATGCTCGCGACTTTCATCATCTAAATAATCCAATAATTTTGGCGCGCCGTCCAATACATCTTGTAATGCTTGATTTTTAGTATCCAAAATACGTAATGGATTTTTTACAAGACGTTCTTTCTCTTCTTCGCTCATTAAACCTTGGTGATTTTCTAAGAAAGCCACTAATGCAGAACGATAGTTTGCACGTGCTTCTAATGAACCGATCGAATTTAATTGAAGTGAAACATGTTGGTCAATACCTAAGGCTTTCCATAAACGTGCAGTTAAAATAATTAACTCGGCATCAATTTCAGGGGTTGCGATACCAAATACTTCTACACCTGCTTGATGGAATTGACGATAACGACCTTTTTGTGGGCGCTCATGGCGGAACATCGGTCCCATGTACCATAAACGTTGTTCATTGTTGTAAATCCAACCGTGTTCAATCGCAGCACGTACACATCCTGCCGTACCTTCTGGACGAAGAGTTAATTGCTCATCATTATCCCAAAATGTGTACATTTCTTTTGAGACGACATCTGTGACTTCACCAATTGCACGAGCAAATAATGGCGTACTTTCCACGATTGGCATACGCACTTCTGAATAGCCGTAGCTGCTTAAAATTTGGCGAACCTGTCCTTCAATCCATTGCCAAAGTGGAGATTCAGTTGGGGAACAGTCATTCATCCCACGAATTGCTTGAATATTTTTTGCCACGAGTTTTCCTTAAATAATTCGATTTTTTGGATCTTGTTGTGCAACTTTGGCACGAATTTTTGCTTCTAATTGGTCAATAATCGCATCGTTGTCAAAACGTTCTTTTTGACGCTCGCCATCTAAATAATAACCACTTTTCTTATTACCACCGGTCACACCAAGGTCAGACACTAATGCTTCACCTGGACCATTTACCACACAACCAATAATAGATACATCCATTGGGGTGATAATATCCTCTAAACGTTGTTCCAGGGCATTCACCGTGCCGATCACATCAAACTCTTGACGAGAGCAAGTTGGACAAGCAATAAAGTTAATCCCGCGAGAACGAATACGTAACGATTTCAAAATATCAAAGCCAACTTTGATTTCTTCTACAGGATCGGCGGCTAAAGAGACACGTAAGGTATCACCAATGCCTTCCGCTAACAGCATACCTAATCCTATTGCAGATTTCACAGAGCCCGCACGCGCGCCACCTGCTTCTGTAATACCTAAATGCAACGGCTGTTTAATGGCTTTTGCCAATAAACGGTAAGATTCTACCGCAAGGAAGACATCGGATGCTTTTACGCTCACTTTAAATTGATCGAAGTTTAAACGATCCAAGATCTCAACGTGGCGTAACGCTGATTCTAATAAGGCTTCTGGTGTTGGTTCACCATATTTCTCTTGAATATCTTTTTCTAATGAGCCAGCATTGACACCGATACGAATCGGGATATTTTTATCACGCGCACAATCCACCACTGCACGAATACGATCTTCACGACCGATATTGCCTGGATTAATACGTAAACAATCCACCCCATATTCAGCCACTTTTAACGCAATGCGATAGTCAAAATGAATATCCGCCACTAATGGCACATTCACTTGCTGTTTAATGATTTTAAAGGCTTCGGCTGCATCCATGGTCGGAACAGAAACACGCACGATATCTGCGCCCACACGTTCCAAAGATTTAATCTGTGCAACGGTCGCTTCAACATCAGTTGTGCGAGTATTTGTCATGGATTGCACGGCAATCGGTGCATCACCACCGATTGGTACATTGCCCACATAAATTTTTGTCGATTCACGACGTTTGATAGTAGGTTTTACTGCTGACATTCTTTCGTAAATTATTCGTTAAGGTTTTGGTAATTTAAATTTAGCCACACGGCCATCAACTGTAAGCGGATACGCTTCGCCTTTATAAGTAATGCGAACGTTACCTGGCGCACCAATAATCAAAGCATATTCGTCACCATTAAAGGTTAAAACTTCGCCTTGTTTATATTCTTTTTGCGCTAATACTTTACGGTTTTGGTCTTTTACACTAATCCAGCTTGAATTTTTCGTGATCTCAATAACGAGATCGCCTTTCACTGTAGTTGGTGCTTCAGAAATAGCGGGGTTTTCAACCGCACTTTGTGTATCTGGCACGGTTTTCTCTGTTGTTGGTTCTGTGTTAGGTAACGTTTGTTCCACAACAGGTGCTTGCGCTTGTTCAACGGTAGGTGCTGAAGTTGCTGAGGTTGAAACTTCTGTGTTTCCTGTTTGAGCTTGATTTTCTTGAGTCGTTGAAACAGCGGGTTCAGCAGCATTATTTGTTTTTTCCGCTACAGACGTAGTTTCATTGCTTGACACCGCAGGCTGACTATTTACTGTTACTGGAATTTCATTCGAATGAGTAGCCGGTAGCTCTGCTGTTTTTTCTTTTTCAACGTAGGTTTGCACTAAATTATCACGTTCTTCGTTTGATTTTTGATAATTTTGCCACCACCATAAGCCAGTCATTCCAACAGCAGCGAGTAAAATAATTGTTGTGAGTGTGCCTACCCAACGGCTGTGAGAAGAATATTGGTTAACTGAACGAGTCGCACGTGTATTTTTACTTAAATCATTTTTATGTGCTTCACCAAAAGTTAAATGAGCCCATTCAGCATCAGGAATACGTAAAAATTTCGCATAACTACGTACGTAACCTCTCAAAAAGGTTGAAGGTACATTTTTTTGGACAAATTCATTATTTTCTAATTTTGCCAAAATGCTTGGACGTAAAGAAATGGCCTTTGCCACATCTTCTAAAGAAAGATTTAATGCTTCGCGTGTTTGGCGAAGTTTATCCCCAAAGGAGATTTTAGTTGTTTCAGTTTGTTCGACGATTGTATTCATAGGGATAAAAATAGAGAAATAGAAATAAAAAACTAAATACCAAATTTTAAAGTCGAAAGGGGCTTTTGGCAATGATTATTTGAGTGTGCGGAGCTTTTCCGCTCTGGAAGGATCAACTTGGCGTAATTTATCCAACGCTTGTTGATAAACGTCGGTTTGTTTTCCAGCAAAAGCACAAAGTGCTATGTTTTCGTAGGTATCAGCTTGATGATAATAATTCGGTGCTGCAAGTGCCGCATTAAATTGTGAATAAGCTTGTTCAAACTCACCTTGCCCACATAAAAATGCACCAAAGTTGTTATACACATCGCCTTGCTTATCATCTAACTTAATCGCCTGTAAATAAGCTTGCTTCGCTTTTTCCGTATCGCCTTGTAATTGATAAAAATGCGCAAGTGCCGAGTGCACAAGATAATATTGGTCATCATGTTCAAAGGCTTTATCTAAATTCAGTTTTGCTTGAATAAAATCCTCTTGTTGCAGATAGCCTAATGCCAATTCAACTCGGGCTTTTGCTGCTTGTTGTTTATTAAAATCAACAGAAGACTGAGAAACGCAAGCAGAAAAAACAAAAGGAAAAATGACCGCACTTAGAATGTTAATTGGGATTAATTTCATCTTATCACTCCTCTATCTTATCACTCTTCTCCAGGCCATTTTCCCTTTACAAGTATTGCTATATTTAGCTTAGTTAACAGCTTTTACGTCAATACCTTCACCAAACTTACGTTTCATTGCTGTACGTTTGGTTCGGTCGATCACATCCCCCGCTAACTGACCACAAGCGGCATCAATATCATCACCACGAGTTTTGCGCACAATTACCGTAAAACCGTATTCCATTAATGTTTTTTGGAAACGATCGACACGGCTATTTGAGCTTTTACCATAAGGCGCTTCTGGGAATGGGTTCCATGGGATTAAGTTGATTTTACATGGTGTATTTTTTAATACTTGAGCTAATTGATGCGCATGCTCTGTACCATCATTCACATGATCTAATAACACATATTCAATTGTCACTTTACCATGGTTAGCATTCGATACTTCTAAGTATCTGTGTACCGAATCCATCAACATTTTGATGTTATATTTTTTATTGATAGGCATAATTTCATCACGCAACTCATCGTTCGGTGCGTGAAGCGAGATCGCTAATGCTACATCAATCTTTTCGCGTAACATATCGAGTGCAGGCACGACACCTGAAGTGGATAACGTCACGCGTCGTTTAGATAATCCATACGCAAAATCATCCAGCATAATTTCCATCGCGGGTACAACATTGGCTACATTTAACAATGGTTCACCCATGCCCATCATCACCACATTGGTAATCGGACGTACACCCGTCACACCAAAATTACCGATAATTTTTGATGCGCGCCAAACCTGACCGATAATTTCAGATACCGTTAAATTACGGTTAAAGCCTTGCTGTGCTGTCGAACAGAAAGTACAAGCTAAGGCACAGCCTACTTGAGAAGAGACACAAAGTGTCGCACGATCTGCTTCAGGAATATAGACCGTTTCAACTTGCTGTTCACCTACCTGCATCGCCCATTTAATGGTGCCATCTGCAGAGCGTTGCTCAACCGCCACTTCTGGCGCTTTAATTTCAGCGACCGCTTTTAATTTTTCTCGTAATTTTTTATTAATATTGGTCATATTGTCGAAGTTATCTTCGCCAAAATGATAAATCCATTTCACTAATTGATCCGCACGAAATGGTTTCTCGCCTAATTCAGCAAAAAACTCACGCATCTGCTGACGCGTTAAATCCATTAAGTTAATCTTTTTTGTATTCGTTTCGGATGAAAGGGGTTGTTCTAACATAAAGCCTCGTTATTACACATTACGGCGATGATGTTACTCAGAATTGAGCAACAAAAAATTCGCATATTAAAAATGAGCCGAGATTTTACAGATTTACCGACGGATAAGCTAGCAGATTTGAAAAACAAGGAAAATTTTGACCGCACTTCTTTGCGATCGTTATCGCAAAAATCAAAAAAACAGAAGAAAAAAGTGCGGTTAAAAAACTTTAAATTTTTTCTCTTTCACACATCCCAAACCCTTACAAAAACTGATAGAATACAAGCTTTGTTTTATTCTCTAAGTTGGCTATATTAAAAGATATGTTAAAAAAAGTGCTTTCTGTATTGTGTTTAGTGCCAGCAATGGCAACGGCACAATCTTATGTCGTGTATGATTTCACCCATGATCGAGTGCTCGAAAGTAGCTCACCGAATCATGTTCAACCTATCGCTTCCGTCACCAAGTTAATGACTGCAAATGTGTTTCTTGAAAATAATCGAAACGCAAATTGTACTGCATCGATTACTGACGACGATTACGATTACATTAAAGGCACACATACAAAATTACCAAAATACACGCCGATTTCTTGTAATGAATTATTAAAAGCGATGCTCGTTCATTCTGATAACTATGCTGCTCACGCCCTTTCTCGCTCTGCGGGCATGAGTCGTTTGCAATTTATTCAAAAAATGAATGAGAAAGCGAGAGAATTAGGTATGCGCTCCACCCGCTTTTCAGATAGCTCAGGTTTATCTGACAGTAACATTTCAAGTGTGATGGATCTGGTTAAATTGGCTAAATACTCTCTTAACAAAGCACAAATCAAAAACCTCTCTAATATGCCAAGTGCTTTCATTCAAGCTGGCGGACGTAGCGTTTTTGTTAAAAACACCAATAAATTAGTGCGTGAAGAAGTGTTTGATGCGGCAATTAATAAAACCGGTTATATTCGCGAATCTGGCTATAATTTAGTCTTTGTGAATAAAAATCCATGTAATCGCGCGACCATTGGGGTGATCAGTTTAAATAACCATTCATCTGCGTTTCGTACTAACTTTACTAAAGGAAAATTGGAACAATACGGTTGTATCGCAGGGCGTAGCATGCACAACTTTACCGTTGATGAAGCCCAATATGAAGAAGGCTATGATGAAGCGGGTATGGATCGCCTAATCCAACAAGTTGGTGGTTAATCATTTCAAAAAGAGCGGTCAATTTTGCACAAAATTTTCCGCTTTTTAATTTTAATCACCTATCGATTTAATAATTATTTTCATTTGAAAACCTTATAAAAAATGATATTATTCTGCAGAATGCTAATCAATCATTATTTTTTAAGGAAATCTCATGAAGCATTTATTTAAAAGCCTATCTGTTATAGCCCTTGGTTTAGCTGCTTTACAAGCCGAAGCCAAATTTAAAGTAGTAACCACATTTACTGTTATTCAGGATATCGCACAAAATGTTGCGGGCGATGCTGCGACGGTGGAATCTATCACCAAACCTGGTGCAGAAATTCACGAGTATGAACCGACCCCAAAAGATATTGTAAAAGCTCAATCTGCTGATTTAATTTTATGGAACGGATTAAATTTAGAGCGTTGGTTTGAGCGTTTCTTCCAAAATATCAAAGACAAACCAGCCGTTGTGGTAACCGAAGGCATCACGCCACTGTCTATTTATGAAGGCCCTTATAAAGATGCACCTAACCCACACGCTTGGATGTCGCCATCTAATGCGTTGATTTATGTCGAAAATATTAAAAATGCATTAGTTAAATACGATCCGCAAAATGCTGATACTTATCAAAAAAATGCAGCGGCGTATGCGGAAAAAATCAAACAACTCGATAAACCTTTACGTGAAAAACTCGCACAAATTCCTGCCGACCAACGTTGGTTAGTCACCAGTGAAGGCGCTTTTAGTTATTTAGCGAAAGATTACGATCTCAAAGAAGGCTATTTATGGCCAATTAACGCTGAACAACAAGGTACGCCTCAACAAGTGCGTAAACTTATCGATTTAGTGAAAAAAAATCACATTCCAGTGGTATTTAGTGAAAGTACTGTATCAGATAAACCTGCTCAGCAGGTAGCAAAAGAAAGCGGTGCTAAGTACGGTGGCGTACTTTATGTCGATTCTCTTTCTGCTGCTGACGGTCCTGTACCAACTTATATTGACTTACTGAATGTCACTGTATCCACCATAGTCAAAGGATTTGAAAAATAATGACTGAACTTTCCGCTTCGATTTCCGTTAATGATGTAACCGTGCGTTACAACAACGGGCACACTGCAATTTATGATGTTACCTTTGCATTACAAGGGGGGACAATCTGTGCTCTTGTCGGCGTAAATGGGAGCGGAAAATCAACGCTATTCAAAAGCATCATGGGATTAATCAAACCACAGCAAGGCAATATTGCGCTTTGTGGTTTGCCAATTAATCGAGCATTGAAACAAAATTTGGTTGCCTATGTGCCGCAAGCGGAAGAAGTCGATTGGCAATTTCCAGTCTCCGTTTATGATGTTGTCATGATGGGGCGTTATGGCTATATGAACTTTTTGCGTATTCCAAAAGCGGAAGATAAACAAAAAGTGCTCGAAGCGATGCAACGAGTAAACATCGAGCATTTAGCTGAACGACAAATCGGCGAGCTTTCTGGTGGACAGAAAAAACGCGTATTTTTGGCTCGAGCATTAGCACAACAAAGTAAGATTATCTTACTCGATGAGCCTTTTACAGGCGTGGATGTTAAAACTGAAAATGCGATTGTGGAACTCCTTCGCCAATTACGTGCTGAAGGCCATTTAATTTTAGTCTCTACCCACAACTTGGGTTCTGTACCAGACTTCTGTGACCAAGTGGTGATGATTAACCGTACTGTGATTGCAGCCGGTAAAACAGAAGATACATTTAATCAGCATAATTTGGAAAAAGTTTTTGGTGGTGTATTACGACACATCAAATTATTAGGTGAAGATCTGCATAATGATGAAGATAAACGTGCTGTCACCGTGCTTACGGATGATGAACGTCCCGTTGTCTTCTATGGTGAAACCAAAAATGATCCGCCTGCAACGGCTGTAAAATCCTGTCGTCTGCCTCCGTCTGACAAGGAATAAGTCATGCTTGAATATTTACTGGAACCTTTCTCCTATGAATATATGCAAAAAGCCATGTGGATAAGTGCCACAGTTGGTGGCATTTGTGCCTTTCTTTCTGCCTATTTAATGTTGAAAGGTTGGTCATTAATTGGCGACGCGCTCTCTCATTCCGTGGTTCCGGGTGTGGCGATAGCTTATGCCTTTTCACTCCCCTATGCTTTAGGGGCTTTTTTTGCCGGAATTTTGGCCGCACTTTCCATTTTATGGATCAAATCCATTTCTAAACTCAAAGAAGATGCTGTTATCGGCTTTATTTTCAGCACATTCTTTGCCTTGGGATTGTTGATTATTTCTCTGAATCCAACTTCAATAAACGTGCAAAATATTATTCTCGGTAATATCCTCGGGATTGCCGATGAAGATATTTATCAAGTAGCCATCATTATGTTGATTTGCTTGGTCTTATTGCTTATTTTTTGGAAGGATCTGTTACTGATTTTCTTTGATGAAACGCAAGCAATTACAGTTGGACTTTCACCACTATTTTACAAAGTTCTCTTTTTTACTCTCTTGAGTGCTTGTGTCGTTGCGGCATTACAAACTGTCGGGGCGATTTTAGTGATTGCGATGGTAATCACACCTGGCGCAACCGCCTATTTACTTACTGACAAGTTCAAAACTCTTATCAAAATTGCCGTAGCATTAGGCGCAATCACTGGTTTCGTCGGTGTCTATTTAAGCTATTATCTGGATGGCACAACAGGTGGTGTCATCGTGACATTGCAAACCTTGTTATTTTTATTGGCTTTTCTATTCTCACCTAAATATGGATTAATCAGTCAAAAACGACGTAAGGTGGTGGATTATGACTGAGATGTTCGCCATTTTCGTTGAGCCATTTCAATTTACCTTCATGCAAAATGCGCTACTCACCGCATTAGTGGTTGCCGTCATCTGTGCACTACTCTCTTGCTATTTGGTGTTGAAAGGATGGTCATTGATGGGCGATGCCATTTCCCATGCTGTACTACCTGGGATTGTCTTGGCTTTTCTAGCGGGTATTCCATTAGTGATTGGTGCCTTTATCTCAGGTATTGCCTGTGCCTTAGGGGTAGGTTATTTAAAAGAGAACAGTCGAATCAAAGAAGATACCGCGATGGGAATTGTATTTTCGGGGATGTTTGCCATTGGTTTGGTGCTGTTCACTAAAATCCAAACCTCACAACATCTTACACATATCTTATTCGGAAATGTATTAGGCGTGAGTCGAGAAGAGCTGATTCAAACGGCTATTATCGCCTTGATCATTTTTATTTTGCTTGGATTAAAGCGTCGTGATTTTCTTCTTTACTGCTTTGATCCTAGCCATGCTCGCGTTGCGGGTCTCTCGCCTAAATTATTGCATTATGGCTTGCTCACATTACTCGCTCTCACTATTGTGAGTACGATGCAAGTCGTTGGGGTTATTTTGGTCGTAGCGATGCTAATTGCACCGGGCATCACTGCGCTAACACTGACCAATCGCTTCGATAAGATGCTTATTATCGCAATCATCAGCGCTGTAACTGCAAGTCTATTAGGCGTGCTACTTAGCTATCATTTTGATGCATCCACTGGTGCATGCATTATTTTGTTACAGGCAGCATTCTTCTTAATAGCATTAATTTATAGCAAAATAAAAGTGCGGTTAAATTTCTAAATAAAAAAGCTAACATTTCTGTTAGCTTTTTATTAAAAGTTTATTTGCAAGTTGATAAACCTGTTTAATCCCTTTGGTTTCTAGACTCCAAGTACTAAGCTCAACTCTGATTAATTCTGGATATTTCTTACTTATATCTCGTAAAGCATTACCAACCGATTTTCTAACATATTCACTAGGATCATCTCTTAACGCAGCTAATCTTCTAATAGCTTCATTTGGATTTGCCTTGAAATATGGTCTCCCAGTCCATATTCTCAAGCCCTCAGTAACTGCTCTTCTTGTATTATGATTACTATTCTTTAACCAATCATCTATAACAGGAAGAGCTTTTTCGTATCCAATTATTTTACAAAACTCATCAAATGATTTTGCCAATACTTCTTGAACTCGCCAGTTGCTGTCTTTAGATACCTCATCTCTTAAAAACATTAAGATGTTTTTATCCTCGGATAAGTATCCAAAAAGAAATACACTATACATTCTTACTTGATACACTTCAGACTGATATGACAAAAATGCCAATTTTTTGATGAATTCACTATCATTAGATTTATAATCAGTAAACGCTCTTTTTTCTTCCTCTTTGAAACCGTTTTCTATTGAAGAAAATTCTCTTTCTAGGCTTTCAATATATTCATTCAAATGAAGGTCACCTCGCTCATAAAAAATCAAATTTTAACAGATAAAAGTGTTAGAGTTTCATAATGCGCTGTATGCGGGAACATATCAAATAATTGAATTTGAGTAAGTTTATAATTGGTTAGATGCTGCAAATCTTTTCCCATGGAAATCGCGTTGCAACTAGAATAAAGAATAAAGTGCGGTTGCATTTCATTGAGAAATTCAGCGAGTTCCTTTCCGATGCCTCGACGAGGCGGGTTGACGATCACCAAATCCGGTTTATTTTCATCTTGTGCTAAAGCAAAATTAGCGGCATCCAAAGATTGAAATTTAACGTTACTTAGCCCTAATACCTGAGCGGATTGAGCCGCCGCTTGGATAGCGGATAGCGAAATTTCAATTCCCGTTAATTCTACTTCTTGTTGATGTTTATCCTGCAAAGCTTTAGCACAATGAAGTCCAAAGCCTCCAACGCCACAAAAGAGATCCCAAAGTTTAGTAATCGGCAAATCTTGTACCCAATCTTGTGCTGTTGCATATAATCCTTGCGCTACAAGTGGATTTGTTTGGAAGAAACCTTGAGGACGAATAAACAACGGAATACCATTAAAACTTTCCGATAAAGTATGTTGATCCGTCAAAAAGATTTCTTTCTCACCTTCTAAGATCGCAGCGTGTTGAGGTTGGATATTCACACTCACCACTTCAAGTTGTGGTAATTTTTCCAATAAGCCTGCAAATTCACGTTGAATTAACGGCAATTTAGTTTCTGAACGCAATACAAAACGCAGCATCAATTTTTTTGTATGTTGGCTTTCTGTAAGCAGAATATATTTCAGCTCACCTTTTTGCTTAGCTACGTTATAAGGGACTAAACCCGCGCGTCCAATAAAATCTTTTAGAATCGGAAAGAGTTCAGCAAAGCGTTGCGGATAAAGCGAGCAATCACATAAATCCACCGCACTTTGTGGATCATTCGGGTCTTGAAAAATACCTAGAATGGGACGTTCCACCGCGCCACTTACAACCATTTTCGCTTTATTACGAAAAGCTGACTCGGAGGAATAAAAAGGCGGATGCCAAATTAAATCATCACAATCTAATTTGGCAAGTTGTTGTTTAAGATGCTCTTCTTTCTTGGCAAGTTGCTGTTCATAAGGCATTTCAAGCCATTGACAAGAACGGCAATCGCCTTTTTGATAATGATGGCAATCAATCATTTAGAAGCAAGCCACTCTTGTTGAAGTGCGGTCAGTTTTTGATGATTTTCAATCCAACGTGAAGTTTTAGTGAGTTCTGACCAATCAAAGGATTTTTGTTTAAAGAGCGATTTCAAGCGAGTTTGGCGTGCTGCAAAATGCTCCGTTGTATCCTCTAACTTGAGATTATCAAGCACTTGAATGACACCTTCACGTTCATTACAAAGCAATAATAAGTCACAACCAGCATTCAAGGCTTTTTCACTACGGGCCACAAAATCGCCCATAAAACCTGCGCCCTTCATGCCTAAATCATCAGAGAAAATCGCCCCTTGGAAGCCCAACTGTTTACGCAAGATTTCTTTTAACCAATAACGCGAACCACTTGCTGGCTGGCTATCACATTGTGTATAAATCACGTGAGCCGGCATAATTGCATCAAGCTTACTTTGTTGAATTAATTGCTGGAATGGCAAAATATCATGATTAAAAATCACGTCTTTTGCACGCTCATCATAAGGGGTTTCAAGATGAGAATCGGCTAAAACATGACCATGCCCAGGGAAATGTTTTCCTGTTGTTGCCATGCCTGCTTGGTGCATACCATCAATAAAAGCAGCTGCTAAATTGACCGCACTTTCTACATCACAGCCGAAACTACGATCGCCAATCGCACGACATTCATGCCCCAAATCCAACACGGGAGCAAAACTCAAATCAATATCTAGCGCCACCATTTCAGCCGCCATTTGCCAACCCGCTTCTTTTGCTATTTGTTGTTGCTGAGTTGAATCCTTAACTAACGCCGCAAAAGCTTGCATTGCGGGTAACTGAGTGAAACCTTCACGGAAACGTTGCACGCGCCCACCTTCCTGATCGACCGTGATCAATAAAGGCTTTTTCACTCGTTGACGAATGGATTTAATTAGTGCTTGAACTTGCTGACGATCATAAAAATTGCGGGTAAATAAAATCAAACCAGCAACTAAAGGATGTTCCAGTAATTCAACTTCTTCTTGTTTGAGCTCATGACCTTCAAGGTCAATTAATAATGTGGACATAAACTATTGTAAGTAAAGACGATAATTGCTACTTTCTGTGCTTGGTTTTAGTATCTCAAACACTTTCTTTTCTTGTGGTTGCAATAAAATATTGCCTGATTGGCTTTCTTGCTGATTAGGCCAAACTTGCGTTACACCTTGTGTGTTATACCAATAAAGATGGTAAAGCACATTGAGTTGTTGCGTAGTTTTATTTTTTAAGGCTGCGGTATTATCAGACAAATCAACATCTAAAGCCGGTTCTAAATTTGCCGCCATATTTAAAATTGGCTTATTGGTTCCTACAATATTTGGTGCAGATGAACAAGCCGTTAAAAATAATACCGTTACTGTAATGAGAATCTTTTTCATTATTTCGCCAACATTCTACCTAAAGGTTCACCACCAACAAGATGCATATGAATATGGAATACT
This sequence comes from Parahaemophilus parainfluenzae, assembly GCA_963515445.1. Taxonomy (GTDB): domain Bacteria; phylum Pseudomonadota; class Gammaproteobacteria; order Enterobacterales; family Pasteurellaceae; genus Haemophilus_D; species Haemophilus_D parainfluenzae_AI. Next base: position 156,510 of record CAUPWR010000002.1, on the reverse strand, counting down.
TCTTGTCCACCGTGTTTATTACAGTTCACAATTAAACGGTAACCGTCTTCGGCAATGCCTTCTTCTTTAGCAATTTTAGCCGCGACAGTAAATAAGCGACCCAAGGTAACTTCATCTTGTTCTGTCACATCATTAACCGTTGGAATGACTTTATTTGGGATAATCAAAATATGGGTTTTCGCTTGAGGTGAAATATCTCGGAATGCGGTCACTAATTCATCTTGATAAACAATATTGGCCGGAATTTCTTTACGAATAATTTTGCTGAAAATAGTTTCTTGAGCCATAGTCTTCTCCTTGTTTTATATAAAAAAGTGCGGTCAAAATTTACCGCACTTTGCTTTTATTTTCCATCAGAAATTGATGATGAATGACATTTCAATCAGCTTAGTGAGCCGCACCTTCTTCTGAATCATCTTGATTAATAAAGCTGGTATTAATCTCGATTTGTGCTTTTTCACGTAATGCTTGCATTAACTGTCCTTGCAATTCGCCTTGACGTGCACGAACAAGTTGAGTGCTAAATTTCGCTAACTCTTGCTCATTTAAAGTAGGTTCTTCTACACGTTCAAGGGCAACCACAACCACATCACCTTTGCTGTTACGAGCAACTTGATAAGCCACTTTACCATCTTGTGGTTTTCCAATGGCAAATACACCTTCATAAAGCACTGGATCTTTATTATCCACTAACGTAAAGGTTTGTGGCTCACTAAAACTAATACCGGCAGGTAATTTGGTTGGATCGGCAGATAGCGCTTTGACCGCTTGCTCTGCTTTTTCAGCTAATACTTTATCGGCTTTTTCACGTTTTAAGAACTGCTCAATCGTTGATTTCGCTTCATCAAGGCTTTGTAAACCTTCAGCTTTATGATCCACGACACGTACCACAACAAATTCATTTTCACCAACCGTTAATGGCTCAGAATTTGCACCGCCGTTTGCAATATCTGATTCAAAAATGGCAGAAGTCACATTTGGGAAATTTAATGCCGCAGGGACATTATTTTTACCGAAATAATCTGTTTCTTCCATTTTCACGCCTGCTGCTTCTGCTACCGCAGCTAAAGAATCACTGCTTTCTGCTGCTTTTGCACGAACCGCTTTTTCTACCGCTTGGAAACGACTTCCTGCTAAGTTTTTACGTACGGTATCCGCGATTTGCTCTTTTACTTCATCTAACGTACGTTCTTTACGATCTTGCACTAAAATAATATGGTAAGCCCCATCTACATTAACTGGTGTGCTATATTGACCAACATTTAATAATAATGCGGCATCTTCAAAGTTTTTCGGTAATTCGTTGTCTTTTACCCAACCTAATTCGCCGCCTTGTGCACCAGAAAGTTTATCCACAGATTTCGCTTTTGCTAACTCAGCAAAATCAGCGCCTTTTTGCAGTTCTTGATAAACTGCATCCGCTTCTTTCTCAGTGGCTAATTGGATATGCGCTAATTTTTGGCTAATGAATTGCGCTTTATTTTCTTGATAATATTGTGCAATTTGTGTTTCAGTGACAGGTTGTAATTTACCTAATTCGTTCGCTGAAACGCGAATATATTGCACTTTCGCCTGTTCAGGTTGAACAAGTGATTTCGCATTCGCATCGTAATACGCTTTAATTTCTTCTTCTGTCACCTTTTGTTTTGCCACTTCATCGGCTAATGGAAGGGTTGCAAGACGAGCGATACGTTTTTGGAAAAAGGTTTGTGCACTATCTTTTACTTGAGCCGGCACAACAAATTCACTGTCAGCCAAACCGTTTTGCATTTGTTCAAGTGTTAATGCATTACGTAAAATAGCCGCATAAGTATCTGACGTTAGACCATTTTGAGTCAATAATTGTTGATAGCGCGCGTTATCAAATTTACCGTTAGATTGTAAGTTAGGATCGCTTACAATCGCACGTTTGATCATCTCATCACTTACACCTAATTTTAATTCTTTCGCATATTGACGGATTAATTCTTGATCCACCAAACGTTGAATTAAATTTTGACGAAGTGCAGTCACAAATTCCACAGAGTCAGTTTTTGCTAGGAAGCTCTCGCCTTCTTGTTGAGCTCGCGCTTCAAACTCTTGGTTATAACGATTTAAGAAATCTTGTTGAGAGATAGTCTCGCCATTTACTTTTGCCGCAAAACTATCGTTGCTGCTATACAGATAACCTGACATCCCACCAATCAAAAATGAAACTGGAATTAAAGCAAAGATCGCTTTTCCGATAAAGCTATGGGCGATGCCATGCATTTTTTCAATTAACATTCAATTATTACCCTTTTAAAAAAGACAAAGTTCGTAAGATTATAATCTAAAAGGCGAAAATTCGCACTTAAAAAACACCATGTTCGTGTAGGATTTTCACAGCCATGACTAATAACACTAAACCGCCAAAAATCTCTGCTTTGCTTTTGAATTTTTTCCCTCAAAAATGACCGCTCTTTACACCAATAAAAGAGATGACGAAGGTTGTTAAACTTATGATGAAGACAGCCAATAAAATGTCCACGGAAAGAAAAGCAAAAGAGATACCGACGGCTAATGCATCAATACTCGTTGCCACACCAAGTGTTAGCAAGTGTTTTAAACTAATCAATGAGGGAGCGGGTTCATCATCCGAGCTAAGCCCTTCTCGAATCATATTCACACCGATGAGCGCAAGCAAAACAAAGGCAATCCAATGATCCCAATTTTGAATCATCTGACTAAATTGAAGCCCAACAACATAGCCGATTGCGGGCATAATGCCTTGAAATAGTCCAAAACAGCATGCAATGGCAAGTGCTTGTTTCCACCGAAAAGCGCGCATTGCCAAACCTTTGGAAATGGATACCGCAAATGCATCCATAGAAAGCCCCAAAGCTATGACCCACAACATATGAAAAGTCATAACCTAAAACCTATTTTCCGATACAAAAAGAGCTGAAAATGTTACCGAGTAAATCATCCGAGGTAAATTGCCCCGTAATTTCACTGAGATTAGCTTGTACTAAACGAAGTTCTTCTGCTAACAATTCACCTGCATGAAATTCGGTTAATTGGACTAACCCAATTTGTAAATGTTCGGCCGCTTTTTCTAAGGCATCAAGATGACGACGGCGTGCTAAGAAACCACCTTCCATCCCTGTTTGGAAGCCCATAGCCTGTTTTAAATGCTCACGCAATAAATCTACACCCTGATGTGTTTGGGCGGATAAACAAACGGTCGTTGTTCCATTTTCTTCTTTTAGCCCAACTGCCTCGCCGCTTAAATCTACTTTATTGCGAACAATGGTCACTGGCATATTATTTGGCAATTTTGATAAAAATTCTGACCGCACTTTTTCGATATTTTGGCTATCAGGATCGCTACTGTCTAACATTAAGATAATACGATCAGCTTGCTCAATCTCCGTCCAGGCACGCGAGATCCCGATACGTTCAACCTCATCTGTCGCTTCGCGAAGCCCTGCGGTATCAATAATATGTAAAGGCATGCCATCAATATGAATATGCTCACGTAATACATCGCGCGTCGTTCCCGCAATATCTGTCACAATAGCCGCTTCTCTGCCCGCTAAAGCATTCAGTAAGCTTGATTTACCTGCATTCGGACGACCGGCAATAACGACTTTCATCCCTTCACGTAAAATCGAGCCTTGTTTCGCTTCGCTACGGACTAAATCAAGTTGATTGATAATTTCTCGTAATTTTGCTTCGATTTTACCGTCTGCCAAAAAGTCAATTTCTTCATCGGGAAAATCAATCGATGCTTCCACATAAGTACGAAGATAAATCACAGAATCTACTAACTGATTCACTTTATTAGAAAATTCACCTTGTAATGATTTTAATGCAGAACGAGCGGCTTGCTCCGAAGTGGCATCAATTAAATCCGCGATCGCTTCTGCTTGGGCTAAATCTAATTTATCGTTTAAAAAAGCTTGTTCAGAAAACTCACCTGGACGCGCAAGACGAACACCATCAAGTTGTAAAATGCGTTTTAGCAACAAATCTAATACCACCTGTCCACCATGGCCTTGTAATTCCAGTACGTCTTCACCAGTAAAGGAATTAGGTGATTTAAAATAAAGCGCAATGCCTTGATCTAAAACTGTGCCATCAGCATCTTTAAAAGGTAAATAGTCTGCCATTCGTGGTTTAGGACATTTACCTAGTACCGCTTGTGCAACTTCAACCGCTTTTGGGCCTGATACACGCAAAATACCAATACCGCCACGTCCTGGTGCTGTCGCTTGTGCGACGATTGTTTCTTTCATAAAAACTCACTAAAAATTGACCGCACTTTTATCTGCGATAAAAAAATGAGAGGGCGCATTAATACGCCCATGTGATTATATATCAATCAATGATAGAAAAAAGGCATCTTTCGATGCCTTCTATCTGTTATTTTTTACGGGTATGTAACCCTTTTTTCTCTAAACCACGGTAGATCATTTGTTGTTGTACGATAGTGATTAAGTTAGACACTAACCAGTAAAGTACTAGACCTGCCGGGAACCAGAGGAAGAAGAACATGAAGATCAATGGCATAAAGTTCATCACTTTTTGTTGCATTGGATCGGCAACTGGTGTCGGTGACATTTTTTGTAACAAGAACATTGATCCGCCCATTAAGATTGGGAGAATGTAGTAAGGGTCTTGTGCCGATAAATCTTGAATCCAACCAAAGAATGGCGCATGGCGAAGTTCAACTGCTTCCATAAACGTCCAGTATAATGCAATGAAAATTGGCATTTGAAGGATTAATGGTAAGCAACCGCCAAGTGGATTTACTTTTTCTTCTTTGTAAAGTTTCATCATTTCTTGGCTCATACGTTGGCGATCATCACCAAAACGTTCGCGCATTTCTTGCATTTTCGGTTGCAACATACGCATTTTCGCCATAGAAGTGTATTGTGCTTTTGTAAGCGGATATAAAATCGCTTTCACCACTAAGGTGACACAAATAATTGCCACACCCCAGTTAGATACAATACTTTGAATGAAAGTTAATAACCAGAATAATGGTTTTGCGATGAACCATGCCCAACCATAATCGACAGTTAAGTCTAAGTGGTTAGCCACTTCAGCCATTTTGTTTTGTAATTTCGGACCTGTCCATAATGAGCTGGTAATTGTTTCTGTTGCACCCGCTGGAACAGATACCACTGGGCCACGATAACCAATAGACGCAACGTTATTTTTGCTGTCTGTAATACTATAAAGTTGGTTATTTACATCTTGATTTGGGATCCAAGCTGATACGAAATAGTGTTGTAAAATAGCAACCCAACCTGCTTTGGTATCGATAGAAAGATTTTTATCTTTCATATCGCTGAAGCTGTATTTTTTGTAATTGGTTTCAGAAGAAGAATACGCACCACCGGTATAAGTAGGCATTGCCACGTTACCGCTACTTTCAACTAATGTATGTTTTAATTGGCCGTAAGGCTCAACTTCAATTGCGCTACCACTTTGGTTCACAATTTCAAAGTTAACACCTACATCGTAACTATCACGTTTTAACACAAAGATTTTACGATAAGTCACACCATCTTTTTCAAATGTTAATGGCACAGAAAGTTCATTTTGACCTTCTGCTAATTTGAAATTGTCGCCAGTAACTTGATATTGCGCTCGACCTGCTTTTGTATCGATCCCGTTTTTACCAATTAAACCGCTTTGTGCAATGTAAACATGCTCGTTTGTATCTTTTAACAAGACGAAAGGTTCTTTTGAACCTAATTCTGCATCATATTTTAATAGTTCAGAACTGATTACATCACCACCTAATGTATCCACTTTCAAACGGAGTACATCATTTTCTAATGTGATAATTTGACCTTTTGTTTGTGAATCTGCCACTACTTCAGCAGATGAAGAAGAACTTGCCGGGACATCAGAAGAGGCGGCTGTTGTTTGTTCCGTGGTCTGTTGTTGAACAGGTGGATTTTTATCAAGTTGCCATTGCTGATAAACAAGGAAAGAAATAAAGAGTAGTGCAAGCACTAATAGGCTACGTCTTGAGTCCATTATTTTTTCTCATCGTTATTATTAATCTTTTTCGGCGGAACAGGATCGAATCCACCGGCGCTTAAGGGGTGACATTTTAATACACGTTTTAGCGTAAGCCAACTACCTTTTAACAATCCATGTGTTTTTAACGCCTCAATACCATAACAAGAACAGGTTGGCACAAAACGACAACGTGGCCCGATTAAAGGGCTAATCGCTACTTGATAAAACTTAATTAAAGCGATGAGGATTTTTGTGCCAAACGAATGTGACGTGCCCATAATTTATCCAAAGTTTGTAAAAACGTTTGATTATCAAGCTGACCAATGCCACGTTTCGCCACAAAGACAAAGTCACAAGAAGGCAAATTATGTTGAGATAAACGAAAACTTTCACGAACTAAACGTTTAATACGATTACGATCATGTGCTCGTTTAAGATGTTTTTTAGCCACAGTTAAACCTAAGCGTGGATGCTCAAGATTATTTTTGCGTGCGAGAATGGTAATTTCAGGGGTGCTTGCTCGAAACGGTTGTTCGAAGACATTTTTGAATTGAGTGGGAGTTAACAATCGTAACTCCCGAGAGAAGTTTAGCTTAATCACTAAAAGAGGTGATTATGCAGATAAACTCTTACGACCTTTAGCACGACGACGAGCTAAAACTTGACGGCCGTTTTTAGTTGCCATACGAGCACGGAAACCGTGAGTACGGCTACGTTTTAATACAGAAGGTTGAAATGTACGTTTCATTGTAATCTACCTAAATCAAAATGGTTTACTGTTTTGATATTCAAAACACAACAAGGGTTATAAAAAATAGACCGCAATTTTAATCATAAATTGGGCTTTCGTCAAATAAGAAAAGAGAAAATTCCGAAATAATCTTCCGTTTCTTCTAAAATCGTGGGGATTATACGGATTTTGGGCAAAATCTCAAGCAACCTTTTTGTCTTTTTTTGATGAGCAACAGAAGATCTTTCGCCTAAATTATTGTAAAATTCTCTTCGATTTTTAACCGCACTTTTGCGGATTTTATTTTATACGCATATAACATAAGGATAATTTATCGTGAGCCTTTCTACCCTATGGCAAGATTGCTTATCTCAACTACAAGATCAGGTTTCCCCGATGGATCTCAGTACTTGGTTACGCCCACTACAAGCGGATGTCATCTCGCAAGATCAAGTGGTGTTATATGCGTCAAATATGTTTGTGAAAAGCTGGGTGGAAAATCACTACTTGACTCAAATTCATCAAATTTGCCAAGCCCTTGCTAAAAATCCAAATTTACAAATTATCGTAAAAGAAGGGGTAAAACCGGCTCCTAAAGTGGCTGAACCAGCGCCGGCTCAAACAACTAATCATCAAGAAAGTGCGGTAAATTTTCAGCAAGAATCTGATGCGCCGACTAAATTTGAATCACATCTAAATCGTAAACATTTATTTGAAAACTTTGTTGAAGGTAAATCAAACCAACTTGCCCGTGCCGTAGGTCAAAAACTCGCTCTTGCACCAGGTGAACCGACGGCAAACCCATTCTTTTTATATGGGGGGACAGGTTTAGGTAAAACTCACTTATTACACGCAATTGGTAATGGCATTTTAGCGAATAAACCGAATGCCCGCGTGCTTTATATCCATGCTAATAACTTTATGCAGCACATGGTAAAAGCAATGCGTGATAATAAAATGGATCAATTCAAAAAATTCTATCGTTCTCTTGATGCATTATTAGTGGATGATATTCAATTCTTTGCAGAGAAAGAAAAAACACAAGAAGAATTTTTCCATATTTTCAATAGTTTATTTGAAACTGGTCGTCAAATTATTTTGACCTCTGACCGCTATCCAAAAGAAATTGAAAAAATTGAAGAACGTTTAAAATCTCGTTTCGGTTGGGGTTTAACCACTGCGATTGAGCCACCTGATTTAGAAACTCGTGTTGCGATTTTGCTGAAAAAAGCAGAAGAACATCATATGGAGCTGCCAGAAGAAGTGGCATTCTTTATTGCCCAACGCTTACGCACCAATGTTCGTGAATTAGAAGGTGCCTTAAACCGCGTGAAAGCGATGCAAGACTTCAAAGGTGGTCACATTGATATTGATTTTGTGCGTGACACATTAAAAGATATTCTCGCCTTACAAGAACGTTTGGTAACCATTGAAAATATTCAGAAAGTCGTGGCAGAATACTATCGAATTAAAGTGGCTGATTTAAAATCAAAAAGCAGAGCAAGATCCGTCACTCGCCCACGCCAAATTGCGATGGCGTTAGCAAAAGAATTAACCAATAAAAGCTTACCGGAAATTGGCCGTGCCTTTGAACGAGACCATACGACCGTCTTAAATGCCTGTCGTGAAGTGCCTAAATTCCGTGAAAAAGACAGCAGTATTCAAGAAGACTGGGCGAATTTAATTCGCACATTATCTGCATAAGGAGCCCATGATGCAATTTAGCATTTCAAGAGAAAATCTATTAAAACCCTTACAGCAAGTTTGTGGCGTATTGAGCAACCGTCCGAATATTCCTGTATTAAATAATGTGTTATTACAAATTGAAGATAACCGTTTAACCATTACAGGTACAGACCTTGAAGTGGAGCTTTCTAGCTATACTCAACTTTCGTCTTCAACCTCTGATGGTGCTTTCACCATTCCGGCTAAAAAATTCTTAGACATTTGCCGCACGCTATCAGATGAATTTGAAATTACGGTCACCTTTGAAGAAGATCGCGCCATTGTAGAATCGGGTCGCAGTAAATTTAATCTCACTACTCTGCCTGCTGAAGAATACCCAAATCTGACGAATTGGCAATCTGAAGTGGATTTTGCCTTACCGCAAAGCACCTTGCGTCGTTTAATTGAAGCCACCCAATTTTCAATGGCAAATCAGGATGCCCGCTATTTCTTAAACGGCATGAAATTCGAAACCGAAGGTAATTTATTACGTACTGTTGCAACTGACGGTCACCGTCTTGCGGTTTGTACGATCGAATTAGATCAAGATCTGCAAACCCACTCAGTTATTCTGCCACGTAAAGGTGTATTAGAACTGAATCGCTTATTAGAAAGCAGTGACGAACTTGCTCGTTTGCAAATCGGCACGAATAATCTTCGTATTCACTTAAACCACATTGTGTTTACCTCAAAACTCATTGATGGTCGTTTCCCTGATTACCGTCGTGTATTACCACGTAATGCAACTCGTATCGTAGAAGGTAACTGGGAAACCTTAAAACAAGCTTTTTTACGTGCTTCTATCCTTTCAAATGAACGTGTACGTAGCGTGCGTTTAAACTTAAGTGAAAACCAACTTAAAATTACCGCATCTAACCCTGAACACGAAGTGGCAGAAGAAATCGTGGATGTGAATTATCAAGGTGAAGAAATGGAAGTGGGCTTTAACGTAACTTACATTTTAGATGTATTGAATGCCTTAAAATGCCAACAAGTACGTATTCGCCTCACTGATGCGTCATCAAGCTGTTTAATTGAAAACAGTGAAGATGCAAGCGCTGAATACGTTATTATGCCAATGCGCCTCTAGAAATAATGGCCATTTCCCGCTTAATTGTTGAAAAATTTAGAAATTTAAATGCCGTGGATCTTGAATTTGATCACGGCTTTAACTTTTTAGTTGGTAATAACGGCAGCGGAAAAACGAGCTTATTAGAAGCAATTTTTTATCTCGGGCATGGGCGCTCTTTCAAAAGTGCGGTCGCAAATCGCATCATTTCTTACGACGAACCTCATTTCACGCTTTTCGGACAGATACAAGAAAGCCAGCATCAATGGTCTGTTGGCTTACAAAAACTTCGTCAAGGTAATACCATTGCGAAAATAAACGGTGAAGACGGCAATAAAATTGCCGATCTCGCTCACCTTTTACCCATGCAATTAATTACGCCTGAAGGGCTGACCCTACTAAATGGTGGGCCAAGTTTTCGACGTGCATTTTTAGATTGGGGTTTATTCCACCACCATAATAGCTTTCATTCCTCTTGGGTCGCCTTAAACCGTTTATTAAAGCAGCGAAATGCCGCACTCAGTCAAAATCAGCCTTATTCTGCTATAAAAGTATGGGACATTGAATTAGCTAAATTAGCCCATCAAGTGAGTGATTGGCGCGCTGAATATGCAGAGGCCTTACGTCCTGAGATCGAAAAAACCTGCCAGTTATTTTTACCTGAATTAGAGATTACAGTCAGCTTTCACCAAGGGTGGGAAAAAGAGACGGAATATGGTGAATTATTGGCGCAAAACTTTGAGCGAGATAAAGCCATTGGCTATACGGTTTCAGGTCCACAAAAAGCGGACTTCCGTTTTAAAGCCAATGGATTACCGGTTGAAGATGTACTCTCTCGTGGTCAATTGAAATTATTGATGTGTGCGCTACGTTTAGCACAAGGTGAACACTTAATGATTCAAAAACAACGTCATTGCATCTTTCTGATTGATGACTTTGCCTCAGAGTTGGATCAACATAAACGTGCGCTTCTAGCTGAACGCTTGCAACAAAGTGGATCTCAAGTCTTTGTTACTGCCATCACTCAAGGCCAGCTCAAAGAGATGCAAGTGGGAAAAGGGAAATTGTTCCAAGTGGATACCGGTAAGATCACCGAATTGCAACCATAAAAAATAATCCGATCGGTTTAAGGATCGGATTACGTTTAAAACAATGCTATTTTTGACCGCACTTTAGTTTGGTTTCCATTCACCATTCAATACGGTACCTATCACATCATAATCTTTTGTGAATACCGCTAAGTTTGCGACTTTACCTGCTTCAACAGAACCTAAACGATCATCTACGCCAATCGCTCTTGCTGGGTAAAGGTTACTCATGCGAATTGCTTCCGCTAATGGAATTTCTACATACTCTACAGCATTTTTGATGGATTCCATCATGGTAATTGATGCGCCCGCAATCGTACCATTTGCATCGTAGCAACGACCTTCTTTCACATAAATTGGTTTTCCTACAAAAGTGAAGGTTTCCAATTCAGGTGGTGCACCTGCAGCAGCAAGAGAATCGGTTACGATACAAAGTTTGTCACCTTTCGCTTTTTTATCTAAGCGAACGTTACCAAAATTCACATGCACGCCATCTACAATAATCCCCGTGTAAACATCGGAATCTAACACTGCGCCAACTACGCCCATCGCACGTCCTGAACTGATCGGTGACATCGCATTATGCAAGTGTGTCGCAAAGGTTGCCCCTTTATGAAAGGCGGCTTTTGCTACTTCATAAGTCGCATTAGAATGACCTATAGATACGATAATACCCGTTTTTACAAAGTCAGGAATATATTGCACCGTTGGGTTTTCAGCGGCAATTGTCAGTTTAGTGATGACATCCGCATTATCGCATAAGAAATCTTTCATCTCAGGCGTCGCTTCACGGATATATTCCGGGCGATGTACGCCTTTTTTCTCTAAGCTCAAATAAGGGCCTTCGATGTGTAAACCAAGCGCTTGATTTTTATGCTTATTCAAATACTCTCGCATGATACTTACTGCGCGTTTGATATCTTCATCCGGTGCGGTAATAAACGTTGGTAAGAAACTAGTACAGCCTGATTTCAAATTAGTCGCTTGCATAATTTCTAATGTTTCTACGCTTGTTTGATCGTTAAACATCACGCCACCACAACCGTTTAATTGCAGATCAATAAAGCCTGCTGTGAGATTATGACCTTGCAAATCAATGGTTTTAATCCCACTTTCTAATTCGCTTTGTGGAATAACAGATTGAATATATTCCCCTTCTATAACCACTGCATAATCTCTTAACACCTCATTTTTGGTGTAGATTACGCTGTTAATTAATGCATACTTCATCATACCTTCCTAAAATCAAATTAAAATTAACCGCACTTATAACACACTATGAATCGCACGACCTTCCAATTCAGTAAAATATTTCACTGTTTTCACTTTTAATTCTTGCAGAGCAGGCTCATCACATACTAAAACAAAATGGCGATGGAGCTGTAAGGCACTTACTGTCCAAAGGTGATTAATACTGCCTTCTACCGCAGCTTGCACGGCTAAGGCTTTATTATGGCCTGTTGCTAAAATCATCACTTCTTCTGCATCAAGTAATGTACCCACGCCGATTGTTAAAGCATATTTTGGTACTTGATTTACATCGTTATTAAAGAAACGAGAATTCGCAATAATGGTATCAGGTGTTAAGGTTTTAATACGGGTGCGCGAACTTAAAGAAGAAGCCGGTTCATTAAAAGCAATATGGCCATCAACACCTACGCCGCCCATAAATAAATGAATTTTACCGTAAGATTTAATTTTTTCTTCATAACGACGACATTCTTCATCATGGTCATCGGTGTTACCATTCAAAATATTGATATTTTGCGGTTGAATATCAATATGTTTGAAGAAATTATTATGCATAAAACTGTGATAGCTTTCTGGATGTTCTTTTGGCAAACCCACATATTCATCCATATTAAAGGTCACCACATGTTTAAAACTCACTTCTCCGGCTTGATTTAATTTAATCAATTCTTGATAGGTCTTAAGTGGTGTACTACCTGTTGGTAAACCTAATACAAAAGGACGTTCTGCTGTAGGTTTAAAATGATTAATTCGATCAGCAATATGACGCGCCGCCCAACGGCTGACTTGTTGTTCATTATTCAGAGGAATGAGACGCATAATAACCTTCCTTATCAGTACCACACTGACATTCTTTCCTACCCGCTATAGAGGGAGGAAAGAAGTAAGTGCGGTCACTTTTCCATTAATTTATAAATATTTTGCTTTTAACTCTTTCGCTTTTGCTAATTGCTCTGGTGTTGCTTTCGCTGTCATTGGCTCACGGCAATAACCAGCATCCACACCATCTAGTTTCAATAACTCTTTGATAGTGAGATATAAGCCATTCGCTAAAATGCCTTCGATAAGGTCATTGGTCACGTGTTGAACTTGAAGCGCATCAGCCAATTTACCTTGTTTGGTTAATTCAAAGATTTGTCTTGCACGCACACCGTTTACGTTGAATGTACTACCAATTGCACCATCTACACCAAGAGATACTGCCGGCACCATCATTTCATCAAAACCAGCCCAAATGAGGTGATTTGGATAAGCTTTTTTCAAGCGTTCTAATAGATAGAAATCCCCTGCGGTAAATTTCACACCTAGCACTTTCGGGTTTTTATAAAGTTCGCCGAATTGCTCAATCCCCATATTCACGCCTGTTAAGAACGGAATTGAGTACACAATCATGTTATTGCCTGTTTCAGCAATGATAGTGTCATAGTAATGTTTGATTTCAGGGAAGCTGAATTTATAGTAGAACGGGGTTACTGCAGAAAGACTGTCATAGCCTAATTCCGTTGCATATTTACCTAATTCCACTGCTTCATGTAAGTTCACACTACCCACTTGTGCGATTAGCGCGACTTGGTCTTTTGCTTCATCTTTCGCAATACGGAAAATTTGTTTTTTCTCTTCCGTAGAAAGCATGAAGTTTTCACCTGTTGAACCACCTACATATAAACCATCAATTTTCATCTTATCAATGTTATAGCGAATAATTTCACGCAAACCTTTTTCATTGATAGAGCCATCTTCATTGAATGATACTAATAACGCACTAAAAATACCTTTTAAGTTACGCATTTTTCTCTCCTATTTGATACGTTGTTCTAAAATGACATTTAATGTTTTTTGCTTTATTTTGACCGCACTTTCCTGTGATGCCTGTACTAATAAAGCGTAAATCAAATCTAATACGAATAATTGAGCAATCTTCGTGCCGATAGAGTCGCCTTGCAACTTGCCTTGCTTATTCCCATTCACTAAAACAAGATCGGCATATTCTGTGATGGGTGAACGCAAACTGTGCGTAATCGCAATGGTTTTGGCACCGTTTTCTTTGGCGATTTTCATGGTATGAGTGGTTTCTTGAGAATAACCTGAATGACTCAAACCAATTGCCACATCTTTTTTCGTCAATAACGATGCCTGCATATACATAAAATGGTTGTTACCTGTCGCATCCACTTGCACACCGATACGCATCAGTTTATTTTTGGCATCTTCCGCAGTAATGCCGGATGTGCCCACACCAAATAAAAAGACACGATTTGCTTGTTGAATGGCTTTTACTGCCTCTTCCAACTGCTCAAAATCTAATAAATTAATGGTTTCATCCATCACGTTATTGATGGCAGATTTCAGCTTATGCGCAATATTCAATGAGTTGTCAGAATCGGTAATATCTGAATCTAATACGGTGTTATCTTTGCCATCTTTTGTGGCAAGCTCGATGGATAATTCCAATTTAAAATCACTGAAGCCTTTAAAGCCGAGAGTACGGCAAAAACGCACAAAGGTCGCCTCCCCCACTTCTAAATGAGCGGCAATTTCAGCTAAAGGCGCTTGCACCGCAAGATCGGGATTTAATAAAATCGCATCCGCAATTTTCTTTTCAGTTTTCGTTAAACTGCGGTATAACGAGCTGATGGTATTTAAAATATTGCCGTTTTTAGCCATAAACCACTCCCGTATTTTTTGCTTGTAATAAGCAATCTTTTACCCAGTAAGCCGCCCCAATCAAACCTGCATCTTGTCCAAATTGAGCGCTTTCTAATTCGCAGTGATAAACAGCCGGAAGTTCACTTAATAAAGATTGAACTAGCGGTAAATAACCTTCTGCCAACCCTACGCTACCGCCAACCACGACTTTTTGCATATCTAATCCAATCTTCAAATCCGCAATTAAATTTGCAATGGCTTGGGCTGAACGAGTCACAAGTGCGGTTGATTTTTCATCATTTTGACGGAAACGCGCAAAAACTTCTTTCGGATCACAAGGATCATCCCATTGAGAAGAAACTGCTTCAATTGCGCGACCTGATGCAATGGCTTCAACACAACCACGACGACCACAACCACAAATTGGACCATTAGGATCGGCCAAAGTATGACCAATATGCCCCGCAATGCCGTTTGGCTCAGTAAGTAAACGATGATTTAAAATTAAACCGCCTCCGACGCCTGTAGAAACCGTAATAAAGGTAAAGTTTTGAACATCATTAGGATTTTGTAATTGATACTCTGCATAGGCGGCAGCTTGCACATCATTAAGTAAACCAATCGGTTTATCAGTATGCTGTGCAATGCTATCCTTTAATGGAAATTGGGCTAATCCACCCAAATTTTTAGGGTTAAGTGCAGTCAGAATGCCTTGATTAATAATGCCCGTTGAAGCAACGGCAACATAATCAAACTGCCCTTCATATTCTTTTAGCAACTGAGCAAGAGTTTGATGCATCGCTTGCGCAGCATCATCTTGTGGCGTGGAAATCTGTTTTCGCTGCTCAATTTCGCCATTTTTCACAATAGCAGAAGCGATTTTCGTGCCACCAATATCTAATGCCAAACAACGCTGTAATGTCTGACCACTATCCACTGTTAATGACATATCTTCTTCCTTTATTTTTTTGCTGAATGAATGGCTTCGGTAAACCAACTTACGATATGCTCTAAGCGAGTTAATGCAGAACCTACTGTCACACAATAAGCACCAATTTCAATTGCCGTTTTCGCCAACTCAGGGGTGTTATAGCGTCCTTCTGCCATGACTCGACAACCTGCTGCTTTCAAATCTTTAACTAATTGATAATCAGGCTCTTCCGGCACAGTGCCACCGGTGTAGCCAGACATCGTACTGCCTACAATATCAAAACCGAGTTTTTGACAGTACAAGCCTTCTTCTAAATTCGAACAATCTGCCATAGCCAAACAGCCTAATTCATGGATTTTTTTGACCGCACTTTCAATATCTACCGGTCTAGGGCGATTCGTCCCATCCACGGCGATAATGTCTGCACCGGCTTTCGCTAAATCTTCAATATCATGCAAAAACGGAGTAATTCGTACAGGGCTGTCAGGTAAATCACGTTTCACAATACCAATAATCGGTACATTCACAGTAGGGCGTGTTGCTTTAAGATTTTCTATGCCCTCGATACGCAATCCAGCGGCACCACCAACAACAGAAGCCTGTGCCATGGCTGCCACGATTTCTGGCTTATCCATCGGGCCGTCATCGACAGGCTGACAAGAAGCAATAAGACCAAATTTGATTTTATCTAAGACTTCATTATGTGATAATTTCGACATATAAACTCCTACATTAGACAGTAACACTTGCTTTCCATTTTGGCTTTCTGGTCATTATAGTAAAACGCAGTAAAACTTGCACCATAAAAAAATATTTTTTGAAGTACAATTTCAAAATTTGTGATCGGCTTCTCAATTTTGAGATAAAGTTGCCACATTTGTACAAAATATTTTTTTTTACTTTAGAATATGAAGTAATACTTCATTACTATAATATAGGAGAAAAAAATGAATGTGTTAGGTTATGCGCAAAAAATTGGGCAAGCCTTAATGGTACCTGTTGCGGTCTTACCAGCTGCAGCTGTACTGATGGGTATTGGTTATTGGCTTGACCCAGATGGCTGGGGAGCTAACAGTCAACTTGCTGCATTTTTAATTAAATCAGGCGGTGCTATCATTGATAACATGGGCTTGCTTTTTGCCGTTGGCGTTGCTTTCGGTTTATCTAAGGACAAACATGGTTCTGCTGCACTTTCAGGTTTAGTGGGTTACTATGTGGTAACCACTCTACTTTCACCTGGCAGTGTTGCTCAGCTACAACATATCGATGTAAGTGAAGTGCCTGCCGCCTTCGGGAAAATCAATAACCAATTTATTGGGATTTTGATCGGGGTGATTTCAGCTGAACTTTATAACCGCTTCTATCAAGTGGAATTACCAAAAGCACTTTCCTTCTTTAGCGGAAAACGCCTTGTGCCAATCGTCGTTTCTTTTGTCATGATGTTCATCAGCTTCGTATTGCTTTACATCTGGCCATATATTTTCGGCGGTTTAGTGTCATTCGGTGAAAGCATTAAAGACTTAGGCGCGGTTGGTGCAGGTCTTTACGGTTTCTTCAACCGTTTACTCATTCCTGTTGGCTTACACCATGCATTGAACTCAGTATTCTGGTTTGACGTTGCAGGCATCAATGACATTCCAAACTTCTTAGGTGGTGCGAAATCACTTGCTGAAGGCACGGCAACAGTTGGTGTAACGGGTATGTACCAAGCTGGCTTCTTCCCTGTCATGATGTTCGGTTTACCGGGTGCCGCATTAGCGATTTATCTCAGCGCTAAACCAAGTCAAAGAACTAAAGTGGCATCAATCATGCTTGCGGGTGCATTTGCCTCATTCTTTACTGGTATCACCGAGCCATTAGAATTCTCTTTCATGTTTGTTGCACCAGTGCTTTACTTCATCCACGCGGTATTAACCGGTATTTCTGTCTTTATCGCGGCAACAATGCATTGGATCGCAGGCTTCGGTTTCAGTGCGGGTCTCGTAGATATGGTGCTTTCATCACGTAACCCATTAGCCGTTGAATGGTATATGCTAATCGTACAAGGCTTAGTATTCTTCGTGATTTACTATGCAGTATTCCGTTTCGCAATTAAAGCGTTCAACTTAAAAACATTAGGTCGTACAGAAGAAGCAGAAGAAACTACTGCCGCACAACCAGCAGCGAGCCAATCTCGCGAAGAAAGAGCGGTCAAATTTATTGATGCTTTAGGTGGTGCTGATAACTTCAAAAATATTGATGCTTGTATCACTCGCTT
Source organism: Parahaemophilus parainfluenzae (assembly GCA_963515445.1). Taxonomy (GTDB): domain Bacteria; phylum Pseudomonadota; class Gammaproteobacteria; order Enterobacterales; family Pasteurellaceae; genus Haemophilus_D; species Haemophilus_D parainfluenzae_AI. Next base: position 138,813 of record CAUPWR010000002.1, on the reverse strand, counting down.
ACGTTTAAGCTTAGTGGACCAACACAAAATTAATGAAGAACAGCTTAAGTCTCTTGGCGCAAAAGGTATCGTGAAAATCGGTAACGATGGCTTACAAGTAGTTCTCGGCCCTGAAGCTGAACTTGTGGCAGAAGCCATGAAACAAAAAGTGAAATAACACACGCCAAATGAAATGCCGACTCAGAAATGGGTCGGTATTTTTTTGCCAAAAATAAAGTAAAAAATGACCGCACTTTAGCTGAGAATTTCTCGTTTGAAGTGAGTAAAATGAAAGTTTGAAAATTGAAGATTGTTTTGAAGGGTGGTGGAACTAAGCAGAATTGGTCTTAACAGCAAGTGGCTTACTGCATCGCATCCCTGCGGGATTTCTACCTAGCCCACCATAGATTTAAAGCATCTCTGGGGTTCCAGTCTGCGATATAAAATTAAAAGATTAAGAATCTTTTAAAAGCCACTTGTATATTCAGGAGACCAATCCTGACTTCCAAAGAAACTACATTGGAAGGCAGTGTTATGATAGAAGTCTTCTGCTATTTTGTCAATTAAGATATTGCACTAAAAGAAGTATTTTTTCGCTTTTCGTATAAAAATTAACAAAGTCATTTCAACTATCACATCAATGTAACAAAAACAAAATAACCGTCTTATTAAAGACGGTTATTTTTGCTATCGAGTGCCGTAAACCACAATGGTTTTGCCGTGCGCATGAATTAAATTTTGATCTTCCAGCATCTTAATTATTCGCCCTACGGTTTCACGTGAGCAGCCTACCATTTGACCGATTTCCTGACGCGTAATTTTAATCTGCATACCATCAGGATGAGTCATGGCTTCAGGCTGTTTTGCCAAGTGCATAAGCGCCTGAGCAATACGGCCTGCCACATCTAAAAAGGCCAAGTTAGTCACTTGTCGAGATGTATTCTGCAAGCGTTTTGATAGCTGAGAAGTAAGGAACATTAAAATCTCAGGATTAATTTGAATAAGCTGACGATACTTTTTATAGGAAATTTCTGCAATTTCACAAGGGGTTTTCGTTTTTACCCAAGCAGAACGTTTCGAGCCTTCATCAAATAAACCCGCTTCACCAAAAAATTGTCCAGCACCTAGATAAGATAAAATCATCTCTTTGCCTTCATCATCTTTCGATGAAACCATCACCGTTCCTTTAATTAAGAAATATAAAATATTGGCATCTTCCCCCGCATGAATTAAGGTAGATTTAGCCGGATATTTATGTAAATGACAGTGGGTTAGGAACCAATCCAGAGCAGGATCACGTTGCTGATCATCGTCCTGGGGCTTTTGTTCTTCTAATAATTCTACATTTTCTGACATATAAGCTCCTATTGATTTATTTTAGAAATTCCATTTTATCTTTTATATCAATGGATTCATGTAACTCTGACCAAACAATCACTGCACTTCCATTATGAATCTTGTTTAGTAGGTGTTGTTTTTTTTGTTCTAAAGAAAATTCGTGTGAACCATAATCGGTGCCTTCTCTAAGCACCACACTTTCCACAATATTTTCTAAGGTTTCTGTTGGCAATTCTTGCCACGGAATAATCATATATTTATCAACTAAAGTCAATTAAGCAAAAAGCGGTTCAAGAAAACGCCATTGCTGTTCAAAACTTTGATTTGCACCTAAACGGAAGTTTGTGCGGACATAACGCATAAACTGCCCTTCACAAAGCGTCACTAAATGCCCCGCAATAATGCGTTCATCGACGTTAAAACCGCGCCCTTCGCGTAATTTTCGCATTTGTAAAATATTCACAAATTGCATTTCAAGACGATCGAAAAATTGCGCAACACGAGCCTGTAAAAGAGGCTCTTCAAACATCAAGGCATGTCCGGTCAAAATGCGTGTCAAACCAGGATTTTTACGCGCAAAGTCGAGGATCATCTGCATAATGTCACGCACTCGATTCATCGTATTGGTTTCATTACGAATTGATGTGGTGATACGGCTAAATAAATTGGCTTCGATATTATCGATCAACGCTTCAAACATTTTGGTTTTACTTGGGAAGTAACGATAAAGCGCCGCCTCTGACACACCCACTTCTTCCGCCAAACGCGCTGTTGTCATACGCTCCATTCCCCGTTCAGAATGCAACATATGCGTAAGCACTGTCAACACTTGTTGACGACGTTCTTTTACCGTGCGTTTTTCGATTTTTGGCGGTTTAATTTCCGCGGCAATCTCATCAACTTCTACGAGAGATAATTGTTCTACCATAGTTTATTTTTTACCTGAATGACCAAAACCGCCCTCACCGCGTTCAGTTTCGGTAAATTCGCTGACAATATTGAATTCCGCTTGTACGACTGGCACAAAGACTAACTGTGCGATGCGATCGCCGACTTCAATTTTGAACGATTCATGGCCACGATTCCATACAGACACCATTAATGGACCTTGGTAATCTGAATCAATTAAGCCCACTAAGTTACCTAATACGATACCGTGTTTATGACCTAAACCAGAACGAGGCAGAATCACTGCTGCAAGGTTCGGATCGGCAATATAAATTGAAAGGCCTGTCGGGATAAGTTTGGTTTCGCCTGGTTGAATTTCGATGCCTTCTTCAAGCAATGCACGTAAATCCAAACCTGCTGAACCTTCGGTTGCATAGGTTGGTAAAGGAAATTCGTTGCCAATACGGCTATCTAAAATTTTTACATCAATTTTTTTCATGCTTATTTATCCTTTAAAAGAAATCTGTCATACAAAAGTGCGGTCACAAAATCTAACGAATTTTGAACGTATTTTATTTGTGATAATGCTCAACAATTTCAGTGACTAATACTTCTGCCAATTTATTTTTATCAGCTAACGGCAACGCTTTTTCGCCTGTTTTCCAAAAGATCTGCAAGGCATTTTGATCTTGTCCGAATACTTGCCCACCCGATACATCATTCGCACAAATCATATCTAAATTTTTGCGTTGAAGTTTGCTCTTCGCATACTCAGCGACATTTTGTGTTTCAGCTGCAAACCCCACAACAAATGGACGATCTTTTTCTAAACTTGCCACACTTGCGATAATGTCTGGATTTTTCACCAATTTAAGAGAAAGCTCATCGTTATCATTGGTTTTCTTAATTTTTTGATCAGCGACTTCCGCCACTCGATAATCAGCCACCGCAGCACAACCAATAAAGATGCGATTTTTGACCGCACTTTTAAGGGAGGCTTGCCACATTTCATGGGCGGTTGTCACATCAATACGATGAACGTTTTTCGGTGTAGCCAAATTAACAGGGCCGGCAATTAAGGTGACATTTGCACCTCGGTTAGCAAAGGCCTCAGCAATTGCAAAGCCCATTTTACCTGAGCTGTGATTAGAAATATAACGAACAGGATCGATAGCTTCACGCGTTGGACCTGCCGTAATGGTGACACTTAAATCGGCTAAATCCTGCTGAACAGCAAAAAGTGATTGAAGTGATTCGAAAATTTCAGCGGGCTCCGACATTCTACCTGCCCCCACATCGCCACAAGCTTGAAAGCCACTATTTGGCCCAACAAAATGAATACCTCTCGCAGAAAGGGCGGTCAAATTTTGTTGTGTAATCGCCTGGCGGTACATTTGCTGATTCATAGCCGGTGCGAGCAAAATAGGCGCACTTGTCGCAAGACAAATCGTGCTAAGTAAATCATTTGCCATTCCAACGGTTAAACGCGCAATAACATCGGCACTGGCTGGCGCTATCACAATCGCATCAGCCCATTTAGCCAGCTCAATATGCCCCATGGCTAATTCGGCTTGAGGATCAAGTAAAGATTGAGAAACCGCATTGCCAGAAATGGCTTGTAGCGTTAAAGGCGTGACAAATTCAGCAGCGGCAGGCGTTAAAGCCACTCGAACTTCTGCGTTAGATTTGCGTAACAAACGAATAAACTCAATGGTTTTATAGGCGGCAATGCCTCCTGTAATTCCGACAACAATACGCTTTCCGCTCAAGCTCATTTGCTACTCCGCTACGACTTAATAGAATGGATATGTTTTTTGTGTGTTAGTACTTAACAACTTAAGGTTGCCTATTTTACTTCAAATTTCGCCAATAAAAAATTTTATTTTTGCGATCGCTATACCAAAAATAAAACAGACTTCTCGCAAAGATTCAAAACATCATGAAAATTAACCGCACTTTTTCTTTTCATTAATTAATATGCAAACAAACTCCCCTTTAATGCCTCGTGAAAAATTGTTGAAATACGGCGTTGAAGCCTTAGAAGATCACGAACTACTCGCTATTTTCTTACGTACAGGGATTAAAGGCTGCCCCGTCATGGAATTATCACATAACGTGCTGCAACATTTTGGATCTCTTCGAACCTTATTAAGTGCAGATAAAGAAGCCTTTTGCAAAGTAAAAGGATTAGGTATTACACAGTTTATTCAACTACAAGCTACTACAGAGATGACGAAGCGCTATCTGAAACAAGAGTTACTCATAGAGCACGTATTTAGTGATACATCCACGGTAAAGCTTTATCTTCAAGCAGAACTTCACCACGAAGAACGTGAAATTTTTATGGTGTTATTTTTAGATAATCAACATCGTTTGATTAAAAAAGAGCGGTTATTTTTAGGCACAATTAATGTGACGAATGTTTATCCGCGTGAAATCATCAAAGAAAGCCTTTACTGCAATGCAGCTGCCTTAATTTTGGCTCACAACCACCCCTCTGGTCTGGCAGAACCAAGCTATTCTGACAAAATGATCACACAAAAAATTATTGATGCTGCTGAGTTAATGGATATTCGTATTTTGGATCATTTTATTGTCGGCAAAGGCACTTGTTATTCTTTTGCAGAGCATAATCTGTTATAGTTTTAGGGAGTTTGATGATTTTTTTATCGTTCATTTCCATTTTAAGACGGAAAAATCGCTTTTAGACTTGAGAAATGAAAATAAAGTCAGTATAATTTGCCACCTTTAATATAGTAAGTGGGTCGGATACTGCGACCTGACGAGGAAGCAAGCTTAGTTTTAAGCTTCATTATCCGAACCATAAGCTCGAGCTTATATTTAAATTATTGGAGATTATTATGTCTAGAGTTTGTCAAGTAACAGGCAAGCGTCCAGCTGTGGGTAATAACCGCTCACACGCGTTGAATGCGACACGTCGTCGTTTTCTTCCTAACCTTCACACTCACCGTTTCTGGGTTGAAAGTGAAAACCGTTTCGTAACCTTACGTTTAACTGCGAAAGGTATGCGTATTATCGATAAAAAAGGCATTGATGCAGTGTTAGCTGAAATCCGTGCTCGTGGCGAAAAAATCTAAGGAGCTAAAACATGGCAGCTAAAGGCGCTCGTGAGAAAATCCGTTTAGTTTCTACAGCAGAGACTGGTCACTTCTACACAACTGATAAAAACAAACGTAATATGCCTGAAAAAATGGAAATCAAAAAATTTGATCCAGTAGTGCGTAAACACGTTATCTATAAAGAAGCAAAAATCAAATAATTTTGCTGATTTGAAAAAAGCCCGACATTGTTCGGGTTTTTTTATACCACAAATTCATTACCGAGATTATCTATGCCAGAACTTCCTGAAGTCGAAACAGCCCTGCGAGGTGTCAGCCCCTATCTGAAAGGTTTTACCATTGAAAAAATTGTAGTACGCCAACCACAATTACGTTGGACAGTTTCTCCAGAATTAACAACGCTTAAAAACGTCAAAATTTTGGATACTTCTCGTCGTGCGAAATATCTGATTATTCACACAGAAAAAGGTTATATCATTGGTCATTTAGGCATGTCTGGCTCTGTTCGAATTGTGCCGCACGATAGTCCTATTGATAAACACGATCACCTTGATATTGTGATGAATAATGGCAAATTACTGCGTTATAACGACCCGAGACGCTTCGGTGCATGGTTATGGACGGAAAGCTTAGGTGACTTTCATCTTTTTCTAAAACTTGGTCCAGAACCACTTTCTGATGAATTTAATGCGGAATACCTTTTTAAAAAATCACGTCAAAAATCGACCGCACTTAAAACCTTTTTAATGGATAATGCTGTCGTCGTGGGCGTAGGAAATATTTATGCCAATGAAACACTCTTTTTATGTGGTTTGCATCCTATGAAATTAGCCGAAAATCTCACACGAAACCAATGTGCCTTACTCGTTGAAACGATTAAAAACGTATTAGCGAAAGCCATTACACAAGGTGGTACAACATTAAAAGATTTCTTACAACCCGATGGCCGTCCAGGTTATTTTGCTCAGGAATTGTTAGTGTACGGAAACAAAGATAAACCTTGCCCTAAATGTGGCACTAAGATTGAAAGCATGATTATTGGGCAACGCAATAGCTTTTATTGCCCTCATTGTCAGAAAAAGAAATAGGCGTTATACACGCCTATTTTTTAGAAAAAGGTACTCCAGAAATGAGAAATCGGCATAGCGAGGAAAAGAGCCGGCAGCATATTCGCCACATGGAACATTTGGATATTACAAATGCGAAAGCCCGCCGCAATCATTAGCATACCGCCTACCGCAGCAAAATCACCTCGCATTTCAGGTGTCACGAAAGGAATAATAAACACCGCAGAATAAGCTAAAATCACTTGAACCAATGTTTGTGGCACAAAAATACTTGCTACAGAAATGCCGAGTGATGTGGCAAAGATCATCGCGGTGAAAAAATCTAAAAAGGATTTCACAATGAGGATATCAAAATTACCACTCATCCCCTCATTCATCGCCCCAAAAATCCCCGTTCCACTAAATGAAAACAAAACCACAATCGCAACAAATTTAGATAAGAACTCTTCTTGGCTAGGCATGCTACTTGGCTTATCAGGAAACATCTTTTCAACAATACCTTTGGCTGATGATGCTAGTTTATTGATCCCCTGTTCCAATAAAAGCAACTCGCCAATTATCGTCCCTAATAACAGCGATAAAATCATTGCCGGCATATTGTTGGTTTTCGCCACCATCACAATACCCATGCCCATCGAACATAAGCTAAAGATTAAGGTTAGATTAGTGCGTAAACGCTCTGGAATGCGCCCACCGAGCACCGCACCGATAACTGCACCACTGATAATCGCCAGTGCGTTGATATAAGGTCCGATAATCATATTCTTCTCCGAGTTGACTCACCCTATTATACGAAAAATAGGGGGAAAATCGACCGCACTTTTAACAATAAAAAAGGCATGGTTTCCCATGCCTTTTGTTTATTAACGATAAATTACCAATGGTAACCTGCGCCTACTGCTACACCTACTTTACCTTGAGTATCGCTTGTACCAGCTAAACGAATAATGATTTTACCGTTATCTGAAATACGTGACATACCTAATGCCACTGCATTTTGACCTTGGTAATTACCCGCTGCCACAGATACCATGCTCTTACCTGGAATGTAAGCTTGTGGTAATTGAGACGCTGCTAATGCACTTGCTGTACCTGCATTGACACGTTTACCTAACTTGTTCACTTGACCATTTAACTTATTGATCTTGTTATTCATGTCAGCTTTTACTTCGTGTAATTGGCTACCGTTTACCGCATCAGTACTGTCTGCTGCAATGCGCCCTGGTGCAACATTAGTAATTTGTTTATTACCTGCATCAATACCATTTTTAGTCATACTTGGACCATTTTTAATGGTTACGCCATTGCCATCAATCACCGTATCGCCCGCAGTGAATTTGTTTGCAGTTACGCTTTCCACTTTAAGGTTTTTCTTGATACCTACACGAATATTGCCGCTCTTATCAATGTTGGTCATCACATTATCGCCACCATCAAACTCACTCCAGTTTGTGTTGCTATCTGCGCCTTTCACATTGATTTGGCTATTTAATTTCGCACCATAAACATCGCCTACGTTTGCGCCAAATTTTAAGCCATCGCTTAATGTTGCGATAGTTTCGCCACCAAAGTTCATACGATTTGGTGTTTTACCATCAAGATTTGGTGCTGCATCTTTACCACTTACTACTGTAATTGGCGTTGAGTTATCACCCTCACCAAGATTAATTGTTGTAGTATTAACTGTTTTTGCGGTGACATTTTCAGCTTTCAAGTCTTTTGTGGTAGAAATCGTGAAGTTAATACCATTCTGTTCAAGTTTGATATTATCACCTGCGATATAGTTTACAGTCGCACCTGGCGCTACATTAGCAACTTCAGTACCACTTACTTCACCAGTAGAGCCATCTTTCTTCGTTGCAGTTGCATTCCAACCTTTACCCGCAAGCTCCTTCACTTCGTATAACTGACTACCATTCACTGCATCTTTGCTATTGGCATTAACATCACCATTTGCAACATTGCTAATTTTATTACCCGCAGCATCAATACCTGCTTTAGTTACACTCGGGCCACCTTTAACAGTTAAACCATCATTGTTAATGGTTGTATCACCAGCTTTTACGCTATCAACTTTGATGTCTTTGTTTAATTTAACTTCAACTTTATCATCAGCTGCTTCAGTGGTGATGTTGTCATCACCTTTAATCGCAACGGTTGAACCTAATTTTTCCACATTAGTTGAACCGCTATCACCAGTAAAAGTTAAACCTTTGTTGGTGACAATATCGTGAGCATCAACACCTTTTTTGATATCGTCTTTCGTCTTATCTGACAAATCAATCTCATAATTGGTCACTGTAGTATTACCAGCATCATCTAAAGCTGGGGTACCTTTTGTTACTTTTAATGCATCAGAACCGCTTGTCACACTCGCTGATGTATCCACGGCATCAATGGTATAAATACTTTCACCATTATCGCCTTTAGTTTCCTTGATAGACGTATTTTTGCCTGCTTTCACTCCAGTTTTAGCAGCATTAACGGCTTTGTTTAATTGTGAAACATTGACTGCATCTGTATCATCAGTACCAGCGGCTACACCTGTGATTTTATTGCCTGCAGCGTTAATACCTTTTTTAGTGATACTTGGACCACCAGCAATCGTTAAACCATCCTGATCAATGGTTGTATCGCCAGCTTTTACGCTATCAACTTTGATATCCTTAGCCAATTTAATTTCTAACTTATCATTGCCATCTGCTACCACACCGATATTACCATCAGAAAGTTTAGTCGCATCAGTTTCACCACCAACCAAGTTAACTTTTTGACCTAATTTACGCTCTACATCCTTTCCTGTATCACCAGCAAAGGTTAATGGCATGTTACGTACTTTATTAATTGCGCTAGTCACATCACCTGCAGTTGCTAGGTTGCTTGGATTCTCTGCAGTTGCATTGCCGTCTCCGTCTGTTTCGATAGTTGTTGTGTTGACATTAAATGTCACATCCGAACCATTACCGTTCTTAGTCACGCTTGCAGTTGTCAATGTACCATTCACAAAGTTCACAAAACCATTGTTATTGATACGTGATTTAGAAGTACCATTTTCTTGTACGTTAAAGCCACTATTGTGTAATACCGTATAAAGTTGTGAACCATTTACAGCATCGGTAGAGTCCTTAGCAAGACGACCAGCTGCTACGTTTTGGATTTGACGCTCAAAACCAGCTTTACCAACAGAAACTGCACCACCAGAATTATTTGTTAAACCAGCTTGGAATGTCACATTTGTATCAGTACCGTCATCAACTTTAAACGTTGCATGATCAGATGAGTCATTAAAAGTATTTGAACCTGCAACTGAATTATGACCTAATGCTACCGCATTTGCCGCTGTTGCATTAGAGCCTAAACCAATTGCAATTGACGCAGTTGATGTATTCGTTGTATGAGCATTTGGTCCAATAGCAATAGAATTTTCACCTTTAGCACCTTTATTGATACTATTAGTTGGATTTTCCTCAGTTGCATCATCTTTAACACCAATTGTTGAATTCACAGAGAAGTAGCGTATTTTTTCAATCTGTTGAATTGCTGAATAAAGCTGAGAACCATTGATTGCATCAGTTGAATTTTCAGAAACATCACCAGGTGCTAAGTTAATAATTTGACGTTCAAATTGTTTCTTACCCACTGATACAACATCACCCGGATCAACCGATGCACCACCAGCCCAAGTATAAGTATTTCCTAGAATTTCCTTACCTTTATAAGCTATACCTTCTTTATCCGTTTCAGATGCCATACCAATTGCAACAGCGTTGGTTATATTAGCATTTGCACCTGTTCCAAGCGCAAGCGTACCAAATTTTGTTGCAGTTGCATTAGTACCTAGTGCAGTAGAGAAATCACCCAGTGCTTGTGTTTTAACACCAATAGCTATCGCGCCCTCACCACTTGTCGCGGAAGAATACCCATTCAAACTCCCACCTGTTAATTTTTTGTAAATCAAACCTCGATTTGCAAAACTATCTAATCGAATTTGTTTTTTAGTAGCAACTGTTCCATCTTCATTAAACGTATATTCATAAACAACTTCGTCACCACTGTATTTACCACCATTAACTTTATCAACATCATCGTTACCAATAACAATAGATGAGTTACCTTTTGCTAAAGTATTTGCACCAATAGCAATCGATTGATCTCCTCTAACCTCTGTACGTTGAACCGTTGGATGCTTTCCAGAACTACCTATTGCAATAGATTCTTCGCTATATTCTGCAGATACATAAGCTCCTGAACCAATAGCTATATTTCTTCCCTTAGGTTTTCCATTTGCAACTGTTGCATTATTACCTATCGCAATATTAGAACCACCACCAGCATCAGCTTCCCCCGTAAACACATTACCTGGTCCAGTCGTAATTTTAATAAGAGGATCACTTAAATCTACAGCTTGTGCCGGCATCATCACTGCAGATAAAGAAAGTGCAAATGCAGAAAGTTTAAAAAGAGAAGACAAACGTGTTTCGCTTGCTACACGTTGTTCGGAGTTTGAAGAAGCTTTTACGGCTCCTTTCGCTAATTCTGATGTTACGACGAAAGATTGTGTCGTTTTGTTCCAAATAATCTTAAATACTTTGTTCATAAAAAAGTTCTCCCAAGTTAAATAGATTTAGGTATTCATCACATCCCAACAAACAATAGAACAAGATGGGTAAAAATAAGGTTCTGGGAGTATAGCTGACTCATCTATAAGATCAAGAAAATGATCGCTTTTTATACCATTTTTCACAAGAAATTTACATTTTCTATGCAAGGTATCGTTTGCGTAAAAAGAATGCTCATTAAAATTAGGTCAAAGTCAGTAATAATGAGCATGGAATCGTCTTTATATAAGTCAAAAACAATGTAAAAGTTGACCGCACTTTTTTCTCTTAATATGCAATTCACCTACCACTTCCCTAATCCTTTTATACCACTTTAGGAGTATTTTAATTTTAAAGTTTGATCAACCTCAAACTTTTGGAAGATAACCTTAGAAAAACTACTACTTTTTGGTATCTTATGCTTGCACTGAACTATTTTTATGAGTGAATTCAAAAGCTTAATAGGAATTGTTTGCATTTAAAATTGTTTTTTATTCTTTCCTAATGGAGTGATTATCGTGAACGCATTGAGAAAAAGCCTTGTTTTGGCCACTTCTTTCGCAGCTTTAGGTGTGTATAACTCAGCGATGGCTGAAATGGTGTACAAGCCTGTTGAACAACCTGTGGAAGCACCAAACCCTAATTTAAAAATCGAAGCAGTGAATGAAAAATTTGCTGAGAAATATCCTAGCCAATTCAATTCGTGGAAAGCGACTGAAAAAGGCGACAAAATCATCTATGCTAATGAACAAGATCCTCGTTTAATCGTGTTATGGGGGGGCTATTCTTTCGCAAAAGAATATAACGCACCTCGTGGTCACGTTTATGCAGTAGAAGATGTACGTAATATTTTACGTACTGGTGCGCCCAAAAATGCAAATGATGGCCCTCAACCAATGGCATGTTGGACTTGTAAAGGTCCAGACGTTCCTCGTTTAATTGCAGAATGGGGTGAAGATGGTTACTTTGGTGCAAAATGGGCTAAAGGTGGACCTGAAGTGGTCAACTCAATCGGTTGTGCAGACTGTCACGATACTACATCAAAAGACTTTGCCGAAGGCAAACCAGCATTACGTATTGCTCGTCCACACGTTCTTCGTGCATTAGATCACTTAAATAATGCACTTCAAGCAAAAGCAAAAGCTGAAGGTAAAGAACAAGCTAACTTAAGCTTTAACACAGCTGCTCGCACTGAAAAACGTGCTGAAGTTTGTGCTAACTGTCACGTTGAGTACTACTTCGCAGGTGATTTAAAACAAGTAACCTTCCCTTGGGATAACGGTCAAACTGTTGATGACATCGAAAAATACTACGATGATATCGGCTTCAGTGACTGGACTCACTCTCTTTCTAAAGCACCAATGTTAAAAGCGCAACACCCTGACTTTGAAATTTGGTCTTTAGGTATGCATGGTAAAAACGGCGTAACTTGTATCGACTGTCACATGCCTAAAGTACAAGGTAAAGACGGTAAAGTTTACACCGATCACCAAATCCAAAACCCATTTGATGCATTTGATAGCACTTGTGCAAACTGTCACGATCAAAGCAAAGAAAAACTTAAAGACATCGTCGCTTCACGTAAAAAAGAAGTGAAAGATGTAATGGGTCGTTTAGAAGATCAAGTTGTTCGCGCTCACTTTGAAGCAAAAGCGGCGTGGGATGCTGGTGCAACTAAAGAAGAAATGGAACCTGCTTTAATGGATATCCGTCACGCTCAATGGCGTTGGGACTACTCTGCAGCAAGCCACGGTGGTCACATGCACGCACCTGATGTAATGCTTCGCGTATTAGGTTCTGGTATCGACAAAGCTGCGGATGCACGTGCTAAACTTGCAGCAATCTTAACTAAACATGGCGTGAAAACTCCAGTTGAAGTACCAGATATTTCTACAGCTGATAAAGCATGGAAAGTAATGGGTATCGATATCGAGAAAGAACGTCAAGCGAAAAAAGAATTCTTAGAAACTGTTGTACCTCAATGGGTAAAAGAAGCGAAAGCCAATGGCAAATTAGCTGAAGATACCGCAACAAAACAATAAAAAAAGAACCGCACTTTGTAACTAAAGTGTCGAAGTGCGGTCATTTTTAACCATATATTTGAGGTAATCAGAATGAATTTAACTTCTTTAATCAGCAAATCGGCAAAATCCCTTGCATTGCTTGCAATGCTTGCGGCAATGCCAATGGCTGCAAGTGCGGAAGAGATGGCAAAAACACCTGCCTCTCAACTCACTTATGAGCCACAATTGGATAACCAACGTGATCCAAACCAATATTGTGCGAAATGTCACAAATTTGACCAAGTTGATAAAAACCAAACTTTAGATCAATCTGGTGGTGAATTACACTTTGGTAAATTCCACGGCGCACACTTAAATCAAAAAAGCCCTAACACAGGTAAACCGATTAACTGTGTAAACTGTCACGGTAATATTTCGGAAGATCACCGTCGTGGTGCAAAAGATGTGATGCGTTTTGATGGCGATATCTTTGGTGATAAAAAACCAATGTACACAGCACAAGAACAAAACCAAGTTTGTTTTGCTTGTCACCAACCAGCAAAACTTCGTGAAAAACTTTGGGCACACGATGTTCACGCAATGAAATTGCCTTGTGCAAGCTGCCACACATTACACCCGAAAGATGATGCGATGAAAGGTATTCAACCGAAAAATCGTGTGAAACTTTGTGTAGATTGCCACGGCGAACAACAAAAACGCAAAGCGGCAAAAGACGCACAATCACAAACGCAATCAACCGAACAAAAGGATAAATAATGACAGCTTGTTCACGCCGAAACTTTGTTTCCGGCATGGGGGCATTAATCCTTATGACGGGGACATCAGTTACCTCTTTAGCGAAAGAGGAAAAGGCGGATAAACCGAAACGCTATGCAATGGTACACGACGAAACAGCTTGTATCGGCTGTACCGCTTGTATGGATGCTTGTCGTGAAACAAACCACGTTCCTGAAGGCGTTTCACGTTTGGAAATTCTCCGTAGTGAACCTTACGGCGAATTCCCAAATCAAGAATACGAGTTTTTCCGTCAATCTTGCCAACACTGTACAAACGCCCCTTGTGTGGCAGTTTGTCCAACCGGTGCATCATTTATTGATCCTGAAACAGGTATCGTAGATGTGCATAAAGATCTTTGTGTAGGTTGCCAATACTGTGTTGCAGTTTGTCCTTACCGCGTACGTTTTATTCACCCAGTACACCGTACTGCGGATAAATGTAACTTCTGTCGCGATACAAACTTAGCAGCTGGCAAACAACCTGCTTGTGTAGAAGCTTGTCCAACCAAAGCGTTAACCTTTGGCGATATGAATGATCCAAGCAGTGCAGTTTCCCGCAAAGTGAAAGAAAATCCGGTTTATCGCACTAAAGTGGAATTAGGTACTCAACCAAATCTTTACCATATTCCATTCCAACACGGGGAGCCAAGAAGATGACATTAGATTATCCTGTTCCGTTTCACACACCTAATTTGGTGTGGGATTCAACAATCGCTATCTATTTGTTCTTACTTGGTATTTCTTCCGGTGCGGTACAATTAGCGATTGCTTATAAACGTAGTCACAAATTAGAAAATCCTAGCAAAAACTGGATTATCAGAGCAGCCGCCGTTTTAGGTTCTGTGCCAACATTAATTGGTTTAACCCTGTTAATTTTCCACTTGGCACGTCCTTGGACATTCTGGAAATTGATGTTTAACTATCAATTCAACTCTGTAATGTCTATGGGGGTAATGTTATTCCAAGTTTATATGCTGTTCTTGGTATGTTGGTGTGCAGTTATCTTCAAAGAAGATATCATGGCGCTCATCCAACGTTTTATGCCAAAACTTGGCTTTGTCGGTAAAATTATCAATGTATTAGAACGTTTAACTGGTCCTGTAGAGGTTATTCTCTTCATCTTAGCTGCTGTACTAGGGGCTTATACCGGTTTCTTACTTTCAGCATTGATTAGTTACCCAATGTTAAATAACCCTGTTCTACCAGCGTTATTCTTGGCTTCAGGTACCTCTTCAGGTATCGCTGCAACCTTCTTATTTATCCTCATTGCAGGTAAATTAAAAGGTGATAGCCATGAATCACACTTCATTCATAAATTTGAAGTGCCAATTATGGTGACTGAACTTGGTTTATTAATCTGTTTCTTTGTTGGTCTACACTTCGGTGGTGGTCAGAAAGTGGTTGCATTGCACAATGCACTTTCCGGCTTTTGGGGTGCAGTGTTCTGGATTGGGGTATTCTTAATTGGTATCTTAATTCCACTATTTGCCAACCTTGCCGTAAAAGACAACTTAAAATACAACAAGAACTTTATTATCCTTGTGTCAATCTTCGACTTAATCGGGGTTCTCTGCTTACGTTACTTCATTTTGTATGCAGGACAACTTACCGTTGCGTAAGGATAAACTTCTTATTTAATCAAAAGGCGTATACAATACGCCTTTTGTTTATTTAAAAGACTAAAGTGCGGTTAATTTTACGTATGTTTTCATGCTTAAAATTAACTTTATTTTGTCAAATACAACCATTAATACTGAAGAATACTATGCTCCCCGAATTCGGATTTCTCTCATTACTCTTTGCCACCACCGCGGCGCTCTTACTTGCTATCGTGCCGCAAATTGGCATTTGGCGAAATAAACCCTCTCTCACCAACACAGCTTGGGGATTAAGTTATTGCTTCGGTATTTTTACGAGCGTTTCAATCGGTATTCTTGCCTACTCTTTTGCAACAGATGACTTCACATTGGAATACGTGGCAGCACATTCTAATTCCCAATTACCAACATTTTTCAAAGTCGCCGCTACATGGGGCGGACATGAAGGTTCCATTTTATTTTGGCTTTTCACATTAAGTCTTTGGTTGGTGGCTTTTGCCTTTTTCTCTCGCAAAAATGACCGCACTTTTTCTGCACAAACCCTGTCTTTACTTGGCTTAATTTGTCTTGGGTTTGCTATTTTTATTTTGTTCTACTCCAATCCATTTG
This sequence comes from Parahaemophilus parainfluenzae, assembly GCA_963515445.1. Lineage (GTDB taxonomy): Bacteria > Pseudomonadota > Gammaproteobacteria > Enterobacterales > Pasteurellaceae > Haemophilus_D > Haemophilus_D parainfluenzae_AI. The sequence goes on along the minus strand of CAUPWR010000002.1, from coordinate 122,856 downwards.
GACGTGCGTTTCCTGCCCCTTCGGAAGGGCGAGATCTCAATCCAATGCTGCAAGATATTGGCTTAATTTTCCACCCGCCACTTTTATATGTCGGTTATGTGGGCTTTGCCGTTAACTTCGCCATGTCCATTTCTGCCTTGATCTTTAATCGTTCTGCACAAGCAATTGCGCGAGCGATGCGAGCTTGGGTTCTCGTTTCTTGGCTATTCTTAACCTTAGGGATCGTTCTCGGTGCCTGGTGGGCATATTATGAATTAGGCTGGGGTGGCTGGTGGTTCTGGGACCCTGTAGAAAACGCCTCACTTATGCCATGGTTATTGGGACTCGCACTGCTACACAGCTTGATGGTGACTGAAAAACAAGGCATGTTTAGCTATTGGACAACACTCTTTTCCCTACTCGCTTTTGCATTCAGTGTATTAGGCACCTTTATTGTCCGTTCAGGTGCATTAACCTCCGTTCACGCGTTTGCCTTAGATAGTTCTCGCGGTTATGTGTTATTACTCATTTTCTTCTTACTAACTGTTGGTTCGCTGAGCTTATTTGCCCTACGCACAAATAGCAATGAAAGTGCGGTCAAATTCCCGCTCATTTCTAAAACAGGGGCAATTTTAGGATTAAATATCGTATTGACCGTTGCCACCGTCAGTACCTTCTTAGGCACCTTCTATCCGATGCTTTTCCAAGCCATGAGTTGGGGAAGTATTTCCGTAGGCGCGCCTTACTTTAATAGCATTTTCTTGCCATTGCTCACTTTAGTACTTTTTGCGATGGCGACGACGCTTTGCTTAAGCTGGTTTAAAGCCGATAAAAAACGCTTTTTCAAACGCTTGTTATTACTTATTCCTGCTGCAGTGATGGCTTATGGCATGATTTGGAATGCGCTGCAAAATGATGGTGCATTACGTTTCCATTTCTTCGCTTATGTATTACTTACCCTCGCGATTTGGGTATTATTCGTCACCTTGTGGCAAAATTGGGCAAAAGTAAGACTTGCCTATTTCGGGATGATTCTCGCACACTGCGGCGTAGCTATTGCCACAATGGGTGCCGTGATGAGTAGCTACTTTGGCAGTGAATTAGGTGTCAGACTTGCGCCACAACAAAGCCAACAATTAGGTCAATTTGAGTTCCACTACGATCGTTTTTCCAATGAAATTGGGCCAAACTTTACCGCCGAAGTCGCTTTCTTTAGTGTGTCAGAACAAGGCAAACCTTACGCTGAAATTGTACCGGAACGCCGTTATTATGATGTTCGCACCATGACCATGAGTGAAGTAGGGTTAGATGCTGGCTTTTGGGGCGATTTATATATTGTAATGGGCGATAACTTAGGCAAAGGCGAATTCACATTCCGCTTGCATTACAAACCACTTATTCGCTGGTTATGGCTCGGAGGCATTTTAATGGCACTTGGCGCATTATGTTCTGCCATCAATTTGAAGAGAAAACGCGATGAATAAAAAGTTTATTTTGTTTTTACCGCTGATTTTGTTATTGAGTATTTGCTTACTGCTTTTTGTTGGCTTACACAAAGATCCAAAACAAATTGCCTCTGCACTCATTGATAAGCCTGTGCCAGAATTCTATCAAGCGAATTTGCTTGAGCCGAATCAAATTGTCAGCCCGAGAGATTTTCCAAAGAAACCTTTCCTACTTAACGTGTGGGGAAGTTGGTGTGGCTATTGCCAACAGGAACACCCTCTTTTGATGGAAATTTCAAAAGAAGTGCCCATTGTGGGAATCGATTATCGTGACAAACCTCAAAATGGCATTGCGATGCTAGAGCACATGGGTAATCCATTTATACTCACCATTGACGATAGTCGTGGTGAATTTGCGATGCAATTAGGCGTAGATGGTGCACCAGAGACCTATATTGTCGATGAACACGGCATGATCCGTTATCGTCATTCAGGTTATATGGATCGTGAAACGTGGCTCACTGAGATCAAACCAAAACTTGATGAATTAACTAAAAAGTAAAATGAAAAAATTAACCCGATTTCTGACCGCACTTTTACTGACGTTTGCCCTTTTTGCTCACGCAGAAATGGTCGATACCTATGCGTTTAAAAACCAAGCCGATCGTACTCGTGCTGTTGAACTGGCGAAATCCTTACGTTGCCCACAATGTCAGAATCAGAATTTAGTTGAATCCAATTCGCCGATTGCTTATGACTTACGCATTGAAGTCTATAAAATGGTGGATGAAGGAAAATCGAATCAGCAAATTATCGACACGATGACAGCACGTTTCGGTAATTTCGTGAACTATAAACCACCTTTCCAATGGAATACCGCACTACTCTGGCTATTGCCTATTTTGCTATTAATTGGGGCTTTTGCATTGATTTTGTTTTCCACCAAAAAATCAGAAGGCGAGCCAACACAACTCGAAAATCAACCTTATACAGCCCCTAAAGAAGAAAAAAGTGCGGTCAAATTTGAAACAAAATCCGCCATTTGGGTCTTTGCTATTTTATTAGTTCTTCCTTTAAGTTATTACTTCTCCCTTGATCGTTTTGAGCGGGTTCAGCAAGGCGAAAAAGAGATGCTTGAGCTTGCCAATAAAAAAGCAGATACATCAATGGTGCACCAAAAAGAAGATATGGTGCTCAAAATTCAAAATAAAATTCGAGAAGATGTAAATAACCCTGAGCTTTGGGCTCAGCTAGGTGATGCCTATATGCAAAATGATGAATTTGATCATGCGCTCATCGCTTATAGCAATGCAGAAAAAATTTCAGGCACAACACCCGCGATTTTAGGCCTAAAAGCAACCGCACTTTATTATCAAGCAGGTCAAAATATCACACCACAAATCCAGCAAATAATGGATGAGGCGTTAAAACAAGATAAACATGAAATATCAGTGATAACATTATTGGCGACTGAAGCCTTTAAAAATCATGAAGCTGAAAAAGCCAAAGCTTATTGGCAGCAATTATTAGATTCAGGTAATGCTGCCGTAGATCGCCGAACTGTCATCCAACGAATCAAAATGATAGACTATTTTGAAAAAGGGCAAGTATCACAATAAATTATGAGTCGCTATTCAGAAAATATCATTATTGGAGCCGGTGCTGCCGGCTTATTTTGTGCCGCACAGTTAGGCAAACTGGGAAAACAAGCCACGATTTTTGATAACGGTAAAAAAATTGGTCGAAAAATTTTAATGTCTGGCGGCGGATTCTGTAATTTTACCAATATGGAAATCACATCTGGCCGTTATATCAGCCAAAACAAACACTTCGTCAAATCTGCCTTAAAACGTTATACACAATGGGACTTCATTGCTTTAGTCGCCGAATACGGCATTCCTTACCACGAAAAAGAATTAGGTCAGTTATTTTGTGATAACGGTGCAGAAGACATTGTGAAGATGCTCGGAACGGAATGTGACAAATACGGTGTTAGCATTCAACTACGCAGCGAAGTGAGTGATGTTGAAGCCGTTGAAAACAACCCTAAAGTTCGGTTCAAATTAAAGGTAAATGCGGTGGACTGGCAATGCCAGAATTTGATTATTGCCACGGGTGGGCTCTCCATGCCTGGCTTAGGCGCTTCGCCTTTTGGCTATCAAATTGCAGAACAATTTGGATTAAATGTGATTTCTCCGCGTGCAAGCCTTGTGCCATTCACATGGCGAGAAAGTGACAAATTCTACGCGGCACTCTCAGGTATTTCATTAGATGTGGCGGCGACAAATCAAAACAAAACCTTTACTCACCAAATGCTATTCACCCATCGTGGTTTATCAGGCCCTGCTATTTTACAGATCTCCAATTATTGGCAACCGGGTGAAAGTATTCATTTAGATTTATTGCCCTATAACAGCATTCGTCATCACCTGGATAAAATGCGTCAATCTTCGCAAAAATTGCAGTTAAAAACCGTATTAAGTCGCTTATTACCGAAAAAATTAGTTGAACTTTGGTTAGAACAAGGCTTGATTCAAGATGAAGTGATTGCGAACTTAAGTAAAGTGCGGTTAGAAAATTTAGAGAATTTAATCCACAACTGGAAATTTATTCCTAATGGCACTGAGGGCTACCGAACGGCTGAAGTCACGATGGGTGGTGTTGATACTCATGAGATCTCATCTAAAACCATGGAGGCTTCAAAGATTAAAGGTCTCTATTTTATCGGTGAAGTGCTCGATGTTGTCGGCTGGTTAGGTGGCTACAACTTCCAATGGGCATGGAGTTCTGCAGCCGTTTGTGCGATGGGAATTGCTGAAAGCTAATCTTTCTCTGCATTAATTATTTTCATTATGAATGAAAAAATCATTACTTTGATCATGAAATATCCTTACGTTAAAATTATCATGCTAAAATTAAAAGAAGGATATAAACATGACATCAAAAACACTTCCTTTCCACGCTGATACTGTGGGCTCATACTTACGTTCTCAACCTTTAAAAGAAGCCCGTGCAAAATTTGCAGCAGGCGAACTTTCTCGTGAACAATTAACGGAAGTTGAAGATCAAGAAATTGCTAAATTAGTACAAGCACAATTAGATGCAGGTATCCAAGTCATCACGGATGGGGAATATCGCCGTGCGTTTTGGCACATCGATTTCTTAGAAAACTTAAATGGCATCGAAGGTTATCACCCAGAACACGGTTATAAATTTAATGGTGTGGAAACCAAACCTTACAATACGCGTTGCTGCGGTAAAGTCTCTTGGAATCCCAACCATCCATTTATCGAACATTTTAAAAAATTAAAAGACATTGTTGGGGAGCGTGGCGTCGTAAAATATACTATCCCTAGTCCGAATCAATTAATGTATCCAATCCAATGGGATACTGGCGTTTATGCGACACGTGCAGAATTTGCCAAAGATGTTCAACAAGCTTATAAAGATGCGATTAAAGCCTTCTATGATGCAGGCTGTCGTTATTTACAATTTGATGATGTGTATTGGGGCTCACTCTGTAACAATCACTTAAAACCAGAATTTGAAGCGGATAAAGCACAAGCGCTTGAAAATATTCAAGTTGTATTAGCCGTTAAACCAGCAGATATGGTTATCACAACGCACGTTTGCCGTGGCAACTTCCGTTCAACTTATTTACTAACTGGCGCATATGACCCAATTGCGGATGCGTTATTCGGCCAAACTCAATACGATGGCTATTTCCTGGAATATGATGATGAACGCTCTGGTGGTTTTGAACCATTAAAACATTTTACCAATAATCCACACAAAGGCCGTGTTGTATTAGGTTTGATCAGTTCAAAATTCCCGGAATTAGAAGATAAAGCGGCTATTAAAGCACGCATTAAAGAAGCAACTCAATATGTTCCACTTGAGCAGCTTTGCTTAAGCCCACAATGTGGTTTTGCTTCAACAGAAGAAGGGAATATCATGACGGAAGCACAACAATGGGCAAAAGTCCGTTACGTTGAAGAAATTGCTAAAGAAGTATGGGGTGAAGATTAATTCTTTCATATATTACGCTAAAAACACGCTGTTTTTAACCGCACTTTTATCGACTGAGAGCGTAGCAATACGCTCTTTTTTATTGCATCCTTTCAACAAATAAAAAAAGCTGATGTTATTTACATCAGCTTTTTCATGATTAATTAATCACTAGATTTGCGTTAAATCGACGTTTTTCGTTTCTTTTGAAGCTAATAATGCTAACAAGGTTAAAAATGCATTAATGGCTAAATAAATCCCCACGCCCATTAAGCCATAAAGCGCATTGATTTTTAATGAAATCATTGCTGCAATAGTTGCCCCGATAATCGATGCAATGTTATAAGCTAAAGAGGCACCAGAATAACGTACTTCCGTTGGGAATAATTCAGGTAATAACGCCGCCATTGGGCCAAATGTCATGCCCATTAATGCCATACCAATTACCAAGAAAGCAAATACAGAAGCTGGTGTACCGTTTCCAAGGAATAATGGCATACATAATGCAAAAATTAAAATGCTGACCGTTGTCCAAATTAACCATTTGCGACGACCGATTTTATCTGCATAAAGACCTGAAATACTGATAAAAATCGCAAAAACGATCGCACTCATTAAAAGTAATCCCGTGAAGGTATTGGCAGGAATGCCTAACCCCATAGGATAGCCCGCTTCTGAAAGGGTTGCCGGTGTACGAGAATACGCTTGAGCAAAGGCGGTCATAATATAGAACAAGGAATAGGTTGCCACCATGATAAATGTACCAATCACCATTGGTTTAAAGTGTTTTGTGAAAACCACACTCACCGGTGCTTTTAATTTTTTCCCTTTTTCTTCCGCTTCAACAAATACATGGCTTTCATGTAAAGTTAAACGAACATACAACCCAACTAAAACTAAGGCTAAAGAAGAAACAAACGGGATACGCCATGCCCACTCAACAAGGGCTTGTTGGCCCCAGAAATAGCTCACTAAGAAGAAGGTCGCATTAGCCACAAATAAACCTATTGGCGCACCTAATTGAGGGAATGTACCATACCAAGCACGTTTTCCTTCTGGCGCATTTTCTGTTGCTACTAAAGCAGCACCGCCCCATTCACCACCCAGGCCAATTCCTTGACCGACTCGGCAAATACATAACAAAATCGGGGCCCAAATACCAATTTGAGAATAAGTCGGCAATAAACCGATAACGACCGTAGATCCGCCCATTAAAACCAAAGAGGCGACCAAGGTTTTCTTACGACCAATCTTATCACCAAAGTGCCCAAATAAAGCTGAGCCAATTGGACGAGCAAAGAACGCTAAGGCTAGTGTCGAAAGAGAAAGCAAATCATCTGAAAGCGGATCGCCACTATGGAAGAATTGCGTGTTAAAAACTAATACTGCCGCAGCGGCATAGATATAATAATCGAAAAATTCAATTGCGGTACCCACCATAGATGCTAAAGCAACCTTAAGTGGATCATTACGAAGTTGTGAGGACATTTTGCTTCCTTAAGAGTCAAATAAAATGAAAGGGCTAAATCCTAGCATTTCCCTTAAGGTTGAGCAATTTTTAATACGATATTTTCGATTTTTTCAGCAAAATATGTCGGGTTTTCTAAATGTGCATTATGACCAGCATTAGGAATAATCGTTAAATGAAGTTGATTATCCTCTGCCATTTGACGAAACTTCTGATCTCGTTCACCACAAAAATAAAAAAATGGCAGCAAACTTGACCGCACTTTCTCTCGAAAATCAGGCTGTTTAGCAAGACTAGTGGCTAATAACATCTTACCAATATTTGCCCCACAATTGGCTTTTCGCTTTTCAATTAATGCCTTACGTTGCTGTTCATTTAAATGAGAAAAAACAGGTTGTTGATACCAATCCTCGAGCACGGTTTCAGGGTTTTCATGGAAAAAACGCTCAGCCCACATTTTGTCATTAACTAAACGGCTTTGTTTTTCTTGCTCAGACTGCAAACCTAAATTTGCCCCTTCTAAAATCACCGCTTGTAAATTGCCTCTTTGCACCTGAGCCTGCAATGCATAATATTGTGCGATTCGTCCACCAAGTGAATAACCAATTAAGATATAAGGCTCATCTTTTATGAGATGTTGAATTTGTTCTTCAAGGCACTGAGCGGTTTGCTCAAAATCTTCAATAGCAACAGCTTTATTCTCGCCATGAAAGGGTAAATCGAGAGAGAGACAACGAAAGTGCGGTAGATTTTCGATGACTTTTTGCCAATCTGATTTCGTACCTAATAAGCCATGGAGAAAAACAAGATTCATCATAATAATGCCATATAAAGAAATCCCCTCTATATTAAGAGGGGAAAAAATTATTCACCAATCACCGCATGGCTGATTTGTTCAATCAAGCGCTTATAGGTTGCGCTGCCATCACTTGGGTTTGTTTTGATTTCAATTAATGTCGCACGACGGCGAGTATAAGCTTGTTTTAACACGGAGCTTAAATCTGCCCAAGTGTAAGGTAAAGCATATTTTAAACCAAACATTGCCGCAACTTGAGAGAAATCGCCATTATGTGGCAAGCGATAGAACTGCTCTTTTACCTCTTCATCCACCGGCAACATATCAAAGATTGCACCGCCATTATTATTAATCACAAAAATAATAGTCGGTTGAGTGACATTCTTAAATAAGGCTAAAGAGTTCAAATCATAAAGTGTAGACGTATCACCAATCATGGCTACCACAGGTTGATCTGCACCGATACCGATACCTGCAGCCGTTGCTAATAAGCCATCAATTCCGCTTGCACCACGGTTGGTATAAATCGGATACCCTTCAGGCAATTTGGTTAAAGCATCAACCAAACGGACAAAAAGACTGTTTCCTAAGAACAAAATACCGTTGTAAGGTAAAACTCGTTCAATATGATGGGCTAATGAGGCTTCATTAAGATTGCCACCAACTTGTTGTTCGATAAAGGTTGCACAGAATTTTGAAAGCGCAAGTGGCTCGAGTAACCAAGGTTTTTGACGCAATGGCGGATGTGCACGTAACCAATGATGTGCTTTGGCGTTAAAACGAGTTTGCGTATGGTGATTTGGATCAACTGCATTTTGACTTTGCTCCACCACCCAAAATTCGCCTTGGAATTCCGCTAAGAATTGGTTAATACGTTTACTGATAAAACGAGAGCCAAATTGAATCACGATATCAGCTTGAAGTAATTTTTGCTTTACGGTTTGGTTTGCTAGCCAAATATCCGCATAAGGCATGAGCGGTTCAACACCGGATTGAATATCCGTCAGCAAAATCCATCCCATGGTATTTGCCCATGAGTTAATACCCATTGCTTGTTCAGGCGTTAATTGCCCTGCCACAATCACACCACGTTTTGTACGCCAGCTATCCCAATTCTCATGCATCAACACTTCTTGTTGCAATGGTTGATGATCAACCCAATTTTTAGGCTGACTTAACCAACGTTGAATTGGCATTAACCATGGATGACCGTCAATTTCTTGATCCTGGGCATTATAAAGTGGTTCAGCAAAAGGTACATTAATATGCACCACGCCTGGTTGTTGCTTTTGTTTATAGCAAGCTTGTTCTAACGTAGAAATTAACCATTTCGCTGCATAATCGGCTTGAGGCTTCGGTAAATTGACACTTGCCACTGGGTAATCAGCAAACATATTTTGTTGCACGATCGCTTGATTTGCACCACATTCCCACAATTCAGGTGGTCGATCGGCAGTAAGAATAATTAGATTCACGCCTGTTTGGCGAGCTTCAATAATCGCTGGATATAAATTTGCTGCCGCAGTCCCTGAGGTTACAATCACGGCAACAGGTGCTTGCGTGGATTTTGCAATACCCAAAGCAAAAAAGCCTAAGCCACGTTCATCAAAGTGACTATGGCACGTTGCTCGAGAGGCATTTTGTAAACGCACAGCTTCTAGCGTTAAAGGTGTTGATCGTGAACCTGGCGCAATACAAAAGTGACTCACCCCTTGGCGAACCAAGGTTTCTAAGATCACCTTTGACCAACAACGATTAAATACGCTTACAGACATTCTTCTTATTCTCCGTTATTCTCTGCAAACAGGGAAATGAGCCCTGCCGCTTTACGTTCAATTTCCAACCACTCTTCTACAGGTTGTGAGCCTTCCACAATACCGGCTCCAGCAAATACACGCACTTGTTTTTCTTCGATAAAAGCCGAGCGAATGGTGACACAAAATTCTGATAGATGTTGATTCATCACACCTAATGTACCGGCATACCAACGACGATCAAAGGTTTCTATTTCAGCCAAAGCTTTCCTCGCTTGCTGCTGTGGTAAGCCTGATACAGCCGCCGTTGGATGGATCGCTTTCAGCAAATCGGCATCCGTACAAAGTGCGGTCAATTTTGCTTTCATTTTTCGAATCAAATGCTGCACTTTGCGTAATGACTTTAATGCGACATCATCAACGGTAATTTGTTCCACTAAGTGACTGATATTTTGTGAAATATCTTCAACCACCAACCAGTTTTCATTGAGGTTTTTTTCATCATTTAATAACCAATTCGCACGTTCATTATTTTCACTCGGATTATCACTAACAGCTGCAGTGCCCGCAAGCGCCTCCGTAAATAACTGACGATCATCTCGTGCGAATAAGCGTTCAGGCGTCGAACCTACAAAGCAGTTTTCAGCATTATCTGCCCATAGAAAATGGTAACAACCGCTATTTTTTGCTTGGCTTACTGCAAGAAAATCTTTTCCGTTTAACTTACCTTGGATATGAAATACGGTTTCATTTGCCAAAACAAGCTTGGTTAATTCCCCTTGTCGAATACGAGCGAGTGCTTGATTGACCCAGTCACACCACGTTTCTTGGTTTGCTTTCGGCACCATGCTTTCGATGGTTAATTGATTAAGTGGTAAAAGTGCGGTCGTTTTTTCGAATGAATTCAACACAGCTTTTGCTGAATCAAGCTCATTTGTTTCAACAAAAACAGAAACGACTGTCTCACCATTTTGCTGTTCAATTAAAACTTGAGGCAAAATAAACTGGCTTTCACCTTGAAACTGTAAACCACCGACTAAAGGGAAATCGTGTTCTTGGATAAATTGCTGTGCCAAATTCACATCTGAAAATGACCGCACTTTACCCACCGCTGCGACGGTTTTAGTTTCATCACGAAAACGTAAATAAAATTGTGGATAAACAAGTTGCCCTTTCATCCATGCCAAAAGATCAACACCCAATTTCATCTTCGTCTGAAGACGTGCAATAGCGGGTTGGTGATCAGTTGTCGCCAAGGTTTCAAACCGGCGAATTAGCTCAGATTTAGCTTGTTCTAAAGGGCCCATGAAAAATAATAAAACACACAAAAAATTAGCCCATATTCTACCGCACTTTAATACATTCAAAAAATTTTTTTATTAAATCTTTTCAAGATAAGAATTTAAGCGTAAATTAGACGTAATTTTTGAATGAAAATCTAATTATCATAGGATGTTACTAATGAGATCTTTTCCGAAATCAGACAAATTAGAACACGTTTGCTACGATATTCGTGGACCGGTTCACAAAGAAGCTTTACGTCTAGAAGAAGAAGGCAACAAAATCTTAAAACTTAATATCGGCAACCCTGCCCCATTTGGTTTTGAAGCGCCTGATGAAATTTTAGTTGATGTTATCCGCAACCTACCATCTGCACAAGGTTATTGCGATTCCAAAGGGTTATATTCGGCACGTAAGGCTATCGTGCAATACTATCAATCTAAAGGTATTCATGATGCGACAGTAAACGATGTGTACATCGGGAATGGTGTGTCTGAATTGATTACCATGTCCATGCAAGCTCTTCTCAATGATGGTGATGAAGTATTAGTTCCAATGCCAGACTATCCATTATGGACAGCGGCTGTGACGTTAGCTGGCGGAAATGCAGTACATTATTTATGTGATGAAGAGGCTGGTTGGTTCCCCGCTATTGATGATATTCGCGCAAAAGTCAATGCTAAAACCAAAGCTATCGTGGTGATCAACCCGAACAACCCAACAGGTGCAGTTTATAGCAAAGAGTTACTTGAAGAAATTATCCAAGTTGCACGTGAAAATAATCTGATTATTTTTGCAGACGAGATTTATGACAAAATTCTCTACGATGGTGCTGTCCACCATCATATTGCTGCCCTTGCACCAGATGTATTAACCATTACATTCAATGGCTTATCAAAAGCGTATCGTGTTGCGGGTTTCCGTCAAGGTTGGATGATTTTAAATGGGCCAAAACAACATGCTAAAGGCTATATTGAAGGCTTAGATATGCTGGCTTCTATGCGTTTATGTGCAAACGTACCAATGCAGCACGCCATTCAAACTGCATTAGGTGGCTATCAAAGTATTAATGAATTTGTTCAACCGGGCGGTCGTTTGCTGGAACAACGCAATAAAGCCTATGAGTTACTGACTCAAATCCCGGGCATTAGCTGCGTAAAACCAATGGGGGCGATGTATATGTTCCCAAAACTCGATATCCAAAAATTCAACATTCATAGTGATGAAAAATTTGTGCTCGATTTATTACGTAAAGAGAAAGTGCTTCTCGTGCACGGTAAAGGCTTTAACTGGCATTCACCGGATCACTTCCGTGTGGTGACACTTCCTTATACCGGTCAATTAGAAGAAGCCATTGGCAAATTGGCACGATTCTTAGAGACTTATCGTCAATAATAAAAAAGAGCGGTTAATTAACCGCTCTTTTTTTATTTCATGATTTATAACTATACCCAGAAATAACGCACCACATGAAAGAAAATAGGTGCGGAGAAACAAAGCGAATCCATACGGTCTAAAATACCACCATGGCCACTGATCATATTCCCCCAGTCTTTCACGCCCATACTGCGTTTCATTGCTGACATCACGAGCCCCCCTAAGAACCCCATTAAGCAAATTAACAGACTCATTAAAAAAGCTTGCCATGCGTTAAATGGTGTCATCCAATGAAGCAGCATCCCTAATAAACTTGCGCTTAATACCCCGCCAACAAAACCTTCTACCGTTTTAGATGGCGATAAGGTTGGCGCAATTTTATGCTTACCGAAGAGTTTACCCCAAACGTATTGCAACACATCACTTGACTGTACTACCAAGATTAAGAAGATCATTAATAAAAGATTTTTTCCTTCATAACCAGAGATATCAAGGGTCAATAAAGCGGGAATATGTGAAATACAGAATACACTAATCATCAATGCCCACTGAATTTTCGTTGAACGATCTAAGAAATGCGCCGGATCGCCGAGTAATGCCGACAGAATAGGTAAAAATAAGAAGCCATATACGGGAATGAAAATTGTGAACATGCTAAACCAATCAATGGCGACTAAAAAATATTGCAATGGCAAGATCACATAAAAACAAGCGGCTAGCGCAAGATGATCGCCTCGACGAATATTCAATAGAGAAAGAAACTCACGCAATCCCATAAATGAAATAATCAAAAAGAGCCCAATTACGCCATAAAAGCCCAATAAACTCGCAATAAAGATAATCCCAATCATCACCCACCAAGCATTGATGCGTGCATTCAGGTTATCAATAACGCTATTCGGTGTATCCACACCCGATCTGTGTTTTAAAATATATCCCACTGAGGAAGCAAAAATTAAGGCGATAAATAAACCACCGAAGAGTTGCCATATTTCTGTCATCATTTGCTCCTAAGATTTGCCTTTTTCACTGACGTTTAAATTTAATAATGCCGATTGAGCTCGTGTCAGAAACACCTCTTTAGTTTCATCAGTCCCAATCTTTAATGGCTCACCTACATAAAGATCACATAACAATGGTATCGGTAAAATAAAGCCTTTTGGTAAAACATTATTCATATTACTAATCCAAACGGGCACAAATTCACAATCAGGATTTTCTTTTGCTAAATAAAACAATCCGCTTTTAAATGGTTGAAGTGGTAAATCATCATCCATTTTACGAGTTCCTTCAGGAAAAATAATCAGGGAGTCATTGACTAATGCTTCACTCATTTGTCGTATGGCAGCTTTTGGATCTTGACTATTACGTTCAATCAGTAACATATTAAACACTTTATAGGCTAAAAAGCGACGAATTGCGCCTTTTGTCCAATAATCTTTGCCTGCAACAGGACGCGTTTGTTTTCTCACTTCATAAGGTAATGAAATCCAAAGTAAGATAAAGTCACCATGGCTGTTATGATTAGCAAAATAGACACGATGCCCTTCTGAAGATTGTTCAGCTATCGCCGCTTGAGGTCGAACACCTGTAATAAAAGAGGCAAAACGACACAATAAAAAATCGATTAATCTCGCGATCATATTTACTCCTATTACTCCGCCACTTCCGCTAATCCATTTTTTACTCGCTTAATACAAGTCACGATGAGCAAGATAATCAGAATATTCGCTACCCACCAGAAAAGTGAATGCAAGCTACCATTCACCGCATAGAGTAAACCGAGTACACCAAACACAAACGCACGATCGCTTTTACCCATTGGACCATCATAACGACGCGTTTTGCCTTGAACTTGACCTAGAATGCCACATAACTCACTCAACGCGGCAAGCCAAATAATACTTGAGATTTGAATACCATCAAAAGGCGCAACAAAAGCAAAAGGAAGGTAAAGTGCTGCATCAGAGACAACATCAGTAATTTCATTAAGATAGCCCCCTAATCGACTTTTTTGATTAAATTCACGTGCTAGCATGCCATCAACAGCATTCAGTGCCATACGTAAAAACAACCAAATAGGAATAAGGAAGAAAAGAGTGGAAAATGTCGGGAATAGTGCGAGAACTACACCTAATAAAATAGAAAGTAAGCAAGCAATTAGCGTAACTTGATTTGCTGTTACGCCTTTTGCCGCTAATTGCCTAACTAAAGGCCGAAGTAAATTCTGAAATTTGGGTTTTAAGGCATAGATACTCATCTACCATCTCCTTGTTTTTATTAGCAAACATAAAATTTTTGCTAATAATAGAATAGTATAGAGTATTACTCAAGTTTTTATTCATCCATATAACCTAAACTTCTTAAGGCACGTTCATCGTCCGCCCAACCAGACTTCACTTTGACCCAAAGTTCTAGGTGTACTTTATTATCAAATAAGCGTTCCATGTCAGCACGCGCTTCCATACCAATGGTTTTAATTTTTTGCCCTTGAGCACCGATCACCATTTTCTTTTGACCTTCGCGCTCAACTAAAATCAAGCCATTGATTTCATAAGTACCACGCTCATTTACTTTAAATTGTTCAATTTCAACCGTCACAGAATAAGGTAATTCTTCACCAGTAAAACGCATTAATTTTTCACGGATAATTTCTGACGCCATAAAACGCTGTGAACGGTCCGTTACATAATCCTCAGGGAAGTGGTGAACGCCTTTACGTAAGGACTGACGAACAATTTTCTCTAATTGATGCACGTTATTACCACGTTGCGCAGAAATCGGCACAATGTGAGCAAAGTTAAACTTACTGCCTAAATCTGTAATAAATGGTAATAAATCATCTTTATTCTTGATATTATCAACTTTGTTGATGGCGAGTACGACAGGTGCTTTGGCATTACGTAATTTATTTAATACCATCTCATCATCAGCATTCCAATGTGTACCATCCACAACAAAAATAATGAGATCTACATCCCCGATTGCCGAGCTTGCTGCACGGTTCATTAAACGGTTAATCGCTCGTTTTTCTTCGATATGAAGCCCTGGTGTATCTACGTAAATTTCTTGGTAGATACCTTCCGTTTTAATTCCCACAATACGGTGACGCGTAGTTTGCGCCTTGCGAGATGTAATCGAGATTTTTTGTCCCAAAATTTTATTTAACAGAGTAGATTTCCCTACATTTGGGCGACCTACAATAGCGATAAAGCCACAATAGGTCTCTTGTTCTTGATTTAATTTGGTCATTTAATTTCCAATGTTTTTAAGATTTGTTCTGCGGCCGCTTGTTCTGCTTTACGGCGGCTAGAACCTTTTGCAATAAAAGTGCGGTCAATATTTGGTACGTTTTTTACCGTACATTCCACAGTGAAGGTTTGGCAATGTGCCTCCCCTTCTATTTTAATCACTTCATAAGTTGGCAAGGCGAAATGCTTACCCTGCAAATACTCTTGCAAACGCGTTTTGGCATCTTTTTGGTTATCACCAGGCTTAATTTCAGCCAATAAGGTTTTATACCAACTACGCACTATATCTGCCGCTTTATCAAAACTTGAATCTAATGCCATAGCGCCAATTACTGCTTCAACACAATCCGCCAAAATCGATTCACGACGAAAGCCACCACTTTTCAATTCACCAGAACCTAAGGACATATAATCCCCAAGCTCAAAATTTCGTGCAATCATCGCCAGGGTTGGCTCACGAACTAATGTGGCACGCATTCTGCTAAGTTCACCTTCATTACAACGAGGGAATTGATGATAAAGCGCATCCGCAATGACATAATTGAGAATCGAATCACCTAGAAATTCTAGGCGTTCATTATGTTGAGTGGAGGCACTGCGGTGTGTCAGTGCCAATTTTAAGTTTTTTAGATCGGAAAATTGATAACCAATTTTTCGTTCTAGACGATCTAAATGATTCATATTAATTAATTTTTGTAAAGAAACGGTCTAAACGGAAGCCTGTAGGCCACTCATTTGGTTCTTTTTCTAAACTCATCCAAATATAAGTGGCTTTACCCACGATATTTTTTTCTGGTACAAATCCCCAAAAACGGCTGTCATCACTATGATCACGGTTATCCCCCATCACAAAATATTGCCCTTCTGGCACAATCCATTCTGCAGTAGGTAAGCCTTCTTGTGGATAGAATTCAATCCCCGAATAATGGCGCATTGGCTCCACTAAAATACTGTGTGTCACGTCACCGATTTCCAAATATTCCACTTGCGTTGGGAATGCTGGATTTGTGGGTTCTTGTTTATATTCAAACGCTTTAGTTTGGCAATCTACTTCGCAAGGTTTGCCATCTTTGCCATGAACAATTGTTAAAGCACTTTTTTCAACATCAAGGATAATGCGGTCACCGCCTTTCCCGACAATACGTTTAATGTAATCTACACCAGACATATTGTTTTTAGATGTTAATGCAAGATTTTCCGCATACGCTGCTCGCGTTGCCCCTAAACTTGTACGAAGTAACGCTTGTTCCGGCGCTTTAAACACGATCACATCACCACGTTCTGGTTTGTTACCTTCAATAATCGTATTTTGGAAAATGGGGTCTTTAATACCATAAGTATATTTATTAACAACGAGGAAATCCCCTACGCGTAACGTCGCTTCCATTGATCCTGATGGAATTTGGAATGGCTCAAAAATAAATGAACGCACAAGGAATACCACGGATAACACAGGAAAAAGCGAAGAAATAAATTCTGAACCTTCTGAAATAGGCTCAATTTTCGCTTTTTCTTCGTCTGTTAATGCTTTGCCTGAACGTTGTTCTGCGCGTGCAATTTGACGACGGCGTCTCGGCATCACGGCAAAGCGGTGATAGCACCATAAAATGCCGGAAAGTGCGGTCAAAATCAGCAACAAAATACTGAATGTGTTAGGCAGTTGGAAATAATCTAACGCTTTCCAACCGGCAAAGCCTACGGCTAACAACAGAATAAAAAATACATTCGACATTGCTCTACTTTCCTATTTATCTTTACCTACATGTAAGATCGCTAAAAACGCTTCTTGCGGCACTTCCACGTTACCTAAAGATTTCATTCGTTTTTTACCTTCTTTCTGTTTCTGTAAGAGTTTTTTCTTACGGCTCACGTCACCACCATAACATTTTGCTAATACGTTTTTACGCAATTGTTTTACCGTTGAACGCGCAATAATGTGGTTACCAATCGCAGCTTGGATAGCAATATCAAATTGTTGACGTGGAATCAGCTCACGCATTTTTTCAACCAATTCACGACCACGATAAGGTGCATTATCTTTATGGACGATTAATGCTAACGCATCGACACGATCACCATTGATCATAATATCCACGCGTACCATGTCCGCTGCTTGGAAACGTTTGAAACCATAATCCAAAGACGCATAACCACGCGATGTTGATTTCAAGCGATCGAAGAAATCTAAAACTACTTCGCCCATTGGGATTTCATAAGTTAACGCAATTTGGTTACCGTGATATACCATATTAGTTTGTACGCCACGTTTTTCCACACAAAGGGTAATCACGTTACCTAAGAATTCCTGTGGCACGAGCATATTACACTCTGCAATCGGCTCACGAATTTCCGCAATATTATTTAATGGTGGCAGTTTTGATGGACTATCCACATAAACCACTTCACCATTGGTCATTTCGACTTCATAAATTACAGTTGGTGCTGTGGTAATCAAATCAAGATCGTATTCACGCTCTAAACGCTCTTGAATGATCTCCATGTGTAAAAGCCCCAAGAAGCCACAACGGAAACCAAAACCTAAAGCCGTTGAGTTTTCAGGCTCATAGAACAGCGATGCATCGTTTAGGCTTAATTTACCTAATGCATCACGGAAAGCCTCATAATCATCAGAGCTCACTGGGAATAAACCAGCATAAACCTGCGGTTTTACTTTCTTAAAACCTGGCAATACATGGCTTGCCGGATTGTGTTGATGCGTTAAGGTATCCCCTACTGGTGCCCCTAAAATATCTTTAATCGCACAAACAACCCAACCTACTTCGCCGGTATTTAATACAGTCGTATCCACTTGTTTTGGCGTGAAAATACCTAGACGATCGACGTTGTAAGCTTGCCCGGTGGACATTACTTTGATTTTGTCACCTTTACGCAACACACCATTCTTAATACGAACTAATGACACCACGCCTAAATAGTTATCGAACCAAGAGTCAATAATCAATGCTTGTAACGGTGCATCAGGATCACCTTCTGGCGCTGGAATTTTCGCAACAATTTCTTCTAATACATCTTCAATACCCACACCGGTTTTCGCCGAACAACGTACTGCTTCCATCGCATCAATACCCACGATGTCTTCAATTTCTTCTGCAACACGTTCAGGATCCGCTGCCGGTAAGTCGATTTTATTTAAAATCGGCACGACTTCTAAATCCATTTCAATGGCGGTGTAGCAGTTTGCCAAGGTTTGTGCTTCTACGCCCTGTCCTGCATCCACAACTAACAATGCCCCTTCACAAGCTGCAAGAGAGCGCGATACTTCATAAGAGAAGTCCACGTGCCCTGGTGTATCGATAAAGTTTAATTGGTATGTTTCACCGTCTTTGGCTTGATAATTTAAGGTTACACTTTGCGCTTTAATGGTAATGCCACGCTCACGCTCAAGATCCATGGAATCCAATACCTGCGCTTCCATTTCACGATCAGAAAGCCCACCACAGGTTTGAATCAATCGGTCAGAAAGGGTCGATTTACCGTGGTCAATATGGGCAATAATAGAAAAGTTGCGAATATTCTTCATAAATAGATTAGTTTTCTCAAAAATCATTAAATTTAACTGGCGGATTGTACCTGAAAAGCGCAGAAATCGCTAGGGATGAAAGGGAAAAGTGCGGTCAAATTTTCAAACCTTTTAGATAAAACAAAACCCCGAATTACTTCGGGGTTTCTGTTTTCATTCAAACTGAAATTATAGGCTTTCAGTGAAAGTACGAGTAATAACGTCACGTTGTTGTTCTGGCGTTAAAGAGTTGAAACGTACTGCGTAACCAGAAACACGGATAGTTAATTGAGGGTATTTATCCGGGTTGTTTACTGCATCTTCTAACGTTTCACGACGTAATACGTTTACGTTTAAGTGTTGACCACCTTCAACTTTAACTGTTGGTGCTACGTTTACCGGTAATTCACGGTATTCGATTTGGCCTAATTCGCTCACTGCTACTACTTGGTCTTCTGCGAATTCAGCTTTTGCACATAAACAACGAGCTTCATTTTTTTCGCTGTCTAATAACCAGAATGAGTTTAAAAGATTGTCATTTGCTGCTTGAGTAATTTGAATACCTTTGATCATAAAGTGCCTCCTAATTTGGCGGTTGTATATTTATTAAACTGTGCAAATTTTATCAAACTATTTGAAGAATTCAATTAATTTTGACCTAAAACAGGTTCTTTTTTCTGACTAATTTTTAAAAATTGATCTAGATTAAATTTTCAGCCACAGCAAGACCTCAATACACCCACTCCTTTAACAAAATATTAACATAATTCTCAGATAAAGCCTTTCTAAGCAATTTCATTTATAATGTGCTCAAGCTTATCCAATAAGGAAATACAGAATGAAAACCTGGACAGATGTTATCGGTCAAGAGAAAGAAAAACCTTACTTTAAACACATTCTACAACAAGTCCATCAAGAGCGACTCGCGGGGAAAACCATTTACCCACCGCAAGACGAAGTGTTTAATGCCTTTAAATATACGGCATTTGATGAGGTGAAAGTTGTCATTTTAGGACAGGATCCCTACCATGGCCCAAATCAAGCGCACGGTTTAGCTTTTTCGGTGAAACCTGAAGTGGCAATTCCCCCTTCTCTACTGAATATGTACAAAGAATTGGCTAACGACATTCCAGGTTTTAAAATGCCAAATCATGGCTACTTAGTGAAATGGGCAGAGCAAGGTGTGCTGTTGCTTAACACCGTGCTAACGGTAGAACGTGGCATGGCACATTCACATGCTAAATTTGGTTGGGAAGTTTTTACAGATCAAGTGATTGCAGCACTTAATGAACATCGTGAAAAAGTCGTATTTTTACTTTGGGGAAGCCATGCTCAGAAAAAAGGGCAATTTATTGATCGCAATCGTCATTATGTTTTAACTGCCCCGCACCCTTCTCCACTTTCTGCACATCGTGGTTTTCTAGGATGCCATCATTTTTCTAAAACTAACGAATATTTAAAACAACATGGTTTAACTGAAATTGATTGGCAAGTTTAAGATTGCGACTCAACATCAAGCGGGAGATTCTTTTCCCGCTTTTCTTCTTTTTTCTGCTCTCGTCTTTTTTTGAAAAAATCACTCAATTTCTGACCGCACTTTTCTGCCAGCACGCCAGAGGTAATTTCTAATGTATGATTCATTTTATAATCATCAAAGAAATGAAAGCGAGAACCTACAGCCCCCGTTTTATAATCTGACGCACCGAAGACTAATCGTTTAATCCGGCTATGTAAAATCGCGCCCGCACACATCGTACAAGGTTCTAGTGTGACATAAAGTGTGGTATTGAGTAGACGATAATTTTGAATATTTTGTGCTGCATTACGCAATGCGACAATTTCAGCGTGAGCGGTCGGATCATTTTCAATGATAGATAAATTCCAGCCTTCACCGAGAATATTTCCTTCATCATCTACCAACACAGCCCCAACAGGAATCTCGCCAAGTGCTTCTGCACGATCGGCAAGCATCAGGGCGTGTTGCATAAATTTCTCGTCTAAATCTGACCGCACTTTGAATGCCTAAACTGAGAAAGGATACTTGATCGGTTCGTGAGATTGATAGCCCACCACCTTGAAATCATCCATCGTTACCCAAGTTTCAAGATCTTCAAGGGTTTTAATATCAGGATTAATTTCTAATTGTGGTGAAGGGAATGGTTCACGTTTTAATTGCACATCACGCATTAACTCAAGTTGGTCTTCATAAATATGCGCATTTACAATTTTATGATATGCCTTACCCGGTTTATTGCCGGTAATTTGCGCCATCAAAGCAAGGAAAGTAAAGACTTGAATTTGATTGAAGTTTAAGCCAAGTGGCACATCACAAGAACGCTGATAACTGGTTAAGTGCAATGTATCGCCTACTAAAGAGAAAGTATGTGTGTGCATACAAGGACGCAAACAGCCTAGGTCAAATTCGCCTGGATTGAAGAAAGTCAGGATTTCGCCACGATCATCAATACCTCGACTTAAATTGTTCACAATTTTACGAAGTTGATCGATGGTTTCACCATTCGGTTTACGCCATGCTCTGCCTTGCACACCATAAACGCGCCCCATATCATCGGTGCCTTTACGATGTGGATTAGCAAGCCAAGCGGCATTTTCATTGGCATTGGCATCCCACGTTTTGGTACCAAGCTTACGGAAATCTGCCGCATTGTCATAACCACGGATATAACCTAAAAATTCCGCAATCGCCGCTTTCCAATAGCTTTTTCGCGTGGTAATTAAGGGGAATTGGTTATTGGCAACATCATATTCTAGATCCGCATTAATCACTGTAAGGCAACGCTTGCCAGTACGCTCATTAGCAACCCACTCACCTTCATTTACAATACGTCGGCAAAGATCTAAATATTGTTTCATAAAAACTCCTTACTGATGAACCGCACTTTTAGAGCGATTGTATGCCCATGCCATAATTAACCCACCGCCAATAATCATCGGCAAACAAAGCGCCTGGCCACGTGTCATGATGCCTAAGAAAGATTCCACTTCTGGCTCACGGACATATTCAACGATAAAACGGAAAATCCCGTAACCAACAAGGAATAATCCAGCCACCGAACCTACAGGACGAGGCTTTTTAATAAAGACATTCAGAATAATAAACAGCACGAAACCTTCTAAGAACGCCTCATAAAGCTGTGAAGGATGGCGAGGCAACAACAATGGATCATTTGGGAAAATCATGGCCCAAGGCACTTCCGTTTCTCGTCCCCAAAGTTCTAAATTGATGAAGTTACCAATTCGTCCCATCCCTAAGCCAAATGGAATCAAGGGTGCCACAAAATCTGCCGTCTGCCAGAAGCTTCTTTTTTGAGAATAAGAGGTCCAAATCATTGAGATAATCACCCCAATTAATCCACCATGGAATGACATTCCCCCTTCCCAAACACGAAATAAATACAGCGGGTCTTGCACAAAATGATCAAAATTATAGAAGAAGACATCCCCAATGCGACCACCTAAGAACACACCCATAAAGCCATTAAAAAGTAATGTATCCACTTGATCGACGGTCCAACCGCTATTTGGTTGATTGGCACGACGAACCGCTAACCAACGAGCAAAAATGAAACCTAATAGATACATTAAGCCATACCAACGAAGCCCAATATTGCTATCACCGAAAGTGAAAATAGTCGGATCAAAATGTGGAAGCATCAAAAATTCTGAAGTCATAACATTCCTTATTTAATAAACATATCAACTGCGATCGCAACTAATAGCAAGGCAAAGCCTTTTTTCAAGGTTGGGACAGGGAGTTTGGAGGTGGCGGTTGCCCCTAGTTTAGAAGTAAAGAATGAAGTACCCGTAATACCAAGCACGGCAGGTAAATAAACATAACCCAGAGAATAATCTGGCATGGCAGGATTGCCCCAACCACTCACCATAAAACTCAACATGCCTGATAAACCAAGAAGTGCCCCACAGAATGCGGAAGAACCGATGGCTTTTTTCATATCAATGCCGCGGGAATTTAAAAATGGCACGATAAAACCACCACCGCCTACGCCCGCTGCGCTTGATGCTATCCCAATTAAAATACCACCGATAACAGATGCTTGTGTTGTTAAAGGTTTGGTTTTCCCTGTGTTTTTCTTAATAGAAATCACCATTTTTGCCGCTAAATATACGACTAAACAGGCAAAGATTTTGGCTGATACATCACGATCAAGTTTGCCAATAAACAAACCAGAGATAAAAACCGAGATCATCACCATCGGTGCCAATACTTTCACGGCACGCCAGACTATATTACCTAGTTTATGATGGCGCTGTGCAGAAGAAAATCCAGTAATCACAATGGTTGCAAATGAAGTCCCTAATGCGGTAGACATCAGCAAGGGTTCAGGTACGCCTACCATCGGCAATAAATAAACCAAGGTTGGGACGATAATTAACCCACCACCAATGCCAAATAATCCGGCAAGAAAACCCACAACAGACCCGACAAGTAAACAAAGTAGAATAAAAGTGAGCATTATTGCCCCCTTGATTTATAAAATGAACGTTTTTGATATTTAGAAAAACCATTTTTACGCGGTGCATGATAAGGTTTATTTGTCTCATGCTCTTGCGTATTTTCAAGCAATGTTTTTTCGTTGCCAAACATCACTTGGGCAAACTCTTTCATCGCTTTGCGATAAACATCTTTCTTAAAGGACACAACCTGACGTACGGGATACCAAAAACTTACCCAACGCCAACCATCGAATTCGGGTGATTTTGTTGTGTTCATATTAATATTTTTTTCATCACCCACTAATTGCAACAAAAACCAACGTTGTTTTTGCCCAATACACACGGGTTTGCTGTCATAACGCAGCAATCTTTTCGGCAGCTTATAACGCAACCAATGTTTAGACGCGTAAAGCACCTTCACATCTTTGGGTTGCAAGCCAACCTCTTCATATAATTCACGATACATGGCTTGTTCGGCACTTTCATTATCGTTAATTCCCCCTTGCGGGAATTGCCACGAATTCTGCCCGTATCGTTTAGCCCAAAGCACCTGCCCTTTGCGATTACAAATGACAATGCCTACATTTGGACGGTAGCCATCAAAATCGATCACTATCGTTCACCTTAAATTTTGTACAAAAATAATTTGCAGATTGTTTCATAAATTCGCTTTTTTATCAACCGAATGGGCATATTTAGCCTATTGTGGATAACTCTGTGGGTAACACTTGGATAGCCTAAATTTAACTGTGTATAAAGATCAAAAACTACTTTTCACTCTTCACTTTTTTCATTTCTGCACAACCTTTAATCAAACATTTCTCGAAAAAAATGACCGCACTTTTTCTCATCAAAGTGCGGTCAAAAATTCAGCCATTTTTTAGTTTAAACATTTCTGGCTTGGTGAAGAAATAACAGCTGTGAGTTATTCAATATTTCTGTGGATAAAATTGTGATTGAGCAAATGGTGACTGTTGCATAACTCTTCTTAGCATTTTACCATCGATTTTTGAGAAGAAATTTTATCTTTAATTTCATTAAGATAATGCTTATTCACAGAAATCATCTTATTCACACTCAAGTAAAATTTTTAGTGGTTATTTTTCATCCAAACCTTTTTTGACTAACGCTAAATAGCGTTCCCATTCAAAATATTGACCTGGATCGATCTTACGACCAGGCGAAATATCGCAATGCCCAACGATACGATCGAGCGTTATTTTCGGGTAAGCTTGCATGATATCTCGTGTTAATGCAGCAAGCACTTGGTATTGCTCCGCTGTAAAAGGTTGTTCATTACTGCCCTCTAACTCAATCCCAATCGCAAAATCATTACATTTATCGCGTCCTTCAAAGCAAGAAAGCCCCGCATGCCATGCTCTATCATTGAAACTAACATACTGTGTCACCTTGCCATCCCGTTCAATTAAACAATGGGCAGACACGCGAAATTGATAAATTTCCTCAAAATAGGGATGGATGGTTGGATCGAGTTTACCTTGGAAAAAGTCATCTACATATCCCCCACCAAATTGTTCTGGTGGCAAACTGATGTAATGAATGACGAGTAATGAAATATCCTCTACATCAGGACGTTCATCAAAATGTGGTGAAATCACTTTTCTTGCCTGGCTTAACCAGCCATTTTTTATCTTATTCATCTGTTTTTCTGCGATTAAATTTCATTTTTGCGATCGAGATCGCAAAAAAAGTGCGGTCAGTTTTACTTTCATTTTTCCCTTTTACACAATGTTGCAGCCAATCCTGGCATTTTTTTATTCAACCAAAAGGAAATTTAATTTAATGAAACTGACTTTTTCTAAACCTTTACATAAAGGTTTTACGTTAATTGAATTGATGATCGTGATTGCGATTATTGCTATTCTCGCGACGATCGCCATTCCGTCTTATCAAAATTATACCAAAAAAGCGGCTATCTCCGAATTGTTGCAAGCATCTGCACCTTATAAATCTGATGTGGAGTTATGTGTCTATAGCACCAATGCCCCGACAAACTGTTCAGGTGGTTCAAATGGCATTGCAGCAGACATCACTACTGCAAAAGGCTATGTTAAATCCATTACCACGAAATCAGGTGTAATTACGGTAACAGGAAATGGGGCATTGGATGGGATCAGTTATTCTTTAACGGCGACAGGCTCAACCTCATCAGGTGTCACCTGGACAACTGCTTGCCCAAGCAATGCAGATTTATTCCCTGCGGGTTTCTGCTCTTCAGCTAAATAGCGAAACATGGCTTATCAAGCAATCGCAAAAAATGGCGAGATTTATCATATCTCGCCACAATATTGGCAACAAAACCAACAGCAACAAGCATTGCTGTTGCGTTACTTTGCGCTCCCTCTTAAAGAAGATGAACACCATTTATGGCTTGCAGTGGACTCACTCAATAATCTTGCAGCTTGTGAAACCTTTGCTTTTTTAAGTGGAAAATTGGTTGAACCGATTTTATTTGAAACGACTCAACTCAAACAACTTTTACAATCCCTTGCACCTAAAGCCAATCAAATCGAAGAGCAAACCACGTTTTATCATCATTCAGAAGACGAAAGCACGGCTAATTTAGCTAATGAAGATGAACCCGTTATTCAATTATTAAACAGTATTTTTGAAACAGCCCTGCAAAAAAATGCCTCCGATATTCATTTAGAAACTCAGCCAAATGGGCTCTTAATTCGTTTACGTATTGATGGTGTGCTCCAACCGCAACCGATTATTAGTAAAGCGCTCGCCAATCGTGTAATTTCTCGCCTTAAACTCTTAGCCAAACTGGATATCAGTGAAACTCGGCTACCACAAGATGGCCGCTTTCAATTCAAAACGACATTCTCCGATATTTTAGATTTCCGCCTTTCTACCTTGCCTACGCATTGGGGAGAAAAAGCGGTATTACGATTACAACGAAATAAACCTGTTCAGTTAAGTTTTGCTGAGCTTGGCATGACACAAAACCAACAAAGTCAATTTCAGCATGCACTCAGCCAACCTCAAGGTTTAATTCTGGTGACCGGCCCCACGGGAAGCGGAAAAAGTATCTCGCTTTATACCGCACTTCAATGGCTCAATACGCCAGATAAACATATTATGACAGCAGAAGATCCCGTTGAAATTGAATTAGAAGGTATTATTCAAACTCAAGTGAATCCGCAAATCGGTTTAGATTTTAGCCGATTACTTCGTACATTTTTACGACAAGATCCCGACATTATTATGCTTGGTGAAATTCGAGATGAAGAAAGTGCATTGATGGCATTAAGAGCCGCTCAAACCGGCCATTTAGTGCTTTCTACCTTACATACCAACGATGCCATCTCAGCGATTTCACGCTTGCAACAACTAGGCATTCAATCTCACGAAATTGAAAATAGTCTCTTGTTAGTTATCGCACAGAGATTGGTGCGTAAACGTTGCTTAAAGTGCGGCCAACATTTTAGTGATTCTTGCGATTGCCATCAGGGATATCGAGGTCGTATTGGTGTGTATCAATTTTTACAATGCGAAAATCACCGTTACCAAACTGATTTTGAGTCACTTTATCAAAGTGCGTTAGAAAAAGTAAAAGATCGCATCACCGATCTCAACGAAATTCAACGCGTGTTAGGTAAAAAATAGGTATCACTATGGCAAAGCAAAAACTCTTTTATTTTCAAGCCTATGATCAGCGACAACAATGGCAAAAAGGCAGTCTTGTTGCTCAATCTAAACAAGCCGCACAATTTCTGTTAATTGCAAAAGGTTTTAACCACATTCGCTTGCAACAAGATTGGCAACTTAATCAGAAACCGAAAAATGCTGAAATCAGTGCTTTATTAAATCAGCTAGCTACTCTGCTCAGCTCTGCCATTCCATTAAAAAATGCATTGCACATTTTGCAAGATAACTGCACGCAATTGGGATTGCATAAGTGGCTTGGCGCCTTAATTGAATTAATTGAAAGTGGCATTTCGTTTTCACAAAGCTTGGAAATACAAGGAAAGTATTTAAATTTTCAAGAAATTCAACTTATTCAAGTGGGAGAGATGACAGGAAAACTGGCGGAGGTATGCACTAAAATCGCAGAACGTCGAACGCAATCATTAGCGCTTCAACGCAAATTACAAAAAATTATGCTTTATCCTGCCATGGTATTAGGTATTTCGCTTTCACTTACGTTAATTTTATTACTCTTCGTTGTACCTCAATTTGCTGAAATGTATGGCGAAAACTCCGCTGAACTGCCTACATTAACTGCTGTGTTATTAGCCATGTCTCAATTCCTACAACATCATTTTATCGCCTTGATGATTGTCTGCATTTTCGCTCTTTTTATGCTAAAGATGGCACTAAAACATTCTCTTTGGCTGAATCAAAAAAAGAATGCGCTGATTAGTCGCATGCCAATTTGGGGCAATATCATTTGCCTTTCTCGTTTAATCAGTTTTAGCCATAATCTGCAATTAATGCTTCAATCCGGTGTAGCCTTAACGCCTGCGTTAAATAGTTTTCTTCCCAAACAGCAAACCTGGCAAACACAACGTACTTTAAAAGGCGATATCCTGCTACAACAAGAAGTGCGGTCAATTTTACAGTGGGTTTCTCAAGGTTATCCATTTTCAGAAAGCGTCAGTAGCCATCTTTTCCCAATAGAAGCGCAGCAAATGCTACAAATTGGCGAAAAAAGTGGAAAACTTGCATTGATGTTGCGTCATATTGCGGATAACTATCAAGAAAAACTCAATCATCAAATTGATTTACTTTCCCAACTTTTAGAGCCTTTAATGATGCTCATTATTGGTAGTTTAATTGGTATTATTATGATGGGTATGTATCTGCCAATTTTTAATATGGGTTCGGTAATCCAATGATGACATTCGCCTTTTTCTTATTGGGTGGTTTAGCGGGCATCTTTGCTTGGCTTTATATCGTTCGTTTTATTCCTAATCTCCAACAAGAAATTTATCAGAACTATATCGAACTGTATCCTGAAAACAGACCCATTTTCCATAGCGAAAAAGCAGCGATTCAATCTCAAAAGTGCGGTCATATTTTCCTTTATTTTTTAGGGCTTGGACTCTGTTTTGCTGCACTCTATTATTTTCTTCAGGATGAATTATTTACTTTATGGCTCGCGATTACGCTTAGTCTCATCTTTGTTATCAGTTGGCTAGACTGGCACTATCAACTGATTTCACCTACACCTTGCCTGTTTTTATTTTTCCTGGGTTTATTCGGCGCACATCAAAAACTTTCAATTCTGACGCTTTCTCAAAGTTTAGAAAGTGCGGTTAGTTTTTTCGGTGTTTTTTATATCATCTATCATTTGTCTAAATGGTTTTATAAGAAGGAAGCTTTAGGCCGTGGCGATTATTGGCTTGCTTTGGGAATCGGCACTTATCTCACCATCGAGCACTTACCACTTTTCTTATTCATTGCCTGTCTATTAGGCATCATAGGTTATTGGATTTCTCGTAAACCTGTTTTACCTTTCGCGCCCTTTCTTTGCTTATCGTTAATCATCACCAGTGCAATCAACCTATAAATGTAATATATTGGCAACATTGAAAAATATTATGTTTAAGAAGTGGATGTAAAACATCCTCCTCTTAAATCAAGTAGCAAGGAATATCATGACTTATATTGTAGGCCTTACTGGTGGTATCGGTAGTGGAAAAAGCACGATTGCAAATCTCTTTGTTGAACTTGGTGTACCCATTGTTGATGCGGATATAGTGGCAAGAGAAGTGGTTGAAAAAGGCTCACCGCTGCTTGCTCAAATTGCTGAGCACTTTGGAAAATCAATTCTGACTGAAGTGGGCGAATTAAATCGAGCTGAACTACGAAAAAAAGTATTTGCAGACGAAAATGAAAAAAACTGGCTCAATCATTTATTGCATCCTGCTATTCGCGAAAGAATGTTAGCGCAGTTAAATGCTCAGACCGCTCCCTATACTTTGTTTGTCGTTCCACTGCTTATTGAAAACAAGCTCACCACGCTTTGCGATCGCGTACTTGTTATTGATGTTAAACCTGAAACTCAACTCGCTCGTGCATCATCGAGAGATCATAATAATATTCAGCAAATTCAAGCTATTATGAATGCACAAGTCAGCCGAGAAGAAAGATTAAAATGGGCGGATGATATCATTTCAAATGATGCAAAATTGCCAGAAAACTTACCGCACTTAAAACAAAAAGTGCTAGAATTGCACCAATTTTATTTAAGTGAATCGAGAAAGAAAAATGTCTGATGAAATTTTTGAAGTCCCCTGCCCAACATGTCAAAAGCCAGTGCCTTGGACACAGGAAAGTCAATTTCGCCCTTTTTGCAGCAAACGTTGCCAACTCATTGATTTAGGCGAATGGGCTGCAGAAGAAAAAGCCATTCCAAGTGATACTGCTGATTTTGCCATGGATCCCAATCTCAGTGATGAATGGAGTATCAAATGAGTCTTCAGCATCAAGATAATGGTAAACAGGGTGAGTTTTTCTTACTCGATGAGCAAGGAAAGAAAATCGCTAAACTCATCTATTTTTATGAAACACCCGATACCATTAATGCTAATCACACGTTTGTTGATGAGTCTCTTCGAGGACAAGGTGTGGCAGACAAACTCTATCAAGCCTTAATTCATTTTATCCAGGCTAAAAAGCTGACATTGCACCCAACTTGTAGCTATATTGCAAGAAAATGGGAACGAACCCAATCTGCACAATCTAAAGCTTAAGCCTATTAATAAGCGTGTCATTTTTAAGGATATTTTTCCGACTTCGTGCTATCCTTAGCCCCATTTATTTCTGAGAACCTGTTATTTATTATGCAAGAAAATTATTTAAGTCAGCAGCGATTTGCTGATCTTCCATTACATCCTATCGTAAAAAAAGCCCTACAAGACAAGGGATTTGAATATTGCACCCCTATTCAAGCGTTATCATTACCTATTACCTTACAAGGAAAAGATGTTGCAGGCCAAGCACAAACCGGCACAGGTAAAACAATGGCATTTTTAACGGCAACCTTTCATCATTTATTAACGCATCAACCTGATTTTGCTACCGATCAACCTCGCGCATTAATTCTTGCACCAACCCGTGAACTAGCAGTACAAATTAATCATGATGCAGAATTATTAGCAAAAACAAGTGGATTACGAACCGCACTGGCTTATGGTGGGGATGGCTATGATAAACAGCTCAAAGCGATTGAAGCCGGTGTGGATATTTTAATTGGTACCACTGGTCGTGTGATTGACTACGTGAAACAAGGGATTATCCGTTTAGATGATATCCAAGTCGTGGTATTGGACGAAGCGGATCGTATGTTTGATTTAGGTTTCATTCGTGATATTCGTTATTTATTACGTAAATGTCCTTCTCCGCAAGAACGCCTCACCATGCTCTTTTCTGCAACGCTCTCTTACAAAGTACGAGAACTTGCCTTTGAAGATATGAATTCCCCAGAATACATTGAAATTGAACCAGAACAAAAAACGGGGCATCGAATTAAAGAGGAACTATTCTATCCCTCAAATGAAGACAAAATCCCCCTCTTACTGACGTTAATGGAAGAGGAATGGCCAGAGCGTTGCATTGTTTTTGCGAATACTAAACATAAATGTGAAGAAATTTGGGGCTATTTAGCCGCAGATGGTCATCGAGTAGGATTACTCACGGGTGATGTAGCACAGAAAAAACGTCTTTCATTGCTCAAACAATTTACTGATGGGGAACTCGATATTCTCGTCGCAACCGATGTTGCCGCACGTGGGTTACATATTTCAGATGTGACACACGTCTTTAACTTTGATTTACCTGATGATCGAGAAGATTACGTTCACCGTATTGGCCGTACTGGTCGAGCGGGTGAAAGTGGTGTATCTATCAGCTTTGCTTGTGAAGAATATGCGATGAATTTACCGGCAATTGAAGAATACATCGGGCATTCTATTCCCGTCAGTCAATATGACCCGAATTCATTGATTAGTGATATTCCAAAACCTTATCGTTTAAAACGCAACCCTACGCCTCAAACGAGAAATACTACGACAAGAAAAACAAACTATCGTCGTAAAAACTAAAAAGAAAAGCTGATGAATATCTTCATCAGCTTTTTTTATGATTAATGCAATCCAACTCGTCGACGTGCTGTGCGCATCAATAAGAATACCCACGGCCATAATACGCCTGATGCAATGGCACCAAAGATTTCCTGCCAGTTAAAGAATGCTCCGTGTAACGAGAATTCAACCAAGAAAATTGCCACTCGAATGGCAAAAACGAAAAGAAGCACTAATAAACTTTGGAACCAAAGGGAAAGGTTGCGCAACATTAAGTAATATTTGGAAACAAAATAGAAGGCAACAGAAAGCACCAATGCATGCACGCCTAGAATAGAGCCTAGCACAATATCCCATAAAACCCCGAGTAAAAACGCCGAACCAATGCTTACTCTATCAGGTAAAGCAAGGGTCCAATAAAGCAAGACTAAAATCAACCAAGAAGGTTTAAAGGCTTGAAAGCCTGCTGGCCATGGTGCTAACTCCATCACTAGTGCTACAACAAAGAAGCATAAAATGGTCGCCCATTGAAAAATAAAACGCCCTTGCATTAGTCTTCATTCCTATGTTCTTGTTGATCTGGAGAAACCGGTTCCTCTTGTTGAGGCATTGTGGTTGGAATTTCAGGATCCACGATTTCTTTTCCTGTATGCGGTTGAGTGCTATCCGCTTGGTCATCCGTAATTTTGGTTTTACTCACAGAATGTGTCGCTTCATGGGCTTGGCTTTCTAAACGTTGCTGTACTAAACGACGCACTTCTTCTGGTGACATGGATTTCACTTTCGACATATCAAGATTGCTCGGCCAGAGTAAAAGTAAATAACGTAAACGATCTAATTCAGCTAAAGGTTTTGCTTTCACTGTTGCAAAATAATTAGAACCATCGCGAGACACACTTTGTACGACTGCCACCGGATAGCCTTCTACAAAGCGACCGCCTAAACCGGAAGTCACCAATAAATCGCCTTTTTCAATATCCACGGAACGAGGCACATTATCTAAAGTAAGTTCATCAGAGTGTCCTGTACCACTCGCGATCACACGTACATCATTACGTAAAACTTGCACTGGTATAGAATGGGTTACATCCGTTAAAAGCAAGACTCGGCTGGTGTTCTCACCGACAGATATAATCTGACCAATCATTCCTTTTTCGTCAATCACAGGCTGACCAACATACGCACCATCACGTTCCCCTTGATTGATCACCACTTGCTGACGATAAACATCAGTTTCAGCAGTAAGTACTTCGGCAATTTTTTTGTATTCATCGGTGCGTAAAGGCGAATTAAGCAGTAAACGAAGACGTTGGTTTTCTACTTTGAGTTGATCCAATAATAAAAGATCAGCATTTTTCTCACGCAATTGCTCACGCAATACTTTATTTTCAATAAGTAGTTTATTGGTATCCACCAAGTTGCTTGATACACCATCTAGAACTGTTCTTGGCCCATTCGCAAGGTAATACAATCCTCCAACGGCAGTTTCCATCACACTACGCGCCTTCGTCATTGATGAAGTTTGTCCATCAACTAAAATGAGTGTCATAGAAGCAATCACCGCTAATGCGAGTCGAATACCTAATGGTGGTGCTTTACCAAAAATGGGTTTCATTCACTGTCCTAGGGTTAAAAGGAAAAGTGCGGTCAAAAAATCAGACGAATTAAAAACGCCGATTTTTCTGACCGCACTTTTAGAGATTAAATTTCGTCGCTAAAAATATCGCCGCCGTGCATATCAATCATTTCGATTGCTTCACCGCCGCCACGAGCTACGCAAGTTAATGGTTCTTCTGCGATGATTGCAGGTACACCACATTCTTTTGATAACAACACATCAATGTTGCGTAATAAGGCACCACCACCCGTTAACACCATACCGCGTTCAAAAATATCTGCGGCGTGTTCTGGTTGGCATTCTTCAAGCGCTGTGCGTACTGCTGCAACAATACCATTTAATGGTTGTTGAAGAGCTTCTTGTACATCACGAGAGGTTAATTTGAATGAGCGAGGCGCACCTTCAGCAAGGTTATGACCGTGCACTTCCATTTCTAAAATTTCATCACCTTCTTGAATATAAGCTGAACCAATTTCGTGCTTGATACGCTCTGCAGTTGGTTCACCTATCACAGAACCAAAAGTACGACGAACATAAGAAATGATTGCTTCATCAAAACGGTCACCACCAATACGTACCGAAGATGAATACACGATACCATTTAAAGAAATCACTGCCACTTCAGTGGTACCACCACCGATATCAATGACCATTGAACCGATCGCTGTAGAAACCGGCAAGTTTGCACCGATTGCTGCCGCCATTGGCTCTTCAATTAAATAGACTTCACGTGCACCTGCACCTAATGCTGATTCTTTAATTGCGCGACGTTCAACTTGAGTTGCACCAGCCGGTACACAAACGAGCACACGTGGGCTAGGACGCATGAAGTTACCGCTATGTACTTGTTTAATAAAGTATTGCAACATTTTTTCAGTCACAGAGAAATCTGCGATAACACCATCTTTCATCGGACGAATTGCGACAATGCTTTTTGGTGTACGGCCAAGCATTTGTTTTGCTTCTTTACCTACTGCTGCAATGCTTTTATATGCGCCCATACGATCTTGACGAATTGCCACTACTGAAGGCTCATCAAGTACGATACCTTGGCCTTTCACATAAATTAATGTATTTGCTGTACCTAGATCGATAGAAAGATCGTTTGAAAATAAACCACGAATTTTTTTGAATAACATAAGAATTCCGTCATTAGTTTGGTGAAAAATTACTCATTTCTGAGCATAGAAAAAAATTGTGCTAAATGTACCAAAAAATCGAGCTTGATAACAGGATTTTTTGCCTTGTTCCTCTACACTTACCTCACTATTTTTTCTAACAAGGTAAGTGCGGTCAATTTTAGTGGCATTTTATGCCTGATTTTGGTCAGTAAATTGCCACTTACCGTTACCTAAAATCATCAATTGTTGCTGATGGAAAGCCTGCAAGGTTGAACGATGCCCCACGCTAATAACCGTTGTATGAGGTAAGCGTTCTTTTAACAGACGATACATCGAATCTTCTAAACCTTCATCCATACTCGCCGTGGCTTCATCCAGGAATGCGACTTTCGGTTTGTGTAATAGCAAACGAGCAAAAGCTAAACGTTGTTGTTCACCAAGAGAAAGGATACGTGTCCAATCTTGCTCTTGTTCTAAACGATCTTCTAAATACCCTAAAGACACTTGTTTTAATACCTCAATCATCTCATCACGATTAAATTCCTTTTCTTCATTCGGATAAGCCAGTGCAGTCAATAAACTACCTTGTGGTAAATAAGGTTTTTGCGATAAGAAAAGCTGATGAGTAGGACAATACACATCTCCTTCAGAATACGCCCAAAGCCCTGCCACAGTTCTCAATAACGTAGTTTTACCCACGCCTGAATTACCTTGAATTAATAGAGTTGAACCTTGTGGCAACATCAAATTTAAATTCTCAATTAAGGTTTTTCCAAATGGATTACTGATACTTAAATCCTTAAAGATCACGTCAGTTTCATGTTCGTGTAAATGCGAAGTAGATTGACGGTTTGCCATATCAATCGCATAACTAAAGCCTGTTAAACGATCTAATGTGGCTTTATATCCGGCAAAACCATCGTAAGAATTACGGAAGAACGAAAGATTTGAATGCAATTTACCAAATACTTGTAGCGTTTGCATCAGATCGCCGAGTTTAATTTGCTTCTCAAAATAACGCCCCACTTGAATGAGTAAAGGGAACACCACGGAAACTTGGCTTACTACTAGGTTAAAACCAGAGAATTTTAAGGTTCGATAAACAATATCCCACATGTTACTGATCACTGCGCCAAATTGTTTATAAAGTTGGCTACTCTCAACTTTCTCACCCGCATAAAATGCCACACTTTCCGCATATTCTTTGATACGAATTAAAGAATAACGATAGTTAGCGTTTAAGCGTTCGTTGACGAAATTCAACATAATTAATGGACGCCCTAAACGGAATGCAATCGCGGTAGTGATAATCACATAAGCAAATACCAAGAACACCATCATGCGTGGAATTTCAGTACCAAATACCATCATTGGTCCCGCTAATCCCCACAATAAGATTGTATAAGAAATCATGGAGGTGACAGCATCAATTACCCCGGTACTTAAAGAGAGCGTGGTTCGCACATAGGATTGCACATCTTGTTGAATACGTTGATCGGGGTTATCTAAGTTAGCGGAAACATACTGCGTTTTATAGTACGCGCGATTATTCATCCATTTATCGACTAACTGACCATTCAACCATTCGATCCAATCAATAGAAAAACGTTGCTCTAAATAATAGCTAAGCAATGCGGCAATCACTGAACTTGTCGCAATCACACAAAACAGCACCATTTGATCCCAAAACACAGGTTCATTAAATTCCTGCAAGGATGTGTACATATTGTTATACCACTCTGAATGGACCAAGCTAATACGCACACTGACTAATGTCATCGCTACAATTAATAAGAAAAATAGCAAAGGTTTAATACTTCGACGTGGTGAAAGATACCCACCCGCAAATTGCCAAAATTGTTTCCCCCAGTGGGTAAAACGGACTAATAAGAAAATACCAAAGCTAAACACGACAGCCGTCATCGCTAATGTTTTTGCTATCCATAAAAGCGAATTAATGGCCTCTTGAGCGTAATCCATAATCAACCTATAAAATCAAAAAAGTGCGGTCATTTTAGGCGGTGTTTATTTTTAAGCAAGAAAAAATGTGATGGAGATAACATTTTTTGACTTTGTCACAAGCGAGTAAGAAATCTAATTGATATAATCCAAAATAGTTAAATTTTTAATAAATTAGAGGTTGGTATGAGTGAAACTGCGATTACCATTAGTTTGCTTGCCCTCGTTGCCGTGATTGGCCTATGGATCGGGCATTTTAAAATTAAAGGTGTAGGACTGGGTATTGGGGGCGTGCTATTTGGTGGTATTTTAGTTGCCCATTTCACCACCCAATATGGCATTAAATTAGATAGCCATACATTACATTTCGTGCAAGAGTTCGGCTTAATTCTGTTTGTTTATACGATTGGTATTCAAGTGGGGCCAGGTTTTTTTGCCTCCTTACGAAAATCAGGCTTAACCTTAAATGGGTTAGGCATTTTAATCGTTGCACTCGGTGCAGTGGTGACAATTCTTATTTATAAGCTTGCGGATATTCCTCTTGATGTCGCGCTTGGTATTTACTCCGGTGCGGTAACCAATACCCCATCTCTCGGTGCGGGTCAGCAAATTCTTTCTGAATTAGGCATGTCGCAAACGACGTCTAACATGGGAATGGCCTATGCAATGGCTTATCCTTTTGGAATTTGTGGCATTTTACTTTCTATGTGGCTTATTCGTCTTTTCTTTAAAATTAAAGTGGATGAGGAAGCAGCAAATTTTGAAAAAGAAAGTGGTCATGACAAAGAAGCACTCAAAAGCATGTCTCTGAAAGTCACCAATACTAATCTCAATGGTATCCATTTGATTGAAATTCCAGGTTTTGATGATGAAGATGTTGTCTGCTCTCGCTTGAAACGGGGTGAGCTTGTTATTGTGCCGAAAGCGGATACCGATGTTCAACTTGGGGATATTTTACATTTGGTCGGCAATCCTGAAGGCTTGAAAAAAATGCACCTTATCATTGGGGAAGAAGTTGATATCCCGGTAGCAAGCTTGAGTGGCGAAATTCGTTCTGAGCGCGTGGTCGTCACCAATGAAAAAGTACTCGGAAAACAAATTCGTCATCTTGGTATTCATCAAAAATATGGTGTGGTCATTTCGCGTTTAAACCGTGCAGGTGTGGAATTGGTACCAACTGCCCATACTACACTTCAATTCGGTGACGTATTACACATGGTTGGAAAAACTGACATTCTCAACCAAGCTATTTCAGTTATTGGTAACGCTAAACAAAAACTACTACAAGTGCAAATGCTACCAGTGTTTATTGGGATTGGTTTAGGGGTATTACTCGGCTCCATTCCTTTCTATATTCCAGGTTTCCCAGTGGCATTAAAATTAGGGCTAGCAGGTGGACCATTAGTCGTCGCATTGATCTTGGCTCGAATTGGCTCTATCGGAAAACTCTACTGGTTTATGCCGCCAAGTGCGAACTTGGCGCTGCGTGAAATTGGTATTGTGCTCTTCCTTGCTGTAGTCGGGTTAAAATCCGGCGGTAGCTTTGTGGACACACTCACCAATGGTTCAGGTCTCGAATGGATGGGATACGGTATTTTCATCACCCTTGTACCATTAATGATTGTAGGTATCATTGCACGTTTATATGTAAAATTAAATTATCTTTCTCTTTGTGGCCTGTTAGCAGGGTCGATGACGGATCCACCAGCGCTTGCTTTCGCGAATGAACTGAAAGAAGGAAGCGGTGCCGCAGCACTCTCCTATGCGACAGTCTATCCGCTCACCATGTTCTTACGGATCATTTCACCGCAATTGTTAGCCATTCTTTTATGGGTTTAATACCCTTTCAAACTTGGGGCAGAATAGCTGCCCCAATATTCATGCTAAGCACTATGACTGCCATAAAACAATTCAAATAAAATCAGCCCCAAGCCTACCCCTTTCCCTCATTCAATGATAGAATTCATCGCTTTATTTAAATAGGAAAAGAAATGTCATTAGTTGAATTTGTAATTGATAAACTCGATGATTTAAAAGGCACCGAAATTGTACATTTTGATGTAAAAGGCAAATCATCGATTACTGAAAATATGATTATTTGTACCGGTACATCTAGCCGCCAAGTGTCTGCTATGGCCGATAACCTTATCGCAGAATGTAAAAAAGCCGGTTATGAAACCTTTGGTGAAGAAGGTCGCAATACCGCAGATTGGATCGTGGTCGATCTTGGTCAAACCATCGTACACATCATGCAACGTGATGCGCGTGAGATGTATCAATTAGAAAAACTTTGGGCATAAAGTGCGGTCAATTTTGACGGTATTTTAAAAGGAAAAAGGATGAAAATTACATTAATTGCAGTGGGAACGAAAATGCCGGCTTGGGTTACCACCGGATTTGAAGAATACCAACGTCGTTTTCCTAAAGACATGCCTTTTGAACTCATTGAAATTCCAGCAGGTAAACGTGGAAAAAATGCGGATATTAAACGCATCTTAGAGCAAGAAGGCAAAGCGATGCTCGTTGCTTGCGGAAAAGGCAAGGTCGTGACATTAGATATCCCTGGCAAACCTTGGACAACGCCACAACTTGCTGAGCAATTAGAGGGTTGGAAAAATGATGGTCGTGATGTGTGCTTACTCATTGGCGGACCTGAAGGTTTATCCCCAGAATGCAAAGCGGCAGCAGAACAAAGTTGGTCACTTTCACCACTCACACTGCCCCATCCATTAGTGCGAGTTGTCGTGGCTGAAAGTTTATACCGTGCTTGGTCACGAACGACAAACCACCCTTATCACAGAGAATAACGTATTACATTACCGATGAATTTAAAAAAATTCTTTTCTGCACCAACCAATGAACCGATCCGTGATAAAAAAGCGGAACGGAACTTGTTTGCACGTCGAACATTGGTCGCATTCATCGGTATTTTGGCCCTAAGTGGCGTACTATTCGCAAATATTTACCATCTTCAGGTGGTGAATTACGACATGTATCAAACTCGCTCGAATGGTAACCGTATTAAATTACTTCCACTTCCTCCTACTCGAGGATTAATTTACGACCGTTACGGCGAATTACTGGCTGAAAACCTCACTTTTTTCGGTTTATATATCGTGCCGGAAAAAACGGAAAATTTAGACCGCACTTTTGAAGAATTGCGATATGTTGTGGGACTCACTGATGAAGACATTGAACATTTCAAAAAAGAGCGTCGTCGTGGTACTCGCTATACGCCGATTTTACTCAAGCCTAGCCTAACGGAAGAACAAATTGCCCGTTTTGCGGTAAACCAGTATAAATATCCAAGCCTTGATGTTCGCCCTTATTTCAAACGAAATTACCTATATGGCGAAGCCATGGCACATATTTTGGGCTATGTGGGACGCATTAATGACCGAGATGTTGAGCGCCTAAAAAAAGAAGAGAAATTTGCTAACTATTCCGGTTCTACGGACATGGGGAAACTGGGTATTGAACGTTATTACGAAGAACAACTCCATGGTACAACCGGTTTCGAAGAGGTTGAAATTAATAACCGTGGTAAAGTTATTCGTAAACTACGTGAACAACCAGCCACCGCGGGGAAAAGTATTCATCTGACTATCGATTTTACCCTTCAACGCTATATTATGTCGCTCCTTTCAGGTCAAAAAGGCGCTGTTGTCGTGCTTGACCCGAAAGACAACAGTGTATTAGCGATGGTTTCAACCCCAAGCTATGACAATAATTTATTCGTCGATGGCATTTCTTCTAGTGATTACAAACGTTTACTCGAAGATCCAACTCGACCGCTTTACAGTCGTGCGACACAAGGTGTGTACCCGCCTGCCTCTACTGTAAAACCATTCGTTGCTGTTGCAGCATTAACTGAAGGGGTGATTACGCCTAATACCACAATTTTTGACCCAGGCTACTGGACATTGCCAAACTCAACAAAGCGTTTCCGAGATTGGAAAAAAACAGGGCATGGTTATACGGATTTAAACAAGGCCATTACTGAATCATCGGATACCTTCTTCTATCAAACCGCCTTTAATTTAGGTATTGATCGTTTCTCCATGTGGATGAAACGTTTTGGGTTTGGTATGCCGACAGGTATTGAAATTCAAGAAGAAGCCACTGCTAATATGCCGAGTAAAGAATGGAAACAAAAACGTTATAAAAAACCGTGGGTGCAAGGCGATACAATCTCAGTAGGGATTGGTCAAGGTTATTGGACAGCGACACCATTACAAGTGGCAAAAGCAACCTCTATTGTGGTCAATAACGGTAAAATTCATACTCCACATTTAATGAAATCAGTTGAAGGCGCCACCATTGAGCCGTATCAAGACCCGCTTTTATATGAAGATATTACCGATCCGAAACAAGCTTATTGGGATGCGGCTAAGCGCGGCATGTTCAATGTAGTGAATTCAGGTGCAGGGACTGGACGAAAAGCCTTTATCGGCACGAATTACCATGTAGCAGGGAAATCTGGTACCGCACAGGTATTCAGCTTAAAAGAAAACCAAAAATATAATGCAGCGGGATTGAAAAAAGAATTACATGACCATGCTTGGTTTACGGCTTATGCGCCTTATGAAGATCCGAAATTAGTTGTCACCATTATTTTAGAAAATGCGGGCGGTGGTTCAAGTAATGCGGCACCAATTGCACGGCAAATTATGGATTTCTACTTGAATAAACGCTTGCCACAAATTGAACGTCAAGAAAATGCTGAAAAAGAGAAAAAGACCGACCAAACTGATTTAGATGCGCCAGCACTAGAATCTCAACCAAGTGAGAATGAATAATGGAAGAAAAAGTGCCTTTATGCTTGCGATTATGGCAACGCTTACATATTGATTTTTTATTATTTATTGGATTAGCCGCTATTACGGCTTATGGCATGCTTGTGCTTTATAGTGCATCAGGCGCCAGTGAAGTCATGTTCCAAAATCGTATTATTCAGGTCATATTAGGTTTTGCTGTGATGATGATTATGGCGCAACTTCCTCCTAAATTTTATCAGCGACTCGCCCCTTACTTATATTTGGTGGGTTTTATCATGCTGATTTTGGTTGATGCTATCGGTACAACCAGTAAAGGGGCACAACGTTGGTTAGATCTTGGATTTATTCGCTTTCAGCCTTCTGAAATTGTCAAACTCGCGGTACCATTAATGGTCGCGGTATATTTAGGTAACCGTCCATTACCACCGAAAATGAGCGAAACCTTTATTGCTATCGCCATGATTATTGTGCCAACTTTACTTGTGGCTATTCAACCAGACTTAGGTACATCAATTCTGGTTAGTGCATCAGGCTTATTCGTGGTATTCTTAGCAGGGATGAGTTGGTGGCTTATTCTTGCTGCAGTAGTTGGCTTAGCGGCATTTATTCCTATCATGTGGATGTATTTAATGCATGACTACCAACGCATGCGTGTATTAACCTTACTTGACCCCGAGAAAGATCCACTTGGGGCGGGTTACCATATTTTGCAATCCAAAATTGCTATCGGTTCAGGCGGTATATCTGGCAAAGGATGGATGCAAGGGACACAATCCCAATTAGAATTTTTGCCTGAACCACACACTGATTTTATTTTTGCCGTGATGAGTGAAGAACATGGAATGGTCGGTTTTCTTATTCTGATGGCAATTTATTTGTTTATTATTATCCGTGGCTTAATAATTGCGGTAAATGCAGAAACCTCTTTCGGGCGTATTCTTGCTGGTGCAACCACACTGATATTCTTCGTTTATGTCTTCGTGAATATTGGTATGGTGAGTGGCATTTTGCCTGTTGTAGGGGTGCCTTTACCACTCTTTAGCTACGGCGGTACCTCATATGTCGCCATCATGGCAAGCTTTGGTTTAGTGATGTCCATTCATACTCACAAACCTCGCTTTATGAAAGGGAACTAATTTCCCTTTTGGCTTTCTTATGAAGAGCACCGATAATCTTGAAAGTAATAAGTATGACATTAAAAAATATCTTAAAAACGACCGCACTTTTCACCTTGATAAGCAGCTCAAGTTTTTCTGCTTTTGCCGATACGCAAAAAATGTATGGTATTCAAGGGGATTCGCTGTCGATTACTACGACCGTTCAAGCGCCACAAAGCTATGAAGTGAATGGTAAAACATATACCACACAAGGTGATGAGGCAAAGTCCTATTCAAAAGAAGGGACAGCAAGTTATTACCACCATAAATTTAATGGTCGTAAAACAGCTAATGGTGAACGCTATGATTCGGCACTTTTCACTGCCGCACATAAAACCTTACCTTTGAATTCTTATGCGGTTGTTACAAACTTACATAACAATCGCAAGGTGATTGTGCGAATTAATGATCGTGGTCCGTTTAGTGAGAAACGTATCATTGACTTATCTCATTCTGCCGCAAAAGAATTAGGCCTTATTGCTCGTGGTACAGGGCAAGTAAGAATTGAAGCTTTACATGTGGATCACAAAGGTCAAATTTCAGGTGCGGGAGCAAAAACGCTTGCCAAGCATGCTAAAACGCAAGAAGCCAGTGAGCGTTTAGTCGTCAATAAAAATAGCGAAAAAAAAAATCAAAACTTAGACAGCACAAACGATGCAAAAACTGTTTTCAAGCTAAAACTACTCGCGCTGTCGTCAAAAAGCCAAGCAGAAAGCATCATCACAAAACTCGCGT
Source organism: Parahaemophilus parainfluenzae (assembly GCA_963515445.1). GTDB lineage: Bacteria > Pseudomonadota > Gammaproteobacteria > Enterobacterales > Pasteurellaceae > Haemophilus_D > Haemophilus_D parainfluenzae_AI. Next base: position 80,079 of record CAUPWR010000002.1, on the reverse strand, counting down.
TAGATGACATCAAAACGGAAATTAACCAAAATGGGCAAAACTATGAAATCCATTTTGGCCCATTAGCGGATCAAGCGGATATTAATCAATTAAAAACAAAATTACAAAAAACGATCAATGGGCAACCCGTAATCGTTTATACTTATAAAAACCAATAAGCTATTAAAGGAAATGCTATGTTAAAACAATCTGCAAAATTGAAAAAAATTGTACTATTCTCGGGATTAATGGCAGCCTCAACATTTGCTGCGGCTGAAGATATTCAATATGGTATCGCAGTACCGGAAGTGAATGCGCAAACTTATGTTTTAATGGATTACAATTCTGGTGCGGTACTTGCATCACTTAACCCAGACCAACGCCAATACCCTGCTTCATTAACAAAAATGATGACTAGCTATGTGGTTGGTGCAGCATTAAAACAAGGTAAAATCCATAATGAAGATATGGTGACAATTAGCGAAAGCGCTTGGGGTAGAAATTTCCCTGATTCATCAAAAATGTTCTTAAATTTAAATCAACAAGTGTCTGTGGGTGATTTAAACAAAGGGATTATCATTGTTTCTGGTAATGATGCCTGTGTTGCTGTAGCTGAACATATTTCGGGTACCGTGGCTAACTTCGTTGATACCATGAATAAATACGTTCAACAATTTGGCTTAAAAAATACTAACTTCACCACACCACATGGTTTAGACGATCCAAACCAATATTCAACTGCACGTGATATGGCGATTATTGGTGCACATATTATTCGTGATTTACCGGAAGAATATAAAATCTACGCAGAAAAAGACTTTACTTTCAACAAAATCAAACAACCTAACCGTAATGGCTTATTATGGGATAAAACCATTAATGTTGATGGTATGAAAACCGGTCACACAAGCCAAGCAGGTTATAACCTTGTCGCATCAGCAACAAGTCCAAACAATATGCGTTTAATTTCTGTTGTAATGGGTGTACCGACCTATAAAGGCCGTGAAGTAGAAAGTAAAAAACTCTTACAATGGGGTTTTGCTAACTTTGAAACCTTAAAAACTCAAAAAGCAGGTGAAGAAATTTCAAAACAATCTGTTTACTACGGTGATAAAGGTGACGTTAAACTTGGTGTCTTAGAAGATGGCTTTATCACTGTGCCGAAAGGTAAACAAACTGACTTAAAAGCACGTTATGAATTAGATAACAAATACTTACAAGCACCTTTAGCAAAAGGTCAAGTGGTGGGTAAAATCGTTTATCAATTAGATGGCAAAGATGTCGCTACCGTAAATCTTCAAGCATTAGAAGATGTACAAGAAGGCGGCTTCTTAGGTAAAGGTTGGGACTGGTTAGTGTTAACAGTTAAAGGATTATTTGACTAAACACCTTGAAAATTAACCGCACTTCCCCATTTATATCACATCAATAAATTCGTAAGGGGTGTGAATTTAGCTGATTCACGCACCTTATTCTTAAATTAAGGAAACAACATGACAACCGAAAACGATTATGAAAAACTAAAAGAAGTAATGGAATTCCCCGCTGCAATGACATTTAAAGTCGCAGGTGTTAACCGTGAAGGTTTAGCGCAAGACATCGTAGCAGTGATACAAAAATATTTACCGGGTGATTATATTCCAAAGGAAAAACGCAGTAGTAAAGGCACTTATAATTCAGTTTCGATTGATATCGTCGCGCAAAACTTTGAGCAAGTAGAAACCCTTTACAAAGAACTTGCAAAAATTGAAGGTGTCAAAATGGTTCTCTAAGATGAGCAATACTGATTTAATTGTCCGTCAATTAGGATTACAAGATTATCAGGAAATCTGGCATAAAATGCAGGAATTCACGGATAATCGAAATGCAGAAACCATCGATGAAATTTGGCTAGTTGAGCATCATCCTGTTTTCACACAAGGCCAAGCTGGCAAACCAGAACACTTATTACAACGCAGTGATATTCCTGTTGTTCAATCAGATCGTGGTGGTCAAATTACCTATCATGGTCCTGGTCAGCAGGTCATGTATGTGCTCATTGATATTAAACGTCATGAACATTTAAATGTTCGCCAATTAGTGACCGCACTTGAACAATCCGTTGTAAAAACCCTAGCAGACTATGGTATTGAAGGTTATCCCAAACCAGATGCACCTGGCGTGTATATTGATGGCAAAAAAATCTGTTCATTAGGTTTACGCATTCGAAAAGGCTGCTCTTTCCATGGCCTCGCGTTTAATATCAATATGGATCTTAATCCTTTCCATTACATTAATCCTTGTGGCTATGCAGGGCTTGAAATGTGTCAGCTTACTGATTTTATCGGTAAAGAAGAGGCAACACTTGACAAGGTTTCCCCTAAATTAATTAAACACTTTGCCGAACTTTTGGGCTATAATGTTACAAATTTATAACATTCACTTTTATAACTCATTTAAAAATGCCTTAATCAGGCATTTTTCTTTAGGAAAGAACAATGTCAACGCCTTTTAAAATGGAACGCGGTGTAAAATACCGTGATGCAGCCAAAACATCAATCATCCCTGTTAAAAACATCGATCCTAATCAAGAATTATTGAAAAAGCCGGAATGGATGAAAATCAAATTGCCGTCTAGCTCATTAAAGATCGAGACTATCAAAAATGGGATGCGTCGTCATGGCTTACATTCTGTCTGCGAAGAAGCGTCTTGTCCAAATTTACACGAGTGCTTTAACCACGGCACGGCAACTTTTATGATTTTAGGGGCGATTTGTACTCGTCGTTGTCCTTTCTGTGATGTTGCACATGGTAAACCATTACCACCCGATCCAGATGAACCACGTAAATTAGCTGAAACTATCCAAGATATGAAGTTAAAATATGTGGTGATTACCTCTGTAGACCGTGATGATTTGCCTGATCGTGGTGCAGGTCATTTTGCTGAATGTGTAAAAGAAGTGCGTGCATTAAACCCTGGCATTAAAATTGAGATTTTGGTTCCTGATTTCCGTGGACGTATTACTCAAGCCTTAGAAAAATTAAAAGACAATCCACCGGATGTGTTCAACCACAACTTGGAAAATGTACCACGTTTGTATAAAGAAATTCGTCCGGGCGCTGATTATCAGTGGTCTTTAAAATTGCTTCATGATTTCAAAGAAATGTTCCCAAACATTCCAACTAAATCAGGTTTAATGGTTGGATTAGGTGAAACTAATGAAGAAATTCTTCAAGTGATGGAAGACTTACGTGCAAACGGAGTAACCATGTTGACACTGGGTCAATATCTCCAACCAAGTCGCCATCACTTACCGGTTGCACGCTATGTGCCACCAGCCGAATTTGATGAATTCCGTGATAAAGCCAACGCAATGGGCTTTGAACACGCAGCCTGTGGCCCATTTGTTCGCTCTTCCTACCATGCTGATTTACAAGCAAGTGGTGGATTAGTGAAGTAATCAAAGCAGATAAAAAAAATGACCGTACTTTAAATCTCAAGTGCGGTCATTTTTTTATATATTTTTTTCAGCTAGTCAGTTGCTTCGGGCTTCTCTTCTTCGCCCTCATCAGTCTCCATCATACTTTCTTGACGAAGATCTTCAAGCGTACGACCATTAATTAAGTAGCCATTTTCCGTTTTTTCCACTCTAGAAACGTAATTATCACCTTCTTCCACAAATTCTCGGTGAAGTTTTCCATCATGTTTCACAAAGCTACTTAAATATTGCCAAAAGTATGAATTTTCCTTAATGGCTAAGGCTTTTTCATTTTGATCATCAAACAACATTTTACTTAATGTCAGATTAAATGTGCCTTCAATATTATCTGGAATCATGTCTGATGAATCATCTTCGGGCACTTGAGGCACAATACCACTCACTTCCAATTTAACTGGATAAGCATTGGTCTCTGGATAAGTATTTAGATTTAAATTCAACGTTGCATTATCAACGATTAAATCAAGCTCTTTCCAGGAGTTTTTGATGTATTTATCAAATGTGGCTGACGTTAAATGCGTGCTGCATAAAGCCCCATAAAATGGTGCTGAGCAAAATCTTGCTGATAAATGCGCTTTGCTGTGATTAATTTTAAATGGTGCATCAAGCGCTAATTTTTCAAATTGGAACCCTGCACTTGGATAACTGGCTTTATTCGCAGACAATGTGATATGTTCATTATATTGATCATTGTCTAATGTTTCCGTCTTATCACTGGCTGATACCTCATCAAGCACTAAATCGGCCATATTAAATGATTTTAAGGCTGCCTCAATATTGGTTTTGCCACTAAATTCTTTCACCCATTTATCTTTGGCATTCAAGAAGTCTTTATTGTCTTTTGATGGTGCCTCTTTCTCAGCAAAAGCATCTAATAAAAACGGTACAAACGCCAATTCGTTTGCCACGTTGTAATCATCTAACTGAATATTAACTTTACCGCCTTTAGCTTCCCATTTACGCTCTTCATCGGCTGGGGTTTGCTTCACACTATCAACATTCAGTTTAAAATCTACATTAGCCTTGGTTAAATCCGTATTCGCCAACTTAAGTTCAAGACCGGCATTTTGTAAGTTAAAGTAAGGTTGATTATTTTTAGGCACATTGACAGAAAGCACGGATAACGAACCATCAAAACGATCGTTTTGTGTAAAAATTTTCGTTAACAAATTGACGCCGTCTTTAATGTCTAGTGAGCCATCACTTAATTTTTTAAATTCATGATGAAAATTGACCGCACTTGGCACGCCATTTTGTTTAATCAATAAATTCAAACCACCCGCTGTCGCTTGGCTTTCTTCTGTCGTACGGCTTTTATTAGCAATGCGTAAAATATCACTACTGAATTTCGTACTCAAATCACGCTTATCTGCCTCACCTGATTTCACGTCAAAATGATAAGTCGCATTTTTCATATAAACATGGGTGTTTTCGCCATTTAACAACGCCACTTCGACATTTTTCGCGGTTAAGTCAATACTTGATAGATCGTATTGATTTGCGCCGACAGGCACTAGGCGAGCTTCACCCTCAATTTGTTCCAGTTTAGTGTCTTTATCGTAATTAAAACCACTTAGAGTTGTTTTTAGCTCAACTTCTTTATTTTTTAAGAAATGAAGACCGATAGAAAGGTTTTGGGACTTATTCGCAAAATCACGGAATTCCGTCAAAATATCAGACTGTAAATAATCCCCTACCGGTGAAAATTTACTATTAATCGTGTTTTTATCAATCGTGATATTTAATGTTTTATTTAATTGACGAACTAATTGATCGGACAGCTGAGACTCCGCTGTAATGAAGAAAGGCAGCGCCGTGAGCTTAGTTGAAATCACATTTGTGCTTTTCGCATCACTATCTTTTACACTAAAGATTAACTCGCGAATAAAAAAGTTTTTCGCGGTTTGCGTCACATTTAATGTTGCTTGGTTATCCAAAGAATAAGGGAAATTTTTTAACACCTGATCGATTTTATGATTGGTGTAAAATTGTGCGCCGATCCCAAGTGCCACTGCGATAGCCGAAATCGTCAATGCTATTGTTCTTTTCTTGCTCATAATGTCCCCAAATACGATCTCAATTTACGATCTCAAAATCCTTTTGAAAAATTAACCGCACTTTTATCTTCAAAGTGCGGTCAGTTTCCAGTCTATTTTAGCCTAAGATTTTATCTAACTCTTGGCTTACGTCTTCCACTCTTTGAGTACCATCTAAACGGAAATATTGCGTATTACCTGCTTTTGCTTCAGCTTGGTAATAATCAATTAATGGGCTGGTTTGTTTGTGGTAAACCGCTAAACGATCTAACACCGTTTCTGGTTTATCATCGGCACGGATAATTAAATCTTCACCTGTTACATCATCCTTACCTTCCACTTTTGGTGGGTTGTAAACGATATGATAAGAACGGCCCGATGCTTGGTGTACGCGACGACCACTCATACGTTCAACGATCACTTCATCCGGTACATCAAACTCTAAAACGTAGTCAATTTTCACGCCAGAATCTTTTAATGCATCCGCTTGTGGAATCGTACGTGGGAAACCATCTAATAAGAAACCATTTGCACAATCTGGTTGAGAAATACGATCTTTTACTAATGCAACGGTTAATTCATCCGGTACTAATTTTCCTTCATCCATTAATGCTTTTGCTTGTTTTCCTAATTCTGTCCCCGCTTTAATCGCTGCACGGAACATATCCCCTGTTGAAATTTGTGGGATACCAAACTTGTTCATAATAAATTGTGCTTGTGTGCCTTTTCCTGCACCAGGTGCACCTAAAAGAATAATTTTCATACGAATCTCCAATAAATAATAGACCTGTTTAAAATACCGTTAAAGCCTTGTTTGGTCAAATGATTTTGCTGTTAATTTTGACCGCACTTTATTTTATTTTAAGCTTTTTCATTTCCTTTTTCATTCCATGGTGCCACCCAGAATAAACAAATCATTCCTGGGATAGCGAGGAATAAACAAATCCAGAAAAAATGATAGTAGCCTACTGCTTTAACCAAGTAACCCGATAACATACCAAGCCCTTTACTCGGTAAAGCGGAAAGACTGGTAAATAAGGCTAACTGAGTGGCTGTATAAAGCGGATTCGTTTCGCGAGCCATAAAAGCAACAAAGGCAGCTGTGCCCAGACCGACACCGATATATTCACCCGCAATCACGAAACCTAATTTCCAAAGTTCTGCGGCACCAATTTGGTCAAAATGCCCAAATGCAGCTAACCAAATAAATCCACCAATAGTGATTAATTGGATAAAACCAAATACCCATAATGCGCGATTAATCCCTAAGCGTAACATAATCACGCCACCCACGAGACCGGCAGAGATACTTGCCCAAAGAGAGGTACTTTTTACCACCAACGCAATATGCTCTTTTTCAAAGCCCATGTCATAGACGAATTTCGTTTGTAACGTAGTAGCAAATGAATCCCCAAATTTATACAAGAACAAAAAGAGTAAAAAACCAATGGCTTGGGCGACACCTTTACGTTGGAAGAACTCCTTCAAGGGTATCCAAAACACCATATAGAAAGGTTGATCGCGATCGACCTGTGCAATCTGCGGTTCTTTCGCCAAAAAGAGCGTCATAACTATGCCCGCTAGCATACAAAGTGCGGTCAATAAAAAGACGGTTTCCCATGGATAAATCGTCGCTAAATAAAGCGAAAGCCCCCCAGGAATTAAGCCCGCAACGCGATAAGCATTAATGTGGATGGTGTTCCCCAATCCTAATTCATTATCCGTTAAAATCTCACGACGGTAAGCATCGAGCACAATATCTTGTGTCGCTGAGAAAAAGGCAATGAATGTGGCAATTTTAGCCACCGTACTTAATTCTGCCACGGGATCAAAATGACTTATCGCATAAAGGGAAATCAGCAAAACCACTTGAGAAATCAATAACCAACTACGACGACGCCCTAAAAAATGCGGGAAATAGCGGTCTAATAATGGCGCCCATAAAAACTTCAAACCATATGGCACCATCACCCCTGTCAATGCACCGATTAATTCAACGGAAAGCCCTTTATCTGTCAGCCATACCGGCAACATTTGCAATAATACGAAAAGTGGTAAGCCCGAACTAAATCCAGTGAATACACAGATCAGCATTTTACGGGTAAATATTTGACTAGAAAGGGATTGTTCTGACATAAAGTGCGGTTATTTTTGAGCGTGTTTTATCTGATTAAAATATCAAGGACGGAATGATGCTCCGCCCAACAAGAGTGAGATTAATCACGGTATCCTTTCGGATTATTTTTTTGCCAATTCCAGGTGTCTTTCATCATTTGCTCAAGACCACGTTCTGCTGTCCAATTTAACTCTTTCGCGGCGAGACTTGGATCGGAATAGCATGTTGCAATATCACCCGGACGACGTGCAACAAGACGATATGGAATTTTGATATTGTTTGCTTGTTCAAACGCTTTCACCATATCAAGCACAGAATAACCGGTACCTGTACCTAAGTTATAAATGTGTAAACCGGCGTCATTTTCATGGCGATTTAATGCTTTTAAGTGACCAATCGCTAAATCCACCACGTGAATATAATCACGTACACCTGTGCCATCATGAGTATCATAATCGCTACCAAACACCGAAAGTTGCGGTAATTTACCGATCGCAACTTGGCTGATGTAAGGTAATAGGTTATTTGGAATACCGTTTGGATCCTCACCAATCAAACCACTCGCGTGAGCGCCTACTGGGTTGAAATAACGTAAAATCGTCATGCTAAATTGTGGTTCAGCTTTTGCGACATCGGCAAGAATTTGTTCCACCATGTATTTAGAGGTACCGTAAGGGTTGGTTGTACCGCCCACTTTGCAATCTTCTGTAATTGGAATGATTTCTGGATCGCCATAAACCGTTGCAGATGAACTAAATACAAAGTTCCACACGCCTGCTTTTTTCATTTCTTGAATCAAAACAATCGTGCCTGCGACGTTATTCATGTAGTATTCAGCGGGTTTTTGGACACTTTCACCCACGGCTTTTAAACCCGCAAAATGAATTACCGACTGAATGCTGTTTTCAGCAAAGATTTTTTGTAATAAAGCACGATCTAAAATATCGCCTTCATAAAATTTCACGTCTTTGCCTGTGATTTCTTTGACTCGTTCTAAAGATTTTGGGGAGGAATTACATAAATTATCCAATACCACCACTTCTTTATTTGCATTTAATAATTCCACTACGGTGTGTGAACCGATATAACCGGCTCCACCTGTTACTAAAATCGCCATGGGTTACTCCTTAATCATTTTGTTCGCAGATTATAACATTGATTTCTACGATACATAAATTTATCCCCTTTTTTGACCGCACTTTGGTGTGATCGTTGTCACAGAATAAACATTTTTCTATAGGAATTTGATTTGGGTCATTGAAGCACCTCTCGATGAGGCGAATAATAGCCTGCGAAAATCGAAAAGATAAAGGAAGACAACATGAAACCTCAAACACTTCAAAAAACTGCACTCGCATTACTCGTTGGTTGGTATGCCGCCAATGCATCCGCTTATTCTGAACAAGGCCAAGCCGGTAATACCAAAAGCTGGGAAAGCGCCGAATACCTCAAAGACTGGGGCTTAACCTCAATGAATGCCTCCACGGCTTACGCCCTTGGTTTTAATGGTTCAGGCGTAAAAATCGGCGTGATGGATTCGGGTGTGCTATTAAACCATCCTGAATTTCAAGACGGTCGAATCCACGTTGTAAAAACAGAAGGGACTTATAGCAAAGACGGGGTACGTTATCCCGATGCCAAATTTGGTTTTGGTGGGTTGAACAAAGAGCAACCTTTTGATAGTAACGGAAAACGTAACTTTGATAAAAACAATGATGGCAATTTTGTTAAAGGTGAGACATTTAGTATTGATGGTGGATGGCATAAAGGCATCAATGACGCCCATGGAACCCATGTGGGCGGCACTATGGCGGCTAGCCGTAACGGCGAAGGAATGCACGGGGTGGCCTTTGGGGCGAATCTGTATTCGGCGAATACTGGCGGTACCGATAATATGACTTATGGACCAAATCAGGACTATGAGTTTTTCTTGCAAGGTTATTCTCAATTAGCAGCAAATGGCGCCAAGGTTATTAATAATAGTTGGGGATCGAACCGCCGTGTCAATTCCGCTTTTGCAGGGGCGAAAGGTTATTCTACTGATTCTGCATCAAACTACCAATGGAAGGAAATTACCGAGTATGGCGTTGCGATGATGGATATTGCCAACATTACTGAAACCACGAATGAAAAAGATGTAATGTATTTAAAAGATCGTGGGGAAGCGGCCAAGGCTTATTATCAATTTGCTACCCAGAGAGAAAAAAGTTTCTTAGATGCCGCATATGAAGTGGCTAAAGAAAAAGGCTTAGTTCAGGTATTTACCGCAGGGAACCGTAGTTTGATGGCTGAATCCTTTACCCGTGCATCTTTACCTTATTTCCGTCCCGATGCTGAAAAATACTGGGTAAATGTTACTGGTCAACGGGGCGGTGACGGTTATCCAAATGATGAGACGCCAACCAACAAATGGTGGAGCAAATATTATGATTACGCAAGTGGCAGTTACGGAGCCGCATCCTCGGATATTCAGATTTATAACTACGCGGGTGATGCTAAATGGTGGACGATCGCTGCACCGGCAACGAATATTTATTCCGCGTATGTACACATTATGAATGAGGATGACTACGGGGCAGTCAATAACGACAATTACGGTAGTCCGATTTATAAATCCTCTGGTGGTACATCTATGGCAGCTCCGCATGTGAGTGGCGCTCTTGGTGTAATTTTATCCCGTTATCCTTATATGAGTGCGGATCAAGCACGCGATGTTATGCTCACCACTGCGAGACAAACCACACTTCGTAAAGGGCTTGAAGGCAAACCGTTAGAACGTTGGGAAACCGAACAAGGTGTACCAAGTAACGTTTGGGGTTGGGGGATTTTAGATCTTGGCAAAGCCATGTTTGGCCCAGGTCAATTCTTAGGAAACATGAAAATCAACCTCAATCAAAATGATGTTTGGTCAAATGATATTAGCGATAAAGCCATCAAAGCACGTCAAGTCGAAGATCAAGCTGAAGCAGCCACTTGGGCAACACGCAAAGCAGAATTACAAGCGTTAATGCAAAATCGTGCGGGCGCAACAGCAGAAGAAAAAGCGGAATATCAAGTAGGTTTAGCGCGTGAAGCCGCTCGCAATGAACGTGCCGCACAAGGCTATGTTGGTGCATTAACTAAAAATGGCTCTGGCACCTTAACGCTCACGGGTAATAACAGCTTCACTGGTGCAATTACTGTAAATGAAGGTCAACTTTCAGGGTTAAATCAATCCCTTGGTTCTGCACAACAAGTCATCGTAAAACAAGGTGCAACATTGGAAGTGTTACCAAAAGCGGAAATCACTAAACCAAGTGAGAATGGATTTGTTACCGAAACCTTAACCAGCACTGCGAAAACGGTTACCGCAACCGTGGAAAAAGGTGGTCGTTTCTTACTGAATAATGGTATTGCTAACGTCAATGCAACTTTTGCAGACGGCTCTATTTTAGTGCCAAATAAATTTGATGAAGAAATCCTACCTCAATTACAACAAGATCCACAAAAAGTAGTTTCAGTACAAGGTTCTGGCTCATTTGTAGGAGCTGAAAATGCGGTAGTTGAAACACCTCGCACTTATGATTTCCTTACGGTGAAAAATGAAAGTAATGCGAATACATTGAAAGTGACCGTTCAGAAAAAAGCCCTTGCATCTGCAGCAACCACTGAAAATGAAGCGGCTATCGCCAACACCTTAGATGCAGCAACAAACAGCCCTGCTTACCAAAACCTTGTTTTGGGAACTGAAGAGAATGCTCGCCAAGCTTTTGCTCGTTTAAGCTATGATGAGGATCTCGCGGCTCAACAACACAATGTGTTAAATGGCTTATTGCTTCGTCAACAACTTGCCCAACCAAGTGCGGTCAGAGCTCAGCTTGATGCAGGCACACAAATTTGGACAAGTGGCACCTTCACCCACTTCAGCACAGATAGCTTAAGCAGCCATGCGTACAATCAACTTGTGGGTGTTGATGCAACCATTGATACAAACAAACATTTAGGTGTATTTGTTGGTTCAACACAAAATAGCCACAAAATTGACCGCACTTCGAAAGATCGTGCCGTACATTTAGGCTTAACAGCTGAACATCGTTTCAACGTATTAACACCGAAAATTGGTTTTATTCAAAGTTGGGGTAAACACGAACAACGTGCTGAATTTGCACAAGGGGTGAAAAGCCATAGCCAAACACAAAATGTCTTTGCTGAGCTTGCCTACACTGGCTTAAAAGGCGAACATTTTGCGATTGAACCTTATGCCGGCGTAAGCTATATGCACATCAAAAACAAAGGTGTGACAAAAGGCGAAGTACAGTTAAAAGACAACAATCGTGATTTAATCGTCACCTCTGTAGGTTTACGTCCATCCATTCCATTTGCAATCGGTGGCGTTCAATTAAATCTATTAGGTGATGTAGCTTATCATCGTTTCCATAAAGATAAAGCCGCTGAAGGCAGCTTAGTTATCAATAACCAAGGTGTAGCGAATCTTTATGGTAAAGAATTGAAAAATGTCGTCACGACAGGTGTGGCACTACAAGCTCAATTTACTCCTGTATTGAGTGTGAAAATCGGCTATCAAGGTGCTTACAACCACGATACGAAAGCCAATAATGTTAATGCAGAACTACGTTTCTCATTTTAACGATATTCAATAAGACAAAAGTGCGGTCAATTTTGACCGCACTTTTTTTGCTTATAGATACATAAAAAACAAAAGGCATCAATTTGATGCCTTTTTAATTCATTAACATGAAAAATTAACGTTCATTCCAACGTTTGATTGATTCACGAATCACTTCTTTCGCTTCTTCTACATCGCCCCAGTGAGTCACTTTCGTTGAACCTGGTTTTTTCAATGCTTTATAGTTATTGAAGTGGAATTCAATTTGTTTGATTAATTGCGCTGGCACATCTGCAAGGCTGTTGTATGCATTGCCGGTATCGCGATCATCTGCTGGCACACAAACGATTTTATCGTCCACTTCGCCATCATCAACGAATTTCATCACACCGATAACTTTTGCTTCTAGGAATACACCTGTTGCAAGTGGTTGGCGAGTTAATAATAAAACATCTAACTCATCGCCATCTTCGTCTAAAGTTTGTGGAATGAAACCATAGTTAGTTGGTTTTGCGAAGATCGCTGGCTCAACACGGTCTAATTGGAACGCTGCAACTTTACGGTTCCATTCGATTTTGTGGCAGCTACCTTCTGGAATTTCATTTACCACATTGATAATGCCAGCATCTACATCGCCTGGCGTTAAAATTTGATTAAAATCAGCCATTGTTTTTCCTTTTTTTGATTACGTTAAAAACTTTCAGAGTATAGCAGTTTTTAGTCGATAAAAAAATATGGAAAAAACATCCTCAAAACTGACCGCACTTTCCTATCCAACGTCAATAAAACAATTGCGCAAACGTTTACTTTTAAATAATTTGCTATAAAATAGCACGTCTTTTTTTGATTATTAACCTAGGGGACTTTATGTCAAGTTTAGAAAAAACCTTTGAACTCAGCAAACGTGGTTCAACGGTTCGTCAAGAAATCATCGCGGGTTTAACCACCTTCTTAGCTATGGTGTATTCCGTGATTGTTGTGCCTAAAATGCTTGGTGATGCAGGCTTTCCGGCAGAATCTGTCTTTATCGCAACCTGTTTAGTCGCGGGGCTTGGTTCGATTTTAATCGGCTTTTGGGCAAATGCACCAATGGCGATCGGCTGCGCCATTTCATTAACTGCTTTTACCGCATTTAGCTTAGTGATTGGTCAACATGTTTCTATTCCTGTGGCATTAGGTGCCGTATTCCTCATGGGTTTGGTATTCACCTTAATTTCTGCAACAGGTATTCGTTCATGGATCTTACGTAATCTACCGTCAAGCATTGCACAGGGTGCAGGGATCGGGATCGGCTTATTCTTACTTTTAATCGCCGCAAATGGCGTAGGCCTAGTGGTCGGCAACCAAGCGGGTTTACCGGTTAAATTAGGTGATTTCACCTCGTTCCCTGTGATGATGTCCTTAATCGGCCTTGCATTCATTATCGGCTTAGAAAAAATGAAAGTGAAAGGCGGAATTTTATGGGTCATCATCGCGATTACTATCGTCGGTTTAATCTTCGATCCAAACGTAACATTCAATGGCCAAATCTTCAAAATGCCAACCTTTGGTGAAAACTCACTTTTCTTACAATTAGATCTCCAAGGTGCATTACAACCAGCCATTTTACCAATTGTTTTTGCGTTAGTGATGACCGCCGTATTTGACGCAACGGGTACTATTCGTGCCGTTGCAGGACAAGCTGACTTATTAGACAAAGACGGACAAATCATCAACGGTGGCAAAGCCTTAACCTCTGACTCTGTAAGTAGTTTATTTTCAGGCTTATTCGGTACTGCACCAGCCGCCGTTTATATCGAATCTGCAGCAGGTACAGCCGCAGGCGGTAAAACTGGTATCACCGCTATCGTGGTCGGCGTATTATTCTTATTAATGTTATTCTTCCAACCACTTGCATTCTTAGTGCCAGGTTACGCAACTGCACCGGCGTTAATGTATGTGGGCTTATTAATGTTAAGCAATGTGAGCAAATTAGACTTCGATGATTTCGTGGGCGCAATGAGCGGCTTAGTTTGCGCGGTATTCATCGTGTTAACAGCAAACATCGTAACCGGTATCATGCTTGGTTTTGCCGCATTAGTAATCGGTCGCATCGTAAGTGGCGACGTGAAAAAACTCAACATCGGTACAATTATCATCGCCATTGTACTTGTCGCATTCTATGCAGGCGGCTGGGCGATTTAATTAAATACAATCTTGATAAGGCGAACGAATGGTTCGCCTTTTTTATTTCTCGCCTCAAAAAACAATCGAAAAACCAACCGCACTTTTACTTTACAAATCCCTAAATCCGCCTAAAATACAGGCCTTTAATACGGCTTGCCAAAAGCAAGCTACTGACCTGAAATCAGACAAGAGAACATTATGACAACCCCATTTAAACCTGAATTACTTTCCCCTGCGGGCTCCCTCAAAAACATGCGCTACGCCTTTGCTTATGGCGCAGATGCCGTTTATGCAGGCCAGCCACGTTACAGCTTACGTGTACGTAACAATGAATTTAATCACGCTAATTTAAAAATCGGGATTGATGAAGCCCATGCACTTGGTAAAAAATTCTATGTAGTGGTGAACATTGCGCCACATAACTCCAAACTCAAAACCTTTATCAAAGATTTACAACCTGTGATCGACATGGGCCCTGATGCCTTAATTATGTCTGATCCAGGCTTAATCATGTTGGTGCGTGAAAACTTCCCAGATATTGATATTCACCTTTCTGTACAAGCGAATGCGGTAAACTGGGCGACCGTCAAATTCTGGAAACAAATGGGGTTAACTCGTGTGATTTTATCGCGCGAATTATCCATTGAAGAAATTGCCGAAATTCGCCAACACGTGCCCGATATCGAACTCGAAATTTTCGTACACGGTGCGTTATGCATGGCATATTCTGGCCGCTGCTTGCTTTCTGGCTATATCAACAAACGCGACCCAAACCAAGGCACTTGCACCAATGCTTGCCGTTGGGAATACAAAATGGAAGAAGGTACTACGGATGAAGTGGGCAACATCGTACCGAAAATCGACCCTACTCAACAAATCGAAGTGAAAAACGTGGCTCCAACCCTAGGTGAAGGTGCGGTAACGGATAAGGTTTTCCTTTACACCGAATCACAAAAGCCAGATGAACAAATGACGGCGTTTGAAGATGAGCATGGCACTTACTTTATGAACTCGAAAGATCTGCGTGCCGTACAACACGTGGAAAAATTGACCGCACTTGGTGTGCATTCTCTAAAAATCGAAGGCCGTACTAAATCATTCTATTACTGCGCAAGAACCGCACAAGTTTACCGCAAAGCCATTGATGATGCGGTAGCGGGCAAACCATTTGATGAAAGCTTAATGGATACGTTGGAATCCCTTGCACACCGTGGTTATACCGAAGGTTTCTTACGTCGTCATACGCACGATGAATACCAAAATTACGAATATGGCTACTCTATCTCTGAGCGCCAACAATTTGTTGGTGAATTTACCGGTAAACGTAACGAGCAAGGTATGGCTGAAGTGGCAGTAAAAAATAAATTCTTGCTTGGTGATGAAGTGGAAATGATGACCCCACAAGGCAATATCGTCTTTAAGATTGAAAAAATGCTCAATCGCAAAAACGAAAATGTGGAAGCCGCACTCGGCGATGGTCATTTTGTCTTTTTAGATGTGCCACAAGACATCCAACTTGATTATGCCTTGTTGATGCGTAACTTGGTCAACACCAACACACGCAATCCACATAATTAATTTGTTAAAAAATTGTTGCATTTATTAACAAATTCGCTATAATGTGCTCTATACCTGATTTGTTAATTCAACAACTCATAGTATGACTCCAAATATTTTGCCCTTTCACTTTTTTGAAAGGGCTTTTTTTCTTGTTCTTTCCTCCGAATAGCTCTAGACTATGCCCCATTTTTAGCTTTCATGATTTACAATTATGCGTGTTTCTGACTTTCATTTTGACTTACCAGATGAGCTGATTGCTCGTTACCCTAAAGAAGATCGCTCTTCTTGCCGTTTATTACAACTTAATGGCGAAAACGGGGAAATTTCTCACCGCACTTTTACTGATGTATTAGATTTAATCGACGAAGGTGATTTGTTGATTTTTAACAATACGCGCGTTATCCCTGCTCGTATGTTTGGTCGTAAAGCCAGCGGCGGGAAAATTGAAGTGTTGGTGGAACGTGTTTTAAGTGAACATCATTTCTTAGCGCATATTCGTTCATCAAAAGCCCCAAAAGAAGGTGCTGAATTATTTTTAGGCGAAGATAAGCTGGGTGAGAATAATGGCGTAAAAGCGATTATGATCGGTCGTCAAGATGCCCTTTTTGAAGTGGAATTAGCGGATAAAAGTCGCAATGTACTTGATGTGTTGCAAGAAATTGGTCATATGCCGTTGCCGCCTTATATTGATCGCCCTGATGAAGAAGCGGATCAAGAATGCTATCAAACCGTGTATAACAAAGTGCCTGGTGCAGTGGCGGCGCCAACGGCTGGCTTGCATTTTGATGATGAGCTTTTACAAAAACTACACGAAAAAGGTGTCAATTTTGAATTTGTGACTTTGCATGTGGGCGCGGGTACATTCCAGCCAGTACGTGTTGAGAATATCGAAGATCACATTATGCACGCGGAATATGTAGAGCTTTCTCAAGAAGTCTGCAATGCAATTATTGAAACGAAGAAAGCGGGTAAACGCGTCATTGCAGTAGGCACAACATCAGTACGTTCTGTTGAAACGGCAGCCCTATCTGCAGAAGAAAATGGCAACCCAGATTTAATTGAACCTTATTTTTCTGATACGTCTATTTTTATTTACCCTGGCAAATCATTCCGTGTGGTGGATGCATTAATTACCAACTTTCACTTACCGGAAAGTACATTGATTATGTTGGTGTCTGCCTTCGCAGGCTTTAGTCACACCATGAATGCCTATAAAAGTGCAGTCGAAAATCGCTACCGTTTTTTCAGTTATGGCGATGCAATGTTCATTACTAAAAATCCCAATGTGAAAGGGTTAGAATAAGTGGTTTGACTTATTTTCAACCAACTCATAAAATACCTACCAAGAAGCCTGTACTAACAGGCTTTTTTATTGAATAACAACCTTCGAACTGTTTATTCGTTGAGGAAAGAAAATGAAATATGAATTAGATAAAACCAGCGGCAGTGCGCGTCGTGGTCGCTTGGTATTTGAACGTCCACAAGGCACGTTCACCGTAGAAACCCCTGCTTTTATGCCCGTGGGTACTTATGGCACCGTAAAAGGCATGACACCAGAAGAAGTGCGTGCTACAGGTGCAGAAATTTTACTTGGCAACACGTTCCATTTATGGCTTCGTCCTGGTCAAGAAGTGATGCGTAAACACGGTGATTTACACGACTTTATGCAATGGCATCGTCCGATTTTGACTGACAGTGGCGGCTTCCAAGTATTTAGTTTAGGTAAATTACGCAAAATCACCGAAGAAGGCGTGAAATTCCAAAATCCAATTAACGGTGAGCGCATTTTCCTTTCACCTGAAAAATCCATGGAAATTCAATATGATTTAGGGTCTGACATCGTAATGATTTTCGATGAATGTACGCCTTATCCTGCAACTTTCGATTATGCGAAAAAATCCATGGATATGTCTCTTCGTTGGGCAAAACGCAGCCGCGATCGCTTTGATGAATTAGGCAATAAAAATGCCCTATTCGGTATTATTCAAGGCGGCGTATTTGAAGAATTACGCAAAGTATCATTAGAAGGCTTAGTGAATATTGGCTTTGATGGTTATGCGGTGGGTGGTTTAGCGGTAGGCGAACCAAAAGAAGACATGCACCGTATTTTAGAATACATCTGCCCACAAATCCCAGCGGATAAACCGCGTTATTTAATGGGTGTGGGTAAACCAGAAGATTTAGTGGAAGGCGTACGTCGTGGTATTGATATGTTTGACTGCGTAATGCCAACCCGTAACGCACGTAATGGTCATTTATTCGTGACAGATGGTATTGTTAAAATCCGTAATGCAAAATACCGTGATGATACGAGTCCGTTGGATCCTGAATGTGATTGCTACACCTGTAAAAACTACACCAAAGCGTATTTATATCATTTAGATAAGTGCGGAGAGATTTTAGGTGCACGCTTAAATACCATTCACAATTTACGCTATTATCAACGTTTAATGGCGGAAATTCGTCAAGCTATCGAAGACGATCGTTTTGATGATTTTGTAGTGGAATTCTATGCTCGCATGGGCAAACCTGTTCCACCATTACAGTTAGATCCTACTCAATCTTCTGAAACACAATTATCAGAATAACACATGCAAAGTGCGGTCAAAATGACCGCACTTTTTAACAAAGGAAACCTTATGCAAATCCTTGAACCTCAACAATTTGCCACTTGGAATGAGCCGATTGATATGCTTTATGCCTGTCATAGCAAGGTGAAACGCTTTTGTAAGCAGCTCACCATTCTTCCAGGCTATTTAGAAAAGAATGGCGTGAATCAAGCTGTATTAAATGATGTGAAAACCATTTTGCAGTATTTTAATCACGCGGCGCCCCTTCATCATGAGGATGAAGAAAAAGACTTCTTTCCCGCTTTAATTGAAAAAGCGCCTCAAGCGAAAGAATCAGTGGATGAATTAGAACACCAACACGTTACTTTGCATGAAACTTGGGCAAAGCTTTCGGAGCAGCTGGAAGAATTGATTGCAGAGAAACGCACTGATGTAGATGAAAGGCTGATTACGCTATTTGTAGCAAGTTATGATAGACATCTTGCCCTTGAAGAGCCGCTATTTGAGCTTGGTAAGCAATATTTATCCGCAGAACAACTCACGACTATGGGCAAAATTATGTTTGCTCGTCGTCAAGCTTAAATCATGAAATATCAATTAAATTTGACCGCACTTTCCTGCCCGATTCCGCTTTTAACCGCGAAGAAGGCTTTGGCAAATTTAGCGCCAAATGATGAATTAGTTTTGCAATTAAATCGTCAAAGTGCAGTAGAAAATTTTGTTGTTTTTTGTGAAGAAAATCAATGTGAATTAGTGGATCAACATTGGCTTTCCGAGCAAATCTTCGAAGTTTGCTTGAAAAAAATCAATTAATCCAAAAATTCTAGGTGTTATTGCCTTCATCGGCTTTTACTGAATGCCGTTTTATGGTATTTTACGCACACTTTTAACTTTTCATTTTATAAGGAAAACACAATGGAAGCACAAAGCCCAATGTCCACGTTATTTATTTTCGTGATCTTCGGTTTAATTTTTTATTTTATGATTTACCGCCCACAAGCGAAACGTAACAAAGAACACAAAAAATTAATGTCTGAATTAGCGAAAGGCACTGAAGTATTAACTGCTGGTGGTGTGATTGGTCGAATCACCAAAGTTACCGAAGGTGCTGAAATTGTTATCGCGTTAAACGATACCACTGAAATCACGATTAACCGTAACTACATCGTTTCAGTATTACCGAAAGGTTCTGTAAAATCTCTCTAATTTAAATTCCTAAAGGGAAAACTATGTTAAATCGTTACCCATTATGGAAGAATCTAATGGTGATCCTTGTGGTCGCCATTGGTGCTTTATACTCTCTTCCAAATATCTATGGTGAAGATCCAGCGGTGCAAATTTCCGGTACTCGTGGACAACAAGCAGACACCACCGCATTAACTGAAGTACAAAATGTACTGAAAGAAAATAACCTTCCAACCAAATCTATCGTTCTTGAAAATGGCTCTATTCTTGCCCGTTTCAATAACACAGATGATCAACTTCTTGCCAAAGATAAAATTGCAGAAAAACTTGGCACTAACTACACCACCGCATTAAACCTTGCACCAGCAACACCAGCTTGGTTAAGTAGCATTGGTGCAAATCCAATGAAATGGGGTTTGGACTTACGTGGTGGGGTACGTTTCTTGATGGAAGTAGATATGAATTCTGCATTGGCTAAACGTCAAGAACAATTACAAGACACATTACGTGGCGAATTACGTAAAGAAAAAATTCAATTTACCGCAATTAAAAACGGTGACAAATTTGGTACCACAGTCACATTAGAAAACGCTGACCAAATGTCAAAAGCGGCGCGTATTATTCGTCAATTACACCCAACATTAGACGTGTCTGATATTGGTGATAACACCTTAAACCTCGCCCTTTCTGAAGCGTCATTGACAGAATCACGTAACTTAGCGATCGAACAAAACTTAACAATTTTACGTAAACGTGTCGCTGAGTTAGGCGTAGCTGAAGCCGTTATCCAACGTCAAGGTGCAGAACGTATCGTTATCGAATTACCGGGCGTTCAAGATACGGCGCGAGCAAAAGAAATCTTAGGGGCAACCGCAACACTTGAATTCCGAATTGTGAATTCATTAGTAAATCCTGAATCGGCTGCTCGTGGTATGTTACCTTCTGACACAGAAATCAAATATGATCGTCAAGGTAGACCTGTTGCACTTTACAAACGTGCGGTATTAGGTGGTGAGCACATCATCAACTCAAGCTCTGGTTTAGACCAAAACACCAGCACGCCACAAGTAAGTGTGACCTTGGACAGTGAAGGCGGCGAAATCATGTCGCAAACCACCAAGAAATACTACAAAAAACCAATGGCAACCTTGTATGTAGAATACAAAGACAACGGTAAAAAAGACGAAAATGGCAAAACCATTTTAGAGAAAAGTGAAGAAGTGATTAACGTTGCTACCATTCAAGGTCGCTTCAGTTCTAACTTCCAAATTACGGGAGTAAGTAGTTCTGCAGAAGCACAAAACCTTTCTATGTTATTAAAATCGGGTGCATTAATCGCGCCAGTGCAAATTGTTGAAGAACGAACAATCGGTCCTTCTCTTGGTGCACAAAACGTAGAACAAGGTATTGATGCAAGCTTCTGGGGCTTAATTGCCGTCATAGTCTTCATGCTGATTTACTATAAAATCTTCGGTATTATCGCAAGCTTCGCCTTGGTGATTAATATCGTTTTATTAGTCGGTTTGATGTCTATCCTACCAGGTGCAACACTCACCATGCCGGGGATTGCGGGTATCGTATTAACCCTGGGGATGTCGGTGGATGCCAACGTACTTATTTTTGAACGTATCAAAGAAGAGATTCGTAATGGTCGTCCAATCCAGCAAGCCATTAACGAAGGTTATAACGGTGCATTCACCTCTATCTTCGATGCGAACTTAACCACAATTTTAACGGCAATAATTCTTTATGCTGTGGGTACCGGCCCTATTCAAGGCTTCGCGGTAACCCTTGCATTAGGTGTGGCAATTTCAATGTTTACAGCGATTACTGGAACACGTGCTATCGTGAACTTCCTATACGGCGGTAAACGTCTTGAAAAATTATCAATTTAGGTAGGATAAGATGAGATTATTTGCAAAAGATAAAAACGGACATTTTATCCGTGAAGTGAATGGGATTAAATTGCCATTCCCTCTCACTGAATTTATGAAAGTGAGATTTGTAGGATATGCATTTTCCGCAATTTTAATGGCGATTTCCCTCTTCTTCATTGTGACAAAAGGCTTCAACTGGGGCTTGGATTTTACCGGTGGTGTGGTATTTGATACGCACTTCTCACAACCGGCTGATTTAGAGAAAATCCGTGGCACATTAAATCAAAACGGGATTGCAAGTCCAATTGTACAAACAACCGGTTCTGTACAAAACGTGATGATCCGCTTACCAGCTGATAATAACGATTCTGCTATTGGTGATCACGTTAAAAGCATGCTCCAAACGATTGATCCTAATATTCATATTAACAGTATCGAATTCGTCGGTCCAAACGTGGGTGAAGAACTCGCTCAAGGTGCAGTTTATGCGACCCTTGCGACCTTGGCAATGATGTTAATTTACGTGGGTTCACGTTTTGAATGGCGTTTAGGTTTTGGTGGTATTGCCTCACTTGCGCATGACGTGGTGATTACACTCGGCGTTTTCTCTGCATTACAAGTCGAAATGGATTTAACCTTCGTGGCGGCGATTCTTTCCGTTGTAGGTTATTCTATCAATGATAGTATCGTGGTATTCGACCGTGTGCGTGAAAACTTCCGTAAAATTCGCCGTGTAGAAACCATCGATATTATTGATATTTCCTTAACGCAAACCTTATCGAGAACCATCATGACATCTCTCACAACGCTTCTTGTTGTGATTGCCTTGTTCTTCTTTGGTGGTCCATCAATTCATAACTTCTCATTAGCGTTATTAATTGGTATCGGTTTTGGTACTTATTCATCAATCTTTATCGCGATTGCGATTGCTTATGATATCGGCCTACGCCGTGAACATATGATTCCACCAAAAGTGGATAAAGAAATCGATGATTTACCTTAATCTATTAAACATCAGATAAAAAGAAAGCCACCATAACGGTGGCTTTTTTATTGCTAAAATTATGACATTTTATGACCGCACTTTAGTCGTTTACATCTCCTAATAAAGCGGCATATTTCTTCGTTGATTCAGAGCTTTCTAAGGTGATTTTAAACGCCATTGTCAGTGGCACTGAAAGTAACATACCGACCGTACCGAGCAACCATCCCCAGAAAAGCAACGAAAAGAATACGACCAAGGTAGAAAGCCCTAAGGTTTTTCCCATCATTTTTGGTTCAATAATATTACCAATCACAATATTTGATGCAATGATACCAGCTGTCACGCCCATACCCACACCAAATCCATTCAGCAATAACGCTTGAACAATAATCGGCACGGCTGCAATAATCGAACCAATATTTGGAATGTAATTTAATAGGAAGCTTAAGGTTGCCCATAAAATCGCATATTGGACATCCATTACATCCAACAAAATCCACGTCGAGACGCCGGTAAGCAGACTAATCACCGTTTTCACACCAAGATAACTAATCACACCGTCTAAAATACGATCGATGTGATGTTCTTCCGCGACAACATCATGTTCATTATCACTTAAAACTAAAGCAAGTTTATGCTTCATCGTCGGTGCTTCAAGCAGCATAAAAATCACCGCTAAGATCAACACAAAAACATTCGTCACCACGCCAGAAAAGTTTAATAGTAAACGGCTCACAAAGTTCATGATCACACTTGGATCAAAATGCTCCATAATGGCTTCGCGAGAAATCACAATCGGCAATTTCAGTTTTTGAGCTAATGCCATGACGTCATTTATACGCTCTGAAAGCAACACTTTATATTGAGGAATTGAGCGAGTGAATTCCTGCACACTGCTGTTAATTAATCCCGCCAGGAAAAAGAATACGATTAAAATTAAGATAAACAACAAGGCAATAGCAATACCATGCGGCACTTTGCGTTGTGTCATCGCTTTAATCACTGGCGAACAAATAATGGCGATAAATAATGCCAATAAAAAAGGCACGACAATCTCCGCCGCCAATTTAATTCCCGCAAATACAATCACTAAAGCTGCCATTGCGACTACAGTGCGGTTAAAATTTAAGTTTTTTTCCACTAAATGGCTTCCTCATTTTCTTCGCCTGTACGAACACGGATCACGCGTTCTACATCATAAACAAAGATCTTCCCATCACCGATTTTCCCTGTTTGGCAAGTTTCAACAATGGTTTCAAGACATTGTTCAAGTAAATCATCCGGCACGACAATTTCCATTTTCACTTTAGGTAGAAAATCCACCATATATTCCGCACCGCGATAAAGCTCTGTATGCCCTTTTTGACGACCAAAACCACGGACTTCAGTCACAGTCATTCCACTGATACCAATATCAGATAAATTTTCACGCACATCATCTAATTTAAATGGCTTAATAATGGCTTCGATTTTTTTCATCTTATTTCTCCAAATTTTCACGGCGCGCGGCTTTCGGGCGGAAGCTTGTAATCACTTCAGGTTTGGTATCAATATAAATACCATCGATTAATTGCAAGCAATAAGGCACTGCACTAAAAATCCCTTTCACTAAGACTTTGCCTTGTTCATCTTTCACGCCTTCTAAGGTTTCTTTGATGGCTTTTGGTTGACCCGGTAAATTCAAGATGAGACTGTTTTTACGAATCACACCAACTTGACGAGATAGAATCGCTGTCGGCACAAAATGCAAACTGACTTGACGCATTTGCTCGCCAAATCCTGGCATTTCACGATCGGCTACCGCTAACGTTGCATCTGGTGTCACATCACGTTTTGCAGGTCCTGTACCGCCCGTTGTGAGCACTAAATGACAATGGTGCTCATCCACCAATTCTTTCAACGTTTGTTCAATTAATGGCTGCTCGTCTGGAATTAATCGAGTCTCCACTTCAAAAGGATCCACCAACGCTTGCTCTAACCATTGTTGTAATTCTGGAATTCCTTGATCTTGATACACACCACTTGATGCACGATCTGACACTGAAACCAAACCAATTTTTAAAAGTGTGGTCATTTTTTTCCTCATTTTTATACGCAATAAACAGCGTCATTCTACCCTATTTTATCTTTTACCAAAGCATAAAAAAGCCATTTAGCTTTCACTAAATGGCTTTTCATTTTACAAATTATTGTCTGGCTTGAACTTTGCCATCCACATAATCCACTGTGACCACTTTACCTGGTAATAATTGACCAGATAGAACTTGTTGTGCCAAGCTGTTTTCAATCTCTTGTTGGATTGCACGTTTTAATGGACGCGCCCCATAAATTGGGTCGTAACCCACTTCACCAATGAAATCTAATAAAGCTTCAGTAAACACTAATTCGTAACCACGAGTTTCCATACGTTTTGCTAAACGTTCTAATTGGATGCTTGCAATCGCACGGATGTTGTCTTTACCAAGTGGGTGGAATACCACAGTTTCGTCAATACGGTTGATGAATTCCGGACGGAAATGTTGACTCACCACAGACATCACTAAGGCTTTCATTTCACCATAGCTTTCGTCTTTGCTACCTTGGATTAAATCAGAACCCAAGTTAGAGGTCATAATCACCACCGTGTTACGGAAGTCCACAGTACGGCCTTGACCATCAGTTAAACGACCATCATCCAATACTTGTAACAAGATATTGAATACATCCGCATGGGCTTTTTCCACTTCATCCAACAAAATTACCGAATATGGACGACGACGAACTGCTTCAGTTAAGTAACCACCTTCTTCATAGCCTACGTAGCCTGGAGGCGCACCAACCAAACGAGATACGCTGTGTTTTTCCATAAACTCTGACATATCAATACGCACCATCGCATCTTCGCTGTCAAAGAGGAATTTCGCCAACGTTTTGCAAAGCTCAGTTTTACCTACACCAGTTGGACCTAAGAATAAGAAAGAACCAATTGGGCGGTTAGGATCAGAGAGTCCTGCACGGCTACGACGAATCGCATTTGCTACGGCATCGACTGCCTCTTCTTGACCGATCACACGTTTGTGCAATTCTTCTTCCATGCGTAAGAGTTTTTCTTTCTCACCTTCCATCATTTTAGAAACTGGAATACCGGTTGCTTTAGAAAGTACTTCCGCAATTTCTTCATCTGTCACACGATAGCGTAATAGGCTCATTTCTTTGCCTTCACCGGTTTCAGCGGCAGCAAGTTGTTTTTCCAATTCTGGAATACGACCGTATTGAAGCTCAGACATTTTGCTTAAATCGCCAGCACGACGTGCTTGCTCCATTTCAGTTTTCGCTGCATCTAACTCTTGTTTGATATGTTGAGAACCTGAAAGCGCTGCTTTTTCTGACTTCCATACTTCTTCAAGCTCAGCATATTCACGTTCTTTGTCAGAAAGTTCTTTTTCTAACATTTCTAAACGTTTACGGCTTGCTTCGTCTTCTTCTTTTTGTAACGCCTGTTGTTCCAATTTTAATTGGATGATACGGCGTTCAAGACGATCGAGTGGCTCTGGTTTAGAGTCAATTTCCATACGGATGCTTGAAGCAGCCTCATCAATTAAGTCGATGGCTTTATCCGGCAATTGACGATCGGAAATATAACGATGTGAAAGTGTTGCCGCTGCCACGATTGCTGGATCAGTAATATCTACATGGTGATGGATCTCATAACGCTCTTTCAAACCACGTAAGATCGCAATGGTATCTTCTACACTTGGTTCATCTACAAAGACTTTTTGGAAACGACGTTCAAGCGCCGCATCTTTCTCGATATATTGACGATATTCGTCTAACGTTGTTGCACCCACACAGTGTAATTCACCACGTGCTAAACTTGGTTTTAATAAGTTACCCGCATCCATCGCACCGTCAGTTTTACCTGCACCAACCATGGTATGGATTTCATCAATAAAGAGGATCACTCGACCTTCTTCTTTTGCAAGTTCATTTAATACCGCTTTTAAACGTTCTTCAAATTCACCACGATATTTAGCACCGGCAATCAAGGCACCCATATCTAAAGAAAGGACACGTTTGTTTTTCAAGCCTTCCGGTACTTCACCATTGACAATACGTTGTGCCAAACCTTCCACAATAGCGGTTTTACCTACACCAGGCTCACCGATTAATACTGGGTTGTTTTTGGTACGACGTTGCAATACTTGAATGGCTCGACGAATTTCTTCATCACGACCAATAACCGGGTCGAGTTTGCCACTTTCAGCACGAGCTGTTAAATCAATTGTATATTTTTCAAGAGCTTGTCTACTTTCTTCTGCATTTTGATCGTTCACGCTTTGTCCTCCGCGAATATGTTGAATCGCTTGTAAAATTTGTTCTTTTTTCGCACCACATTTTTTCAAAATGTCATTTAATGCACCACGCTCTTCAAGTGCAGCCAATAAGAACAATTCACTGGAAATAAATTTATCTTGTTTTTGCTGTGCTAATTTGTCACATAAATTCAATAAGTTGAGTAATTGACGAGAAATTTGCACGTCTCCGCCATTACCTGACACTTGTGGCAATTTATTCAATTCTGCGTTTAATTCATTACGTAATAACGCGACATTCACGCCACTTGCTGTCAAAATCGGTGCAATTGAACCGTCTTGTTGATTTAAAAGTGCGGCCAATAAATGCACTGGTTCGATAAACTGATTATCTTTACCAAGCGCTAATGACTGCGCTTCACTGAGTGCTTGTTGGAATTTAGTGGTAAATTTTTCAATATTCATATCTTATCTTCTCCTGCATAAAATTGTTGGGGTCATCCCCTTTATGAGTAATTAAATAAGACCCTTTTTTGGTATTTCAAGAGAAAAAATCAACTATTTTTAATTTTTTCTATCAAACTTTACTTCTTGATAGGTTTAAGCAACTAAGATTTGATGAAGTGGCACGTCCCACGCTTCTGTTGGAAGCTGTTCGACTTGCTGACATTGATGAGCTAATCCCACTGGGATAAAAGGAGATTTCTGCCAATGTTGTAAGGTGCGATCATAAAAACCACCGCCCATGCCTAGGCGATTCCCCTGCTTATCAAACGCGACGAGTGGCGTAAAAAGAATATCTAATTCATCCAAAGGCAATACGTTTTGCACATTGAGTTTGGGCTCACAAATGCCAAATTTATTTTTCAGCATCGGTGTATCTGGCAAATAACGTAAAAACAAAAGGTGGTTAGGATTGAAAGGGTGTAATACCGGCAAATAAACGTGCTTATCTTGTGCCCAAAGAGTTTTAATAAGTTTATCTGTGGAGATTTCTCCATCAAAGGAAACATACAAGGCAATATGCTGCGCATTTCGTTCTTCAATTAACGCAAGAGCTTGTTGAGTGATAGAATCTTCCGCCTGTTGTTGCTGAAGTGCGGTCAAATTTGCTCGTGTTTTACGAATTTGTTGACGGAGTTGATTGCGAAGCGTTTGCTGTGTTGATTTCATTCGATTGGAAAGAATGGATTTAAGAGAAAGGTCCCAGAGTGCCGCTACGAGTAGTAGTCCTTGAACCCGACGGTCCAAGGAAACCGGTAAGGCCATTTTTAGGTTTCTTTAGTCCAATGACAAAGTCAAAGGTCAAGCCTACACACCAATGGCGGGAAACCGATTTATAAAGTTCTAAGTATCGGCTCAGGGACATAACCCATCCACGAACACCCCAGGAAATCTTTTAAATTTATACTAGCTCAATTTGATTGGTTTGACTAGCCTTTATTTGAATAATTTTGCTTATTCAAGCACGTCCCACAAGGGACGGGATTATTTTTTAACCGGTTGAATTAAATCAGACTCTTCCGGTTTTTTCACGTCCGCAAATTGTTTATCTTTATTCGCATCGATGACTTGTTGAGTTTGACTTGCTAATTGTTGTAAACCCATTTTTTCATAGGCTTCTTTCATTAAGAATAAACCTTCGTAAGTCGCTTTGGCATCTGGATATTGTTGTAACATACCCACTACACGGTTTGCTACAGCTACCCATGCATCACGTTTTGCATAGAATTTTGCAATTTCTAATTCATGACGAGCTAATGAATCTTTGATGTATGCCATACGTGCTACTGCATCTTGTGAATATGGGCTATTTGGGAACGCACGTACTAAGCTTTGGAAGTTTGAAAACGCCGTTTTCATTGAAGTTGTTTCACGCGTTGCACGATCGATACCAAAGAAGTCTTGAATCATGTTATCGGCCGTTGCTAAGTTAGTTAAACCCGCCATATACACTGCATAGTCACGGTTTGGACTTTGTGGGAATTGGTGTAAGTAGTTATCTACAGTTACCAACGTTGCGGTGTAATCTTGCGTTTTATAGTTTGCATAAATTAAATCAAGCATTGCTTGCTCTTGGTAAGTACTACCAGGGAAACGCTCTGTTGCTGCTTTTAAATAACGAATCGAGTCAGAATAGCTTCCTTCTTGCAATGCTGCTGCCCCTTTTGCATAAAGATCATCAACAGAAGCTTGTTCCACTTCTTTATTACCACTGCTACAAGCTGCAATCGCGAATGAGGTCAATGCAATAAGTGCAAGAGATTTTATTTTACGCATTCTTTTTTCCTTAATTTTTACGAAAATCAATAAATAAGTTACAATTAACGAATATTGTATAGAACATTACACAATAAGCCAACTTTTTAAATTTTTAGATGGATTTTTTATGCCACAAATTACCTTAACGGCTGAAATTCAGCCCGAACAAATGGGACAGCGTTTAGACCAAACCCTCGCAGAGTTGTTCCCTGAATATTCCCGTTCCCGTTTAAAAACCTGGATTGAAGCAAAACAGGTAAAAATGAACGGTGAAATTGCCGATATTCCACGTGCAAAAGTTTATGGCGGAGAGCAAATTGAGATTTCGGTAGAAGTGGAAGATGAAAACCGTTTTGAGCCACAAAATATTCCTCTCAATATCGTTTATGAAGATGACGATATTATCGTGATTAATAAACCTAAAGATCTCGTGGTTCATCCCGGTGCAGGCAATCCAGACGGAACGGTACTTAATGCGCTACTCTATCACTATCCTCCTATTGCCGAAGTACCACGCGCAGGAATTGTTCATCGTTTAGATAAAGACACAACGGGACTCATGGTTGTCGCTAAAACGATCCCCGCACAAACGAAACTCGTGCGTGACTTACAAAAACGCAAGATCACTCGTGAATACGAAGCCGTCGCAAGTGGCATTATGACCAAAGGTGGCACAGTAGATCAGCCAATGGCTCGTCATGCCACAAAACGCACATTGATGGCGGTTCACCCAATGGGGAAACCGGCTGTGACGCACTATCGCATTATGGAAAATTTCCGTAATTACACCCGCTTACGATTACGTTTAGAAACAGGTCGTACTCACCAAATTCGTGTGCACATGGCGCATATCTCACATCCATTATTAGGTGATCAAACTTATGGCGGTCGTCCTCGCCCACCTAAAAATGCAAGCGAAGCCTTCAATGAGGTTCTGCGTAATTTTAAACGCCAAGCCTTACATGCAGTTATGTTGCGTTTAGCTCACCCGATTACAGGTGAAATGATGGAATGGTATGCGCCATTGCCAGATGACTTTGTTGAATTACTGCATGCCTTAAAAGCAGATTACCTCGAACACAAAGACGAATTGGATTATTAAGATGAAAACTATTGTTCCAAACTGGGCTGTTCCAGCACATATCCAAGCTTTTACAACCACAAGAGAAGGTGGTGTAAGCCTGCCGCCTTTCAAGAGTTTCAATTTAGGAGATCATGTCAAAGATGATAAAAGTGCGGTCAAAACTAACCGCACTTTATTGGTCGAAAAATTTAATCTGCCACATTTCCCGTTATTTTTAACTCAAACACACAGTACTCGTGTGATTACGCTGCCTTATAAGGGCAATAATTTTGAAGCTGATGCAGTTTACACCAACCAACCAAACCAAGTCTGTTTGGTGATGACAGCTGATTGCTTGCCGGTTTTATTCACCAATAAACAAGGCACTGAAGTGGCTGCCGCCCATGCTGGCTGGCGCGGACTCTGTGATGGTGTATTAGAAGAAACCGTGAAATGTTTCCAATCTGCTCCCGAAGAGATTATCGCGTGGTTTGGACCTGCTATCGGCCCTAATGCATTCCAAGTTGGCAAAGAAGTGATTGAGCAATTTATGGCTTTTGACCAAATTGCAGAAACAGCTTTTCGACCAGTTCCAAATGAACCAGGAAAATACCTCGGCAATCTTTATCAAATCGCTACACAACGCCTCAACAAATTAGGGATTACCCAAATTTATGGTGGGGAGCATTGCACATTCACAGAAAAAGAGACCTTCTTTTCCTATCGTCGAGATGGCAAAACAGGCCGAATGGCGAGTCTGATTTGGATAAAAAAATAAACCTATCAATACAACAAACCGCACATTAAAGTGCGGTTTATTTTGGGCTTATTCTGAATAACTTTCGAACCAACTTTCTAAAATCAAGCAAGCAGAGATCCCATCGACTTTGCCTTTATTGAGAGCACGATAACCGCCACGCTGGAAAATTTCATCGCGTGCAGAAACCGTCGTTAAGCGCTCATCTTGCAGTTCTACTTTAATACCGAAACGACCATTTAAGCGATTGGCAAATTTTTTCGCACGAAGTGTTAAATCTTGCTCGGTTCCATCCATATTTAAAGGTAATCCCACTACAATGATATCGGGTTTCCAATCCTTTAAACATTTTTCAATAGCATCCCAATTGGGAGTCCCATCTTGGGCTTTAAATGCAGGCAAGGCTTGCGCTGTACCCGTAATACTTTGCCCAACCGCACAACCGATACTTTTTGTGCCAAAATCAAACGCGATTGCCGTGATGCCCATTAACTATGCCCTACTTGTGAAAAAACAAAATTATGAGGATTAATCCCTAATAATTGATTCGCGGCAGGATAACGATCTTCATAAATAGTTTCAAATAAAATGGTGTCTGAAGCAGGTGCCACTAACCACGCATTATCTGCAATCTCTTGTTCAAGCTGCCCTGCTGTCCAACTTGCACAACCGAGAGCCACAAGATATTTTTCGGGCGCATCCGCTGAACCAAAGGTTTCCACAATATCTGCTGATGTGGTGAGATACATATCATCAGTAATTTTATAACTATGCTCAAATTCTTTCGCAGTTTTCTTATGCAAAATAAAACCACGCTCGGAATGTACAGGTCCACCCGCAAGTACAAGTTCATTGCTAAAAGTGCGGTCATTTTTCATCATAAAATTCATTTTTGAATATAGCTCTGCAATGCTTAAATCGGTGGGCTGATTAATCACTAAGCCCATCGAACCTTGCTCATTATGCTCGCACATATACACCACGGTATTTTGGAAATAATCCTCCAACTGTGGCATCGCAATTAAAAATTGCCCTTGTAAATCCATCATTATCCCAAATCTCCAAAACAAATTTGTAACGCACTAATGGCTGCTAAAGAAGCCGTTTCTGTGCGTAGCACACGCTTTCCTAACAAAATTTCAGTAAATCCTTGTTGTTCAGTTTGTGCGATTTCTTGAGGTGATAAACCGCCTTCTGAACCAATAAGTAAACGAACCCCTTCTTTTGGAATTGAAGGTAAGGTTTTAATTGAATATTGGGCTCTTGGATGTAAATTCAATTTCAGTGCACCATCATTTTCTGCACACCAATCTTGCAATTTCATTAATGGACGAATTTCCGGCACAACGTTACGTCCACATTGTTCACAAGCCGCAATGGCAATTTTTTGCCATTGTTGGATTTTCTTATCCATGCGTTCGCCGTCTAGCTTCACGCCACAGCGTTCTGACCACAATGGTGTAATCATGTTCACGCCTAACTCTACAGATTTCTGAATGGTGAATTCCATTCGATCACCACGGGAAATCACCTGCCCTAAGTGAATCGATAAATTCGACTCTTTATCACTCAATTCACAGCCTAGAATTTCCACTTTAACGGCTTTTTTGCTCGCTTCAATAATTTTTGCTGGGTAAATATGATTACTACCATCAAATAATTCAATTTGCTCACCTTCAGTCATACGAAGTACACGTCCTACGTGATTAGCCGCATCCTCTGAAAGTTGGCAAGTAGATTGATTTTTAAGGGATTCTGGATGATAAATTCTTGGAATACGCATAATATTGAGTCTTTGATATAAGGAAAAAGTGCGGTCATTTTCAACCGCACTTTTAATATTATTCTGTTGCTAAATCTTTTGGCAAACTTTCTAAAATGGTTCGCCAATAAGCGGAAGTCACTTGCTTGTGTTTACGAATACAGCCTACCACTAAATCAGATTGACCACTTTCACAAATATCGCGCAATTCAACATAGAAATCACGCGTGACTTGACGATGTTTCTCTTCGCTGAAAAACAATAAACCAATTTTATGATAAACCCCACGTAAGCTATTAAAAATCAAACGATAGAAAGGTTTATTAGCCATTACTGTAAACTGACGGAATAAGGCATAGTCAAATTCCATATAGCTCTCTGCGGTATTTTCTAATGAATCTAGCCCCTTAAACAAAGCAACCGAAGCTTTAGGCGAATTTTTTACGGCTTCATAAATATAAGATTCAGACATACGACTACGCAACGAAAGCATATTTTCAATGATTAATGGCGCACTTTGACGATCTAAAGTAATTAAGGTTTCAATAATGCTTGGACCAGCTGTATCCCAAATATTATTGACTTTTGTCGGCTTGCCGTGTTGAATGGTAAGCCAGCCATCACGAGCCAAACGCTGCAATACTTCGCGTAATGTAGTACGTGTGACGCCGATTTTATCAGCTAAATCACGCTCAGAAGGAAGATTGGTGCCTGCGGGAAATACATTATCCCAAATACTTCTAACAATATATTCTTCGGCAAGAGCGGCTGGGCTTTGAGCCCGTAAAAGGGTATTATCTGTTTGCATGAGTATGAAATAAATATAAAAAAATCTAAAAAGATCAAAAAAATGTGATTTATTCAATAAATCTTTAACTGGTCTATTATCCTTTAAAGCAGTATATATTACAATGACAAGACTATAAAAAAACGGAGTTCGATATGACTTACACACAAGCATTCATGAAAAACTTTCTGGGCGCAAGTCCAGATTGGTATAAATTAACCATTATTGCCTTCTTGGTAATTAACCCGATTTTATTCTTTTTTGTTAGTCCATTTTTTGCAGGCTGGCTACTCGTGGCAGAGTTTATTTTCACGCTAGCCATGGCATTAAAATGCTACCCTCTTCAACCAGGTGGTTTATTAGCATTTGAAGCCATTGCCATTGGCATGACGAATGCCGAACACGTTAAAGCGGAGATCGTGGCAAACTTTGAAGTGGTTTTACTTTTAATCTTCATGGTCGCCGGCATTTATTTTATGAAGCAACTTTTGCTTTATGTCTTCACCAAATTATTAGTGCGTATCCGTTCTAAAATCGTTCTCTCTTTAGCATTCTGTTTTAGTGCAGCATTTCTTTCAGCTTTCTTAGATGCACTAACTGTTGTGGCGGTCATCATCAGTGTTGCCATGGGTTTCTATGGGGTTTATCACAAAGTGGCATCAGGGAAAAATCTACAGGATGCGGTTGATATTGCCGATGATAACAAAATCAAAAATCATGAAACTCTCGAAAAATTCCGCTCTTTCTTACGTAGCTTAATGATGCATGCTGGTGTCGGTACCGCACTCGGTGGTGTAATGACCATGGTGGGTGAGCCACAAAACTTAATCATTGCAGAACAAGCTAAATGGAATTTCATTGAATTTTTCTTCCGTATGGCTCCTGTGACAGTCCCTGTATTTATCTGCGGATTACTCACTTGTATTTTAGTCGAAAAATTTAAATTATTCGGTTATGGTGAAAAACTACCGGAAGAAGTATGGCAAGTCTTAGCGGATTTAGATCGTGAAAACGCACAAAAAATGTCTAAACAAGATAAGATCCGTCTTTCTGTCCAAGCGGTTATCGCGGTTTGGTTGATCTTAGGTTTAGCCTTCCACTTAGCGGCTGTAGGCATGATTGGTTTAAGTGTGATTATCCTTGCAACAACCTTTACTGGTGTAACTGATGAACACGCTATTGGTAAAGCATTCCAAGAAAGTTTACCTTTCACTGCATTATTAGTCGTATTTTTCTCTGTCGTTGCGGTGATTATCGATCAAAAACTCTTTGCGCCAATTATTCACTTTGTATTAAGTTCAGAAGAGAAAACACAGTTAGCATTATTCTACGGTTTCAATGGTTTACTTTCTGCGATTTCTGATAACGTATTCGTAGCAACAGTTTATATCAATGAAGCGAAACATGCCCTTGCGACAGGCGCAATTGCACCGCACCAATTTGAATTACTTGCGGTAGCAATCAATACAGGGACAAACTTACCTTCTGTCGCTACACCAAACGGTCAAGCAGCATTCTTGTTCTTATTAACATCATCACTTGCGCCATTAATTAAACTTTCTTATGGTAGAATGGTCTACATGGCATTGCCTTACACTATCGTATTAACGCTAGTTGGTTTCCTTGCAATCGAATTTATCCTACCAGGAATGACGATTTGGCTTGCAAACCTTGGCTTAATTCTTCCAATTTAATGAAGCATAAGGAGAAAGAATGCTCGACTTTTTTAAGCAATTATCCCTTAAACGTTCAGCGTGGATCTTTTTGGCATTTTCCGCATTTGCCTTAGAATCGACCGCACTTTACTTTCAATACGGAATGGGTTTACAACCTTGCGTACTTTGTGTTTACGAACGTTTAGCTATGGTAGGGTTATTTATTGCTGGTTTTATCGGTGCCTTAGCCCCTAGTTCGCTTATTGTCCGCATTCTTGCTCTTATTGTGGGTTTATTTAGTGCAATCAAAGGATTAATGATTTCCATTCGTCACCTTGATTTACAAATGAACCCAGCGCCATGGAAACAATGTGAATTTATACCAAACTTTCCAGAAACGTTACCATTCCATAAATGGCTACCTGCAGTGTTCAATCCAACAGGCAGCTGTAATGAAAGCCAATGGTCACTTTT
Source organism: Parahaemophilus parainfluenzae (assembly GCA_963515445.1). Classification (GTDB taxonomy): domain Bacteria; phylum Pseudomonadota; class Gammaproteobacteria; order Enterobacterales; family Pasteurellaceae; genus Haemophilus_D; species Haemophilus_D parainfluenzae_AI. The sequence continues at coordinate 44,468 of CAUPWR010000002.1, read as the reverse complement.
CGGCATCACAATGGTGCAATGGTTGGTATTTATTTTCGCTGTCTATATCATTGTGTTGGGATTAATTACACTTTCACAAGTGAAGAAAAGTCGAAATCGACGCCTCATTTTTAAGTAGTCTAATCGCATACTAAAAAGCCTAGAGATATTCTCTAGGCTTTTTTATTACTGAAAGTCATTCTGTACTCAACATTATTCAAGAAAGAAATACCAATACGGCATTAAGATCAACCAAATAAAGGCACTGAGAATAACAACAAATTTAAAACTAAAGTGTTTGGTTTTATGACGAAAGCGTTTCATCCCGCAATAAACGCCAATAAACCCACCAAGAAGGCTTAATAGAAAAAAGGTATTTTCAGAAATTCGCCAACCGTGGCGAACCGCGCGGACTTTGTCTTTCCACATTAAAAAATAAGCGGCGATATTTACCGCCGCTAACATCACAAATAAAAGCTGAATCAGCATTATGCGTAAACTGGAAGACGTTTGCAGATTGCCAATACTTTTTCTTTGGTTGCTGCAATCACTTGTTCTTCGTTTTCTTTACCTAATGCATCTAATACATCACACATCCAGCCGGCTAACTCACGGCAGTCTTGTTCGTTAAAGCCGCGACGAGTCACCGCTGGTGTACCAACACGAATACCAGAGGTCACAAATGGTTTTTGTGGGTCATTTGGTACTGAGTTTTTATTCACCGTGATATTCGCTTTACCTAACGCAGCATCAGCCGCTTTACCGGTTAAGCCTTGTTTGATGAAGCTCACTAAGAATAAATGGTTTTCTGTACCGTTTGAAACCACGTCATAACCGCGTTGTTTAAACACTTCCACCATTGCTTTCGCATTTTTAATTACGTTTGCTTGGTATTCTTTATAAGCTGGTTCTAATGCTTCTTTGAAACATACTGCTTTCGCCGCAATAATGTGAACTAATGGACCACCTTGGTTTGCAGGGAAAACAGAAGATTGTAAGCGTTTATAAAGCTCTTCATCACCGCAGGAAGAAAGGATTAACCCACCACGTGGACCACCTAAGGTTTTATGGGTAGTTGTTGTTACAACATGTGCGTATGGTAATGGGTTTGGATATAAACCTGCTGCGATTAAACCTGCAACGTGCGCCATATCCACAAATAAATATGCGCCTACTTCATCGGCGATTTCGCGCATTTTTTTCCAATCTACAACTTGAGAATAAGCAGAGAAACCCGCCACAATCATTTTTGGTTTATGCTCTAATGCTTTTTGACGCACATCTTCATAGTCGATTAAACCATCAGCAGTGATACCATAAAGTACAGAATTATAGATTTTACCGGAGAAGCTCACTTTCGCCCCGTGAGTTAAGTGCCCGCCGTGTGCTAAATCCATCCCTAAAATAGTATCGCCAGCATTGATTAATGCACCATATACCGCCGCATTGGCTTGTGAACCTGAGTGTGGTTGTACGTTTACATAATCCGCACCAAACAACTCTTTAGCACGATCAATCGCTAACTGCTCGACAATGTCTGCGTACTCACAACCGCCGTAGTAACGTTTACCAGGGTAGCCTTCAGCATACTTGTTAGTAAACTGTGAACCTTGCGCTTCCATTACGCGTGGGCTCGCATAGTTTTCAGATGCGATAAGCTCAATATGCTCTTCTTGACGACGATTTTCGCCCTGAATGGCTTGCCATAGAACCGGATCGTAATCAGCGATGTTCATACTTTTTTTAAACATTGTGTTTTCCTCGTTGTTTGAATTATTTGTGTATAGTTTACCTGTTTCCAAGTAAAAACTTAATCAAAAATTTCGATCATATTTTTCATTATTACAATGAAAAACATTCATTTATCTAAATCGAGCCTTTTTCTTTCACTAACTTCTCAATTAGTTTAACTTCTTTTGTTTTCTCGCCAGCTTCCAGTTTATGGCATTGGCTGGTTTCTTTCGTATAGGTATTAAAATTTGTCATCCTTGTTGAGCTTTTCATTTTAATCTTCATATCCAAATGATTACCGCAGTTATTACAAGGTGAAACAAATTCCTTATCTAATTCTTTAAATTCTGGAGATTGTTCAATAATTTTCGCAACTTCTGGTGAATGCGCAGTTTTAAATAGACGATCCGTAAAGTCATAACTTAACTTACCATCACTTGCCTGCCATTTAGCTTTAGCTTGCAATAAATAACGCATCCAGCCTTCTTTTGTATCAATCTGTGAAATGCCGCGTAGAAGCACAGTTTGATCTGCGTGATAGGTGACATAATCAAAATGCTCAACTGGTAAAGGGGATTTCGCAGCAGGTTTTACATGACAAATCCAATCGCCGACTAAGGCTTTTTCCTGTTCCGTTTGTTGATGTGCCGTTGCACATCCCGATAACAATACTGCGATAAAACTACTTAATACTAATTTTCTCATCATAATTCTCCTTTATTAATTAGATTCCCGCACTTTAAAAAATAAAGTGCGGTTGAAATCGTATTTGTTTTTCTTAATCGACCCTATTTCTTTACAAACCACTTATTCAATAACTGAATGTCCTTGTCATTCTCTGTTACTCGTCGGCAGGTCGCATAATCCTTACCGAGAATAAGTTGATTGCCATTTTTTTTCAGCTCAATTGGCATATCTGTATGATTGGCAGATTTACTATAAAATGCAGCCAGCTCTTCTTTTTCTTGTTTTTGTAGGGCTTTATTTTGCTTGATGACTTTAGCCACATTTTTACTATGAGCCGGTACCATAGAACGATTGATAAAATCAAAACTCAAGACATTATTTTGGCTCTGCCATTTCACCTTGCCTTTTATTAAATAACGAATAGTTTTTTCTTTATCCAATTCGATGTAGGAAATTCCTCGCAAGGCACCTGTTCCATCAGATTTCAAGACAAAATGATCTAAACGATCATAAGTTTGTTTATCTTTCGTCGGGATAGTATGACAAATCCATTCGCCATCTAACGTTGAGCTTTGTGAAACATTTGAAGCCCCAGCACAACCTGTTAATAATACTGCTACAAAACTACCCAATATTAACTTTCTCATAAGATACTCCTTTTATTGTCAGTAGGGATAACATTCATCACAACAAAGTAGGGAAATTTTTATTTAATCCGGAATACACAAAAGGCGGCAGTTACATAAATCATCACTCTCAAATTCTGATATTTCACCTGCAACCTTATTCGGAATGGGGAATAAACGCACAGTTAGCGGTTTATTTAAGCGAAATGCCATCGTCCCCGTATCACGCATAATCGCCGCTATGCTTTCAGCCTTAGCATTTCCTGCCACAGGAACCGTATCTAAACCGATACCACATACTGCGCTATACGTCAGTAAAGCACGAATATCAAAATCTTGTTTTTGTGTCCCTTCGGCTAAACCTAAATCTTCCGTCACCGCCAACATTAATCCGGAAAACCCAACCAATGGCACGTGTTGGATTGATTTAAAAACTTTTGTCAGTAAAGCAGAAACTTCTACTGAACCAGCCGCACCAAAATATGGCAATCCCATTAATTCATAAACTTTTGTCATGGATGCACAATTTTTCGATGGTGCCGCCGAACTATCAATGCCTGCAAATTCAAATTCGCCCGACAATTTGACCGCACTCAACATATCTAGTATTTCATCTACGTGATACTGCAGAGCCTGCGACATAGCTTGATAGCAATCTGCATAAAATTGATTATGAGGAGCCTTTGGTACAGATTTTAATACTTCAACTAATAAATCTGGTGTTTCTAAACCAATAACAAAACTGTTTGGCAAATGACTTAGATGATAACCGGCGGGGAAATAAGGAATAAATGGCTTGCAGTTAAAATTCACAGTAAAGTTAAAATTACCTTCGCCACGTGGTGTGATATTTGCAATTCGTTGTACCGCATAAACAGATTGTTCGATAAGTTCATTATCTAACACGCCATTTTCATCTAATGGCACATTAACACAAGCATTACACAAGTCGCCATAAGCTGCGATTAACTCTGGCAATAACGCGATTTCCTCTTTATTTCTCGCCGCACCTATCGCAAATCGAAGACGAATGCCACTTTCATTAAACTTATTCAGTAACTCTGTTAAATACTGCAAATCTGCTTTTGCTGTTTGCAAATTGGTTAAATCCAAATATTCCCCAAAAGGATTGGTAATAACCCGAATCGATTGCAAGGTATAACCTGCTTTCTGCACAGCTGGCAATAACAAATCCACATCACGTTTTACCGAATAAAGGGCGTCTTCCCATTGCGTTTTATCTTTATGTAACGTCAGAAAAAAACTGATTGTGCGAAGACGACATAATTCCTTATTTTTATAATCCATTCGAGCCTTTACCATTAAAGTAGTTAATTTTTATTGTTCACGAGCGACGGCACGATGACCAATATCTCGACGATAAAAACGTCCAGTCCATTGAATTTGCTCCGCGAGTTTTAAGGCTTTTTGTTGCGCTTCAAATACGCTTTCGCCTAATGCAGTAACACAAAGTACGCGACCGCCATTCGTAACTAATTTACCTTCTTGTTCTGCGACACCCGCTAAGAAAACTTTCTCATTTTCGACCGCACTTTGTGGTAAACCGCTAATCACATCGCCTTTACGATAATCGCCTGGATAGCCTTCCGCGGCTAACACAATACCTAAGGACGCTTTTGGATTCCATTGGGATTTCACTTCATCCAATTTTCCCTCACAAGCTTTAAGGCAAAGCTCAACGAGATCTGATTCGAGACGCAGCATAATCGGTTGCGTTTCCGGATCCCCAAAACGACAGTTAAATTCAATCACTTTCGGCTGGCCATTCGGCATGATCATTAGTCCTGCATACAAGAAACCAGTGTAAACATTGCCTTCTGCAGCCATACCATTGACCGTTGGATAAATCACTTCACACATAACGCGATCATGAATTTCAGGTGTTACCACTGGTGCTGGCGAATACGCCCCCATGCCACCAGTATTTAAGCCTGTATCATTTTCACCCACTCGTTTATGGTCTTGACTGGTTGCCATAGGTTCGACATTTTTACCATCTACCATGACGATAAAGCTGGCTTCTTCACCATCTAGAAACTCTTCAATCACCACTCGGCTACCCGCTTCGCCAAAAGCATTGCCAGAAAGCATATCACGCACAGCCTCTTCCGCTTCTTGCAATGTCATTGCAACGATTACGCCTTTGCCCGCCGCCAGACCATCTGCTTTTACGACAATTGGCGCACCTTTCTCACGCAAGTACGCTAACGCTGGCTCAACTTCGGTAAAGTTTTGATATTCTGCTGTTGGGATTTTGTGGCGCGCGAGGAAATCTTTGGTAAATGCTTTTGAACCTTCCAATTGTGCAGCCGCTTGAGTTGGGCCAAAAATTTTTAATCCCGCCTCACGAAATGCATTAACCACACCAATCACTAATGGAGCTTCAGGGCCAACAATGGTTAATCCAATTTGTTTATCTTGAGCAAATTTCACTAAGGCAGGGATATCTGTCGCAGCAATATTCACGTTTTCTACTTTGTGTTCGAATGCGGTACCTGCGTTACCCGGTGCGACAAAAACTTTATCTGCTAATGGAGATTGTGCTGCTTTCCAAGCTAAGGCGTGTTCACGACCGCCATTTCCGATGATGAGGATGTTCATGTTATAGTCCTTGCGTATGCCTAATTTAAAAAAGTGCGGCTATTTTTTCCTGTAATTCCCCCTCTTTGCTAAAGAGGGGATAGTTAGATAAATTAATGTCTAAAATGACGCATTCCAGTTAATACCATCACCATATTATGTTCATCCGCTGCATCGATGACTTCTTGATCGCGCATTGAACCACCTGGATGGATAACACATTGAATTCCCACTTTTGCCGCTGCATCAATACCGTCACGGAATGGGAAGAATGCATCAGATGCCATCACACAACCGGCTACGGTTAAACCTTCATCCTGTGCCTTAATCCCTGCAATCTTCGCAGAATATACGCGACTCATTTGGCCAGCACCAATGCCGATAGTTTGATTATCTTTGGCGTAAACAATGGCATTAGATTTCACAAATTTTGCCACTTTCCAGCAGAACAATAAGTCTTTTAGTTCTTGTTCAGTTGGTTGACGTTTACTTACCACTTTTAAATCATCCACGCCAACCATGCCTAAATCCGCATCTTGTACTAATAAACCGCCGTTTACACGTTTGAAATCTAGACGTTCAGAACGTGAAGTCCATTCACCACATTCAAGCAAACGAACATTTTTCTTACGTTTCACCACTTCTTGCGCTTCAGCTGATACTTTCGGTGCAATAATCACTTCAACAAATTGACGTTCCACAATTTCAGTCGCGGTTTTTTCGTCTAATTCACGGTTGAAAGCAATAATGCCGCCAAATGCAGAGGTTGGATCGGTTTGGTAAGCGCGGTTGTAGGCTTCTAAAATATCTTTACCTAAAGCCACGCCACATGGATTTGCATGTTTAACGATCACGCAAGCCGGCTCATCAAATTCTTTCACGCATTCAAGTGCCGCATCGGTGTCTGCAATATTATTGTAAGACAAGGCTTTACCTTGTAGTTGATGAGCAGTGGCTACGCTCGCTTCTTTCACATTTAAATCAACGTAGAAAGCCGCATTTTGATGGGAATTCTCGCCGTAACGCATGGTTTGTTTACGCACGAAGTTAAGATTTAAAGTACGTGGGAATTGACCGCACTTCGCATTTGCGTCTTCTTCCTCTGCTACATGATACGGTTTCACCATTTGTCCAAAGTAGTTAGCAATCATAGAATCATATTGAGCGGTATGTTCAAATGCTTTAATCGCAAGGTCAAAACGAGTTTCAATTGTTAGGCTGTTGTGGTGTTTATCCATTTCAGCAAGAATGTTGTTAAAATCATGATTATTCACCACGATCGCCACATCTTTATGATTTTTCGCGGCAGAACGTACCATTGTTGGACCACCAATATCGATATTTTCTACCGCTTCTGCCAAAGTACAATCAGGTTTAGCCACGGTGGCGGCAAATGGATATAAATTCACAACGACCATATCAATGCCTTCAATGCCATGTTGCTGCATGATAGCGTCATCTGTACCACGACGACCAAGAATACCGCCATGTACTTTTGGATGTAAGGTTTTCACACGACCGTCCATCATTTCTGGGAACCCCGTATAATCAGATACTTCAGTCACCGGCAAACCATGTTGCTCCAACAATTTTGCAGTACCACCTGTGGAAAGTAGTTTTACACCTCGCTGTACTAAGCCTTGAGCAAATTCTACGATACCGGTTTTATCAGAAACACTCAGTAAAGCCTGACGAATTGGACGATCTGTCATTACATTTTCCTTTAATTAAATGGTTAAAAATAAGCGCGGGGAATTATAACGCAAACGTTTGCGTTTATGTAGAAAAAATTTTCCTGGTAAGCGCACTTCAACGTTCGACTGCTTATTAGGAGGTTTAAAAAACAAAAAAGCCCGCAAAATGCGGGCAACCTAACAGTGTGAATAATGTGATTAGCGTTTGCGGTTATCTAAAGAAAATGCACCGGCACCCGCAAACACAAAATAGAAGAACACGAGAGAGTAAAGTAAAGCTAGCTCACCACCGTTCGCGATTGGGAATAATAAATTCCCTTTACCTGCAACGTGCATAAAGAAATATGCATAAGCCATTTGACCCGAAAGGATAAATGCCGCCGGGCGAACAAATAAGCCTAAAATTAATAGGATTGAACCAACAATCTCGATTACTCCACCGACGATCATCATTGGATCGCCCACTGCGCCGTTACCGCCCGTCATTGAAATTGGGAATTCCCAGAATTTCGCTGTGCCGTGTAAGATAAACATATACGCAGCGACGATACGTAATAAAGCTAAAACATACGGAGAGTATTTTTCTAAGTTTTTCATAAAGTTTTCCTAATAAAAAGTGATTTGAGAACGGGCCGTATATTAATGATTAACTCAAAGCCAAACAATACCTCGAATCGAAAAAGACTTTTTACTATTAGGAAATAATCTTACGCTTTGCTGATTTTCTCAATCCATTGTAAAAATTCAACAGCTGGCATGAATCCATTAACACGACTGCCTTCAATTTCTTTTCCATCTTGGTTAAAGAATAAAATTGTCGGTAAACCTAACACTTTATATTTTGTCATTAAAGCGCGGTTTTCTTCGGAGTTTTTTGTCATATCGACTTGAAGAAGCAGCATGTCACCAAAGGCTTTTTGTACACTTGGATCACTAAATGTTTCTTTTTCAAACTCTTTACACGCCACACACCAATCCGCATAAAGATCGAGCATCACAAGTGGTTTGTTATTTTCAGCAAGTGCTTGTTGTAATTCAGCTTCGCTTTTCACTTTCTTAAATTCAACATGAGAAACCGCCTTATTTTCGACCCCACTTGGTGCTTGGCTTTCACCCCAAACCCAAGTTTGAAGCGGTTTAACACTAATCATGGCTGCCACTAAAAAGAGAATTCGGAATACCCAACCAGTGCCATTTTTCGGCATTTGAAAAGCAAACCAAATGAAAAATGCGGTACCCAACATCGCCCATAATCTTGGAGTCCATTCATCCGGCAAAATACGAGAAATTAAGAATGCCGGTAACGCGAGCATCACAAAGCCAAAGAGCTTTTTAACAGTTTCCATCCACATGCCTGATTTAGGTAAGATTTTATTCCCAAATAACGTGATTAAAATCAGCGGTACGCCCATCCCTAATGCAAGCAGATAAAGCGTAATTGCACCAGTGAATAAATCACCACTCTGCGCCACGTAAAGCAATGCGCCAGAAAGCGGTGCAGATGTACAAGGCGAAGCCACAAGCCCCGCAATCATCCCCATTAAGAACACGCCACCAAAGGCGCCGGCTTTTTGCTGTTGACTAAGTAAAGACAGTTTTGTTTGTAAGGAACTTGGGAGCTGTAAGGTAAATAGGCCGAACATCGACAATGCTAACAAGACAAAGATGATTGATAAGCCAATCATCACATAAGGATGTTGTAAAGCGACTTGGAATGGCAAACCAATTGCAGCCACAATCAAGCCCAGCAAGGTATAAGTCAACGCCATTCCCTGCACATACACAAAGCTTAATGCGAAAGCGCGCCACATATTAGGGCGTTGATTTTGACCAATCACAATCGCTGAAAGCAACGGCAGCATGGGTAACACACAAGGGGTAAAGGCCAAACCTAAGCCCAATAAGAAAAAGCCAAATACGGCATATTTACTGTTAAATAAACTTTCCGCTAAACGGTCTTGCTCAGCTTTAGGTTGTGCTGAAAGTGCGGTCGATTTTTCCGATGTTTTTTCAGTATTGGCAACCTGTGCAATCGGCAAATCTGCAACTTTAATTTCTTTCACTTCAGGGGGATAACAAAAGCCCTCAGTACAACCTTGATAAGCAATCTCAACCACATCTTCTGCTTTTAATGGCGGCTGACTCACTTTAAAAATAGCTTGCACAGGCTTTTTGAAAATCTTCATCAAGCCAAAATAAGGATCGTTATAATCTTCGGGTGAAATAGAAAATGTCGGCATATCAAATGATGAGGTTTCCTCTTGGTTGATCTTCACGGAAATTTTCTCTTGATAGAGATAATACCCTTCGGCAATCGACCAATTAACGATCACATTTTCTCGATTATCGCTTTTCGCAGCTGAAAATTGAAAAGCTTCATCCACTGGCAAGAAAGCCGGTTTCTTATCAAAAAGACCGGCTTGAGTGGAAAGTGCGGTAAAAATAAAAAATAAAAAAAGAAGAATTCGTTTCATCATAAAGTTCCAACTAATGTTCCTGCTAAAATTCTAGCATAGATAAGCGGAATGTTAATAATTTATGACTTAGATCATAAAATTAAATGTAATTTAAACAATGACTGCACATTTCTGTTGTTACAGCAATGTTACAATTATAGAATATGCCCATAACGAAGTATAACAAGGAGCAATGAATGGCTACCCCAAAAATTCTCATCGTGGAAGATGAAGCGGTAACCCGTAATACGTTAAGAGGAATTTTTGAAGCTGAGGGCTATGAGGTATTACAAGCACAAGATGGTGCGGAAATGTATCGTCAGTTAAACTCAGAAACGGTCAATCTCATCGTATTAGATATCAACTTACCTGGTAAAAATGGTTTATTACTGGGGCGTGAATTACGTGAAAAAACACCTATCCCTCTGATTTTTCTCACGGGGAGAGATAATGAAGTCGATAAAATTTTAGGTTTAGAAATCGGAGCCGATGATTATCTCACTAAGCCATTTAACCCAAGAGAACTCACCATTCGTGCAAGAAATTTATTGCATCGTACCATGACATTAAATGGCAAAGAGGCCCATTTACAACGTGAGAACTATCGTTTTAATGGTTGGACACTGGATTTAAATAGTCATAATTTAATTACACCTGAAGGCACTGAGTTTAAGCTACCGCGTAGTGAATTTCGTGCCATGTTGCATTTCTGTGAAAACCCAGGAAAATTGCAAACTCGCGAAGAATTATTGCTAAAAATGACAGGACGCGAATTAAAACCACAAGATCGTACTGTGGATGTAACAATTCGCCGCATTCGGAAACATTTTGAAGATCATCCTAATACACCAGAAATTATTGCTACCGTGCATGGTGAAGGCTATCGTTTCTGTGGTGAATTAGAAGAATAATCGATCATTTAGTAATAAAAGGCTGAATCAAATCAGCCTTTTGTTTTTTGCTATCCACGGAGAGATTCGGTAAAATCAACGCCAATTTACGATTAATGAACAACGGATACCAATGACCAAAAAGAAAGTCAAAGTCGGCTCCAACACCATTGCCTTAAACAAACGAGCTAGACACGAATATTTTATTGAAGATGAAATTGAAGCTGGCCTTGAATTACAAGGTTGGGAAGTAAAATCAATGCGTGCTGGTAAAGCCAATATCAGCGACAGCTATATCATTTTTAAAAATGGTGAAGCCTATTTATTTGGTGCGACCATTCAACCATTAAGCTTGGCCTCGACCCACGTGGTTTGCGATCCGACGCGTACACGTAAGCTTTTATTGAATAAACGTGAACTAGATAATCTTTTCGGTAAATCAAGCCGTGATGGTTTTACCATTGTTGCCCTTTCTCTTTATTGGAAAGGCCCTTGGGCAAAGATCAAAATCGGTCTTGCGAAAGGTAAAAAACAACATGATAAACGTGATGATATTAAAGAACGTGAATGGAAAGTGGCGAAAGAGCGTATTATGAAAAATGCGCATCGTGGATAACTCTCCGACCAAACAGACAAAATGCCTTTCAATCGAAAGGCATTTTTCTTTTTCTCAATATGAAAAAAATTCTCATGGCTATGAATAAAAGTACATTGATAATCATTCTCTTTTAAATTAGTATCTTCGCCTAATTATTTCCGTCATATAAGGAGTTCTAATGAAAAAAGGCATTCACCCTGAAAATTATCGTACCGTTTTATTTTACGATTCCAATGCGAAACAAGGCTTTCTAATCCGTTCTTGCGCTAAAACTAACAACACCATGAAATGGGAAGATGGTAATGAATACCCTGTATTTATGTGTGATACTTCATCTGCTTCTCACCCATTTTATACCGGTAAAACCCGTCAAATTGGGAATGAAGGTCGTGCAAGTGAATTTGCAAACCGCTATGGTAAATTTGGTGCATTTAAATCAAAATAGGAATATTCAATGAAAGTATTATCTTCGCTAAAAAGTGCTAAAAACCGTCCTGGCTGCAAAATTGTTCGCCGCCACGGTGTCGTTTATGTCATTTCGAAAACCAACCCTCGCTTTAAAGCGCGCCAAGGTGGGAAAAAGAAAGGTTAACCCCAATAAAAAAAGAGCGGTCAAATTTCCGCTCTTTTTTTCATTTAGGCATTAAGGTTTGTAAATAAACTCAACGCCTTCTTCATCTTCTTCGTCCCAATCATCCCAGTCGTCATCTTCATCATCAAATTGATGTTCAGCAAGCTGTTCTTGATGGTAGTCTTCCCATTTGAATTTCACTTCTTCTGGTTTATTTTCTTCCACTTCAGCGTCGCGTGGATTTGCTTCAATGAAATTCATAATATCACGACAAAGTGGTGGCACATTTTTACCGGTTGCGGCAGAAATAAGGTGATACCCTTCTTCCCAACCAAGACGTTCGGTAATCTCTTGAGCACGTTCATGCGCCTCTTCTTCAGTCATCGTATCAATTTTATTGAAGACTAACCAACGAGGTTTATCTGCTAATTTTTCGCTATATTGGAATAATTCTGACTCGATGATCGCAATATTATCTGCAGGATCGGATTCATCAATTGGGTTAATATCCACTAAATGAATTAACACACGACAACGTTCCAAGTGTTTTAAGAAACGAATCCCTAAACCAGCGCCATCTGATGCACCTTCAATCAATCCAGGAATATCTGCCACCACAAAGCTATGGCTCTCATCAACTTTCACTACGCCTAAACTTGGCACTAAAGTAGTAAATGGATAATCAGCGACTTTTGGTTTTGCGGCTGAAACGGCACGAATAAAGGTAGACTTACCTGCATTCGGTAAACCTAGCATCCCGACATCCGCAAGAAGCATTAATTCTAATAATAAATCGCGTTTTTCCCCTGGTGTACCCATGGTTTTTTGGCGAGGCGCACGGTTCACTGAAGATTTAAAACGCGTATTACCTAAACCATGATAACCACCTTTCGCTACTAACATTTTGGCACCATGCTTCGTTAAATCGCCAAGCACTTCTTTGGTGTCATTATCAATTGCACGCGTTCCCACTGGCACACGTAACGTAATATCTTTACCACGGCGACCGGTACAATCTGAACTGTGTCCGTTCTCACCACGCTCTGCAGCAAAACGTTTCGTAAAGCGATAATCGATCAAAGTATTTAAGTTTTCGTCTGCAACCAAATAAACATCACCGCCATCGCCACCATCGCCACCATCTGGGCCGCCTTTAGGGATAAATTTTTCACGGCGGAAACTCACACAACCGTTTCCACCATCCCCTGCTTCCACTCGAATCAGGGCTTCATCAATAAATTTCATAAAAACTCTCCAATATTTAATCGCACTTTACTTTGATTGCGGTAATAACTTATGTCCGATTGCCGACAAAATTGCTCCGCATACTACAACAAACGCCCCAATATAGCTAATCATATTTAATTCTGGCGCGGCAAAATTCTCAGGGCTCACATAATGGGCAAGATGTGCAAAGAAAATGGTAAAGAGTGGTACTAAGGTTATCACTACGCTTACTTTAGAAACCTCCCAACGATTAAGCGCCTCAGCATAAGCCCCATAACCAAATAACGTATTCAAGCAGCAATAAACAAAACAACCGAATGCAAACGGGGTGAGGTTACTCACTTGTGAAAATTCAGCTACAGGTGTAAAGACTAAAAGACAGCCGAAATACATCATTAATAAAATTTGTTGCGAACTAAAACGACGGAGCATGAGCTTTTGTGCCATACCATAAGCAACCCAAACTAATGAAGCAGTCAGGCTGAGTAAGACACCTGTTAAATAACCACTCTCTCCTTTAAACACCTCAAGCTTATCATTGAAGAAAAGCACCAACCCAGCCAATAATAAACCTAAACCAATCTTTTGATGTAATCCGAGCTTTTCTTTAAAGACAAAAATACCGCAAATTAACATACCAAAAGAAGAAAAATGAATAAAAATTTGAGCTGAAGAAGGATCGATAAAATTAAGTGAGCTATTAAATAAAAAGAAATTACCCGCTAACCCTGCTACACCGATGAGTACAAGCCAAATGAAACGACCACCTTTCGAAAATTGTGGCAGTTTTTTCTTGTACCCTAACAGAATCAATAGTGCAAGAGAAGCTACCGCAAATCGATACCAAACGATCGTTTGTGGTGTCATCACTGATAGAACCTGTTTTAACGCAATAGGTAAAGATCCCCACGCCATCGCCGTAATTAAAGCGAAGAGAAAACCTAAAAGCGGTTGTTGTTTCATGATATCTTCCTTTATTTTACTAAAGTGCGGTTAGGAATTAAGATAAATTTCGACTAAGAAATATCAAGATAAGTAATAGTGCCAGAATAACAAATGTGATTGATGATTGTAAATTACTGATAAAAAAGAAAACGCCCCACAGATAATGCGGGGCGTTTATCAAATCAGATGTAAAATTATTCAGTTACAATACTTACGTATTTACGGCTTTTCTCGCCTTTAACTTCAAATTTTACTTTACCGTCAGCGGTAGCAAATAAGGTGTGGTCACGACCCATACCTACGTTGTTACCTGCGTGGAATTTAGTACCACGTTGACGTACAATGATGCTACCTGCTAATACAGATTCGCCACCGAAACGTTTAACACCAAGGCGTTTAGCTTCAGAATCACGACCGTTACGAGTTGAACCACCAGCTTTTTTAGTTGCCATCTACTTGATCTCCTCTGAAATTATGCTTGAATCCCAGTGATTTTCACTTCTGTGAACCACTGACGATGACCTTGTTGTTTACGGCTGTGTTTACGACGACGGAACTTAACGATTTTAACTTTATCGCCACGACCTTGTGCCACAACTTCAGCCACTACTTTCGCGCCAGCTACTACTGGTGCACCAATTTTAACATCTTCACCATTAACGACCATCAACACTGAGTCGAACTCAACTGTTGCGCCAGTTGCAAGTTCAAGTTTTTCTAAACGAACTACTTGACCTTCGCTCACACGGTGTTGTTTACCGCCACTTTGGAAAACTGCGTACATAAATACTCCGCTATAAATTGTGCTTCTCCGTTACTATTTTCGGTCCGCACTTCAAAATTCATATAAATAGGTCGCAAATTCTACGGAAAAAACAACTCGATCGCAAGCACTTATTTGCAATAAAATAAAAAAAAGCGCTTTTCCTCGAGCTTAATTTCAAAAACCCTGAAAAATCGGGTAGAATTCACCGCACTTTTCTTTTATATACACAACCATCGAAGCAAATGAAGATGAACAAACAAGATTTAATGGATATGCATGCAATCCAAGCATTAACAGATGCGGATATGCAGAAAGTCAACCAAGCTATTTTAGCACAAATTAACTCCGATGTGCCGATGGTTAATCAGCTTGGTTTTTATATTGTACAAGGTGGCGGAAAACGTATTCGACCACTTATTGCGGTTTTAGCGGCACGTGCATTAGGCTACGAAAGCGATAAAGTGGCCACTTGTGCTACCTTTGTTGAATTTATTCACACTGCATCTTTATTACATGATGATGTGGTAGATGAATCGGATATGCGTCGTGGCCGCGCAACAGCAAACTCTGCCTTTGGTAATGCGGCTAGCGTATTAGTGGGTGACTTCATTTATACTCGCGCCTTCCAGTTAGTGGCGCAGTTACAATCGCTAGATATTCTTCGCATTATGGCGGACGCCACCAACGTGTTGGCGGAAGGTGAAGTTCAACAATTGATGAACGTGAATGATCCCGATACCACAGAAGAAAGCTATATGCGTGTGAT
The DNA here is from genome assembly GCA_963515445.1 of Parahaemophilus parainfluenzae. Lineage (GTDB taxonomy): Bacteria > Pseudomonadota > Gammaproteobacteria > Enterobacterales > Pasteurellaceae > Haemophilus_D > Haemophilus_D parainfluenzae_AI. The sequence continues at coordinate 28,931 of CAUPWR010000002.1, read as the reverse complement.
TTATAGTAAAACGGCACGCTTATTTGAAGTGGCAGCACAATCTGTGGCGATTGTTGCGGGCGCTGAAAAATCAATTGAAACCGCATTTCAAGAATATGGTCGTTATCTTGGTACCGCATTCCAATTAGTAGATGACGTGCTAGATTACAGCGCAAATGCTGCAGCATTAGGCAAAAATGTGGGTGACGACCTCGCCGAAGGTAAACCTACTCTTCCTTTATTACACGCAATGCGTCATGGTAATCCACAACAAGCCGCACTTATTCGCGAAGCCATTGAACAAGGCGGAAAACGTGATGCGATTGATGAAGTACTTGCGATCATGGCTGAACACAAATCCCTTGATTACGCGATGGATCGTGCGAAACAAGAAGCGAAAAAAGCCGTGGATGCTATTGCCTTATTACCTGAAAGCGAATACAAAAAAGCCTTAATTTCACTGGCTTATTTATCGGTAGACCGAACTTATTAATATGACTGAAGAACAAATTCAACCGCAAAGTGCGGTCGATTTTCAACCTAAATTTCAAAAACCGCGTAAACAAAAAGTGCGTAAGGATCCCAATGCGCCTTTTATTCGTGAAAAACTCGAATTACCTGAAGGGCATAATAAGCTACTTCTCCACTCTTGCTGTGCGCCTTGTTCGGGTGAAGTGATGGAAGCCATTTTGGCCTCAGGTATTGAGTTTACGATTTATTTTTACAACCCGAATATTCATCCATTGAAAGAATATTTAATTCGTAAAGAAGAAAACATCCGATTTGCCCAAAAATTCGGGATTCCGTTTATTGATGCAGACTACGATCGCCAACAATGGTTTGATCGCGCAAAAGGCATGGAGTGGGAACCTGAACGTGGTATCCGTTGCACCATGTGTTTTGATATGCGTTTTGAAAAAGCGGCTGAATATGCTCATGAACATGGTTTCCCTGTATTTACCAGCTGCCTTGGCATTTCCCGTTGGAAAGATATGGACCAAATCAACGGTTGTGGTCACCGTGCGGCTGAAAAATATGATGATGTGATTTATTGGGATTATAACTGGCGTAAAGCTGGAGGATCGCAACGCATGATCGAAATCAGTAAGCGTGAACGTTTTTATCAACAGGAATATTGTGGCTGTGTTTATTCTTTACGAGACAGCAATAAATGGCGTGAAGAAACAGGGCGACAAAAAATTGAAATTGGTAAACTCTATTACACGCCTGATTAAAAACACATAAAAAAAGAACCGCACTTTCAACATGCGGTTCTTTTTTATTTAATCTACGATGGAACGCCCACCTAATGCATTCTCTAAAGAATGATCTAACTGCTGAATTCGCGTACATAACACGTTTTCAATCTGGGCATTTTTATTTTTTTCTTGGGTTAATTCAAAACTTAAATTCAAGGCAACAATAGAAAGCACACGGTCTAATTGTAATAAACCTGTACGCTCTTTCATTTCAGACACTTGAAGATCTAAATTACGCGCCGCTTGACGCAAAATCTCTTCTTGTTCTGCAGGGACATTCAAGCGCAGCACTTGCCCTAATACAACAACTTCAACCAGTTTTAATGACATGTTATTCCCTTATGTTGAATGCTCAAGTAATCCTATTATGCCACAGCCAAATGCCTTCGTCATACTTTTTACGTTTAATTGACCGCACTTTATCCGTTCGCCCCATTTCGCAATTTACGCTATAATGCGACACTTTTCATTATTTTTGAACGGAATATTTATGCCAACTATCGCTCCTAATCCATTAGTCCTAGTGGACGGTTCATCTTATTTATATCGTGCTTTTCATGCCTTTCCGCCACTCACCAATTCTGCCGGTGAACCGACTGGCGCCATGTACGGTGTATTAAATATGCTCAAAAGCCTGATTTCGCAAGTGCAACCGAGCCATATTGCGGTAGTCTTTGATGCAAAGGGCAAAACTTTCCGTGATGAAATGTTTGAACAATATAAATCCCATCGTCCACCGATGCCAGACGATCTGCGTAAACAAATTCAGCCGTTACACGATATTATCCGCGCCCTTGGCATTCCTCTTTTAGTCATTGAAGGCGTGGAGGCTGACGATGTCATCGGTACCTTAGCGGTAGCCGCCTCCAAAGCCAATCAAAAAGTCTTGATCAGCACCGGCGATAAAGACATGGCTCAGCTAGTGGATGACAACATTATGTTGATCAACACCATGAATAATACCCTATTGGATCGCGAGGCTGTGATTGAAAAATACGGTATTCCACCAGAACTCATCATCGATTACTTAGCGCTAATGGGCGATAGCGCCGATAATATTCCAGGCGTAGCGGGTGTGGGTGAAAAAACGGCACTTGGTCTCTTGCAGGGTATCGGCAGCATGGCAGAAATTTATGCCAACTTAGACAAAGTGGCTGAATTACCAATTCGAGGGGCAAAAAAATTAGGTGATAAATTATTGGCTGAAAAAGAAATGGCCGATTTATCCTATCGCCTTGCTACGATCAAAACCGATGTCGCCCTCGATATTACCCCAGAGCAACTCACTCTTGGCGCAAGCAATAACGATCAACTCACTGAATATTTCGGCCGTTATGAGTTTAAGCGTTGGCTCAATGAAGTGATGAATGGTGCTGATTCCATCACCAATAACAACGAACAACCGACCAAGATTAATCACTATCAAGCTACGCCTGCGCTTGCTCAAAATAATGACGATGAAGCATTGCCAGCAATTCAAATTGATCGTAGCCGTTATGAAACCTTGCTCACCGAAGCCGATTTAAATCGTTGGGTGGAAAAACTCAATCAAGCCAAACTTTTTGCGCTAGATACTGAAACCGATAATTTAGATTATATGACCGCCAACTTGGTCGGTATTTCCTTTGCATTAGAAAACGGTGAAGCCGCTTATTTACCGCTACAATTAGATTATTTAGGCGCACCAAAAACTCTCGAAAAAACAACCGCACTTACGTTGTTAAAACCGGTTTTAGAAAATCCTGCTATTCAAAAAGTCGGGCAAAACTTCAAGTACGACCTCACCATCTTTGCCCGTAATGGCATTGATGTGCAAGGTGTGGCTTTCGATACCATGTTGGAGTCCTATGTGCTCAACAGCACTGGTCGCCACAATATGGACGATCTGGCGAAACGTTATTTAGGACATCAAACCATCAGTTTTGAAGAGATTGCAGGCAAAGGTAAAAATCAGCTGACTTTTAACCAGATTCCGTTGGAACAAGCCGCCGAGTACGCTGCGGAAGATGCAGATGTGACAATGAAACTGCAGCAAGTGCTATGGGAAAAACTTTCTAAAGAACCAACTCTTGAAAAACTCTTTAAAGAAATGGAATTGCCATTGTTAGGCGTACTTTCCCGTATGGAACGTCGTGGTGTCTTAATTGATAGCGATGCACTATTCCTACAATCTAACGAAATCGCTAACCGTTTAAGTGAATTAGAAGAACAAGCCTATGTCTTGGCGGGGCAGCCATTTAATTTGGCCTCAACCAAACAATTACAGGAAATTTTGTTTGATAAATTAGGTTTACCAGTCATTCAAAAAACACCAAAAGGCGCGCCATCCACCAACGAGGAAGTGTTGGAGGAACTGGCATTTAGTCATGAATTGCCGAAAGTGTTGGTAGAACATCGTGGTCTCAGCAAACTAAAATCCACCTACACTGACAAATTGCCGCAAATGGTGAATCCGCAAACGGGTCGAGTGCATACTTCCTACCATCAAGCGGTGACAGCCACCGGTCGTCTTTCATCAAGTGATCCGAATCTGCAAAACATTCCGATTCGTAATGAAGAAGGCCGTCGTATTCGCCAGGCATTTATTGCGCGCGAAGGCTTTACCGTTGTTGCGGCCGACTATTCTCAAATCGAGCTGCGCATTATGGCGCACCTATCACAAGATCAGGGCTTAATTAACGCCTTTACCCAAGGCAAAGATATTCACCGCTCTACCGCAGCAGAAATCTTTGGTGTCGCACTAGATGAAGTAACATCCGAACAACGCCGCAATGCTAAAGCAATTAACTTCGGTTTAATTTATGGTATGTCAGCCTTTGGTTTATCGCGCCAACTTGGTATTGGCCGTGCGGATGCCCAAAGCTATATGGATTTATATTTCAAACGCTATCCAGGCGTACAAACCTTTATGCACGATATTCGTGAAAAGGCCAAAGTCCAAGGCTATGTGGAAACCCTATTCGGCCGTCGTTTATATCTGCCGGATATTAACTCCTCTAACGGTATGCGCCGTAAAGCCGCCGAACGTGTAGCGATCAATGCACCAATGCAAGGTACTGCCGCAGACATTATTAAACGAGCCATGATTCAATTAGATCAAACACTACAAAACGATCCCGATATCGCAATGATTATGCAGGTGCATGATGAATTAGTGTTTGAAGTGCGGTCAGAAAAAGTCGCGTTTTATAGCGAGCTCATCAAAACACAAATGGAAATCGCAGCCGATTTAGTGGTGCCATTGATTGTAGAAGTAGGTCAAGGTACGAACTGGGATGAGGCACACTAAGGAATTTAGTCATGAATAAAGTTATTAAAAGTCAGCACTTTACGGCAGAACGAGCTTGGGAAGCCCTCGATATTACCAATATGAATGGTATTTCCGTGCGTCTTCACTGGACAGATAAGCCTTACAAATGGCATATCAATGACGGTGAAGAAGTCTTTGCTGTCATGGATGGTACGGTGGAAATGCGCTACAAAGAAGACGGCCAAGAGAAAACCGTATTGCTCCATACAGGTGATATTTTTTATGCGGGTATCGGTACCGAACATGTTGCTCATCCACAAGGTGAAGCGCGCATATTAGTCATAGAGAAAGAAGACAGTATTTAACAAATTAAAAAGAATTTTATGAATCAAAAAAGGCTCAACGAAATCGAAAAACCATTAATTCAAATTGTAGAACGCGATGTGGTTCCGGCACTTGGCTGTACTGAACCTATCTCTTTGGCGCTTGCTGCAGCAACTGCGGCTAAATATTTAGGCAAAACACCGGAACGTATTGAAGCTAAAGTATCACCAAACTTAATGAAAAATGGATTGGGCGTTGCAGTACCGGGAACGGGCATGGTGGGCTTGCCTATTGCTGCAACAATTGGTGCTTTAGGCGGTGATCCTGAGGGTGAGTTGGAAGTGTTAAAGCACATCACGCCAGAACAAGTATCTCAAGCTAAAGCGATGCTTGATAAAAAGCTCGTGAATGTGGATATTCATCAAACCGATCATATTTTATATTCGGAAGCCGTGTTGTTTGCGGATAATGACCGAGTAAAAGTAGCCATTCAAGATCAACACACAAACATCATTTTAATTGAAAAAAATGGCAAAGTTGTTTTTGAAAAAGAACACGATGAATGTGCTGATTGCGATCCTTATGATATTTTCAAACAGGTGAGCGCACGTGAAATCTTTGAATTTTCTTGTGAAGTTGAGCTCGATAAAATCCGCTTTATCGGACAGGCTGCTGCGCTCAATCGTGCACTGTCTAACGAAGGATTACGTGAAAATTACGGCTTACACATTGGCAGAACGTTACGCAAACAAGTTGGTAGTGGTTTAATGTCAGATGATTTACTCAGTAAAATCATGATCGAAACCACTGCAGCCTCCGATGCCCGTATGGGTGGGGCTACATTTCCAGCAATGAGCAATTCTGGTTCAGGCAATCAAGGTATTGCCGCGACTATGCCCGTGGTTGTAGTCGCCGATTATTTAAACGTGAGTGAAGAAAAACGTCTCCGCGCGCTCTTCTTATCACATTTAATGGCCATTTATATCCACAGTAAATTACCCAAGCTGTCTGCCCTTTGTGCAGTAACAACCGCATCAATGGGAAGCTGTGCAGGTATCGCCTATTTACTTACGGGCAAATTCGAAACAGTAAGCATGGGGATTTGCAGTATGATCGGCGATATCAGTGGCATTATCTGTGACGGTGCATCCAATAGCTGTGCCATGAAAGTATCCACCAGCGTAGCATCTGGCTATAAATCAGTACTTATGGCGATGGATGAAACCCATGTTACGGGTAATGAAGGCATTGTTGAACACGATCTCGATCGCACCATCGATAATCTATGTTCGATTGCGTCTAAGAGTATGCACCATATCGATCGCCAAGTGATTGAAATTATGGTGAGTAAACCCTGTCCTTAATAGCGTGGTAACTTACGATAAAGTGCGGTCAGAAAAACACACAAATTTCTGATCGCACTTTTTTATATCAAAAAAACATATTTTCTAGCTAAAAGTTATTGGCGTCATCTTCTTATTTTTTTAGAAAATACTGCTCTACTTAGTTTTAAAAGAAAGGAATATTTATGCTTTTAACCGGATTACTTTGCGGAATTTTACTCGGATTTGTGATGCAGCGTGGGCGCTTTTGTATTACTGGCGCATTTCGCGATATGTATGTCACCAAAAATAACAAAATGTTTGTTGCCCTTCTATTGGCGATTACCGTGCAATCCATTGGGTTCTTCCTCTTAAAAGAAATCGGTGTATTAAATGTCGATCCGGCTGAAAATTTTGCCTTTTTAGCGGTGATTATCGGTGCATTTGTATTTGGTATTGGTATTGTTCTTGCTGGCGGTTGTGCGACAGGTACATGGTACCGCGCTGCAGAAGGCTTAGTCGGCAGTTGGGTTGCTTTATTCACTTATATGTTATTAAGTGCCATCATGCGTACTGGCCCATTAGGGGAATTCAATAAAACTTTACGTAGCATCAATATCGAACAACGCAATATTTACGATACATTCGGCATTTCACCTTGGTGGTTAGTCGCATTATTAACTTTAGTGACAGCTTTCTATGTATACAAACATCTCAGCAAACCAAGCGCAAAAGTCGCGGCATTAAAACCAAAGAAAACGGGACTTGCCCACTTATTATTTGAAAAACGCTGGCACCCATTTTTCTCTGCAGTCTTAATCGGATTAATCGCACTTGCCGCTTGGCCACTCAGTGTTGCTACTGGTCGTGAGTTCGGACTTGGGATCACTGGCCCATCAGCTAATATTATGCAATTCCTCGTTACTGGCGACGGTAAATTTATTAACTGGGGCGTATTCTTAGTCTTAGGGATTTTTATTGGGTCATTCATCGGCGCTAAAGCAAGCAATGAATTCCGTGTCCGCGTACCGGATGCCACCACGATTCTACGCAGCGGACTCGGCGGTATTCTCATGGGCATCGGCGCAACCCTTGCGGGTGGCTGCTCTATCGGTAATGGCTTAGTCGAAACCGCCTTTTTCTCTTGGCAAGGTTGGGTCTCATTGCCATTGATGATTCTCGGCACTTGGGTGGCCGCCTACTTCACCATTATCCGTCCACAACGTTTAAAATTAACAAAAGCATCATAAGGAGTTTATATGATCGTAAAATTACCAACACTCGGCCTTGTTTGCCCATTTCCTCTCGTTGAAGCCAAGGAAGCAATGGCTAAATTAAATAAAGGCGATGGCCTAGAAATTGAATTCGACTGCACACAAGCCACTGAAGCCATTCCCGCTTGGGCGGCTGAAGAAGGCTATGAAGTGACAAACTTCGAGCAAATTGATGATGCCAAATGGTCAATTACGGTAATTAAATAATAAAAAAGTGCGGTCAGAAAAACACACAAATTTCTGACTGCACTTTTGATTTAATGAATCGAAATAATTAAATCAATTCGACTGGTACTTTCACCACCAGTTTTTTCACAAAGCTTGATTTGCCGTTTACGGTGCAACCAGGTTTATGTGGTTCATAAGGGAAGAAAACAGCAAACATTTTTGGTAAAAGTGTTACCGTGCTTTTATCTTCAATTTGCGGGGTAAGTTGGTAATCATCGGCATCACGATATTCATCGTATAAGCTGAGATTTGGATAAGTCGCGCTTACTTCAACATTTTCTTCGCCACGAATAAGTAATTGAATATCTAGATATTTGTGGTGAAGTTCAGCTTGTTTGCTATCCGCTTCAACCGTATCAAATTCCATGACATTCATATAAACTTGATCGCTTAAATCATGACGACCATTTTCTAATGCTTCAAGATCTAACGTGTTGAGATGATCGCAAATGTCCGCGATAACTTTTGGTAAACCCACTTTGAAATTTGGGTTATTTAATGCACTGATAATCATAGTGTCTCCTTACGTATGTATTTGTATGAGAATATGATAACAAGTTGCTTATATTAAATAAAGTTACCAATAAATTTAAAACTCTGTATAATAAGCGGGCTTTATTTTCTGCATTAGCGTGCGGCTATCAAAAGAAATTTTTAAACGACTAACGTGCGGTCATTTTTTCGAGAGATTTCTTTTGCTAGTCGCAATCTGGAAAATAAAGCTTTGTTTTAAATATTATTTTGAAGGAAAACATTGTGAATCCAATTGTTAAACAATTTAAATACGGTCAACATACCGTTACTCTAGAAACCGGCGCGATTGCACGTCAAGCAACTGCTGCGGTGATGGCAAGCATGGACGATACCACGGTATTCGTGACTGTTGTTGCTAAAAAAGATGTGAAAGAAGGTCAAGACTTCTTCCCATTAACCGTAAACTACCAAGAGCGTACTTATGCAGCGGGTAAAATCCCTGGTGGTTTCTTCAAACGTGAAGGTCGTCCATCTGAAGGCGAAACTTTAATTGCACGTTTAATCGACCGTCCAATTCGTCCATTATTCCCAGAAGGTTTCTTCAACGAAATCCAAGTTGTGGCAACTGTGGTTTCTGTAAACCCGCAAATCAGCCCAGACTTAGTGGCAATGATTGGTGCTTCTGCAGCATTAACCTTATCTGGCGTACCTTTCAATGGCCCTATCGGTGCAGCGCGCGTTGGTTTTATCGACAACCAATTCGTATTAAATCCAACCATGGCTGAACAAAAACAAAGCCGTTTAGACTTAGTAGTTGCAGGTACTGACAAAGCCGTATTAATGGTTGAATCTGAAGCTGATATTTTAACTGAAGAACAAATGTTAGCGGCGGTAGTATTCGGTCATCAACAACAACAAGTTGTGATTGAAGCAATCAAAGAATTTGCAAAAGAAGCAGGCAAACCACGTTGGGATTGGGTTGCGCCACAACCAAACACAGATTTAATTAACAAAGTAAAAGCGATTGCTGAAGCTCGTTTAGGCGATGCATACCGCATTACTGAAAAACAAGCTCGTTACGAGCAAATCGATGCGATTAAAGCAGATGTGATTGCACAAATCACAGCAGAAGATGAAGAGATCAGCGAAGGTAAAGTCGTGGATATCTTCACCGCACTTGAAAGCCAAATCGTTCGTGGCCGTATCATTGCAGGTGAACCACGTATTGATGGTCGTACCGTTGATACCGTTCGTGCATTAGATATTTGTACTGGTGTATTACCACGTACTCACGGTTCTGCAATTTTCACCCGTGGTGAAACACAAGCATTAGCCGTTGCAACATTAGGTACTGAACGTGATGCACAAATCATTGATGAGTTAACAGGTGAACGTCAAGATCACTTCTTATTCCACTACAACTTCCCTCCATACTCTGTAGGTGAAACCGGTATGATTGGCTCACCAAAACGTCGTGAAATCGGTCACGGTCGTTTAGCAAAACGCGGTGTAGCGGCTGTTATGCCAAGCCTTGCAGAATTCCCGTATGTAGTGCGTGTTGTATCTGAAATCACTGAATCTAACGGTTCTTCTTCTATGGCATCTGTATGTGGTGCATCTTTAGCATTAATGGATGCGGGTGTTCCAATCAAAGCCGCTGTTGCAGGTATCGCAATGGGCTTAGTGAAAGAAGAAGAGAAATTTGTGGTTCTTTCAGATATTTTAGGTGATGAAGACCACTTAGGTGATATGGACTTCAAAGTGGCCGGTACACGTGAAGGTGTCACCGCACTTCAAATGGACATCAAAATTGAAGGTATCACCCCTGAAATTATGCAAATTGCATTAAACCAAGCAAAAGGTGCACGTATGCACATTCTTGGTGTAATGGAACAAGCAATCCCTGCACCTCGTGCAGATATTTCTGACTACGCGCCGCGTATTCACACCATGAAAATTGATCCGAAGAAAATCAAAGATGTTATCGGTAAAGGTGGTGCAACTATCCGTGCATTAACTGAAGAAACCGGTACGTCTATCGATATCGATGATGATGGTACAGTGAAAATCGCCGCAGTAGATAGCAGTGCAGCGAAAAATGTGATGGCTCGTATTGAAGAAATCGTTGCTGAAGTTGAAGCAGGTGCAATTTACAAAGGTAAAGTAACTCGTCTTGCTGACTTCGGTGCATTCGTGGCTATCGTTGGAAATAAAGAAGGTTTAGTTCATATTTCTCAAATCGCTGAAGAGCGCGTAGAGAAAGTGAGTGATTATCTTCAAGTGGGTCAAGAAGTGACAGTTAAAGTGGTTGAAATCGATCGCCAAGGTCGTATCCGCTTAACCATGAAAGATCTTGCACCAAAACAAGAAACTGAAGCAGAATCTGCACCAGCAGAAGAGACTTCTGTAGAACAAGAATAATCTCAAAGGGTGTGTAAAAAACCTTACACACCCGTTTTGATTATCAAACTAACTTATAAAACAATGCAATATTTTCGGTTATTCCGTTTTCTAGTTTCATTATCTAGCCTAAGTCTGACTTTATTTATTTCCGGTTGTGTGCAATCGGGAAACGTGTTTGTCGCACCAAATAAAGTCGTACTTGCGGATCAAACGCCGAATACGCACTTCGAGCAAGAAGTGATGATTACCCGAATCGGGCAAGTTTTATTAGTTGGTAAAATGAGTAATGAAGAACGGGCGACGCTTCACTTTGAACGTGGCGTTTTATATGATTCCCTCGGTTTATGGGGCCTCGCACGTTATGACTTTACACAAGCCCTTGCATTACAGCCAAAGATGGCTTCCGTTTATAATTACTTAGGGCTTTACTTACTGCTTGAAGAAGATTACGACAGCGCATTAGAAACCTTTAATGCGGTGTTTGAGTTGGATCCAAGTTATGACTACACCCACCTTAATCGTGGTTTAAATTTTTATTACGTCGAACGCTATAATCTTGCTGAAGACGATTTGATGAAGTTTTACGAAGCCGATACCAAAGATCCCTATCGCGTACTCTGGCTCTATTTGAACGAACAAAAATTAAAACCACAAGAGGCCCATGCCAACCTTGTTGAACGAGCTAAAGGGCTATCTAAGGACTTCTGGGGAACAAATATCGTTCAATACTATTTAGGTAATATTTCTGTGAGTGACTTGCAAGAACGGGCAACCAAATTTGCAGAAAACTCACAACAATATGCAGAAATATTAACCGAAACCTACTTTTATCTAGCAAAACAAAAACTCAATTTGGGGCAAATTGATGAAGCTGCGGCTTTATTCAAACTCGCTATTGCGAATCAGGTATATAACTTTGTTGAGTATCGTTTTGCCGTGTTAGAGCTGATGAAATTGAAACCGGCTCAAACTGACGACGAAAAAGAAGAAAAAAGTGCGGTCACAAAAACTGCTGTTTTTTAGACTTGCTTCTTTCTTTTGTAACAAATAAACCTGAAAGCGAAATTGAGCTTTCCTTACTTACATTCGAGTATTTTAATGACAGACAAAATCACTTTTAATGATTTAGGCTTGCCTGAATTCATTCTAAAAGCCGTTTCTGACCTTGGTTTTGAAACACCTTCGCCAATCCAACAAGCTTGTATTCCTGCTCTTCTAGAGGGCAGAGATGTACTTGGTATGGCACAAACCGGTAGTGGTAAAACTGCCGCATTCTCTTTACCTATTTTGGCAAAAATTGATCCTGCCGCAAAACATCCACAATTATTGGTAATGGCACCAACCCGTGAACTTGCAATTCAAGTTGCTGATGCTTGTGAACACTTCATGAAATATGCAAAAGGCATCAACATCGTGACCCTTTATGGTGGTCAACGCTATGACATTCAATTACGAGCATTAAAACAAGGTGCACAAGTTGTTGTGGGTACACCAGGCCGTATTTTGGATCACATCCGTCGTAACACATTAAATCTATCTGAATTAAAAGCAATCGTACTTGATGAAGCAGATGAAATGCTTCGTATGGGCTTTATTGATGATGTAGAAACCGTTATGGCTGAATTACCGGAAGAGCACCAAACTGCACTTTTCTCTGCAACCATGCCTGAGCCAATTCGTCGCATCACAAAACGCTTCATGAAAAATCCGCAAGAAGTGAAAATCAAAGTAAATAACGATAACGCGCCAGATATTGAACAAAATTGTTGGTATGTTCAAGGTTTCCGTAAAAATGATGCATTATTACGTTTCTTAGAAGTGGAAGAGTTTGATGCAGCCATCATTTTTACCCGCACTAAAACAGGCACGCTTGATGTGACTGAATTATTAGAAAAACACGGTTTCCGTGCTGCAGCATTAAACGGTGATATGACTCAACAATTACGTGAGCAAACCTTAGATCGCTTACGTAATGGTAGCCTTGATATCGTCGTTGCAACTGATGTTGCTGCGCGTGGTATCGATATTGAACGAATCAGTCTTGTAGTGAACTATGACATCCCACTTGATGCAGAGTCGTATGTTCACCGTATCGGCCGTACTGGTCGTGCAGGTCGCTCTGGTCGTGCATTGTTATTCGTTGAACCACGTGAACGCCGTTTACTTCGTAATATCGAACACTTAATGAAAAAACCAATCAATGAAGTTGAATTACCAAATCATGAAGTGTTGCAAGCCTGTCGTCGTAAAAAATTCCAAGACAAGATTACCAAACAATTGGAACATCACGATCTCGAAATGTATCGTAGCTTATTAGAAGATTTATTCACGGCAGATCAGGATCAAGAAGATATTGCCGCAGCGATGTTGATGTTGCTTCAAGGAAAACAAAAACTGATTCTTCCACCAGATCCACCAATGGATAAACGCCGTCGTGACCGTAATGATCGCGGTGATCGTCGTGAAAATCCACGTTCAGCTGAACGTCGTGGTGAGCGTAAAGGCTATGGCACCCCACAACCGATGGATTTATATCGTATCGAAGTAGGTCGTGCAGATGGTGTAGAAGTGCGTCATATCGTAGGTGCTATCGCAAATGAAGGTGATATTAACAGCCGTTATATTGGCCATATCAAACTTTATGATGACTACTCTACTGTTGAATTACCACAAGGTATGCCAAAAGAATTGCTCCAACAATTCGGTAAAACTCGCGTTTTAAATAAACAAATGCAAATGAGCTTTATGGGCGCAGCACAGTCAGACAATAGACGTGGTGGTAATGACTTTGGTGGAAAAGGTCGCCGTAATGAACGTGGAGACCGAGTCCAAGATCGTTTCCGTGGTGAACGTAATGGCGAACGTCGTCAACGTAAATTTAACGATAAAAATGACCGCACTTTTGATGAACGTGGTCGCCGAGATCGCCAACGTTAATCCTTATTTAACAGCCCCTTGAAGTAAAAGGGGCTTTTTTATTGTCTTAATTCTCGTTACAATCGTCTCTTATCTCAATTTATAAGGTTTATCTATTGAAAGGTCTATTTTTACGTATTATTGCGGCTTTTGCATTATTACTTTGGGCAATTGATATGGTCTTCCCTTGGCAAAAAATTATGCAATCGGAGCAAAACCCTTACACCACGATCAAAAATCGTGGCAGCCTGATAGTCGGCACCATTAACAATCCCATTTACTATTTTATTGGGAATGAAGGCGAATCAGGCTTGGAATACGAATTAGCAAAAAACTTTGCTGATTATTTAGGGGTTCGCTTACAAATTAAAACCTTAGAAAATAACGATCAACTTTTTAATGAATTGGAGAACAATAATATTGATATCGCCGCTGCGAATCTTTTGTTCCAGCCTCAACGTGCAGAAAAATTTCAGTTAGGGCCATCTTATACTTCTGCCTCTTGGCAGCTTGTGTATAAAAAAGGTGAAAATCGTCCGAAAGATTTAGCGCAAGTCCAGCAAGAAATTATTATTTCTGCGGGGGAAGACTTAGAAAAATTATTATCCCTCGCGCAGAAAAAACTTCCTGCACTTAAATGGCAGAATAACAAACAGTTAACCCAAGAGGAATTATTAATTCAAGTGGCGGAAGGCAAAATTCCTTATACCATTGCAAATAGTATTGATGTGGCGGCTGCACAACAAATTCGCCCTAACTTAGCAATTGCATTTGACCTAACGGATGAAATGACCGTGCATTGGTATCTTTCTAATAAATCCTATAATGAGTTACAAGCAGGCTTGTTGGATTTTATGAATAATGCCATTGAAACGGGATTAATTGATCGTATTGAAGAAAAATATTTCCGCCATATTACTGCCTTTGATTATGTAGATACTCAGGCTTATCTAGAGGCAGTTGAAAAAATTCTCCCTCAATATCAACCGCTCTTTGAAAAATATAAAGGGAATTTAGACTGGCGATTATTAGCCGCTGTGGCCTATCAAGAATCCCATTGGGACCCTTATGCCACCTCTCCAACGGGTGTACGCGGAATGATGATGCTCACCAAAGATACGGCTGTGAGGATGAATATTAATAATCGCACAGATGCCGAACAAAGTATAAAAGCGGGATCGGAATATTTGCATTGGCTACTCGACCAGATGCCTGATAGTATTCCAGAAGAAGATCGAATTTGGTATTCTTTAGCAGCATATAATATGGGATTAGGGCATATTTTAGACGCACGTCGCTTAACAAAAAAATTAGGTGGTAACCCAGATAACTGGTTAGATGTAAAAAATAATCTTCAACTATTATCGGAAAAGCGCCATTATTCAAACTTAAAATATGGCTACGCTCGCGGCTATGAAGCCTACCAATATGTCGAAAATATTCGACGTTACATGAATAGCATTGTGAATTATCATCGCGTTCAAGAAAACCAAGCGACTGCAACAGAGTAAGTGCGGTCAGAAAAAGCAACGTTTTATTGAACTCAAAGAAAACAAGGAGAAAAAGATGTTAAAAAGAAAAACTTTTTTAAAGAAAAAAGCATCAAGAGATATCTCTGCCTCGCGCAACTTGCGTTTAAGACGCTTAAAACACCGTAAAGCAAAACAATTCCAACGTCATGCATTACAATTAGTGATTCAAGATATCTAAAAAAGGGCGAACATCATGTTCGCCCTTTTATTATTTGTTATTAGATATTATTGCTTAATACCACCGAATGCACCCCGAGACTGATCTGCTTCATTCGTAAATAAGCCTGTCATTTCTTGTGCATTTTCACCAAAGAAACCACCTTGGGTTTTAATACCATTTACTTCACCAGCAAAGCTATTACCTGTAATTTTACCACCAAAATTCATACCTGGTACGGCATTAGCTTTTTCCGTAATATTAATGTCAATGACTTTATTAGCAAAATCAGCCGTAGCTTTCATTTCACTTATCTCACTATAATTTTGGTTACCATCCTTTTTATATACAGCTCCACCTTTATACTCTGCTAATCCTGTTGTAGGAATTTGTGTCACTGCTGTTGGTAAACCTTGCGCATAAAAATATTGATTACCTGTTAATTTATCAACATAGGTACCAAATGCACTTGATTGTAAATTACTATTACTTAAGATAGTTTGCCCTTCTTTTCGAAGATTATATAAATCGTCATATTCTTCATAAGTCCATGGATCAATATCTCCAGCTCTTCTCAAGATATTAATATCAACTAATTTACCTGATTCATCAATTATCGTAAGATCTCGCACATCACGAGCTAATGGACGGCTTGCCTCATTTTCTTCTCCAGTTAAAACCCCACCGGAAATGACATCTTTCATCTCCCCACTAACTCCGCCAAAGATCTTATCACTTAGTGGAATACGTGCTTTTTCATCAGCTTGTAAATTTTCAAGTTGTTTCAATCTTTCTTCAGCGGCTTTTTTTTCTGCTTCTGTTTGTTCGCTATTATTTTTTGCCGTTTTTATTGCAGCTTCAGCTTTTTTCACAGCAGCGTCCGCTTTCTTATTTGCTTCAGCGATTCTTTGATTTAGTTCAACCTCGGCTTGACGAATCTGCTCAGAATTATCTGAGCCACCTTTTGAGCTAGAAGAACAAGCACCTAATGCCATAAAGCAGGAAAGTGCAATAATGGAAAGTTTAATTTTGTTCATAAAAGGATCCTTATTATCTTGTTTTTTAGACTAAATGATGACTCCATACAATTTAAATGAAATAAAAATAATTTTCAATACCATTGTAAGATTTATTTAAATTTTGTAAACTTTGCTCCGGATTCTACTAAATCAAAATAACATTTCAGGTAAAAATATGATTCATAAATTTCCACTTTCTTTAGGTGCACTTTGTGTCACTTTTGCTGTGCACGCTTATGCAGAAGAACAAACTACGTTAGATACAATTACTGTTAATGCCAATGCTTCTGAGGTCAAAGTAAATCAAATAAAAAAAACGCGTAAAGCAATTCAAGAAGAACTGATTTCAGATAACTATGACTTAGTTCGTTATGCTACTGATGTTGGCATTAGTGATAATGGCCGTCGTAACAAAGGTTTTGCAATGCGTGGTGTTGAAGGAAATCGTGTTGGTATCAGTGTTGATGGCGTCAATTTACCCGAATCAGAAGAAAATTCACTATATGCACGTTACGGTAATTTTAATAGCTCCCGTCTAAGTATCGATCCAGAATTAGTACAAGGTATTGATATTATGCGAGGAGCAGATTCTTTCAATTCAGGTAGTGGTGCGATAGGCGGTTCCGTTAACTATCGAACCTTAGGTGCTGATGATATCATTCTGCCAAATAAAAAATGGGGTATATTGCTTAAAAATGGGTATGCCAGCAAAAATAGCGAATGGACACACACTTTAGGGGTAGCTTATAAAGATGACAAATTTGATGCAACCTTACTCTATTCCTATCGCCATGGATATGAAATGAAAAGCCGTGGAAAAGGTCAAGATATCGTAGGTAACGCTCGCGGTATTCCTGATCCATCACATCATAAAAACCATAGCTACTTAGCTAAAATTGGCTATTTTATTACGCAGACACAACGTGTAAGTGCATCATTTAATGCTCAAAAAGCAAATAACTTTGTTGATGAAAAATCGTACCAGCTTGCAGGGCTCTGGCGTGAATCCAATGATATAAGTAAACGCTATAATGCCAATATTGCCTACGAATATTTTCCAGAAAATAGTCGATGGTTAAGTTACCTAAAAACTGAATTAGATTTTCAAAAAACAAATATTGGTTCAGAAAACTACAAAGGTGGATATCGCTATAATGCTGATTTTACTGCATATTCAGGAAAAGATTTAATCGAAATTCAGGATACCAGCATGAATAGTCGCTTTATGAGAGCCTCTCTGCGAGCCGATCTCATGCCATGGGAAACCAAATTTGGTAGCCATCAATTTACACTAAGAACCGGTATTTCACAAAAAGATTTTGATAATCGTAATGAGCATGAATATCCAAATATAAATACTGACGGCAGCAGTGCAAAAGATAGTGAATCAATTCAACACCCTGTCAGAACCCGTTCATTCTTTGCTCAATTACAAGACAATGTGATATGGAATGATATCTTTTCAAGTCAATTAGGAATTCGTTATGATTGGGATGAATTAGTGCCACAAGATTTAAAAGCTTTTTGTAGAGCTTGCAGCAGTAAACCTGCATCAAATACCTTCCAAAGTTTAAGTGGCTCATTTGGATTAGATGCTCAGCTTAATGATATTTGGAAAATAGGCTATAACATTTCTACTGGTTTCCGTATTCCAACTGCTTCAGAAATGTATTTCTCTTTCGAACATCCTGCCGGTAACTGGATACCAAACCCTGATTTAAAAGCAGAACAAGCACTAAATCAATCTATTTATATTCAAGCTGACCACCAGTTAGGCTCATTTGGATTAACGTTTTATCATACTCGATATAAAAACTTCTTAACTGAGCAAGAATCAACTTATAAAAAACGTAACCCATATTACAATGCCTATAGTGCAAGTTATGGTCAACAAGCTTATTACACAACAATCGCTCAGAAAGCAGTTAACATCGACCGAGCTCGTATTACTGGTGTAGAATTCACGAGTAAAGTTAATTTAGATCAGATTATTTCAGCTATTCCTCAAGGTTGGAAATTTACAGCAAATCTCGGTTATGCCAAAGGGAAACTTAATGGCACTGAAGCAAGCTTACTCTCCATTCAACCTATTAAAGTGATTTTAGGAATTGGCTATGAAGATCCAAATGATCGCTGGGGAGTTAACGTCAAAGCTAGCTATCTTGGCGCGAAAAAAGCAAAAGATGCCCAAATAGTACAATACTCAACCAACTTTGTTAGAGAAGTAAAAACTTACCCTTATCTTAATAATTCTGCTGTGCTATTTGATCTGTATGGTTTCTATAAAATCAATCAAAATATTACGCTACGCGCAGGGCTTTATAACTTATTTAATCGCAAATATCACACTTGGGATACCCTACGTGGTATTAACAAAATAAGTACGACTGATTCAGTTGATAAAGAAGGAAAAGGTTTAGAGCGTTTTTATGCGCCAGGACGTAATTTTGCAGCATCTATTGAGATTCGTTTTTAATTGATTACATCCTTAGTAAAAAAGGGCGAACATCATGTTCGCCCTTTTTATTTATTCATTATCCTTTATTTTTCAAAAGAATCTTTCAAACGCTCATCTGCTCGGCGGGATTCGCCTTTATGCTGAAGTTTATTTAATTGACGTTCTAATTTTTCTTCGACTTCATTGATCGCTTTATACATATCATCTGCCGTTGCAGTGGCTAACAGATTACCTAATGGAGTTCCAATTGAAGCCTCTACAGAAAAGCCGTTTGGCACTTTACTTAAAACAAAGTGCGGGCTAATCAGTTGAGTGTGCCATTTCTCTAATTTTGCAAGTCTTCCCTCCACATGTTCACGGATTGCAGGGGTGATTTCCATTTGTTTACTTGTGATATTGAGTGTCATAGCATTTACCTCTTTTGGTTAAATGAACCCTTCGGTTCAGTTCATCTTTAATAACAACATATCGACCTTGCACTACTTTTTCAAGTGCTTTTAGTCAAATAAAAAAACAAATGTTCAAAAATATGATCGGGATCTAATTTCTGAAAAAATGTGATTTCATTTCCGTGTAAACTTGTTATGATGTAAAGCTGTAAACAACAAAGGGAAGCACTAGGCTTCCCTTTTCTTTTTACGACATAAATTAGGCTAATTCATCTTGATCATGTTGCGTGGCTTTTAAACGTTCGAAGTAATCTTTGGTTTCTGAAATAATCTCTTTGCGTAAACCAATTAATGCAACTAAGTTCGGGAAGGCCATTAAACCATTCACAATATCCGCTAAGATCCAGATTAAATCTAAGGTGAGGAATGAACCCGCTCCAACTAGAACAATAAACACAAAGCGATACACTTTAATACCACGGATACCAACTAGATAAAGGAAACAACGTTCACCGTAGTAGCACCACCCTAAAATTGTGGTGAAAGCAAAGAATAATAAGCCAACAGTTACAATGGTTGCACCAATTGATGTGCCTAAGCCCTGTGCAAAAGCATAGTTAGTCACGCTTGCGCCTGAAAGCTCAGGGTTACTCCATGCTCCCGTAATAACAAGCACTAAGCCCGTCATCGTACATACGATGATGGTATCTAAAAATGTCCCTGTCATCGAAATTAAACCTTGACGAACAGGCTCTTTGGTTTGTGCCGCTGCCGCTGCAATAGGCGCACTTCCTAAACCTGATTCATTTGAGAAAATACCGCGAGCAACACCCGATTGAATGGCTTTCATTACTGTAAAGCCAACTGCGCCGCCTAAAGCTGCTTGAGGGTTAAACGCACTATGAATAATTAATGCGATCGCAGCGGGCAGTTTATCGTAATTGACTACTAAGATAATAATTGAGGTCGCCACATAGCCGATTGCCATAAAAGGCACAATCACTGAAGAAGCTGTTGCAATACGTCTTACTCCACCAAGAATAATCATAGCGACCAGCACTGTTACCACTGTTGCCGTAATAATAACGGGTACATTGAATGTGTCTTGCATCGCATGCGTAATTGCATTTATTTGAGGGAAGGTACCAATACCGAAAAAGGCCACCAATACTCCAAAGAGTGCAAATAATTTAGCTAGCCATTTAATTCCAAGACCACGTTCGATATAGTACATCGGGCCACCAGCCATAAAACCGTATTTATCTCGCACACGATATTTCACTGCAAGCAAACATTCGGCATATTTGGTTGCCATGCCTAATAATGCAACTAGCCACATCCAAAAAATCGCGCCAGGTCCACCTGCTTGCACCGCAGTGGCTACACCCACGATATTTCCTGTTCCGATAGTCGCCGCCAATGCCGTACAAAGTGCGGCAAAAGAAGATACATCCCCCTTGCCTTTATTCGCACCACGAGCAAATAAATAGCTCAATGCACGAGGCAAATAACGAATTTGCAAGAAACCTAAACGAAGGGTGAGATAAAGTCCGGTTCCGGACAATAGAATAAGTAGGGGCGGTCCCCATACAAAGCTGCTAATAGCAGATAAGGTTGTCTGTAATGACATTGATGATTCCTCGTCGTTTAAAATACAAATAAACTCGACAAGGAGACAAGAAGAATCCCGATAGAAATATTTTTGATAATACCGATTGTCTTTTGCCCCTGTCCTTTTGCCTGAGCGTTTGGAAAACAATCGAAAAATCGACCACTCTTTTGCGCCTTCGGCGTCCATTTACATCAATAAAATGCAATGGATCTCTCCAAGGGTTCGTCCAGTAACAGTCCCTGCAATCTTGCGATTGCGCCTGAAAGATTTTACCTCGTCGGCGTAGGGGCAATTCCCTACTCTCCAGCTACCTTCTTCCGAACTCACTTTTTACGTTTTATTCTTATTGCAAAAAGTACTGCAAATTTTAACAAACTTAAAAAGCTAACTCAATGGATTGACGAAAAAAGGCTTAGATAACAAGGTGAAAGCAGATAAAAACAAAGTGCAGTCAAAAATTTTCTTATTTTTTGACCGCACTTTCTTAAAAAAGAAAGGCAGGTAATTACCTGCCCTTACCAATTCTAATAATTATAAAATTTCTTTTGCTTTTGCCACCACGTTATCCACAGTGAAACCAAAGAGTTTAAATAATTGATCTGCTGGTGCTGATTCGCCGAAGCTATTCATGCCCACTACGCGACCTTCAAAGCCAATGTATTTATACCAGAAGTCTGCAATACCTGCTTCAATCGCAACACGTTTGGTTACGGCCGCAGGTAACACACTTTCACGGTACGCTGCATCTTGTTTGTCGAAACGGTTAGTACTTGGCATAGAGACGACACGTACTTTTTTACCTTCAGCAGTCAATACATCTGCTGCTTTCACTGCCAATTCCACTTCAGAACCTGTCGCAATGAAGATTAACTCTGGTGTACCCTCACAGTCTTTTAACACATAAGCACCACGTTTAACTGCCTCTAATTGTGCAGAAGTGCGGTCCATTTGGGCTAAGTTTTGACGGGTAAAGATCAACGAACTTGGGCCATCTTGACGCTCAACCGCTTGTTGCCATGCGATGGCTGATTCTACTTGGTCACATGGACGCCATGTTTCAAGATTTGGAATTAAGCGTAATGATGTGGTTTGTTCCACTGGTTGGTGAGTTGGACCATCTTCGCCTAAACCGATCGAGTCATGAGTATAAACGAATAAAGCACGTTGTTTCATTAATGCCGCCATACGCACCGCATTGTGAGCATATTCGTAGAACATTAAGAAGGTTGCACCGTAAGGAATGAAACCGCCGTGTAAAGCAATACCATTCATAATCGCTGACATACCGAACTCACGTACACCATAGTTAATATAGTTACCACCTACGTTTTCGTGTGCACGAATTGGTTTAGACCCACTCCATAACGTTAAGTTAGAGCTTGCTAAGTCTGCAGAGCCACCTAAGAACTCAGGTAATACATGTGCATAAGCTTCAATTGCATTTTGTGATGCTTTACGGCTCGCAATGCTTGCAGGATTCGCTTGTAATTTTTCAATGAACGCTTTAGATTCTGCCGCCCAATTTGCTGGTAATTCACCGTTTACACGACGTGTAAATTCTGCGGCAAGTTCAGGGTATGCTTTTGCATAAGCGGCAAATTTTTCTTCCCAAGATTTTTCTGCTGCTGCGCCTTTTTCTTTTGCAGACCATTCTGCATAGTACTCAGCCGGAATTTCAAATGGACCATATTCCCAGCCAAGTGCTTTACGGGTTAATGCGATTTCCTCATCACCTAATGGTGCACCGTGGCAATCATGAGAGCCTGATTTATTTGGTGAACCAAAACCGATGATGGTTTTACAAATAATTAATGTTGGTTTTTCTTTTTCTGCTTGAGCAAGAATGGTTGCGGCACGAATTTGTTCTGCATCGTGACCATCTACATTACGGATTACTTGCCAGCCATAAGCTTCAAAACGTTCTGCCGTATCATCACTGAACCAACCATCAACATGACCATCAATCGAAATATTGTTGTCATCGTAGAATGCGATTAATTTACCAAGGCCTAATGTGCCCGCTAAAGAGCAAGCTTCGTGAGAAATCCCTTCCATTAAACAGCCATCGCCTAAGAACACATAAGTGTGGTGATCAACAATTTCATGGCCTTCACGGTTAAATTGACCTGCTAATGTTTTCTCAGCAATCGCCATACCCACGGCATTGGTAATACCTTGGCCTAACGGACCTGTTGTAGTTTCAACACCTGGTGCATAACCATATTCTGGGTGTCCTGGGGTTTTAGAATGTAATTGACGGAATTGTTTTAAATCTTCGATAGAAAGATCATAGCCTGTTAAATGTAATAAGCTATAAATCAACATTGAACCGTGGCCATTAGAAAGTACAAAACGGTCGCGATCGGCCCATTTAGGATTGTTTGGGTTGTGTTTTAAGAAATCGCGCCATAATACTTCAGCGATATCCGCCATTCCCATTGGTGCACCTGGGTGGCCTGATTTTGCTTTTTGTACTGCATCCATTGATAGCGCACGAATTGCGTTGGCGAGTTGTCTACGAGTTGCCATGTTTTTCTCCTATCTAAATAATTCTCAGTATTTTACCCTATTTACTGATTGGCTTAACCAATATTTGCAATTTTATTTAACTTGATCAAATTCTTCGACGACGTTGATGGAAACGCTGGCTACTTGATTTACCTTGTAAATTGACCACCGTTTTAGTTTCCACTGGTTTTCGATATGTTCGACGATAATGACTTAAAAAATAATGAATGGAACTGGCGAATAATGCGCCTAATAAAAAGACCACGACAATTTCACCATATAAGCGGTGAAAAACTTGATTGATTTTGCTCTGCGTCGTTTGCGCATATTGGGCGTCAAAGGTCACGCGCAAAAAGCCACGAACAGCGTTATTAGAAGCTGAATAAATAGGCTCAACAATTTGTTGTGTTGAAAACTCACCTTCATTTTTATGCTCAAGACCAAGTTGCTCACGAAGATTACCGGTATTGGTACTTTGTGCCAATTCTTTGCCGTTATAATCATAAATGGTCGCATCGAGCACAAAGTCTTCTTTGACTAAATTATCTAAATTTTCAACGAGCTGATCGGATTTCGCATTATTGGTTAATAAAACTGAAAATAAATTGGCTTGCTGACGAACCAAAGTATGCGATAAATTCGCTACTTGATTCACACTTGAAAGCTGTGAACCAATCTTAAATTGTTTCACGCCAAACAAAATCACCGCCATGGCCGCAATACAAAGCAGCACGATGAGCCCAAACATCAGTGATTTTTGAAGTTTTTCTTTAATTAATTGCACGTTGTTTTTCCATTTTTTCGCCAAGATCGGCTAGAATAGATGAGTATTCACAATTTACAGGATTTTCTATGCAAATTCAAAACCTTGCAAGCATTACCCAAAAATATCCCCAATTTCCCACCGCACTTTCGTTTGATTTGCCTCATCCCGATGAAACTCATGCGTTTATTTTATACGGCACAACGCTGAATTTAGCCAAATTACTCGAATTCCAACAAAAGTGCGGTCAATCTTTCCTGTGTTTTGATGCATGGAACGTTGAAAAAAATACCGTTGTCCTTTTAAAAGGCAAATGGCTCGCCGATTTTATTGCCCATGCTCACGACCTGCAATTAGACATCGCCAAACTGGATTTTGATGCAAAATTATCAGAAAAAGGTTTATTGGTGATGGATATGGATTCTACGGCGATTCAAATTGAATGCATTGATGAAATCGCCAAACTGGCCGGCACAGGTGAATTAGTTTCTGCCATTACTGAAAGTGCCATGCGTGGCGAGCTCGATTTTGAACAAAGTTTGCGTCGCCGTGTGGGAACACTTAAAGGCGCACCAGAAAATATTTTGCAACAGGTACGTGAAAAATTACCGTTAATGCCGGGCTTAATTGAAACCATTAAGACATTACAACAACATGGTTGGAAAACTGCCATTGCTTCTGGTGGTTTTACCTATTTCGCCGATTATTTAAAAAGTTTATTAAACCTCGATTTTGCGGCGTCTAATCAATTTGAAATTATTGATGGCACGCTGACTGGCAATGTAAAAGGTAGCGTGGTCGATGCACAATACAAAGCGAATACCTTGGAAAAACTCGCTGAAGAATACAACATTCCACGCAAAAATATCCTTGCTATTGGTGATGGCGCTAATGATTTGGCGATGATGAAGGTCGCCGGATTAGGCGTGGCATTCCATGCCAAACCGAAGGTGCAACAACAAGCACAAATTGTGGTAAACTTTGCTGACTTAACCGCACTTTTATGTCTTTTAAGTGCAAATGATCGAATTTAATTCATTTTGGGAGAAAATTTATGCCATCTTTTGACATCGTATCTGAAATTACTATGCACGAAGTGCGTAATGCGGTTGAAAATGCAAACCGCGTATTAAGTACACGTTATGATTTCCGTGGTGTGGAAGCCGTCATTGAATTAAATGAAAAAAGCGAAACAGTGAAAGTGACCACAGAATCTGATTTCCAATTAGAACAATTAATTGAAATCTTGATTGGTGCGTTTGTAAAACGTGGCATTGAGCATAGCTCATTGGATATTCCAACAGAAAGTGAACACCACGGTAAACTTTACACTAAAGAAATCAAATTAAAACAAGGGATTGAACCTGATATGGCGAAGAAAATCACTAAATTAGTGAAAGATTCAAAAATCAAAGTTCAAACTCAAATTCAAGGTGAACAAGTACGCGTAACCGGAAAATCTCGTGATGATTTACAAGCTGTTATTCAATTGGTGAAAGGCGCTGAATTAGGCCAACCATTCCAATTTAATAACTTTAGAGATTAATTTAATGAATAAATATCTGTGGGTATTTTGGGCTGCCATTCCACTATGTTCGTTCGCAAATGAGAATGCCATGAATCTCGGTGATAGCGTCATTGATGTTGTAAAATGTGAAAGCACCAAAGGGGAAAAACTTTGGGTCGCGCTAAATAATCTTAAAACATTCACTTACATGAAAAACGATGTGAATGTGGCTGATCAAACGATAGATAATGCTTACTTACAAGCTTATGCCACAGAAGCGACGCTTTTCCTTCCACCAACAGAAAATAATCAGTTGTGGACGATAATAAAAGAAAGAGCAGTAGATAAGACGAGCATCAGTCAAGTTACTATCGATTTGCGTAATAAGAAAGGTAAGCTAATTTCTCATGCTGCTTGCAAACGAAATGACGAGACTTTTTCATTATTAATGGGATCGAGTTTCGATATAAAAGAGCCTACCGATAAAATCCTTGAATTAATGGATCCACTTCCACAATAAAACTAAAGAGCGGTCAAAAAGCACAATATTTTTTGACCGCTCTTTTATTTGCGCTAATTAAGCTAATCTCGCTTTTGCTTCTGCAATCGCTTCTGCTACACGAAGTGGTGAAACCCCACCTTTCGCACAACGTTTATCTAAACAAGATTGTAGCGAAAGAATGTCATAGACATCATCCCCTACCACATCACTGAATTGACGGAATTCAGGAATGGTTAAGTCTTCCAAGGCTTTTCCTTTTTCAATGGCATAAACCACGGTTTCACCGACAATATGATGAGAATCACGGAATGGCACGCCTTTTGCCACAAGGTAATCCGCTAGCTCTGTTGCATTTGAATAACCTTTTAAAGCGGCTTCGCGTGTACGGTCGGTATTCACTTTTAATTCATCTAGTACAAAAGTCGCCATATCTACGCAATCTTGCCAGGTATCTAACGCATCAAAGATCCCTTCTTTGTCTTCTTGCATATCTTTGTTATACGCTAATGGTAAACCTTTTAAGGTCATCAACATACCTGTTAATGCCCCCATGACACGGCCTGCTTTACCACGAATCAATTCACAAGCATCTGGATTTTTCTTTTGTGGCATTAAAGAGGAACCTGAAGTTACACGATCTGACAATTCGACAAAATTCGCTTCACCACTGTTGAAAATAATCATATCTTCTGCAAAGCGAGAAAGATGCGCCATACTTAAAGATGCCGTTGAGAGTAATTCCACAATATGGTCACGATCAGAGACGCTATCCAAACTATTACGCGTCGCAAAAGCAAAACCTAAATCTGAGGCTAATAGTTCACGATCGACTGCATAGGCTGTCCCCGCAAGTGCACCACTACCTAATGGGCAGCTATTCATGCGTTTATAAGCATCAGCGAGACGTGAATAATCACGCTCAAACATTTCTACATAAGCCATACACCAATGGGCAAAAGTGATTGGTTGTGCACGTTGTAAATGGGTATAACCCGGCATCACTGCATCTTGCGTCTTTTCCGCTGTTTGCACCAAATGACGTTGAAGATTACGAATAGATGCTTGCAACTCCGTTACACGTTGTTTGCACCACATTTTAATATCAAGTGCAACTTGGTCATTACGGCTACGGCCTGTGTGTAATTTTTTACCTAAATTACCCACTTTATCGATAAGCTTACTTTCCACCCAACTATGAATATCTTCTGCATCATCTTGCAAAATCGCCTGTGGATTTGACCGCACTTCAATTAATAATTCATTTAAGGCAACTTCTAGCTGTTGTTGCTCTTCAGCACTTAATACACCAACGTTGACTAACGCTTTAGACCAGCCAATAGAGCCCTCAATATCTTGCTCTGCCAAACGATAATCAAAACGCAGGCTATCATTAAAATCTTTAAAACGTTTATCTGCCGCTTGTGTAAAACGACCACCCCAGAGAGCCATAAGTTATCCTTCTTTTAATTTTAACATTGATTAATTATTCAATTATTACGCATAATTAATCAGCGTGCAATAATAATCTCTTCGTAGTTTGCTATTTTACCCTGTTTTTTCTAACAAAAACTAGACAGTATGAGATTTTAGTGGTAATTTACGCACCATTCTTAAGGGCATTGCCCACCATTCAAACATTTCAGTATTATCAACTCTTATTCGTTCCAACATTATTAATTATGCATCTTACAGAACTTAAAAATACGCCTGTTTCTGATCTTGTGAAACTTGGCGAAGAACAAATGGGTTTGGAAAATCTTGCCCGTTTACGTAAACAAGATATTGTTTTTGCTATTTTGAAACAACACGCAAAGAGCGGTGAAGATATTTTTGGCGGCGGCGTGTTGGAGATTTTACCCGATGGTTTCGGTTTCTTACGCTCCGCAGACAGTTCCTACCTTGCTGGTCCTGATGACATCTACGTTTCTCCAAGTCAAATTCGTCGCTTCAATCTTCAAACTGGTGATAAAATTGAAGGCAAAATCCGTCCACCAAAAGAGGGCGAACGCTATTTTGCACTTTTAAAAGTCGACCAAGTCAATGATGACAAACCTGAAGTATCTCGTAGCAAAATCCTTTTCGAAAACTTAACCCCATTACATGCGAATTCCCGTTTAAGAATGGAACGTGGTAATGGCTCAACCGAAGATTTAACCGCGCGTATTTTGGATTTAGCCTCTCCGATTGGTAAAGGTCAACGTGGTCTTATCGTGGCACCACCAAAAGCCGGTAAAACCATGTTGCTACAAAACATTGCACAAAGCATCACGCACAACTACCCCGAATGTGAACTTATCGTACTTTTAATCGACGAGCGTCCAGAAGAGGTAACAGAAATGCAACGTTCAGTAAAAGGTGAAGTGATTGCCTCTACCTTTGATGAACCTGCTGCTCGTCATGTTCAAGTGGCTGAAATGGTTATCGAGAAAGCAAAACGTTCTGTTGAGCACAAAAAAGACGTGGTGATTTTACTCGACTCTATCACGCGTTTGGCACGTGCTTACAATACCGTTACACCAGCGTCTGGTAAAATTCTTTCTGGTGGTGTGGATGCAAATGCATTGCATCGTCCAAAACGTTTCTTTGGTGCGGCACGTAACGTAGAAGAAGGCGGGAGTTTAACCATTATTGCAACCGCACTTGTAGATACCGGTTCAAAAATGGATGAGGTTATCTTTGAAGAATTTAAAGGTACCGGTAACATGGAATTACATCTTTCTCGCAAAATCGCTGAAAAACGTGTGTTCCCAGCAATCGACTTCAATCGTTCAGGTACGCGTAAAGAAGACTTACTTACCACACCAGATGAATTACAAAAAATGTGGATTCTTCGCAAGATCCTTAATCCAATGGGTGAAGTGGAAGCGATGGAATTCCTCATCGACAAACTTATGGTGGCAAAAACTAACGATGAGTTTTTTGAAATTATGAAGCGGTCTTAATGTTGACCGCACTTAAAAACAAAAAAGGCTTGGAAAACCAAGCCTTTTTTATTTTGCGAATTATTCGCCCAAACGCTCTTTAATACGAGCTGATTTACCTGAACGTTCACGTA
>CAUPWR010000001.1:0-275889 GCA_963515445.1 Parahaemophilus parainfluenzae | reverse complement strand
CACCGCCAGGTAGTGAATGTAGAACCCCGAGCTAAATGGCTTGGGGTTTTTGTTTTATATAAAATATTAGAATTCATACATAAATGAGCCTAATAGTGATAAAATCTTCGCCTATTTCTAGATAGCAATAATTATGAAAAAACAGATAAGTAAGATCTTTTCCAGTGATGGCGAATTGAGTAAGAATATCAAAGGATTTAAGCCACGAGCAGAGCAGCTCGAAATGGCTCAATCAGTAGGATATGCTATTCAACATAAGCGACCGCTTGTTGTAGAAGCTGGAACAGGTACTGGAAAGACTTTTGCTTATTTGGCACCGGCACTCATTGCCGGAAAGAAAACGATTATTTCAACAGGCTCGAAAAATCTACAAGATCAACTCTTTTCAAGAGATCTCCCTGCCATAAAAAAAGCCTTAAATTATTCTGGAAAAATTGCGTTATTAAAAGGGCGATCTAATTACTTATGTTTGGAGCGTCTGGATCAAGTTATCGCTCAAGGTGTGCTTGGTGATAAATCTGTTTTAGCCGATTTAAGTAAAGTAAGAAAATGGAATAATGCAACGAAAACAGGTGATTTAACAGAATGTATTGAATTGGCTGAAGATAGCCCAATTTTGCCTCAATTGACGAGTACGGCAGAAAGTTGTTTGGGAACAGATTGTCCCAACTACGCTGAATGCTATGTAGCACAAGCTCGTAAAAAAGCGTTAAATGCAGATCTCGTTGTTGTAAATCACCACCTTTTCTTTGCTGATATGGCGGTAAAAGAAAGTGGCTTTGGTGAGCTTATTCCCAATGCAGAAGTCATTATCTTTGATGAAGCACATCAACTTCCCGATATAGCTAGCCAGTATTTTGGCCAATCATTAACCTCTCGCCAGCTATTTGATTTATGTAAAGATATCAATATTGTTTATCGAACAGAATTGAAAGATATGCCACAGCTTGGCACAACGGCAGATACATTGCTTAAAGTCATTCAGGATTTTCGCCTTCTTCTTGGGGAAGGAAATCAGAGAGGAAATTGGCGTGAGCTATTTAAACAAAGTGCGGTCAAAAAATCGGTTGAATTATTACAAGAAAAAATAGAGTTTCTTTCTGAAGTTATCAAGATTGCATTAGGTCGCTCTCAGACTTTGGATAGTATTTTTGAACGCACTGAAAGTATCAAGAATCAATTAACGCGTCTTTGTGATACGGCTATTGTTGGTTATTGTTATTGGTACGAAAGTATGGGGCGACAATTTGGTTTGCATATTACGCCACTTACTGTCGCAGATAAATTTGGTGAACAGCTAAATAATAAAGAAGCAGCTTGGATTTTCACCTCGGCGACGCTTGAAGTTGGAGGCACTTTTAATCATTTCTGTCAGCGACTTGGTATTGAGCAAGCAGAACAAAAAATTCTTCACAGTCCTTTTGATTATCCTAATCAATCGCTACTTTGCGTACCACGTTATTTACCGGCAACAAATCAAAATAATACGTTACAATCTCTTGGTGAAATGTTGTTGCCTATCATTGAAGCGAATAAAGGTCGATGCTTTGTGCTTTGTACTTCTTATTTAATGATGAGAGGCTTGGCAGAGTATTTTAGAGAAAAGAGTGAGCTTTCTATCTTATTACAAGGTGAAATGCCTAAAGCAAAATTACTCGAACAATTTATTCATGAAACCCATAGTGTGCTAGTTGCTACTTCTAGCTTTTGGGAAGGCGTGGATGTCCGTGGTGATGCACTTTCCTTAGTCATTATTGATAAATTGCCTTTTACTGCACCAGATGAGCCTTTGCTAAAAGCGCGTATTGAAGATTGCCGATTACAGGGTGGTGATCCTTTTAATGATATACAGATCCCTGAAGCAGTTATTACGCTGAAACAAGGTGTAGGGCGCCTAATTCGAGATGTAACCGATCGTGGTGCGGTAATTATTTGTGATAATCGTCTTGTTATGCGAAATTACGGCGAAACTTTTCTAAAAAGTTTACCTAATTCAACCCGTACCCGAGATCTCAACAAAGTGGTACAATTCTTACAAAATGAGAAAATGGATTAACAATGAAAAATATCACCTTATTAGCACTTGATACTTCAACAGAAGCCTGTTCTGTTGCACTTTGGCATAAAGGCGAAAAAACACATTTAGATGAATTAGCACAACGTACACATACAAAACGTATTCTTCCAATGGTTGATGGGTTGCTTGCTAATTCAGGTATCAATTTGAAGCAAGTAGATGCGTTGGCATTTGGACGCGGTCCTGGTAGTTTTACTGGTGTCCGTGTCGGTGCAGGGATTGCTCAAGGGCTTGCATTGGGTGCTGATTTACCTGTTATTGCGGTATCAAATTTAACAGCAATGGCTCAGGCTGCATTTGAATTACATCAAGCTGAAAATGTGGTAGCTGCCATTGATGCGAGAATGAATGAAGTTTATTTTTCTCAAGTAAAACGAGAAAAAGTGCGGTCAGAATTGGATGAGTTTTTCCAATGGAATCCTGTTATAGAAGAACAAGTTTGCCAACCTGAAAAAGTGCTTGAACAGCTTTCAGATTTAACCGCCTATCGAGTCGGAACAGGTTGGGCAGCGTATCCTCAATTTAAAGATAGTAGTTTAGAAGGGAGTGATATTATTTTACCTTCTGCACAATATATGCTTGAGCTTGCTTTAACAGATTATGCGCAGAATAAAGTCATATCCGCCTTAGAAATTGAACCTGTTTATTTGCGTAATGAAGTAACTTGGAAAAAATTACCTGGGCGTGAATAATTTTCAAAAAGGAGTTGAAGATGAATAAAAAAACGATCTTAGTTTTGACCGCACTTTCGGCCACATTAGTGGGATGTGTCAATGCACCGAAAGGATTGGAAAAAGAGCAGTTTACTCTAAAATCATTATCTTCAATTCAACCGAGTGATTATAGCTGTCAGTGCAAATCAATTCGTTTGGGTGGAAAAGTATTAACCGCACAAGCCTTGCCGAATAAAACTAAAATTGAAGTATTAAGCTATCCAGTTTACTCAACCTCTGCAAAACCTATGATTGATGAACAACCTAATGGGCGTTTTATCACTTATCTTGATGGTTTTGTGGAGCCAGAAAACTTAAAAGATCAATTTATTACAATTGGCGGTACTTTGCTGAAAACAGAACAAGGCAAGGTCGATCAAGCCAACTATATTTATCCGGTTATTAAAACCAATCATTATCGTGTCTGGAAGCTCTCTCAAAGCTATTATTATCCAGATGATATGTGGGATGATTGGGGCTTTTTCGGTAGACGACCGTATTATTGGTATGGCGAGCCTGAAATTCGCTATTATCTCTATTAACTAAATGATAAAATTAAGAAAATTTTCCAAAGAATAAGGATAAAAAATGGAAAAAGTTTGGTTTCAAAATTATCCAGAAGGTTCACCAACCACGCTGGATACCTCAAAATATGATTCGATTCTCGATATTTTAGATAAAGCAATTCGTGAGCATCCAGACCGTCCAGCTTATATCAATATGGGACAAGTGCTAACTTTTCGCAAATTAGAAGAGCGTAGCCGTGCATTTGCCGCTTATTTACAAAATGAATTGAAGCTAGAACGTGGTGAGCGTGTTGCATTGATGATGCCGAATTTATTGCAATATCCTATTGCGCTTTTTGGTATCTTACGTGCTGGTTTGGTTGTGGTAAATGTGAATCCACTTTATACCCCGCGTGAATTAGAACATCAGTTACAAGATAGCGGCGCAACAGCCATTGTTGTGGTTTCAAACTTTGCTTCAACCTTAGAAAAAATTGTATTTAACACTAAAGTGAAGCACGTTATTTTAACAAGAATGGGCGATCAGCTTTCTTTTGGTAAGCGTAATTTGGTCAATTTTGTGGTGAAATACGTCAAAAAGTTAGTGCCAAAATATAAATTACCAAATGCCGTCACTTTCCGTGAAGTATTGAGTATTGGTAAATTTCGTCAATATGTTCGTCCGCAAGTAGATCGTGAAGATTTAGCCTTTTTACAATATACAGGTGGAACGACAGGTGTTGCTAAGGGCGCTATGCTGACACATGGCAATATTATTACCAATATTTTCCAAGCGAAGTGGATTGCAGAGCCATTTATTGGCGATCATGCTAAGCAACGCGTTGCCGTACTGGCTTTACCGCTTTATCATGTTTTTGCCTTAACGGTAAACTGTTTACTTTTCTTAGAGCTTGGCGTGACTGCGCTCTTAATTACGAATCCACGTGATATTGATGGTTTTGTTAAAGAGCTCAAAAAATACCGCTTTGAAGCGATTACAGGGGTGAATACCTTGTTTAATGCGCTACTTAATAATGAGAATTTCAAAGAAGTGGATTTTTCACGATTAAAACTATCTGTTGGCGGCGGTATGGCGATCCAACAATCGGTCGCCACACGTTGGCATGATTTAACCGGCTGTAACATCATTGAAGGGTATGGTATGACAGAATGTTCACCGCTAATTGCCGCTTGTCCGATTAATGTGGTGAAACACAATGGTACAATCGGTGTGCCAGTGCCAAATACTGATATTAAAATTATCAAAGATGATGGCTCAGAAGCACAACTTGGTGAAGCAGGAGAGCTTTGGGTTAAAGGTGAACAGGTTATGCGTGGTTATTGGCAACGTCCTGAAGCGACAGCTGAAGTGCTTAAAGATGGCTGGATGGCAACGGGCGATATCGTCATTATGGACGAGAGTTATAGCCTCCGCATTGTTGATCGTAAAAAAGATATGATCTTGGTTTCAGGCTTTAACGTTTATCCAAATGAAATCGAAGATGTGGTGATGCTTAATTATAAAGTCGCTGAAGTGGTTGCTATCGGTGTGCCACATGAAGTATCAGGGGAAACCATCAAAATCTTCGTTGTGAAGAAAGATGATAGCCTCACGCGTGATGAATTACGCCAACATTGCCGACAACATCTCACGGGTTATAAAGTCCCGAAAGACATTGAGTTTCGCGATGAATTGCCGAAAAGTAATGTAGGCAAAATTTTAAGACGCATACTGCGTGATGAAGAAATAGCAAAACGCGCGCAACATTAATTAAATCAGGGATATGTGTTCATATCCCTGTTTAGTCTTTACCTCTATTTGAAAATACATCCTATTACAATGATAAAAGAATGCCAAAATCAACCGCACTTTACGTTAATTCAAAATAATGAAGAACTGGCTCAGGTTTGTCAGTTAGCTCGTCAGCAAAGTGCGGTCGCTTTAGATACCGAATTTATGCGGGTATCTACCTATTATCCTAAATTAGGATTAATTCAACTTTACGATGGTGAACGAGTTTCATTGATCGATCCTTTATCTATTACGGATTTTTCACCTTTTGTGGAATTATTACGTGATCAAAAGGTAACGAAAATCTTGCATGCTTGTAATGAAGATTTATTGGTTTTCTTGCAAGAGTTTGATGCACTTCCACAGCCTATGATGGATACACAAATCATGGCACGTTTTCTCGGTTTTGCTAATTCAGCGGGCCTGGCCAAATTGGTGTTGCATTATTTGGGCGTTGAAATGGATAAAGGGGCAACGCGTACAAACTGGCTAAAACGTCCACTTTCCCCCGTACAGCTACAATATGCCGCAGGGGATGTATGGTACCTATTGCCAGTCTATCAAAAAATGCAAATAGAATTAGCACAATCACCTTGGCTTCAAGCAGTAATTGATGATTGCCAGCTTGCGATTTCGAAAACCAGTAAATTAGACGATCGCGATCCAAATAAGGCTTATTTGGATATTCCGAATGTTTGGAAATTAAATCCACTCGAATTAGCGCGTTTACAGCTATTGGCTAAATGGCGACAAGAAACGGCAATGGCGCGAAATTTAGCTCTTTCTTATGTGGTGAAATCGGATAACCTTTGGAAAGTCGCAAAAAATAATCCTCGTAATACATCAGAAATGCTAGCGCTTGGATTATCTGAAAATGAAGTCCGTGTACGTGGCAAAAAAATGCTTCAATTGTTAGCACAAAGCCGCCGAATTTCTCCTTATGATTATCCTAAACGTTTAGTGCGTATCGTGGATGATCCTCGTTATAAAAAGGCAATTCGATTGTTGCAAGAGAAAGCCTATGAACTGACGCCAAAAGGATTAACTCTTGATATTCTGGCGAGTAAACGAAATTTAGAAGATCTTATT
Organism: Parahaemophilus parainfluenzae; assembly: GCA_963515445.1. GTDB lineage: Bacteria > Pseudomonadota > Gammaproteobacteria > Enterobacterales > Pasteurellaceae > Haemophilus_D > Haemophilus_D parainfluenzae_AI. Next base: position 269,712 of record CAUPWR010000001.1, on the reverse strand, counting down.
AAATGGGTTTGGCTAAAAAATGAAGATATGACCAAACAGCCCGATTTGCTTTTAGGGTGGCGAAGAGAAATTGGCTTAAAGCTGGTTGAATATTTAAAATCCGTAGAGTAGTCATTAAAAACAACCTAAAAAATAACCGCACTTTGAATCATCAAAAGTGCGGTTATTTTTTTAGTGTTTTACAACGATGGCTTTAATTAAGCTTGAGTTGCTTGGATTGCGGTTAATGCGATGGTGTAGATGATATCATCCACTAATGCACCACGAGATAAGTCATTAACCGGTTTACGCATACCTTGAAGCATTGGGCCTACAGCGACTAAATCAGCAGAACGTTGAACTGCTTTATAGCCGATATTACCTGCGTTGATATCAGGGAATACAAATACGTTTGCTTGGCCTGCTACTTTAGAATTTGGTGCTTTAGACGCCGCCACATCTTTCATAACCGCAGCATCGTATTGTAATGGACCGTCGATTAATAAATCAGGACGTTTTTCTTGTGCAATACGGGTAGCTTCTTTTACCTTCTCTACAGATTGACCAGAACCAGAAGTACCGGTTGAGTAAGAAAGCATTGCCACTTTCGGATTTAAACCAAATGCTTTTGCAGATTCGGCGGATTGAATTGCGATTTCAGCCAGTTGTTCTGCAGTTGGTTCTGGGTTTACTGCACAGTCACCATACACTAATACTTGGTCTGGTAATAACATGAAGAATACAGACGAGATAATTGAGCTACCTGGTGCTGTTTTGATGATTTGCATCGGTGGACGAATGGTATTTGCAGTGGTGTGAACGGCACCAGAGACTAAACCATCTACTTCACCCGCTTCTAACATCATCGTACCTAATACAACAGTGTCTTCTAATTGTGCACGTGCTTGTTCTTCCGTTAAGCCTTTAGATTTACGTAATTCAACTAAACGAGCAACATAGTTTTCGCGTACGTCAGCAGGATTGATGATTGTTACATCAGCACCTAAAGTTACGCCTTGTTCTGCTGCGACTTTTTTCACTGATTCAGGATCTGCTAATAATACTGATTTTGCGATACCACGTTCAGCACAGATAGCCGCTGCTTTAACGGTACGAGGTTCGTCACCTTCTGGTAATACGATAGTTTTGCCCGCTTTGCGTGCTAAATCAGTTAATTTAAAACGGAATGCTGCTGGAGAAATACGTGCTTCACGAGCAAGTGGTGCAGAGATTGCAGCAGCTAATGCTTGTGCATCTAAAGCTTTAATTTTGCCTGCTTGTGCACCAAATACACCTAAGATGTCAGTGTTATTCACACCGCCAAATTCTGAAGCAACGGCTTCTACTAATGTACCTTCTTCATTGTTTGCTACTAAGATAATTTGTGCATCTAAGGTTTGTGCAATCGCAAAGTTTAAGCTATTGGCAAAAGGCGCTTGAGATGAAGGTTGAACACCTTTAACAATCACTAAATTTGCATTTAATGCTTGGAAATCAGCAACGATTTTTTCTAATAACACGTCTTTTTGATTATTTGCGATTAATGCTTGAGCGGCTTTTACATCTTCTACTGCATTGAATACGACAGCGCCTGTTGTTTTAGCTGCGTCTAGTGCTGCTGCTAAATTTGCTTCTGCGCTAGTTGGAATAAGAATAACTGCTTTAGTCATTTTGATATACCTTTTAATGAATGAAAAAACCTGCTGATTTCTCAGCAGGTTTGAAGGAAGTTGATTAGCCCGCTAAACGTGCTGTATCTTGTGCAATTACTAATTCTTCATTGGTTGGAAGAACGATCGCTTTGAATGCAGAGTCATCAGCAGTGATCACGCCTGATTTACCAAAGCGAGCAGCAAGGTTGCGTTCTTTGTCTAATTTGATGCCGAATAATTTTAAGTGGCCTAACGCTAATTCACGAACGTGAGCAGAGTTTTCACCAATACCACCTGTAAATGCGATGGCATCTAAGTGATCATCACCTAAAACAGCCATGTATGCACCGATGTATTTCGCTAAACGGTAGCTATAAACATCTAATGCACGTTTTGCTTCTGGTTTAGAGGCATCGTCGTAATTATCTTCTGCATAACGACAGTCGCTCGTTACTTCAGTTAAACCTAAAAGACCTGATTTTTTCACTAAAGTCTCTTCGATTTGATCCATTGACATACCTAAGTTTTTGTATAGATAGAAAACGATCGCAGGGTCGATGTCACCACAACGTGTACCCATGACTAAACCTTCTAACGGGGTTAAACCCATAGAGGTATCGATACATTTACCATGACGAACCACAGAAACAGAACCACCATTACCTAAGTGACAGATGATTGCGTTTACTTGGTCTGCCGGTTTGCCTACGTATTCAGCGACTTCACGAGAAACGAAGTAGTGGCTGGTACCGTGTGCACCGTAGCGACGTACGCCATGTTCTTTGTAAAGTGAGTATGGAAGTGCATATAAGTATGCTTCTTCAGGCATGGTTTGGTGGAATGCTGTATCAAATACGACAACGTTCTTATCTTTTAAGTGTGGGAATGTTTTGAATGCTTCACGGATACCGATTAAGTGAGCAGGGTTGTGAAGTGGTGCAAATTGTGCTGCATCTTCAATACCTTTAACCACTTCATCTGTGACGATAACAGATTGAGTGTATTTCTCACCACCGTGAACGATACGGTGACCAATCGAGGTGATAGAGTTTTTAAGCTCATCAGTCATAATGTTTGACGCGATGAAGTTAAGCGCTTCAGTGTGCGCTGCACCAGCACCTAAATCTGCGCTACCTTTTTCACCGTTAAGTTTCCATTTGATACGAGCTTCAGGAAGATAAAATGCTTCTGCTAAGCCTGATAATTTTTCTTCACCTGTTGCAGGATCAAGGATTGCAAATTTTAATGAAGAACTACCACAGTTAAGGATGAGAACAAGTTTTGACATAGGAACCCTATTTTTGATTGAGGTTAATAAAAATCCATTCAAAAGAACAGACTACAAATCTTGCATAGAATACACCTTTTGGCGTATAAAATAAATTAACTGGAGGGGAAAAATACGATCTTTTATTAGAAAAGTTGAAAATTTCAACAGTTTCTAGTTAAGGATGACAATTAAACCTAAACTAGAGTATTATAAGTGCGGTTATTTTCTAGGATGTTTTTATGTCATCATTTTTTTCAACCTTAAAACGTGGGCAAATATATTTGCAAACGTGGCCATTAGAAGCGAAACTCGGCATTATTTTTCCTGAAAATCGCATTATTAAAGCCACGAAATTTGCACAAAAGTTTATGCCTTTTATGGCAGTATTTTCGGTGGTTTGGCAACAGCTTTATGCCAAGACGGATCTTACTGCATTAGCGATTGCTATTTTGACCGCACTTTGTGCGTTAGTGATGCCATTGCAAGGCTTATACTGGTTGGGAAAGCGTGCAAAATCACCGTTAGAACCGCAAAGTTCTCAGTGGTTTTATGAGATTAGTGAACGTTTAAGAAAACAACATGAAAGTTTGCCAACCGTGCAAGATAAACCGACATATCAGCACTTGGCAGAAGTACTACAAAAGGCACAGCAAAAATTAGACAAAGCATTTTGGCAGGAAATCTAGTCAATGGTTCTAAATTTAATTGACGCAAACGTTTTCCTTTTGTTGTTTTTTATGTAAAATACTGCGGTCGCAATGGCGGCCCTTTTTAATTGAGAGACTATTTAATGATTGATTACATTATCATTGGCATCATCGCATTTTCGATTATCGTGAGTTTATTACGTGGGTTTGTGCGAGAGGTGATGTCCCTTGCAAGTTGGGTCGTTGCATTTATTGTCGCTAGCCAATTTTATCCTTATCTCGCCACTTATCTTACTCAAATCGAATCTGACTACGTGCGTAACGGCACAGCAATCGGCATTTTATTTGTTTTAACCTTAATTGTAGGCGGCATTGTTAATTATGTGATTAGCCAATTAGTGGATAAAACAGGACTTACCGGAACAGATCGTGTTCTTGGTGCGGCATTTGGCTTAATTCGTGGGGCGTTAATCGTTGCTGCGATCTTATTCTTCTTGGATACCTTCACTAACTTTGAACAAACCGATTGGTGGAAAGAATCAAAATTAATTCCTCATTTCGGCTTCATTATTGAATGGTTCTTCCAACAACTACAAGCAAGTTCTAGTTTTTTAAACTCAACTTTTAAACAATAAGGTAGTCAATCAGTATGTGTGGAATTGTCGGTATCGTTAGCCAAAATCCGGTTAATGAATCCATTTATGCAGCATTAACGTTATTACAGCATCGAGGTCAAGATGCGGCGGGGATTGTCACAATCGATGATGAAAACCGCTTTCGTTTGCGTAAGGCTAATGGTCTTGTAAGCGATGTATTCAGACAAGAACATATGTTACGTTTACAAGGTCATGCAGGCCTCGGACATGTACGTTATCCAACCGCTGGCAGTTCAAGTGTATCTGAAGCGCAGCCTTTCTATGTTAACTCACCTTATGGTTTAAGCCTTGTTCACAATGGCAACTTAACCAATTCAGACGAATTAAAAGATAAATTATTTAAAGAAGCACGTCGTCACATAAATACTAATTCGGATTCAGAACTTCTTCTCAATATTCTTGCAAATCATTTAGATAGAGTGAATAAATACCATCTCGATCCGCAAGATATTTTTAATGCAATTCGTGCGACACACAAAGATATCCGTGGTGCTTATGCATGCTTAGCGATGATTATTGGACATGGCATGGTAGCATTTCGGGATCCGTTTGGTATTCGTCCACTCGTGTTAGGTAAACGAGAAGAAAACGGCTTTGTAGAATATATGTTTGCCTCTGAAAGTGTGGCATTAGACGTAGCAGGTTTTGAATTAGTGCGTGATGTTGCGCCAGGTGAAGCGATTTATGTAACCTTTGATGGCCAACTCTATGCTGAGCAATGCGCAGAAAGTGCGGTCTTAAATCCATGTATTTTTGAATACGTGTACTTTGCTCGTCCTGATTCAACAATAGACGGCGTGTCTGTTTATGCCGCACGAGTTCACATGGGCGAACATTTAGGTAAAAAAATTGCAAAAGAATGGGCGGATGAAGTAGATAACATTGATGTAGTGATTCCAGTACCAGAGACTTCAACAGATATTGCTTTACAGATTGCGAAAATCTTAGGCAAACCTTATCGTCAAGGTTTTGTGAAAAACCGCTATGTTGGCCGTACATTTATTATGCCTGGCCAAGCACAACGTATTAGTTCAGTCCGTCGCAAGCTCAATACGATTAAAGCAGAATTTAAAGACAAAAATGTGTTATTAGTCGATGATTCTATTGTTCGTGGTACAACATCTGAACAAATCGTGACTATGGCTAGAGCGGCTGGTGCGAAGAAAATTTACTTTGCATCTGCGGCACCAGAAATTCGTTATCCGAATGTGTACGGTATTGATATGCCTACAAAACAAGAACTTATTGCCTATGGCCGTAATGTTGATGAAATTGCGAAATTGATTGGCGTAGATAAATTAGTTTTCCAAGATCTTAAAGCGCTGACAGAATCAGTACGCCAAGAAAACCCAGCTATTCAAGGCTTTGATTGTTCAGTCTTTACTGGTGAATATATTACGGGTGATATCACTCCAGAATACCTTGATAGCATCGCTTCTCAACGTAGTGATTCGGCAAAGAAAAAACGGGAAAAAGATGCAAGCAACCTTGAAATTCATAATGAAGGTTAATCGCATTTAAGGTTGTAAAAAGCACTAAATTCAATGAAGCGTTTAGTGCTTTTTCTTTTTGATTAAATAAAATATAAAGAAAAATGACCGCACTTGATGTATTCAAAGTGCGGTCATTTTTTTATGCGTTTTAGTCTTTATAAAGATCGTTATAAAGCGTACTTTCAAATTGTACAAGTGGAGCACGCTTTGTTTTACTTTCTAAATCACCGGTTGAATAGCCATTGATAAATTGAACAAAAGCCACTTTTTCACCTCGCGCATTGGTCATAAAACCGGCAAGGTTATAGACACCTTTCAATGAGCCAGTTTTAGCGATGACGTTTTTTACCAGTGGTGGATTAATTAAGCTACCACGACCACTGATTGTGCCATCCACACCTGCAATTGGGAAAGTTTCCATTAAATGCAGTGTATCTTCATTTTTAGCGATGTACTCTAAAACAGAAAGCATAGTTTTTGGTGCAACTAAATTGTGACGAGAAAGGCCAGAACCATCGGCTAAAATGCTGTTGCCAAATTTAATGCCTTGTTTTTGTAATACTGATTTTACCGCTAATGTACCTAATTGGAATGAAGCAGGTCGTTTATAGTAGTTGTAGGCTACCGCTCTAAATAAGGCATCGGCAATTTGGTTATCCGATTTTTTCATCATTTTTTTCAATAGCTCAGGCAACGGTTTAGATAAATGCTGGGCGAGTTTTTGTCCTTGCTGTGGTTTTTGAGGTTGTTTTACCTGGCCGGTAAATTCAATACCAAGACGTTTTAATTGACGTTGAATAATGGCAGCTGCGTAGGCATCTGGATCTTGCACAGCGAAACTGAGCCCAAATGGTTTAGTTTGGCGTGCAATACAGCCTTTTACTTGATAGCGATTATTGTCGTGAACAACGACATCTAACTGGCAATAACCGGCTTCTTGCTGATCCACAATATAAACTTGCCCGAAAACTTGAATAGGAAATTGAGCGGGAACATTAATTTTGACTGTTTCACCCACTGGTTGATTTGCATCCAGCTCGGCATAGAAACAGTTATTATCGATATTTGCTGCAGCAGGAGGGGAGTTAAAGCACATCGTAAGATCGTTCCAAATCCAACCTAGCCCACGGTCATGGCTAGCAAATACAGAGGTATCTAAAATAAGATCTCCATTGATTTTCTGAATGCCTTGGTTCTTTAAATTGGCTAATAGGCTATAAAGTTGTCCACTGGTCAGATCAGGATCGCCAGTAAACTGCACAACAAGATCGCCTTCTAAAACATTATTCTGAATTTTCCCGTTACTTAAAAGTGATGTTTCAAACTGAAAGGCGTCACCTAATACCAATTTAGCAGCGACAGCTGTGAAAACTTTTTGCGTACTGGCAGGCAACATAAACGTTGAACCATTGTAATCCGCGATAATTTGATCTTTATTGAGGTTTTTGGCAATGATACTGGCAGAAGCACCTTCCGGTAAGTATTGGGTGATAGAAGCCACATTAACTTCAGCCATGGAGGAAAAAGAAAAGCCGAGAGTGATAAATGCCGCTTTAAGTGCGGTCGAAATAGAAGATTTTTTAGTCATTTTAGTTCTGTTATGGTTGCTATTTTTCTCAAGACGAATAATAATAAGCTCCGAACTCAATAGAGTAAATCATTTTTTATTTTTCATTGACTGCGGCAAGGTTGCAAGACGTTGTCGTGGTTTTGTTTTTACCAAATTTCAAGGAAAAAGAATGAAACAAATTCCAATGACCGTGCGCGGTGCGGAGCTATTACGTCAAGAATTAGATTTCTTAAAGAATGAGCGTCGCCCTGAAATTATTAAGGCGATTGCTGAAGCACGTGAGCATGGTGACTTAAAAGAAAATGCAGAATATCACGCTGCGCGTGAACAACAAGGTTTTTGCGAGGGGCGTATTCAAGAAATTGAAAGCAAACTTGCAAATTGTCAGGTTATCGATGTCACTAAATTACCGAATAACGGAAAAGTTATTTTTGGTGCGACAGTTGTATTAGTGAATACCGATACCGATGAAGAAGTGACTTACCAAATTGTGGGCGATGATGAGGCAGATATTAAGTCAGGTTTGATTTCTGTGAATTCACCGATTGCTCGTGGCTTGGTGGGGAAAGAGTTGGATGATACCGTGAATATTACCACACCAGGTGGAACGGTTGAGTTCGAGATTATTGAAGTAAATTACATCTAAAAAACATCCCCTCAAATTGAGGGGATAACAATTATTTACGAGGCAGCTGGATTTTACTTTCCTCGCTTGGTCGATAAAGCACCAAAATATGTCCGATGGTTTGAACGTTAGATGATTTGGTTTCACGAACAATCGCATCAATAATTAATTGTTTGGTTTCGCGATCTGCGCCAGCAATTTTTACTTTGATTAATTCGTGATGATTTAATGCATTATCGATTTCGGCTAATACCCCTTCGGTTAAGCCGTTACCGCCAAGCATGACGACAGGACTAAGGTGATGAGCAAGTCCTTTTAAAAATTGTTTTTGTTTTGTTGATAATATTGTCATAAGGAATCCTTTAAATAGATGAATATGAGTCAAAAAAAGACCGAAAAGAGCGGTCAGAAAAAACGTGGTTTTTCAGCACTTTTTGGTAAGTCTAGCCTTGAATTTGGCAGATTGTACCCAAATATAGACGAAACTACTACAAAAAATAGTACAAAAGAAAGAGATTATGGGAAAGAAAAAACGTTCGGCGAGTTCTTCTCGTTGGCTAAACGAACATTTTAAAGATCCGTTTGTTCAGAAAGCACATAAGCAAAAATTACGCTCACGTGCTTACTTTAAGTTAGATGAAATTCAACAAACGGATAAATTGTTTAAACCGGGAATGACTGTGGTGGATCTCGGTGCCGCACCAGGTGGTTGGTCACAGTATGTTGTGAGCCAAATTGGTGGAAAGGGCCGAGTGATTGCTTGTGATATTTTGGATATGAACCCAATTGTCGGCGTGGATTTCTTGCAAGGCGATTTTCGTGACGAAAATGTGCTGAATGCATTATTAGAACGAGTTGGTGAAGCAAAAGTTGATGTAGTGATGTCTGATATGGCGCCAAATTTTAGCGGCATGCCATCTGTTGATATTCCTCGTGCAATGTATTTAGTTGAACTGGCTTTAGATATGTGTAAGCAAGTTTTGGCGAAAAAAGGCAGTTTTGTGGTCAAAGTATTCCAAGGAGAAGGTTTTGACGAGTATCTGCGCGAAATTCGTTCACTCTTTAGTGTCGTAAAAGTGCGTAAGCCAGAAGCCTCTCGTGGGCGCTCTCGCGAAGTTTATATTGTAGCAAGCGGTTATAAAGGCGAATAGATAATTGCTTTGATAGCTTTTCATTGTGTCGGGGATGAGATAGTATCTCGTTTAATTTTAATTAACTTAAGAAAGGCAGGTTAAACCTTGAACGATATGGTCAAAAATCTAGTTCTATGGGTTGTGGTAGCAATTGTCATGATGACAGCTTACCAAAGTTTTAATTCCAATGGCGTGAGTGACTCAACAGATTACACAACCTTTGTGTATGATGTGAGTAATAGTCAAGTGAAAGAAGCGCGTTTTGATGCGAATGAAATCACCGTGACCAAAAATGATGGTTCTAAATATATGACCGTCATGCCACCGTTGGAAGATAAAAAGCTCTTAGATGACTTACTAAATAAAAAAGTTAAAATCGAAGGTACGCCTTTTGAAAAACGCAGTTTATTATCACAAATTTTAATTTCGTGGTTCCCAATGTTATTCCTTGTAGGGGTATGGATTTTCTTCATGCGTCAAATGCAAGGTGGCGGTGGTAAGGCCATGAGTTTTGGTAAAAGCCGCGCTAAAATGCTGAACCAAGATCAAATCAAAGTGACTTTTGCGGATGTTGCAGGTTGCGACGAGGCAAAAGAAGAAGTCGGTGAAGTAGTTGATTTCTTGCGTGAACCTAAAAAATTCCAAAACCTTGGTGGTAAAATTCCAAAAGGGATTTTAATGGTAGGCCCTCCAGGTACAGGTAAAACCTTATTAGCAAAAGCTATTGCGGGTGAAGCAAAAGTGCCTTTCTTTACCATTTCAGGTTCTGACTTTGTAGAGATGTTTGTGGGGGTTGGTGCTTCTCGTGTACGTGATATGTTTGAGCAAGCGAAGAAAAATGCACCATGCTTAATCTTTATTGATGAAATTGATGCGGTAGGTCGTCAACGTGGTGCCGGCTTAGGTGGTGGACACGATGAGCGTGAACAAACTCTTAACCAAATGTTAGTTGAAATGGATGGTTTCGGTGGTAACGAAGGCGTAATCGTTATTGCTGCAACTAACCGTCCAGATGTACTTGATCCAGCATTAACTCGTCCAGGCCGTTTTGACCGTCAAGTTGTTGTGGGTTTACCGGATGTCAAAGGCCGTGAGCAAATTTTAAAAGTTCACATGCGTAAAGTCCCTGTGGCTGATGATGTAGATGCAATGACTCTTGCTCGTGGTACACCAGGTTATTCAGGTGCGGATTTAGCGAACTTGGTTAATGAAGCGGCATTATTTGCTGCTCGTAGCAATAAACGCACTGTATCGATGCTTGAGTTTGAAAAAGCAAAAGATAAGATCAATATGGGGCCTGAACGCCGTACCATGATCATGACAGATAAACAAAAAGAATCGACAGCGTATCATGAAGCAGGTCACGCCATTGTGGGTTACTTAGTGCCTGAACATGATCCTGTACATAAAGTTACGATTATTCCTCGTGGCCGCGCATTAGGTGTGACTTTCTTCTTGCCTGAAGGTGATCAAATAAGTATCAGCCAAAAACAATTAGAAAGTAAGCTTTCAACTCTTTATGCAGGACGTTTAGCAGAAGATTTGATTTATGGTGAAGAAAATATTTCTACCGGTGCATCTAACGATATTAAAGTGGCAACCAATATTGCACGTAATATGGTGACCCAATGGGGCTTCTCAGATAAACTCGGTCCGATTCTTTATACCGAAGATGAAGGCGAAGTATTCTTAGGTCGCTCAATGGCGAAAGCAAAACATATGTCAGATGAAACGGCGCATGCGATTGATGAAGAAGTTCGTGCGATTGTAAATCGTAACTATGCGAGAGCAAGACAGATTCTGATCGACAATATGGATATTCTTCACGCCATGAAAGATGCGTTAGTGAAATATGAAACCATTGAAGAAGAACAAATCAAACAGCTAATGAATCGTGAACCTGTTACACCACCATCTGGTTGGGAAGATAACAAAGATACAAAACCAACAGCAAAACCGCAGGAAGAAAAAACTGAAAGTGAGGTTAATCATTCAGAAGATCCTGAAGAGTAAGAATAAAGCCTTCCTAATTAGGAAGGCTTTTTTTATTTATAATGTCATTCTTTTCATCACTATATTCCGTTATAATCTAGCCTTTAAAATTTGATTTAAAAATTGACCGCACTTTATGAAACTTTACGCTAATAACAAATGTCTAGATTTATCATTCCCTCAAATTATGGGAATTTTGAATTTCACGCCTGATTCATTTTCAGATGGCGGACAGTTTTTTAGTCTAGACAAAGCATTATTTCAAGTTGAAAAAATGCTCAAAGAAGGTGCAACAATTATTGATATTGGCGGGGAATCAACTCGACCAATAATGGCAGAAGAAGTGCCTGAAACTGAAGAGTTGCAACGAGTGATACCTCTTGTTGAAGCCGTGCAAAAACGTTTTGATTGTTGGATTTCAGTGGATACCTCTAAAGCAATTGTGATGCAAGAAGCAGCTAAGGTCGGCATGGATTTAATCAATGATATTCGTGCTTTACGTGAACCTGGTGCACTCGAAATAGCAGGACAGTTGAATTTACCCACTTGTATCATGCACATGCAAGGACAGCCGCGCACAATGCAGACTAATCCGCATTATGATGATGTAGTCCAAGATGTTTATCAGTTTTTAGAAGCTCGGACTAAAGCTTGTTTAGATGCGGGAATCGCTAAAGAAAATATCATTTGGGATATGGGGTTTTGTTTTGGTAAGACCGTGCAGCATAACTATAAACTTTTACAGCAATTAGCACACTTTTGTGAAAGTGGTTATCCCATTTTAGCAGGTCTTTCACGTAAATCGATGATTGGTACCGTATTAGATAAACCCGTAACTGAACGTGTTGTGGGAAGTGTAGCTGGCGCATTAATTGCTGCACAAAATGGTGCGACAATTTTACGCGTACATGATGTCGCTGCAACGGCAGATGCTTTGAAAGTATGGCAAGCAACGCAACAGGCGTAAGAAAGTAACAGATTTTATATGTTGTAGAGTAAATGATTTCTGCAACATCAATTATTCAATTTATTAAGGAATAAATATGGCAAATCGTAAATATTTTGGTACAGATGGCGTACGCGGTAAAGTGGGTACTTATCCAATCACGCCTGATTTCGCATTGAAATTAGGTTGGGCTGCGGGTAAGGTTTTAGCTTCACAAGGTTCTCGCACAGTATTAATCGGAAAAGATACTCGTATTTCAGGTTATATGTTGGAATCTGCTCTTGAAGCAGGTTTGGCTGCAGCGGGTTTAACTGCCGCATTTACTGGTCCTATGCCGACACCAGCCGTGGCGTATTTAACCCGTACTTTCCGATTGGAAGCAGGTATTGTCATTTCGGCATCTCATAACCCTTACTATGATAACGGGATTAAATTCTTCTCTTCACAAGGTACAAAATTACCAGACGATATTGAGGAAGCGATTGAAGCCATGCTTGATCAGCCAATGGATTGTGTGGAGTCTGCTGATTTAGGTAAAGCAAGCCGTATCAGTGATGCCGCAGGACGTTATATTGAATTTTGTAAAAGTACTTTCCCTGCACATCTTGGTTTAGATGGTTATAAAATCGTGGTGGATTGTGCAAATGGAGCGACTTATCATATTGCGCCAAATGTATTACGTGAGTTAGGTGCGGAAGTGATTGAAATTGGTACTGATCCAAACGGAATCAATATCAATGAAAAATGTGGTGCAACCGATGTAAAAGCGTTACAGGAAAAAGTACTTGAAACTAAAGCGGATGTTGGTCTTGCTTATGATGGTGATGGTGACCGTATTATGATGGTGGATCACTTAGGTAATAAAGTAGATGGTGACCAAATCCTTTTCATTATTGCTCGTGAAGCTTTACGTTCAGGTCAGCTAAAAGGTGGCGTAGTGGGCACATTAATGAGTAATATGAGCTTAGAGATTGCGTTAAAAATGTTAGGTGTACCTTTTGTGCGTGCTAACGTTGGCGACCGTTATGTGCTAGAAAAAATGGTAGAACATAACTGGACGTTAGGTGGAGAAAATTCAGGTCATATCATTATTGCCGATAAAAATACGACAGGTGATGGTATTATTGCCTCATTAGCCGTATTAAGTGCAATGGTTCAACATCGTTTATCATTAAACGAGCTTGCAAGTGCGGTGAAATTGTTCCCTCAAGTCCTGATTAATGTTCGTTTTGCTGGTGGTGATAATCCATTAGAAAGTGAAGCGGTAAAAGCAGTAGCCGCAGATGTGGAAAAACGCTTAGAAGGCAAAGGTCGAATTTTATTACGTAAGTCTGGTACTGAGCCACTGATTCGTGTTATGGTCGAATGTGAAGACGGTGCACTTGCAAAACAATGTGCAGAAGAAATTGCAGAAGCAGTGAAAGCAAATTAATTGAGTGGGGGCTTGCCCCCATTTTTGATCCATAGAATTATCTTTATTATTTTTAGGAAAGCCAATACATGAAAATTTTTATTATGCGTCATGGAGAAGCCGAAGTTATCGCTTCATCCGATGAGGCTCGGCATTTAAATGACTACGGTCGAAAACAGTCGATATTACAGGGACAATGGCTTAAAACTCATCTAAATTCAACCACACTTTCAGTTCAAAAAGTAATTGTCAGTCCTTATGTACGAGCGCAAGAAACGTTTGAGCTTGTAAATTCAGCCTTAGGTAACACGCTTAATGATATTGAAATTTGGAGTGGGATTACACCTTATGGTAATGCTACATTGGTAGCTGATTATCTATCTGTTTTGCAAGAAGAAGGCATTGAAAGTGTTTTACTCGTTTCTCATTTACCTTTAGTAGGCAGTATTGTTTCAGAGCTTTACGGTAAGCGAAATCCAATTAGTTTTTACCCTTCAACGATTGTTCAAATTGAGTGGAATGGTGAAAAAGGCACCATTGAAGCTTTCCATTATCCAAAATAGAATGGCTAAAATACGAAAAACAAAGTTTATATGATTTACTTTTTAAAAGCAGTCAAAAATAAGCAACACCTAAAAATGTGTATTTTTAGGTGTTTTTTTAAAATTTTTTTGATAGACTGAAAATGAGCTATAAATGAATAGCTTAAATTAAGCCATCATAATGACACAAAGAGAGTAGCTATGAACAATAAAATCGAAGATAAAGCAACTGAAGTAAAAGATACGACAGTGAATGCTGCAACACAAGTTAAAGATGCATTATTTGCAGCGGCTAACTATATTAAAGATGCTGTGACACATAAAGCGTCTGAGGCAAAAGAAGTGGTTGAAGACAAAGCTACTGAAGTGAAAGATGTAACTGAAGATAAAGTATCTGAAGTAAGAAAAGCAGTTTCTGAAGCAAAAGAAGCAATCGATGATAAAGCTGCTGAAATGAAAAAAGCAATCGATGACAAATTTTCTGAAGTAAAAAGAGCCGTCGAAGATAAAGCATCAGAAGTGAAAAAAACAGTTTCAGAAGCTACAGATGAAGCGGCAGATAAAGCAGCAGAGCTAAAAGATGCAGCTGAAGACAAAGTTGCTGAAGTGAAAGATGCGGCTGAAGATAAAGCAAAAGAAGTAAAAAAAGCAGTTTCAGAAGCAAAAGATGAAGCTGCAGATAAAGCATCTGAGCTAAAAGATGCAGCTGAAGATAAAACTGTAGAAGCAAAAGAAGCGGCTTCAGAAGCAAAAGATACAGTTGTAGACAAAGTAGTTAAATTCAAAGATGCAGTTGTAGATAAAGTTGCTGAAGTAAAAAATGCAGTTTTTGAAGTAAAAGATGAAGCTGCTGATAAAGCGGCTGAGTTAAAAGATGAAGCTGAAGATAAAGCTGCTGAAGTGAAAGATGCGGCTGAAGATAAAGCAAAAGAAGTAAAAAAAGCAGTTTCAGAAGCAAAAGATGAAGCTGCAGATAAAGCATCTGAGCTAAAAGATGCAGCTGAAGATAAAACTGTAGAAGCAAAAGAAGCGGCTTCAGAAGCAAAAGATACAGTTGTAGACAAAGTAGTTAAATTCAAAGATGCAGTTGTAGATAAAGTTGCTGAAGTAAAAAATGCAGTTTTTGAAGTAAAAGATGAAGCTGCTGATAAAGCGGCTGAGTTAAAAGATGAAGCTGAAGATAAAGCTGCTGAAGTGAAAGATGCGGCTGAAGATAAAGCTGTAAAAGCAAAAGAAGCTGTCGAAGATAAAGTTGCTGAAGTAAAAGATTCGCTTTCAGAGGCAAAAGATGTAATGTCTTCTAAAGTTGAAGCTGCAAAAGATGCCACAGTAAGCGCGGCAGTACAAGTTAAAGATGCTGTGGTTGCAGCAGCTAACTATGTTAAACATGTTGCGGAAAATAAAATGACTGAAGCAAAAGATGCTGTGTGCTCTAAAGCAGAGGAAGTAAAAAATGTAGATTCTGAAACAAAAGATCAATCTGCAGCCGTAAAAAAGTAACTGAAAAGTAAAAGCAATAGTTAAGGATTATTCAAATTAACTGAGTGGGATTGTTCAAAAAAAACACAAAAAAGTGATTTTTTATCTTTACAAAAAATAAAATTTTTATAATGAACTTTTTTACAAATCTTTTAATTTCATTGGGTTATAGTTGTTTTAGAGAGGTATTATAAAAAACTATATCTTTAGAAATGTAAATTTTTTTGGAAGATGTTTTATTTTAAGTTTTTTTTACGTAAACTAGATCACACAAAGCAGATAGCTTTGGATTAATTCTTAATTATAAAATGGAGAATGACAATGAAAAAATCAGTATTAGCCGTATTAGTATTAGGTGCATCTTTAGCCGTAACAGGTTGTTTCGATAAACAAGAAACAGCTCAAAAAGTTGAAGCAGCAAAAGATGCAACAGCAAATGCAGCAACACAAATTAAAGATGCAGCAAAAGAAGTTGCAACTGATGTTAAAAATGCGGCAATTGACGCAAAAGATTCAGCTGCAAATAAAATGGCTGAAACAAAAGAAGCAGTAGCTGATAAAGCTTCTGAAATGAAAGATGCTGCTGCAAATAAAATGGCTGAGGCAAAAGATGCAGTGTCTTCTAAAATGGAAGAAGTAAAAAATGCAGCTTCTGAAGCAAAAGATGCAGCAGTAGATAAAGCAGTTGAAATGAAAGATGCTGCAGCAAATAAAATGGCTGAAGCAAAAGATGCGATGTCTTCTAAAATGGAAGCAGTAAAAAACTCAGCTTCAGAAACAAAAGATGTGGCAGCTGATAAAGCGGCTGAAGCAAAAGATGCAGTGACAGATAAAGCAGCTGAAGTAAAAGAAGCTGTGACTAAATAATTAAACTTTCGTAAAATAAAAACCTATCAGAGATTATCTGGTAGGTTTTTTCTTTTTGGAGCAATATGAAATGTTATGTGCAATTTATAAAAGTAAACGTAAACCAGGCTGCTATCTTTATATTTCCAAACGTGATGATTTTTCAGCCGTACCGGATATATTAATGCAGAGTTTTGGCAAGCCTCAGTTTCTTATGCCTTTCAATTTGAAGGGAAGTAAACCGCTTGTTCATGCTGATAAAGATGAGGTCATGGAGAAAATTACTCAACAAGGATTTTACCTTCAAATGCCAAAACAGGATGATGGGTTATTTAATAGTTTGAGTGAGATCAAATAACCTTCTTATTTTTTCGTAAAAATCTTCAAATCTTGCTTTACCTCAATATTTTCTTCAAAAAACTCATTTAAAATTCACCGCACTTTTAAAAGGAGAATGAAAATGAGTAGTTTCTTTGTGGCAGGTACAGATACCGACGTGGGTAAGACCACCGCCTGCCGTGCCATTATTCAGGCATTACAAGCAAAGGGCGTGCGAATTGTGGGTTATAAGCCAATAGCTTGTAGCTGTGAAGAGAGTATCTATCCTGTCGAAAATCAGTCTAATGAATCCCAAACAGATTATGATGCTGACAATAATTCAGATGTGTTAGCTTTAATGGATGCAACGAATGAGCCCGTATCTTATCAAGAAGTGAATAGCTATACTTTTGCTCATTCATTGCCAATGCTGACTCGAGATAAATCACGCATTAAATTAAGTAAGATTAACCAAGCCTTAACAACATTAGTTAAAAAATATCAATCTGTTGTGGTGGAGGGTTCATTTGGTTTACTCACACCAATGGCAGAAGGTAAGAGTTTTGCTGATTGGGTTGTTGAACATAAAATGCCCGTTGTGTTGGTTGTTGGTATCAAAGAAGGCTGTATTAACCATGCATTGCTGACAGCTCAAGTGATTAAACAGCTTGGCGTTCCTTTATTAGGCTGGATTGCAAATCGAATTAACCCTTGTTTAGGGCATTATAAAGAGGTGGTAGATATTTTAGAGGCTCAGATTGATGCGCCTTTGCTAGGTAAAATCCCTTATATTCATAAGCCAGAATCCCAAGAGTTAGGACATTATTTAACGAATATTGATCGTTTGATGTATATGCAAACAGAGTTAGTTAAATAGTCGTTTGAAATAAAAAGTGCGGTTAAAACTCATTAGATTTTAACCGCACTTTTATTATTCTTCTTCGTTTTCTGGAAGCTCTTTTTTCAGGATATCTTCTTCCGCGAGGCTAGATAAGCGAGCAATCGCATTACGGTAAGAGATTTCAAGGGTTTCCCGACTGGTTGCAATAACACCTTGATCTACTAAGAAGCCATCATTTACATCATATACCCAGCCATGTAGGGAGAGTTTTTGTCCACGTTCCCAAGCACTTTTTACGATAGATGTACGTCCTAGGTTATAAACTTGCTCTGCAACATTTAATTTAGTGAGCATATCTGAGCGTTTTTCTGCTGAAAGATTGCCTAATAGATGCCCGTGTTTAAACCAAATATCACGAATATGGAGCAACCAGTTATTGATCAATCCAAGATCGTGATCTTGCATAGCAGCGTTAATACCGCCACAATTTGTGTGGCCACAAATAATAATATGTTCAATTTTGAGTACATCAACGGCATATTGCACAACCGAAAGACAGTTAAAATCTGTATGAATAACTTGATTGGCTACATTACGATGAACAAATAACTCGCCAGGTTCAAGATTTGTTAATTTTTCGGCGGGAACACGGCTATCAGAACAACCAATCCAAAGATAATGAGGAGTTTGGTGATCAGCCAGTTCTTTAAAATAAGTGGAATTTTCTTCCTTCATTCTTTGCGCCCAACTGTAGTTGTTAGCAAAGAGCTGTTTAATTTTGTCCATTTTTACTTTCCTTAATCAATGTGCTGAAAGATGACTTTAAGCATAATAAATGAAATAGGGATAAAATTTATCGCCTAAAATGATAACCGCACTTTAAAGAAAGTGCGGTCAATTTAAACAATATTTTTAGAAATTTGCATTTCTTGGTGCACGAGGGAATGGAATCACATCGCGAATATTTTGTACGCCAGTTACATAAACGATTAAGCGTTCAAAACCAAGACCGAAACCTGAATGTGGTACGGTACCATATTTACGAAGATCACGATACCACCAGTAATCTTCAGGATTTAAGCCCATTTCTTCCATACGTTTATCTAATACGTCTAAACGTTCTTCACGTTGAGAACCTCCGATGATTTCACCAATTCCAGGTGCAAGAACATCCATTGCGGCCACAGTTTTACCATCGTCATTTAAACGCATATAGAAGGCTTTGATATCTTTCGGATAGTTTTTCACGACAACAGGTGATTTGAAATATTCTTCTGCTAAGAAACGTTCATGTTCAGAAGATAAATCGATACCCCAAGAAACAGGGAACTCGAATTTCTTACCTGATTTTAATAATACATCGATCGCATCGGTATAGTCGATTTGAGCAAAATCAGAGTTTACAAAGTTTTCTAAACGAGTAATAACGTCTTTATCTACATGTTTTTCAAAGAATTTTAAGTCATCTTTGCGCTCAGCAAGTACAGCACGGAATACGTATTTCAACATGTCTTCTGCTAATTTAGCATTGTCAGCAAGCGTTGCAAACGCAACTTCAGGCTCAACCATCCAGAATTCAGCAAGGTGACGAGTTGTATTTGAATTTTCAGCACGGAATGTAGGACCAAAAGTATAGATTTTGCTTAATGCACAGGCATAAGTTTCACCGTTTAATTGTCCTGAAACCGTTAAAAATGACTCTTTTCCGAAGAAATCTTGGCTGAAATCGACTTTGCCATCTTCACCACGAGGAAGATTTTCTAAATCAAGTGTTGAAACACGGAACATTTCACCCGCACCTTCAGTATCTGAAGCGGTAATTAATGGGGTAGCGACCCAGTAGAAGCCTTGTTCATGGAAGAAACGATGAATAGCTTGTGCTAAGCAGTGACGAACACGCGCCACGGCACCGATAATATTGGTACGAGGACGTAAGTGAGCTACTTCACGTAAGTATTCAATTGAGTGACGTTTTGCTGCCATTGGATAAGTATCAGGATCTTCTACAAACCCTGTCACTTCTACTTTTTCAGCTTGAAGTTCAACAGCTTGACCTTCAGCAGGTGACTCAACAATGGTACCGGTTACGATAACAGAACAGCCTGTTGTTAAGCGTAATACTTCACTTTCATAATTTTCAATATCGTTATTGACGATGACTTGAATAGGATCAAAGCAAGAGCCGTCATAAACAGCGAGGAAAGAAAGACCAGCTTTAGAATCACGACGGGTACGAACCCAGCCGCGTACGGTAACTTTTTCGCCAATAGCGATTTTACCTTGTAACACATCAACAATGGATGCAACTTTAGACATATAAACCTCTGTAATTCATTATAAATTAGGCAATAAAACTGCGTTAGTTTACCTTAAATCGCAAAATTTTCCATAAAAAGTTAGTGTAAATCAGGCTTGCACAGTAAAATAATGCCTTCACTTTATTTTAGGAGAAAACTATGTGGTCTGATATTTTGACCGGTTATGGCATTTTTATTTTGGAGATTTTAACGATTTTACTTGTGATTGCCGCTATTGTCGCAATGATTATTTCAGCAAAACAGCGTAATGCAACACATCATGGTGAGTTGGTCGTGACAGATCTTTCAGAAGAATTTAAGGAAACAGTAAAGCATTTACGCGATTTCCAGCTTTCAGAAGAAGAACTTAAACAAGCGGAAAAAACAGAGAAGAAAGCCAAAAAACAAGAAGCAAAGACATTAAAAGCGAAATTAAAAAATGGTGAGAAAGAAACGCCTAAACCTTGTGTTTATGTGCTCGATTTTAAAGGTGATATTTCTGCATCCGAAACGACCGCACTTCGAGAGGAAATTTCGGCGATTATTAATGTGGCAAAAGCCGATGATGAGGTCTTGCTACGTTTAGAAAGCCCAGGTGGTGTTGTTCATGGTTATGGTTTGGCCGCCTCGCAGTTAGCTCGCTTAAAACAAAAAGGAATTAAATTAACTGTTGCAGTAGATAAGGTGGCTGCAAGTGGTGGGTATATGATGGCTTGCGTGGCAGATAAAATTGTTTCCGCACCTTTTGCGATCATTGGTTCCATTGGAGTGGTTGCACAAATTCCGAATATTCATCGTTTATTGAAAAAACATGATGTCGATGTTGATGTGATGACAGCAGGAGAATTTAAACGCACCGTTACAGTATTAGGTGAAAATACTGAAAAAGGAAAACAGAAATTCCAAGCCGAACTTGAAGAAACCCATCAATTATTTAAACAATTTGTTACTCAAAATCGACCGCACTTAGATGTGGATAAAGTCGCAACTGGTGAGCATTGGTTCGGTCAGCAAGCCCTAGCGCTTCAGCTAGTCGATGAGTTAGCAACTAGCGATGATATTATTCTTGAAAAAATGAAAGATAAGTCAGTGATCGCTGTGAAATATAAAGTGAAAAAGCCACTTTTACAAAAAATAGGTAAGCAAGCTGAAGAGAGTATTGAGGGAATTATCCATCGAAATTTAACAAAAAATGGACAGGATTTTATTCAATAAGAAAAAAATTTACTTATTTGACAACTCTTTACACAACTTTACAAAAAAGTTCCATAAAAAATCATTTTTTAATGTTTTTTTATTTACAAGTTAGAGAATTATGACTACCATACGCAATGAAACTTTTTATAGTTTTATTTGTAAAATTTATAAAGTTTAGTTGTGTAGGTTCTTCTTGCAAGGATTGCACCTTAACAGTAAAAAGGTAAAGAAATGAAATTATCTCGTATTTTATTATCTGCAGTTGCAGTAGCAACAGTTGCTGCTTGTGGTAACTTGAGCAAAGTTACAGAAGCTGGTACACCAGAATATAAAGAAGTTGATGGTCAACAAGTACCACAACTTGTATGGCCTAAAATTGATAAAGCAGGCTTCAACCATGATGGTAGCCAATTCGGTTCATGGCCAAACTGGGACAACGTTCGTATGATCGAACGTGGTATGAACAAAGACCAATTATATAACCTAATCGGTCGTCCACACTTCTC
Organism: Parahaemophilus parainfluenzae; assembly: GCA_963515445.1. Taxonomy (GTDB): domain Bacteria; phylum Pseudomonadota; class Gammaproteobacteria; order Enterobacterales; family Pasteurellaceae; genus Haemophilus_D; species Haemophilus_D parainfluenzae_AI. Next base: position 248,312 of record CAUPWR010000001.1, on the reverse strand, counting down.
TGAAGGTTTATACGGTGTTGAAGAGTGGGATTATGCGTTCAACTATCGTGAGAATGGTGTTCACAAAATTTGTCAATACAAAATATTATTTGACAAAAACCACAATGCTCAAAGCTTCTTCTGGTATCCAAACGGTTGTAACGGAAACTCAGCATTTACTTTAAGTGGTGACTTCTTGTTCGACTTCGATAAAGATACTTTAACTCCACGTGGTAAAGAAGTTGTTGATAACGTTGCAGCACAATTAAAAGAAACTGGTGCTAAAGAAGTTAAAGTTGCAGGTTACACTGACCGTTTAGGTTCTGATGCTTACAACTTAGATCTTTCTCAACGTCGTGCAAACCGTGTTAAAGCTCGTTTAATTGAAGATGGTGTAACATCTGAAATTACAGCTGTTGGTTACGGTAAAGTGCCACAAGTTAAAGCTTGTAATGGTTACAAACACGCAAGTAAAGCTGAGAAAGACTGTTTACGTCCAAACCGTCGTGTAGAAATCACTGCTTCTGGTTCTGTATTAAAATTACAAGAAGGTGGTCAAACTAACGGTGGAACTCAAGGTCCAGCACCTCTTTATCAAAAATAATTAGATAGAGAAGACAAAAAGAGCGTAATAAAAATTACGCTCTTTTTTATTTTATGTTAAGAAATTATTCAAGTAAAAGTTCTTCAATAAATTTAGTGGTTAAGTTGATATAACTTCCATTAAAACGATGACTGAAATTTAGCAGATAATAGAGCTGATAAAGGTGTTTTCTTTCTTCAAAACCTTCTTTATCAAGTGGGAAAGTGCGGTCATAAATTTCATAGAATTCAGCTGAGAACGGTTGGAAAAGCTCACTGAATGCTAAATCACATTCTCGATCCCCCCAGTAGCAAGCAGGATCATAAGTAAAGGTTTGGTTACCTACAACGGCAGTATTTTCAACCCATAAGTTACCATGTAACAAAGAGGGTTTAGGATTATGTTTTGAAAGTTTGTGTTTTACTTTTTCAATAATTAAATCAATATCGCCAAAGTCCAAACCTTTATCTTTGCAGAGTTGTAATTGCCATCCGATACGTTGTTCTGCAAAAAACTTTGCCCAACTTCCATTCCATTTATTTGGCTGATACTCAGGGCCAAGCCAAGTATCAAAATCTAATCCATAGTTTTTAGTGCCAGACACTTGATGGAGTTTTGCTAATTCTTCAGCAAAATGTGGCGTTGCATTGGTTTGTTGAGTAATAGGAAGCGCTTCTAATAATAAGAAACTATGGTTTTGAGAACAGCCTACGCCATACACTTGCGGAAGTCGGATTGTATTGGTTTTGCCTAGTAGGTTTAATTGGTCAGCTTCTGCACGAAACATTGAACGATAGGACCGTTCATTCACTTTAACAAAGACCGGTTGGATTCCATCCGTAATAAGCCAAGTTTCATTTACTTCGCCACCAGGCACTTTGTTTTTTTCTTTGATGTTATAGTAAGCACCAAATTGATCAGCTAAGACTTGAGAAATTGATTTCCACATAATACGCCTCCTAGACATGGTCGATTCTTCTTCATTCTAACGAAAGCGTTAAAAATTACTGTGATATATCTCAAAAAATAGCAAAAATTTTTGTCATTTTTCATCTGAAACATCAATTCACCAATAAACGCGTGATTTTTTAATGAGTTAGTATTATCATTAGATGTATTTTAGTTAGAAAAGATAATCAGGGGAAACTATGCAACATCTGAAAGATCTTGTTGAGAAAGCAAAATCGGCGATTGAACAAATCGAAAATAAAAGTTTAACCACATTAGATGAAATTCGTGTGGAATATTTTGGTAAAAAAGGGCATTTTACCCAACTTATGCAGGAATTGCGTAATGTTGCAGCGGAAGAGCGTCCCGCAATGGGCGCTAAAATCAATGAAGCGAAACAAGCTGCGTTAGATTTTTTAAATGCTAAAAAAGCAGAATGGGAGCAAGCTGAACTCAATGCAAAATTAGAAAAAGAACGTATTGATGTGAGCCTTCCAGGTCGTAAAACAGAAACGGGTGGTTTACACCCAGTGACCATTACCATCAATCGCGTAACAAAATTCTTTTCAGAGTTAGGTTTTTCTGTGGAAACCGGTCCCGAAATTGAAAGTGATTATTACAATTTCGATGCATTAAATATCCCTAAACATCACCCAGCACGAGCTGATCACGATACATTCTGGTTTAATCCTGAATTATTACTTCGTACACAAACCTCAGGTGTACAAATTCGTACCATGGAAAAAATGCAGCCGCCTATTCGTATTATGGCGCCAGGTCGTGTATACCGTAACGACTACGATCAAACACACACACCAATGTTCCATCAAATTGAATTGCTTTATGTAGATAAAAAAGCAAACTTCACTGAATTGAAAGGCTTATTACACGATTTCTTACGGGCATTTTTTGAAGAAGATTTACAAGTTCGTTTCCGTCCATCCTATTTCCCATTTACCGAACCTTCTGCAGAAGTCGATGTAATGGGTAAAAATGGTAAATGGTTAGAAGTATTAGGTTGTGGTATGGTGCATCCTAATGTGTTACGTAACGTAGGTATTGATCCAAATGAATATTCTGGCTTCGCAGTAGGCATGGGGGTTGAGCGTTTAACCATGTTACGCTACAACGTCACAGATTTACGTTCATTCTTTGAAAACGACTTACGTTTTTTAAAACAATTTAAGTAATTAACCGATAGGTTAAATTGACGATAATGATTAATTTAGAACGTAACACGTTCATCAATAAAGGATACAGAGATAATGAAATTTAGCGAAAATTGGGTGAGAGAATGGGTTAATCCATCAATTTCAACAGAGCAGTTATGTGATCAAATCACGATGCTTGGTTTAGAAGTTGATGGTGTTGAAAAAGTAGCTGGCGACTTTACAGGTGTAGTTGTAGGTGAAGTTGTTGAATGTGAGCAACACCCAGATGCAGACAAATTACGAGTTACTAAAGTAAATGTTGGTGGCGACCGTTTATTAGATATCGTTTGTGGTGCACCAAATTGCCGTCAAGGTTTAAAAGTGGCATGTGCAACTGAAGGTGCGGTATTACCTGGTGATTTTAAAATTAAGAAGACTAAATTACGTGGCCAACCTTCAGAAGGGATGCTTTGTTCATTCTCTGAATTAGGCATTGATGTAGATGCAGATGGTATTATTGAGCTACCGTTAGATGCACCCGTGGGTACAAATCTACGTGAATATTTAGATTTAGATGATAAAGCCATTGAAATCAGCTTAACGCCAAACCGTGCAGATTGTTTAAGTATTGCAGGTGTTGCGCGTGAAGTTGGCGTGGTTAATAAACAAGTTGTTAATCAACCGCACTTTGATGCTGTACCTGCAACGATTTCAGATAAAGTTCAAATTGAATTAAAAGCACCAGAAGCATGCCCTCGTTATTTATTGCGCGTGGTGAAAAATGTGAATGTTAAAGCGCAATCACCAATTTGGTTGCAAGAAAAATTACGTCGTTGTGGTCTTCGTTCTATCGATCCGATTGTGGATATTACCAACTATGTTTTACTTGAATTAGGTCAACCAATGCATGCTTTTGATGCATCAAAAGTGGCTCAGCCTGTTCAAGTACGTTTAGCCAATAACGGCGAAGAACTTGTTTTATTAGATGGTACAACGGCAAAATTACAACCGAATACTTTAGTGATTGCAGATCAAACTGGTCCATTAGCAATGGCGGGTATCTTTGGTGGTCAAGCTAGCGGTGTTGATGCTGAAACAACAAAAGATGTGATTTTAGAAGCGGCATTCTTCGCACCATTAGCGATTGCGGGACGTGCAAGACAATATGGTTTACACACAGATTCCTCACATCGCTTTGAACGCGGTGTTGATTTTACGCTACAACGTCACGCAATGGAAAGAGCAACAGCATTGTTACTTGAGATTTGTGGTGGTGAAGCCGGCGAAATTTGTGAAGTCGTGAGCGAGCAATATTTACCAAAAGTCAATGAAGTCACTTTACGTCGTGAAAAATTAGATAGCTTATTAGGTCATCATATCGAAACTGAAACCGTGACCGAGATTTTTGAGCGTTTAGGTTTCGCCGTGAAATATGCTAATGATGTTTGGACCGTAACTTCTGCAAGCTGGCGTTTTGATATTGAAATCGAAGAAGATCTCATTGAAGAAGTGGCACGTATTTATGGCTATAACAGCATTCCAAATAACGCACCATTAGCGCATCTTCGTATGCGTGAGCATAAAGAAGCCGATTTAGAATTAAGCAGAATTAAGACCGCACTTGTGGATGCAGATTATCAAGAGGCGATTACTTATAGCTTCGTTGATCCAAAAGTACAGACTTTACTTCATCCAGAAATTGAAGCGCTTGTATTGCCAAACCCAATTTCAGTTGAAATGTCAGCAATGCGCGTTTCATTGTTAAGTGGATTACTCGGTGCGGTGCTATACAACCAGAATCGCCAACAAAACCGCGTGCGTTTATTTGAAACGGGATTACGTTTTGTTCCTGATGCTAATGCTGAATTTGGTGTTCGCCAAGAATTTGTTCTTGCAGGTGTGATTACTGGTACAGCGAAATCAGAATGTTGGACAGGTAAAGCAGAAAATGTTGATTTCTTTGATCTTAAAGGTGATTTAGAAAGTATTCTTTCTCTCACCGAAGTGGGTAGCCGTGTTAAGTTTGTGGCAAAAGCACACAGTGCATTGCACCCTGGACAATCTGCTTCAATTGAATTAGATGGAAAAGAAATTGGTTTTATTGGAACTATTCATCCACTTATCGCTCAAAAACTAGGATTAAATGGCAAAGCAGTTGTTTTTGAAATTTTATGGGATGCCATTGCAAATCGTCGAGTAGTTCAAGCTAAAGAGATTTCAAAATTCCCAGCAAACCGTCGTGACTTAGCTTTAGTTGTTGCCGATAATGTGCCAGCAGGCGATATTATCGAAGCATGTAAACAAGCCGGAGGAGAAAAATTAACACAAGTCAATTTATTCGACGTATATCAAGGCATTGGCGTTGCTAGCGGACATAAGAGCTTAGCAATCAGTTTAACCATTCAAGATAATGAAAAAACGCTTGAAGATGATGAGATTAATGCGGTAATCTCTGCTGTATTAAACGAAGTTAAACAACGCTTTAATGCGGAGCTTAGAGACTAAACAGGAGACTAACATGGCAACGATTACAAAAATTGATATTACTGAATACTTATTAGATAAGTATCAATTACAAAAAGCTGAAGCTAAAGCATTAGTGGAAGACTTTTTTGAGGAAATTCGTTTATCGTTAGAATCTGGTGGTGAAGTGAAATTATCAGGTTTTGGTAATTTTGAACTTCGTAATAAAGCTTCCCGTCCAGGGCGTAATCCAAAAACAGGTGAAAGCATTCCTGTTTCAGCTCGCCGAGTAGTGGCATTCAAGCCAGGGCAAAAATTACGTGCTCGTGTGGAAAACACCAAGCCAAAACAATAGTAAGAAAAGTGCGGTCGTTTTTGACCGCACTTTTGTCAGGATTGAACATGAATAAGATTAAATGTGCTTTTTTAGTCGCGGGAAGTTTTTTACTTTTTGCTTGTTCAAGTGGTGTTCGTGAAGATTATGCAATGAACTATAAAGGTCAGATAGGTGATCCAATTATGGCCATTGCCATGTTAAGTGAACAACAATATGAATGGGCGGGTACACCATATGTTTTAGGCGGGCAATCTCGTGGTGGCATCGATTGTTCTGGTTTTGTGCAAAAGACCTTTATTGACCGTTTTAATATTCGCCTGCCTCGAACAACGAAAGATCAAGCAGGTTATGGAAAACTTGTTCGTAAAGAAGATATCCAAACTGGTGATTTAATTTTCTTTAAGACAGGACGCGGACCAAATGGCTATCATGTGGGGATTTATGTGAAAGAAGATAAATTTTTACATGCTTCAACCAAAGGTGGCGTGATTTATTCTTCGATGAACAGCCCTTATTGGAAGAAAGCCTTTTGGCAAGTAAGACGAGTATAGTGAAAATAAAAAAGTGCGGTTAATTTTAACCGCACTTTTTCGTTATGGATTTGTTGTAGGACGAATACCTAATGTGTGACAAATCGCATAAGTGAGTTCACTACGATTTAATGTGTAGAAGTGGAAGTCATTCACGCCTTCACGAGAAAGGATTTTTACCATATCCATTGCCACACTCGCCGCTACGAGATTACGAGTAGTAGGATCATCATCTAATCCTTCATATGCTTTAGCCAACCATGCTGGAATTTTTACATTCGTAAATGATGCCATTTTTTGAAGTTGTTTGAAATTAGTGACAGGTAGAATACCCGGAACAATTTCAGCCTCAATACCAATGGATGCACAGCGGTCTCGGAAGCGAAGATAACTATCAATATCAAAGAAGAATTGAGTAATGACATGATTAGCGCCCGCATCAATTTTACGTTTCAAATTGATTAAATCTGCTTGTGCTGATTTTGCTTCAGGGTGAACCTCAGGATATGCTGCAACTGAGATATCAAAATCAGCTACGGAGCGGAGTAGTTCAACTAAATCAGCCGCATAGAAAGGTTTTTTAGCATAACCTTTTGGTTCATCACCGCGTAAAGCTACAATGCGACGAATACCGCTATCCCAATAATCTTTTGCAATTTCTTTTAATTCTTCAGGTGTGGCATCAATACCCGTTAAATGTGGTGCAGCTTCTATGCCAGTTTCTGCTTTAATAGCTTTCACGATGCTATGTGTACGATCACGTTCCCCAGAGTTTGCGCCATAGGTGACGGAGACAAATTTAGGATTTAATACTTTTAAGCGATGAATGGAATCCCAAAGCATGCTTTCCATTTTTTCATTTTTAGGCGGAAAGAATTCAAAGGAGACATTGATTTTTTTGTTAGTATCAGCAAGATGTTGATTTAATGTGTTAATTTCGTTTGCGTAGCTCATAGCATGCCTTCTTACATTTTTTATTAGAATGCGCTTATCATAAGATAAGAACTAATATGCGTCAATTTCAATGATTTCATCAAAATGATGAATGAAATTAATGATTATTTATTACGCGTTGTATTTTAAAAGAAAATCAATTTATTTGCACAAAAAGTTAGCATTTTTTCTAAAAATAGGTATAATACGCCGACCCTGTAAATGCACGGATTCCCACCGTGCATTATTTTATCGAGATCACACTCGAAGGGGTGGAGATTAAGATTAATGGTTGTGTTTCAAACAATATGGAACACTGGGTATCAAACTTATATTTTGGTAATTAATTAATGAAAACTTTTGTAGCAAAACCGGAAACAGTAAAACGTGACTGGTATGTGGTAGATGCGACAGGTAAAACTTTAGGTCGTTTAGCTACTGAATTAGCACGCCGTCTTCGTGGTAAACACAAGGCTGAGTACACTCCACACGTAGATACTGGTGATTACATCATCGTTATCAACGCAGACAAAGTGGCAGTAACTGGTCGTAAAGAAACAGATAAACTTTACTACTGGCACACTGGCTATGTAGGTGGTATCAAACAAGCGACTTTCAAAGAAATGATCGCTCGCCGTCCTGAAGCGGTGATTGAAATTGCGGTTAAAGGTATGTTGCCAAAAGGTCCATTAGGCCGTGCAATGTTCCGTAAATTAAAAGTGTATGCGGGTGCAGAACACCAACACGCAGCACAACAACCACAAGTATTAGACATTTAATCACGAGGTTTAGGAAATGGCAGAGAATCAAAACTACGGCACTGGTCGCCGCAAAAGCTCTTCAGCTCGTGTATTTATCAAACCGGGCAGTGGTAAAATCACTATCAACCAACGTGAATTAGACGTATATTTCGGTCGCGAAACAGCTCGTATGATCGTACGTCAACCGTTAGAATTAGTGGAATTAACTGATAAATTAGACCTATACATCACTGTTAAAGGTGGTGGTATTTCTGGTCAAGCGGGTGCAATCCGTCACGGTATCACTCGTGCATTAATGGAATATGATGAGACTTTACGTCCTGCTCTTCGTGCAGCTGGCTTCGTTACTCGTGACGCACGTCGCGTTGAACGTAAAAAAGTTGGTTTACACAAAGCACGTCGTCGTCCACAATACTCCAAACGTTAATTTTTTATTATCGTTTCAAGAAAGCAGAGAGCAATCTCTGCTTTTTTTATGTCTGTAAAAAACAAATTAATTAAAAATGACCATTCTTTGATTTCTTGTTATGCATTTGTAATTGATTGATTTTAAAACGAAAACAAGAAAATATTGGCAATTTAGATCTCGGTTATGTTAAAATAATCGCCTACTTTTAGTAGAAGTATATAGATTATTTTGGATCTTCGGAGGAATAAATGTCCAATGCATCAAGTAAACGTTCAGTAATGACTCTTTTTTCAAATAAAAATGACATTTACTGCCATCAGGTAAAAATTGTCTTAGCTGAAAAAGGTGTTGCTTACGAAAACGAAGAAGTTGATTTGCAAGCATTATCAGAAGATTTAATGGAATTAAATCCTTACGGCACATTACCAACATTGGTAGATCGTGATTTAGTATTATTCAGCTCACGCATTATTATGGAATATCTTGATGAGCGTTTTCCACATCCTCCACTTATGCCAGTTTATCCCGTTTCTCGTGCGAAAAGCCGTCTTTTAATGTTACGTATTGAACAAGATTGGTATCCGACATTAGAAATTGCTGAAAAAGGCACGGAAGTTGAACGTGAAGAGGCGTTAAAACAGTTAAAAGAAGAATTGCTAGCGGTATCTGTTATCTTCCAACAAACCCCTTATTTTATGAGCGAAGAGTTTGGCTTGGTTGATTGCTATGTTGCACCGTTATTATGGAAACTACGTAATATGGGCGTTGAATTCAGCGGTACAGGAAGCAAAGCAATCAAAGGCTATATGGATCGTGTATTTAGCCGTGATTCATTCTTACAATCTGTAGGTGAAGCTGCACCTAAAAATTTAATGGATGATAAATAATGACCCACACACCTTCTCCAAAACGCCCTTATTTACTAAGAGCCTATTATGATTGGCTAGTGGATAACGATTTCACCCCATATTTAGTGGTAGATGCTAATTATTATGGTACCAATGTGCCTGTGGAATATGTGAAAGATGGACAAATAGTTTTAAATCTTTCTGCTGGGGCGACTGGGAATTTGCAATTAACAAATGACTTTATTCAGTTTAATGCACGTTTCAAAGGTGTTGCTCGTGAGTTATATATTCCGATGGGCGCAGCTTTAGCCATTTATGCTCGTGAAAATGGTGATGGCGTGATGTTTGAGCCAGAAGAAATTTACGATGAATTAAATCGTGAGCCAACATCAGAACAGCCATTGAGCTTTGCTGAAGCGGTAGATAAACCTAAAGCTGAAAAGAAACCACAGAAATCAGCATCTCATTTACGAATTGTAGATTAATGAAAGAAAAACAAAAGTGCGGTTAATTTTAACCGCACTTTTTTATTTCTTATTTTGTTGCTGCTTTCATATTGCGAACAAATTCGGCGAGCTCAGATAAGCATTGAGCCTGATTATCTAAGTTTCGCTCAATAATTTTTACAGTTGCAGAGCCTGAAATTGCGCCTGTTGCACCCAGTTGAAGAGCCTCTTTTACTTGAGCAGGTTGAGCAATACCAAAACCTTGTAGAATTGGTGGAGCCTTGTGGGCTTTAAGTTGTTCTACAAGTGTGTCTAAGTTTGCGGCATGCGCTTGATTCTCTGCACTTGTTACACCTGCACGAGACACTAAATAGGTATAGCCTTCGCTGTTTTCAGCAACGCCTTGTACCGTTTTGGCATCAGCATTTGGTGGGCAAATAAAGACAGGTTGAATACTATGCTTTTTAGCCGCTTGAATATAGTCTTCTTTAGCCAATAGTGGAATATCTGCCACTAAAACCGCATCTACGCCGACCTCTGCACAACGTTGATAGAAATTATCTAATCCTTTCGCAAAAATTAAATTCGCACAAAGGAGTAAGCTAATCGGAATTTCTGGATATTTTGACCGCACTTTAGCGAGTAATTTAAAGCTATCCTCAGTGCTATGGCCAGCATTGAGCGCACGGTTATTAGCAGCCTGGATAACGGGACCGTCTAATAGTGGATCAGAAAATGGAAAGCCTAATTCCAACGCATCTGCGCCATTTTCGACTAACGTGCAAATAATCTCAAAAGAGCGATCAAATGTTGGATCGCATAATGTCACGAAAGGTACAAAAGCCCCTTCTTTTTTCGCTGCAAGTTCTGCAAATTTAGTTTCAAAACGGCTCATTATTGCATTCCTTTTTCTTTTAAAACTTTATCTACGGTGAAAATATCTTTATCACCACGACCAGAGAGATTAACCACTAAAATTTGTTCTTTATTCGGTTCTTGATGAATCATTTTTAGCGCATGTGCTAATGCATGAGAACTTTCCAATGCAGGAATAATCCCTTCATGTTTTGCTAATGCTTGGAAAGCGTTTAACGCTTCATCATCTGTAATACTTGGGTATTCAGCACGACCAATGCTTTGCAAGTAAGCATGTTGAGGTCCTACAGAAGGGAAGTCTAATCCAGCAGAAATAGAGTAGGATTCTTCCACTTGACCATCTTCAGTTTGCATTAAAGGTGATTTCATGCCGAAATAAATACCCACTTTTGCATGGCCTAATGGTGCACCATGTTCACCACTTTCGATACCATGACCAGCAGGTTCCACACCAATTAAGCGAACACCTTTTTCATCAATAAAATCAGTAAACATACCAATCGCATTTGAACCACCACCGACAGCAGCGATGACAGCATCCGGTAAGCGCCCTTCTTTTTCTAAGATTTGACGTTTAGTTTCTTCACCAATCATTTTTTGGAATTCACGCACAATCGTCGGGAATGGATGAGGGCCTGCCGCTGTACCCAATAAATAATGGGTATTTTCATAGTTGGCTGACCAATCACGCATCGCTTCACAGCACGCATCTTTCAATGAGCAAGAGCCTTTTTGTACAGGTATTACTTCAGCCCCCATTAAACGCATACGGAAGACGTTTGGTGATTGACGTTCCACGTCTTTCGCACCCATATAAACACGACAAGGCATATCTAACATTGCACAAGCAAGAGCTGTTGCCACACCATGTTGGCCTGCACCGGTTTCTGCGATAATACGTGTTTTACCCATACGTTTCGCTAATAAAATTTGACCCAATACTTGATTGGTTTTATGGGCACCACCGTGAAGTAAATCTTCACGTTTTAAATAAATTTTTGCTTTTGTTCCTTTGGTTAAATTACGGCAAAGGGTAAGTGCGGTTGGTCTGCCCGCATAATTTTTAAGTAAATCTTGAAATTCACGTTGGAATTCAGGATCGTCTTTTGCTTCAACAAAGGCTTTTTCTAGCTGTTGTAGTACCGGTACGAGAATTTCTGGTACATACATTCCGCCAAATTCACCGAAATAAGGATTTAAAAGGGTTTCTGACATAATATTTCCTTGTTATTTTTGAATTCTTGCGACATTAAGTGGTGCAAAGGTTTGAGCAGTTGGCATCACTTCAATGCGATTAATATTGACATGTTCAGGTTGTTGATTGAGCCATAAAACAATACTAGCAATATCTTGTGGGCTGACATATTCCACATTTTCATAGAGTTTTTTGGCTCGGGCATCATCACCTTTAAAGCGGATATTAGAAAATTCAGTTCCACCACAAAGACCAGGCTCTACATTGGTCACGCGAATTTGAGTTCCAGCAAGATCGGCTCGAAGATTTAAACTAAATTGTTTAATAAAAGCTTTAGTGCCACCGTATACATTGCCACCTGGATAAGGATAAGTACCTGCAATTGAGCCTAAATTAATAATATGACCTGAATTGCGTTCAACCATTTGTGGTAATACAAGACGAGTGATGGTGACGAGTCCTTTAATATTGGTATCAATCATTTGCATCCAATCGTCTAAACTCGCTTTATCTGCACTTTCTAAGCCTAATCCTAAACCTGCATTATTCACCAATAAATCAATGGATTGCCAATTAGCGGGAAGGGAATAGAAAGCATCTTCTGTTGCTTGGCGATCTGAAATATCAAAGGCAAGAAAATGGAAGTTCTCACCTAATTCTTGCTGTAATTGTTCCAAACGAGCTACGCGGCGCCCCGTGCCAATTACACGATAGCCATTTTCAATGAGTGTGCGACAAATTGCCGCACCAAATCCGGCAGTTGCGCCGGTTACTAACGCTGTTCTTTTCATAATGCTTCCCCTTAGCAATCGGATTAATTTGATAAAATCTTATTAAAAACTGACCGCACTTTTTCGCTATCTTTCACGCCAGCGGCAGCTTCTACACCAGAATTGAGATCAACGCCTAAGCAACCTTGCTTAATGGCTTGTTCAATATTGTCAGGCGAAATGCCACCAGCCAAAATAATTTTGTGTTTCAAGTTTTCAGGAATGAGTGACCAATTAAAGGTTTTTCCTGTACCACCTTGTTGATTAGCGGATTGGCTATCGAAAATATAGCGAGTGATATTTAAATCATCAGTAAAATCAACTGCACTTTGTGCTTCAGTATCTACTGAAATAGCTTTCCAAATTTGAGTTTCCTCTGGTAGTTGATGGCGAAGTGCCGTAATAAATTCAGCGTTTTCTGAACCGTGTAGCTGAACGGCATAAAGCTGCAATTGTTTAGCGATTTTTACAATAAAATCAATTTCTTGATTCTGGAACACGCCAACAAAACGAAGTGGTGATGCTGTCACTAATTCTTGGGCTTGACGTAGGCTCACACAGCGTTTTGAATGTTCGACAAAAATTAAGCCGCCGTATAATGCCCCGTTTGCGTAAACCTCTTTGACATCTTGCGTGCGAGTTAAACCGCATACTTTATTTTCTCCAAAAATCACTTCACGCACAGCATTGTTTAAATCTGCACTGCCCATTAGGCTACTGCCGATTAAAAAGCCATGTGCCACTTTTTGCAAATCACGAATTTGGCTGTGATTATAAATCCCCGATTCGCTAATAATACGAGCATCAGCAGGAATGCGATCAGCATATTTTTGTGTAAGTTCTACTACGCGGTTTAAATCAACGGTGAGATCGTGAAGATTACGATTGTTAACACCGATAATTTTTGCACCTAATGCAAGGGCACGCTCAAACTCTTCTTCGTTGCTGGTTTCAGTCAATACACCCATGCCGAGAGAATGCGCCAGATCAGCCAGTATGCGATAGGTTTCGTCATTTACTACTGAAAGCATCAATAAAATAGCATCAGCTTGATAGTGGCGCGCGAGATAAACCTGATATTCGCTGATCATAAAATCTTTGCACAATACAGGTTGTGAGACAACGTCACGTACTTGAGGCAAATAGTCAAATTTACCTTGGAAGTATTTCTCATCCGTTAGTACAGAAACAGCTGAGGCGTAATGCTTATACACATTGGCGATTTCATCTAAATTAAATTCATTACGAATTAATCCTTTAGAAGGGGACGCTTTCTTACATTCCAAAATATAAGCCGGCTTTTGATGTGTGCCTTTAGCCAATGCATCATAAAAAGAGCGGTCAGATTTTTGAATGTTTTCTTTAAATTGTGAAAGCGGAAATTCAGCTTCCTTTGCTTTAACCCATTGCGCTTTGTCTAAGACGATTTTTTGTAGCACCGTAGCAGAGTCAATTGGTTTGGTGAAATCTTGCGTGATCATAATCTTTCTTCTTATTGTGGCTTATCAAATCAGCCTTTATCTTAATATCTTGTTAAATGTTGTAATGTATCAAACGCTTTGCCTGATGCAAGATGAGCCAATACATTTTGAACATTTTGTTTTAAGTCATCATGACCAAATAATTTCAACAATAATGCCACATTTGCCGCTACCGCATTAGCGTGTTCAATTTTGCCTTTACCTTGTAAAAGTGCGGTCAGATATTGGGCATTTTCTTGAGGTTCGCCACCACGTAAACTTTCTAAAGATTGTGTTTTTAAACCAAAATCTTCTGGCGTTAAGGTGAAGTAATCAATTTTGCCGTTTTTAATTTCAGCAACTTGGGTTTCGCCGTGTACAGCGACTTCATCAAGACCTGCACCATGCACAACAAAAGTATGTTGATGATCTAGTGCTACAGCAGTTTCTGCATAGGTTTTCACTAATTCAGGGGCATATACGCCAAGCAAATGATAAGTTGGGCGAGCTGGATTGATTAATGGACCTAAAATATTAAAAAGCGTACGTGTTTTTAATGCCGCACGAACAGGGGCAACATGTTTAAAACCACTGTGATATTGTTGAGCAAATAAGAAACATACCCCAATATCATCAAGCGCTTGACGAGCTTGTTCTGGTGTAACGTTGACATTCACACCGAGTGCGGTTAATACATCACTGGCACCGGATTTGCTTGATACGCTTCGGTTACCGTGTTTTGCTACTTTGGCACCCATAGAGGCTGCAACAATCGCACTCGCCGTAGAGATATTAATCGTGTTTTGACCATCACCGCCAGTACCCACGATATCCGCAAAAGGGTAGTCAGGGCGAGGGAATGATTTGGCATTTTGCAAAGACGCAGATACCGCACCACTTAATTCATCAATAGTGGCACCACGTACTTTTAACGCAATCAGCATGGCAGCGATTTGTTCATTATTGAGTTCGCCTTGCATAATGGCATTAAAAATGACCGCACTTTCTTCTTTGTTAAGTGTTTTTCCGTTGTAAAGTTGTTCTAATAATTGAGCCGTTTGCATAATCTCGTCCCTTATACGTAAATATCGTAATCTAAATCGCGTGCTTCATCACCAGTCATGCCACGGAAGCCCCAGCAGTGCGCAGGTTGTTCTTTAATCGTAATTTCAACGTTGTGAGATTTAATCCCAATTTTGTATTCCAGTTCGCTGAAGAGCATTTTGATTAAACGTTTTTTTGTACCTTCCATACGACCTTGCATGAGGTTAATCTCAATAACGGTGTAATCATCGTTACGATCGATAGGATAAAGAAAATCCTCTTTATCTAAACATAAAAAACGAATGGCATGTTTTCCGCGAGGAATGTCTAAACCAAGGTTTAAACAGTTATAAATTACTTCAGCAATATCTTGACGACGAGGTGCAAGCACTTCTTTTAATCCATATACGGTAATCATTTTTCTTCCTTAATCTCTGTTTAATAACCATTCCACAGATTGTTGTAATAATTTCGAACCTTGCACAGTAAGAATGCTTTCTGGGTGGAATTGGAAAGCACAGATTGGCAAGGTTTTATGACGAATAGCCATCACGATACCATTGTAATCGGCATTGACAATAAATTCGTCAGGTAGATTTTTACCCATTAAAGAGTGATAACGTGCCACTGGCATTGGGTTGGCAATGTCTTTAAACATGGCTTGGTTATCGTGTTGAATGCGCGATACTTTACCATGTAATACTTCGCCTGCATGTACAACCTCCCCGCCAAAGGCTTGAATAAGTGCTTGATGGCCTAAGCAAATACCAATAATTGGTACATCATTTTTTAAACGTTCAATGAGTGGGAGTAAGATCCCCGCTTCAGCCGGAGTACCTGGTCCTGGAGAGAGCGCAAGAATTGTATCGGGTGTATTTAATGCCTCTTGCACCACTTGTTCTAAATTGGTGTCATTACGATAAATTTTTACGTTATGCCCAAGCACACGGAATTGATCCACTAAGTTATAAGTGAATGAATCGAAATTATCTAAAAAGAGAATGTTAGCCATAATTTATCGTCCTTATTTTGCTTGGGTATTGATTTGTTTGATTGCTTTAAGCACTGCAGCTGCTTTATGGCGAGTTTCATCTGCTTCCATTTGAGGATCAGAATCTAATACTTCACCACAGCCGGCTTGAATATGGGCAATGCCATTTTGTACAAAAGCAGAACGAATCACGATACAGGTATCAAAACGGCCGTCAGAGGTGAGATAACCGACCGCACCACCGTAGCTGTGACGTTTTTGCTGTTCAAATTGATAGATTAATTGCATGGCTTTAATTTTAGGCGCACCAGTTAACGTCCCCATATTCATACAAGCTTGATAAGCGTGTAAGGCATCAAGTTCAGGACGAAGTTTACCGACCACGCGAGAAACCAAATGCATGATGTGCGAATAGCGATCCACTTGCATTAATTCAGCGACTTTACGTGTACCGCTTTGGCAAACACGAGCAATGTCATTACGCGCTAAATCCACCAACATTAAATGTTCAGCTTGCTCTTTATGATCAAGACGTAATTCTAATTCCAAGCGTGCATCCAATTCTGGGTCAATATTACCATGCGCATCAAAACCACGTGGGCGAGACCCCGCAATTGGATAAATTTCTAATTGACGATTATCCGGTGCATATTTCAATGCACTTTCTGGTGATGCACCGAATAAAATGAAATCCTCATCGTTCATGTAGAACATGTAAGGACTTGGATTGTTATGTTTTAATTGTGCATAGCTCGCAAGGGTATTCGGGCAAGCTAATGAAAAACGGCGAGATGGCACGATTTGGAATACATCACCAATATTAATATGATGTTTTAATGCTTTGACAATGCCGATAAATTCAGGATCTTCAAAGTTGGTACTGACCTCATCACTTGCTACTTTAATGGAAAGTACGCCATCAATATTTTTTAATTTTTGTGCAATAGAAAGTGCTGTTTTCGCGACTTCCACTTGTTCTTCTTGACTAAAACAGAAGCTTTTTAATGTAGCTTGTTGGCTTTGATGATCGATGGTAATTAAGTTTTCTGCGAGATAGAAACTGTAATCAGGGCAGTGAATACCATCATCTTTTAATTCAACACCTTGCATTGGAATAAAATTTGCCACCAAATCATAAGCAAATAAACCACCTAAAAAGACTGGCGTGCTGCTATGTTGATAATGGTTAGAAATGACACGAAGTCCATCAAAAATGGTTGCAGCTTGTAATTTACTGTCTTCATCTAATTGATTATCGAGCGGCGCAAATTGTACAGAAAATTCATTGTCAAAATTGACCGCACTTACAGTACCGAGTTGGCTTAACACTGGATGAATTTCTTTTAACACTTGTTTACCGTTCGCATTTAGCGCTCTAAATGTCACTTGATTGCCTAAGCAAGTAATTTTAACGGCCGCATTAATTAGAATAAGACTTTGTAAGCTATTTTTGCTACCAATTTCTGCAGAGTCGAGGAGAAGAGAATTTGAGTTCTGTTGGCATAATGTATTAAAAATTGCGGTGGTATCGGCATGGTAGGGAACCGGTTGAGAGGTCACCGCAATAAAAGGGGTATTTTTCATAATCAATCCTGTATTCTGAACTTTTGCACTATTAAACTAGTACATGGTGCATAAGTCAAGAAAATAATTAAAAAATTGGCGTGATTTTACAATATTTTTTTAATTTTTAACCAAAGATATTAAAAATAGAGGAAGTTGATTAGAAAAAAGCCATTTCGAGGCATATCTCAAAATGGCTTAATAGAAGAAGTAGATTCAGTGATTAGAGAGAAGCAACGATCTCATCGATTTTATTTCTTGCTGAACGCTGTGCTTTTTCAATCGCTTCAGCACCTAATCCGATACCTTTTGCATAAGCAAACTGAACATCGGTAATGCCAACAAAACCTAAAATCGCTTTTAAGTAATTTGTCACATTGTTATTTTCATCATACATGCCACCAAAGCTTGCTAATACAATCGCTTTTTTACCTTGAAGTAAACCTTCAGGACCATTTGCGGTGTATTGGAAAGTCACACGAGGATGCGCAATAAAATCAAAATAAGATTTAAGTTGTGTTGGGATGCCTAAGTTATACATAGGTGCACCAATTACAATAATATCAGCGGCTTTTAATTCAGCCACTAACTCATCAGATAAGGCTAAAAGTGCATTTTCTTCTGCAGTTTTAGGTTCGCCACGTACCGCAGTTGCCGCCGTTGCATCAAAATGGGGAAGGGGTTGCGCCGCTAAATCACGTACCACAATGTTGTGACCATTTAATTTCTCAATGGTGTAATCGGCTAATTTATTGCTTTGAGAGTTATCTGCAAGGATGCTTGATTTTAATACTAATACGTTCATAGAGTTTCCTTTAATTTGTGTCTATCAAAAGTGAGGTCATTTTATCGGAAATTTTGAATAGATAAAGTAACTATAAGGAAAATCATTGTTTACTAATTGGAAAGAATTCAGCGAGATATTAACAAGTGTGGTGGAAAGTGCTAAAATTCTCCGCCGCACTTGGTTTGCTCGATAGTGGGAGCGAATGAAAGTGCGGTTTGTTTTTAATCATTATTTGCATGTTGCCTTTCGTATGGGCGACCACTGTATAAGGAAAAATTATGCCTATTATTACTTTACCGGACGGTTCTAAACGCGAATTTGATCGTCCAGTTTCTGTGTTAGAAGTGGCTCAATATATCGGAGCCGGTCTTGCCAAAGCAACCATTGCGGGCCGTGTAAACGGTGAACGTCGTGATGCCTGTGACATCATCAATGAAGATGCTAACCTTGAAATTATTACAGCAAAAGATGAAGACGGTTTAGAAATTATTCGTCACTCTTGCGCACACTTGCTTGGTCACGCAATCAAACAATTATTCCCAGATGTCAAAATGGCAATCGGTCCGACGATTGAAAATGGCTTCTATTATGACGTGGATTTAGACCGTTCTTTAACGCAAGAAGACATTGATGCTATCGAAAAACGTATGCTTGAATTGGCAAAAACCAATTATGATGTAATCAAAACTCCGGTAAGCTGGCAAGAAGCAAGAGATACTTTTGAAAAACGCGGCGAGCCATACAAAATGGCTATCTTAGATGAAAATATCGAACGTACCGCAACGCCTGCGCTTTATCATCACGAAGAATATATTGATATGTGTCGTGGGCCACATGTGCCAAATATGCGTTTCTGCCAACACTTCAAATTAATGAAAGTGGCTGGTGCGTACTGGCGTGGTGATAGCAAAAATAAAATGTTACAACGTATCTACGGTACGGCTTGGGCTGATAAAAAACAATTAGCGGAATACTTAACTCGCTTAGAAGAAGCGGCAAAACGTGACCACCGTAAAATCGGTAAAGCGTTAGATTTATATCATATGCAAGAAGAAGCACCGGGTATGGTGTTCTGGCATAACGATGGTTGGACAATTTTCCGTGAATTGGAAACCTTCGTACGTACTAAATTAAAAGAATACGATTATCAAGAAGTGAAAGGTCCGTTTATGATGGACCGTGTGTTATGGGAAAAAACAGGTCACTGGCAAAATTACGGCGATTTGATGTTTACTACACAATCAGAAAACCGTGAATATGCGATTAAACCAATGAACTGCCCAGGCCACGTTCAAATCTTTAACCAAGGTTTAAAATCTTACCGTGATTTACCGATCCGCATGGCGGAATTTGGTTCTTGTCACCGTAATGAACCATCGGGTTCTTTACACGGTTTAATGCGTGTACGTGGCTTTACTCAAGATGATGCACACATTTTCTGTACTGAAGATCAAATTGAAAGCGAAGTAACCAGCTGTATCAAAATGGTTTACGACATTTACAGCACTTTCGGTTTCCAAAATATTCAGGTGAAATTATCCACTCGACCTGAAAAACGTATCGGTGCAGATGATATGTGGGATCGCGCAGAAGCGGGTCTAGCAGCAGCATTAGCGCATAACGGTCTTGAATATGAAATTCAAGAAGGTGAAGGTGCATTCTATGGCCCGAAAATTGAGTTTGCATTACGTGACTGCTTAGATCGTGAATGGCAATGCGGTACTATCCAATTAGACTTTGCATTACCTGGTCGTTTAAATGCGTCTTATGTGGCAGAAGACAATGACCGTCGTACACCAGTGATGATTCACCGTGCGATTTTAGGTTCGATTGAACGTTTCATCGGTATTATCACTGAAGAGTATGCCGGTTTCTTCCCAATATGGTTAGCGCCAGTTCAAGCGATTGTCATGAATATTACAGACAGCCAAGCGGATTACGTGCAAAAAGTAGTAAAACAACTTTCTGATGCCGGATTACGCGTTAAAGCAGATTTACGTAATGAAAAAGTTGGCTTTAAGATCCGCGAACATACCTTACGTCGCGTGCCTTATATGCTAGTTTGCGGTGATAAAGAAATCGCTGAAGGCAAAGTGGCTGTACGTACCCGTAAAGGTGCAGATTTAGGCACTTTCACCATTGAAGAATTTGCTGAAATCTTAAAATCCCAAGTAAGACAACGTGAGTTGAAATTGTTGGGTGAAGAGTAATTGACTCTTTAAAATCTTAATTAAAAATGACCGCACTTTGATGTGCGGTTTTTTTATATTTACGGTATAAAAATAGACTCAAGTATCTCTTTCTTCTATATAATAGCCTTATCACAAGGAGGCGAATATGACAGCTCAAATTCAACAATTAACACCAGAATTAACGTTAGAACGTATCAATGAAATTCCTGTTTTAACTTTAAATCACTCAGTAGGTTCAGCTCGAATTGCATTACAAGGGGCGCAGCTATTAAATTGGCAGCCTAAAGGGGCAGAGCAGGATATCTTTTGGCTAAGTGAGATTGAACCTTTCACACAAGGTGTAGCAATCAGAGGCGGTATGCCGATTTGTTACCCTTGGTTTGGCGGCGTAAAACAACCTTCACACGGTACAGCGCGTTTACGTTTGTGGCAATTAAGTGATTATGATCTACAAGCGAATAAAGTGCGGTTAGAATTTTCGCTCTTTTCTGAATATGGTGTGATTGAAGCCAAAATGAAAATGAAATTTACCGATAAATGCACAATGACTTTAACGCATTTAGGCCAAGAACCAGCTCAAGCAGCATTACACAGTTATTTTAATATTGGTGATATTTCACAAATTGAAGTCCAAAATTTACCAAGCCGTTGTTATGACTCATTACAAGGGAAGCATACAGACGTTCCTTCGATTAGAAGAATAGAACAAGGCGTCGATTGTATTTATACATTAGAGGAAGATAAAACATTCTTGGTGGATAAAGCATTTAATCGACGTATTCAAATTACCCATCATCATGCAGATTCAATTGTGCTATGGAATCCTTGGGAAAAAACGCCAAGTGCAATGAAAGCAGATGGATATCGAAATATGGTGTGTATTGAAACTGCAAGATTAGAGAAATTACTTCAATTTGGTGAAAGTATTTCGGCTGAAATAACTGTTTTACTCGCTGATATTTAAAGGAATAGAAATCCTTGTTGCATAAACGTGGCAAATACTATAAAATTTTGCCCGTTTTTTGTTTGTTTTTATAGCAAATGATTTAATAAATCTTCTGTTTTAAATGCAGTGGGTTTTATCTTAAATAAATAGAAGGAATAACATTATCAAAACCGTAAAAAAAGCTCCGGCAGCTAACCGCCCGAATCGCATTAACGATGAAATTCGAGTAAAAGAAGTTCGTTTGATTGACCAAGATGGTGAACAAGCGGGGATTGTATCAATTCAACAAGCCTTAGACATGGCAGAACAAGCAGCGCTTGATTTAGTTGAGATCAGTCCGAATGCCGAACCACCGGTTTGTCGTATTATGAACTACGGCAAGTTCCTCTATGAGAAGAGCAAAACTGCAAAAGAACAGAAGAAAAAACAAAAAGTCGTACAAGTGAAGGAAATTAAATTTCGTCCAGGTACAGACGAAGGTGACTACCAAGTTAAATTACGTAGCTTAATCCGTTTCTTAGAAGATGGCGATAAAGCAAAAATTACCGTACGCTTCCGTGGTCGTGAAATGGCTCACCAAGATATCGGTTTAGACGTATTAGAACGCGTTAAAAACGATTTAGCAGACATTTCAGTAGTGGAATCTGCACCGGGTAAATTAGAAGGTCGCCAAGCGGTAATGGTGTTAGCACCTAAGAAAAAATAATTTTTTATTTAGATCTAATCTAGATAATCGAATTTTCACTTCGGTGAGAATACAACTGCACATTGGGCAAACTACGCAGCCTAATTGCTTTTGGAGAAGGGCAATTCAATTTGCCATATTGGAATAATTAGTGCCTACAAGTAATCTTCGGATTCGCCTAATTATGTGTTTAACTTAAAATGCGGAGTTATTTTAACAATGCCTAAAATTAAAACAGTACGTGGTGCTGCTAAGCGTTTCAAAAAAACAGCTTCTGGCGGTTTCAAACGTAAACAATCTCACTTACGTCATATTTTGACTAAAAAGACAACTAAACGTAAACGTCATTTACGTCATAAATCAATGGTTGCGAAAGCAGACCAAGTTTTAGTAGTAGCTTGCTTACCATACGCATAAGCCGTTATTTAAGCAAAACGTACGATTAGTTAAATTAGTTAAAATATTACATAGGAGATTAAATAATGGCTCGTGTAAAACGTGGTGTTATTGCAAGAGCACGCCATAAGAAAGTTCTTAAGGCTGCTAAAGGTTATTATGGTGCACGTTCACGCGTGTATCGCGTTGCTTTCCAAGCGGTGATCAAAGCTGGTCAATACGCATATCGTGACCGTCGTCAACGTAAACGTCAATTCCGTCAATTATGGATTGCACGTATCAACGCTGCGGCTCGTCAAAATGGTTTATCTTACAGCAAATTTATCAACGGCTTGAAAAAAGCGTCAGTTGAAATCGACCGTAAGATCCTTGCTGATATCGCTGTATTCGACAAAGTGGCGTTCGCTGCATTAGTTGAGAAAGCAAAATCTGCACTTTAATTTTTTAAAGTTTAGATTCAAAAAATTAGGACGCTGAAAAGCGTCCTTTTTTATTACCTCCCAAAAAGAAAAAACCGCTACTCAAAACTTGAATAGCGGGGAGGTCTTAATTATAAGAAACTTCAAAAAGATAACTGCAATATGCAGTGCACTAGCAATGTATCAGACTGTGTGTTTTTAAAATAGTTCGATATTTTTGAAAAAATTTTTTAAAATATCAAAATTAAACCAAAATGAACGAATTTAGCCCTTTATAAAGGCGATAATTTGCTCTTCAATCCCTTTTTCATCTAATTTAATTTCAGCAAGTGCTTCTTGTTGTGTACCTTGCGGAATAAAGATATCAGGTAAACCAAGTTGTAAAAGTGCGGTTGTTTTTCCATGAGAATTTAGCACTTCTGAAACAGCAGAACCTGCACCACCTTGAATCGCATTTTCTTCTAATGTCACAATGACATCATGGCTATTTGCCACATCTAGGATACGATCTTCATCAATTGGTTTCACAAAGCGCATATCGACAACAGTCGCATTGAGTTTTTCTGCTACAGATAAAGCTGCAGGTAAGAGTGTGCCAAAATTCAGAATCGCGATTTTTTCACCTTGACGAACCATTTTTGAACGACCAATTTCTAATTCTGCAAGTGGGGTTAATTCTACGCCGATTGCATTTCCACGCGGATAACGTACCGCAGCAGGTTTACCACATTTATAACCGGTATAAAGCATTTGGCGACATTCATTTTCATCACTTGGTGTCATAATGATCATATTCGGAATGCAGCGCATAAAACTTAAATCAAACGCACCTTGGTGAGTTTGACCATCAGCACCTACGATACCTGCACGATCGATGGCAAAGAGAACAGGTAAGTTTTGAATGGCGACATCATGAATAAGCTGATCATAAGCACGTTGTAAGAAGGTAGAATAAATGGCTACAACAGGTTTATAACCGCCAATTGCAAGACCTGCTGCAAAGGTAACAGCATGTTGCTCAGCGATGGCTACATCAAAATATTGTTGTGGGAATCGTTCTGAAAATTCAACCATGCCAGAACCTTCACGCATTGCAGGGGTAATACCGACTAATTTATCGTCTTGTTCCGCCATTTCGCATAACCAATCACCGAAGATTTTTGAATAGGTCGGTTTAGCATTTGATTTAGGAAGTTGGCCGCTTATTGGATCAAATTTTGGTACGCCATGGAAACCGATAGGGTCTTTTTCTGCAGGCTCGTAACCTTTTCCTTTTTTAGTTTTGATGTGTAAGAATTGCGGTCCTTTGAGATCACGCATATTGCTTAAGGTAGCAATTAATTCATCAATATTATGCCCATCAATTGGTCCAATATAGTTAAAACCGAGCTCTTCAAAAAGCGTACTTTCTGGCGAGAACATCACGCCTTTCATGTGCTCTTCGGTTTTCTTCATAAAGTTTTTAACGGTTGGTACTTTATCTAAGATTTTTTTACTGCCATCACGAACGGTTGAATATAATGAACCAGAGAAAATGCGAGCAAGGTGATTATTTAATGCCCCCACATTTTCAGAAATGGACATTTCATTGTCATTTAAAATGACCAACATATCCGTATGCAAAGAACCCGCATGGTTTAAGGCTTCAAATGCCATCCCCGCAGTGATTGCACCATCACCAATCACACAAACGGTTTTACGACCCGCATTTTCACGTTCTGCCGCAACAGCAATACCTAACCCAGCACTGATAGAAGTAGAAGAGTGACCAACACTTAATACATCAAACTCACTTTCTTCACGCCAAGGGAAAGGATGAATACCGCCTTTTTGGCGAATGGTGGACATTTGATCACGACGACCCGTCAAAATTTTGTGTGGGTAAGCTTGATGGCCCACATCCCAAATTAATTGATCAAAAGGGGTTTTGAAAATGTAATGTAGTGCAACCGTCAATTCAACGGTACCAAGACCAGACGCTAAATGACCACTGGTTTGACTAACGGATTCCAACAGATAACTCCGTAACTCCTGACAAAGTTGCGGAAGCTGCTCTTTATTCAACAGACGCAAATCTTCCGGCGAATTAATTAAGGATAAAAGAGGATAGTTGTTCATATATTCGTTAGTCCTAAAATGTGAAAAAAGTGACCGCACTTTGAAAAATCAAAGTCAGTGCTGTCACCATTAACTTTTACGATTGACAATAAATTCAGCTAATGCACGCAATGCAGTGGTATCAAAAGGTAAATTGTCTAATTCATGTAAGGCGGTTTGATAGAGTTCTTGTGCTTTTTGTTTCGCGCCCTCTAACCCTAACAGCTTTGGATAAGTGCTTTTATCTAAATCTAAATCAGATCCCACCGGTTTACCGATTTCCGCACTGTCGCCTTCAATATCTAAAATGTCATCTTGTACTTGGAAAGCTAAACCAATAGCTTGTGAATAACGTTCTAGTTGTTGCTCTAATTCTTTATTTTCAAAGTGAGGTGAACAGATAAAACCCATTTTTAATGCGGCCGTTAGCAACGCACCCGTTTTGTTGCGATGAATAAGTTCTAATTCGGCTAAATTAACTTGTTTGTGTTCTGAAATTAAATCTAAACTTTGCCCTAAACACATGCCTTGTACGCCAGATGCTTGAGCTAAGACTTTCACTAATTGCAATTTTTGTTCTGCAGAAAGAGAAGGGGCTTGCGTAAGAATTTCAAAGGCAAAAGTTTGTAATGCATCGCCAGCTAAAATGGCCGTCGCTTCATCAAAAGCAATATGACATGTTGGTTGACCACGACGAAGTTCATCGTTGTCCATGGCAGGCAAATCATCATGGATTAAAGAATAAGCATGAATAGATTCAATGGCTGCCGCCGCGTAATCTAAAGCGGGCATTTCTGCGCCCAGCATTTCTCCCGTTGCATAGACAAGGAAAGGACGAACGCGTTTTCCGCCTAGCAATAAGCCATATTTCATGGCATCACGTAAAGGGGCATTATAAGAGTCAATTTCTTCAAATTGATTGGCTAAAAACTGATTAATGCGATCTTGAACTTGTTTGAGTTCAGTGCCGAATTGATAACTCATGGATTACTCGTCCCCTTGATAATCACTTAATGGGGCGGTTTCGCTTTTTTGTAATAAAATTTGAATACGTTGTTCTGCTTGTTGCAAGCGCTCTTGACCAAGTTGAGCCAATTTAATGCCGTTCTCAAATTCTTTCAGTGCATCTTCCAATGGTAATTCACCGCTTTCAAGTTTTGTCACAATGGTTTCTAATTGTGCAAGTGTTGTTTCAAAATCAGGTTCAGCATTTGCTGGTTTACGCGCCATTAAATTATCCTTTTCAGATGAATAAATTGCTCCGTATTGTACTTGATTTTTATAGGGATGTTAAAAACTTATTTCAAAGTGCGGTCAGTTTTTCGTGAGAATTTGAACTTTGTGGGATCTGGAATTTAGCGTACAATACGGCCATTTTTTATTATTCACAGATTATTATGAAATTTATCGTTAAACTTTTTCCTGAAATTATGATTAAAAGCGAAACCGTGCGTAAGCGTTTCGCAAAAATTTTGACCTCAAATATCCGTAATATTTTACAGAAATATGATGAAGAAACGGCGGTTGTTCGTCATTGGGATTACATTGAAGTACGGTCAAAAAATGAAGCCAATCGTGAAGAGTTGATTGCGCTTTTACAACGCATTCCGGGGATTCATCATTTTTTAGAAGTGGAAGAAAAACCGTTTACCGATTTACATCATATCTTTGAATTGACCTTAGCAGATGTCGCAGCTCAGCTTGAAAACAAAACCTTTTGTGTACGTGTAAAACGCAAAGGGAAACATGATTTTAGTTCCATTGAAGCTGAACGTTATATCGGTGGTGGTTTAAATCAGCATATTAAAAGTGCAAAAGTACGCTTAAAAAATCCTGATGTGACGGTGCGTATTGATATTGAAGATGACAAAATGATGCTGGTGAGAGCTCGTCATGTTGGTCTTGGTGGTTATCCAATTGGGACACAAGAAGATGTGCTTTCATTGATTTCAGGTGGCTTTGACTCAGGCGTATCCAGTTATATGCTTATTCGCCGTGGTTCACGTGTGCATTATTGTTTCTTCAATTTGGGCGGCGCAGCCCATGAAATTGGCGTGAAACAAATGGCTTACCATATTTGGAATCGCTATAGCTCATCTCATAAAGTTCGCTTTATTGCCATTCCTTTTGAAGGCGTAGTGGGCGAGATTTTAGAGAAAGTTGATAACGGCCAAATGGGCGTCGTGTTAAAACGAATGATGGTGCGAGCTGCAAGTAAAGTTGCACAACGTTTTGATATTCAAGCCATTGTTACCGGCGAAGCACTCGGACAAGTTTCGAGCCAAACTTTAACCAATTTACGTTTAATTGATGACGCATCTGATGCGTTAGTATTACGTCCACTTATTACCCATGATAAAGAACAAATTATCGCAATGGCGAAAGAGATCGGTACTGATGATATTGCTAAATCAATGCCTGAATTTTGTGGAGTGATTTCTAAAAATCCAACGATTAAAGCGGTACGTGAAAAAATTCTTGAAGAAGAAAATCACTTTGATTTTGGCGTGTTGGAAAGTGCGGTTGAAAATGCACAATATTTAGATATTCGCCAAATTGCAGAAGAAACAGAGAAAGAAGTGGTAGAAGTGGATACCATTTCAGTGCTTGGTGAAAACGATATTATTTTAGATATTCGCAGCCCTGAAGAGACAGATGAAAATCCATTTGAATCAGACGAGCATCAAGTAATGCAGTTGCCGTTTTACAAATTATCTTCGCAATTCGGTTCATTAGATCAAAGTAAAAACTATGTGCTTTATTGTGAAAGAGGCGTAATGAGTAAACTTCAAGCGCTTTATTTAAAAGAAAATGGTTTTACGAATGTAAGAGTATTCGGGAAAAAATAAGCAAAAAATGACCGCACTTTAACGTGCGGTTTTTTTATTCGTAATCTAATTCACCCACTAATTCATCGATAGCTTGGGCAAGTAATGTCCGATCGTGACGATAGCTAATATCATCTGCATTCAAGCGTTTAGCTAAGATTTTAACGGAAGAAATTGCAGACAAATCGACCGCACTTTGTTCACGATAAGGGGTTATAGCACCATCAATAACGGGGATACCGACGATTTCATTAATTTTCTGAATGCGATCAGCCAACGATAGATGAGAGGCAGCGCCAATTTCTACCCCTAAATTATCAATAAAAATTACTTTCGCTTTGCTATTACGCAGGGCAGTCGCTAATTCAGGTAATAATAATGGTGGCATAATGCTCGTCATGAAACTTCCTGGACCAAGTAAAATGACTTCCGCTTGCTCCAATGCTTGGATGGCTTCTTGTGCGGCTTTAACCATGGGCACTAAGAAAAGTGATTGGGGTAATTCTGTTAAATTATCAATGCTCATTTCCCCCACAATACTGGAGCCTGAACCTAAACTCGCGGCAAGATGAACAGGTTCTTCTGACATAGGAATAATGTGAGATTTTACTTTGAGTAATTCACGAATTAAGTTAATGGCTTCAATAGGGCGAATATGCATATCTTCTAAGGCTTTGAGCATTAAATTGCCTAAATTATGCCCAGAAAGTTCACCTTCGCCAGTAAAGCGGTATTCAAATAATGCAGATGCCGTGCTTGGCTCAATGATGATTTGGTTTAAGCAATTACGTAGATCGCCCCATGCGATACCACCTCGTTCTTGGCGAATTCGGCCAGTTGAACCGCCGTTATCTGTGGTGGTGACAATACCAGTTAAACGCTCTTTCATAAAACTAAGCGCCGATAATACACGCCCTAATCCATGACCACCACCAATGGCAACAATATGTTTGATTTCGTCTAAATATTCATGACGGCTGTGACGAGATAAATCAGACATTTTTCTTCCTTTTTTACCTATAAATAATTATAAAAAATAATGTTATATATTTTTTTATATAAGTTAATGCTGTTATTTTTATCAATATAGTCGGGTTATTCTACCAAATTATTGCTATTAACCGCTTGCTTTTATTACAATACCAACACAATTTATTTTTAACGCATAACTCCGAGCTTGTTTAGCCTAAGTTTCATAAGAAATACGGTGGCAAGCCAATAACGCGGTATGTTATTCAGGGATACGCTGGAAACGGTTTATCCTCTCCATATTTAGAAAGGTGTAAAATGCAATCCATTCCTATCAAGAACGTAGGAGAGTCTCGCTTAGTCGATCCTTTCCAACGCCAATATTACTATCTACGACTGTCGATTACCGATCAGTGTAATTTTCGTTGTACCTATTGTTTGCCTGATGGTTATCAACCTGAAGCTAACAAACCAAGTTTCTTAACCTTAAAAGAAATTACCCATCTTGCTCAAGCGTTTGCTGAAATGGGCACTGAAAAAATCCGTTTAACGGGGGGCGAACCGACTTTACGCAAAGATTTTATTTCTATTGCTGAAAGCATTGCTAATATTGATGGCATTCGTCAATTAGCCGTTACGACAAATGGCTATCGCATGGCAAAAGATGTGGCTGATTGGAAAAAAGCAGGGATTACGTCTATTAACGTCAGTGTTGATAGCTTAGATCCCAAAATGTTCCATCAAATTACAGGTATCAATAAATTTGATGACGTGATGCGTGGTATCGATCGTGCATTTGAAGTAGGCTACAACAAAGTCAAAGTCAATTCAGTTTTGATGAAAAATTTGAATGACAAAGAGTTTGAGCAATTCCTTGTTTGGGTGAAAGATCGCCCAATTCAAATGCGCTTTATCGAACTCATGCAAACGGGCGAAATGGATAGTTTCTTTGATAAATTCCATCTTTCAGGACAAGTATTAGCGGATAAATTGCTGCAAAACGGTTGGCAATTACAACACAAATCCCATACTGACGGTCCTGCTAAAGTATTCACGCATCCTGATTATGCCGGCGAAATTGGCTTAATTATGCCTTATGAGAAGAATTTCTGCGCAAGCTGTAATCGCCTCAGAGTGTCAGCGAAGGGCAAACTTCATCTCTGTTTATTCGGCGAAGAAGGCATTGAATTACGTGATTTATTGCAATCCCATGAACAGCAAGATATTTTGCAAGCACGTATTTTTTCTGCACTGCAAGGCAAACGTGAACATCATTATTTGCATATCGGTGATAGTGGCGTAAGAAATCATTTAGCTTCTATCGGTGGCTAAAAGAAAATAGGTGAATTTTATTGTTCACTTATTTTGCTTTCGTCACACATGTAAAACATTCAATATTTTAACCGCACTTTATTTCATTATGACTACATTTACACATATCAATTCTCAAGGCGAAGCCAATATGGTGGATGTTTCTGCAAAGGCAGAGACCGTTCGTGAAGCTCGTGCTGAAGCCATTGTGACCATGTCAAAAGAAACCCTTTCTATGATCGTGGAAGGCAAACATCACAAAGGTGATGTATTTGCTACAGCACGTATTGCAGGTATTCAAGCGGCAAAACGTACTTGGGAGCTTATCCCACTTTGCCATCCCTTATTACTTTCTAAAGTAGAAGTGAATTTAGAACCGTTACTTGAAACCAATCAAGTTCGTATTCAATCTCTTTGCAAATTAACCGGAAAAACCGGCGTAGAAATGGAAGCATTAACGGCAGCAAGTGTAGCAGCCTTAACCATTTACGATATGTGTAAAGCCGTACAAAAAGACATGGTGATCGAGCACGTTCGCCTGTTAGAAAAGAGCGGTGGAAAATCCGGCCATTTTATTGCGGAGGAAAAATAAGATGCTAAATGTTTTATTTTTTGCTCAAACTCGCGAATTAATTGGGGAAGATTCTATTCAGCTTGAAGGCGATTTTGCGACAGCGGAAGCGGTGCGTGAACATCTCGCTCAAAAAGGTGATAGATGGGCGTTAGCGTTAGAAAAAGGGAAGCTTTTAGTCGCCATTAATCAAACCTTAATGCCATTAGAAAGTGCGGTTAAAAATGGCGATGAAATTGCATTTTTCCCACCTGTAACGGGGGGCTAAATGACGGATATTCAAATTTCAGTACAAGAACAACCTTTTGATCAAAATGCTGTTTATCAATGGCTTTCTGAGCAACATTCAGCTGGCGCAACGGTTATTTTCGTGGGTAAAGTTCGCGATCTTAATTTAGGCGATGAGGTATCTAGCTTATACTTAGAACATTATCCCGCAATGACAGAAAAAGCCTTACGTGAAATTGTAGAACAGGCGAAAGCGCGTTGGGATATTCAGCGAGTATCTGTAATTCATCGTGTGGGACTTTTACATACTGGCGATGAAATTGTTTTAGTTGGAATTAGTTCTGCTCACCGAGGTGATGCTTACCACGCCAATGAATTTATTATGGACTTCTTAAAATCTAAAGCCCCGTTCTGGAAAAAAGAACAAACCCATCAAGGTGAACGTTGGATTGAAGCAAGAGAAAGCGATAAAGAAGCGTTAGAGAAGTGGTAATTCAATATAAAAAACATGGCCATTTTTATGGCCATGTTTTCTTTTATTAGCAGACTAACTATATAATTATACATATGCTTTAAGTTATTAATTTATCTTTAATTTATCTTTAATTTATCTTTACATTACATTTAACTTCTCCATAAAAAACTATTCTTTGTAAGCTTTTGTAAAATCTTGTAAATTATCTGTTAATTGCTGAGTTTCCTATTATACTTATTCGGAATCAAGATTTTGTTTGTCTTGATTAGTTATTTTTAGATTATAGGAAACTTTAATATGAATTATGTTTTTAAAATTATTTGGAATACAGTAAACCAATGCTGGATTGCTGTTTCAGAACTAAGCAAATCTGTGGGTAAATCATCTCAAACTGATAAACGTAAAACATTAAATGTAATTATTGGCGCTGCAGTTTTAGCAGGTGCAACTACAAGCGCGATGGCTGAAACCAATGTGGTATCAAATGATCAAGGAAATATTGTTGGAGGTATCGGTGCGAGCGCCCTTGGTGGAACCGGTACAACAGGGAATTCTGTTGTTTTAGGTAATAAAGCTAAATCTGAAACAACTGAGAGCGTAGTAATTGGTGGTAATACTACAAATACAGGACGTTGGTCAGTAACTTTGGGTGATAAAGCTAATGGTAATTCTCAATACGGCGTGACGATTGGTGATCGTGCATCAACAGGTAAAGGCGCAAATGCAATTGCTATCGGTTTAATGGCAAAAACCTCTAATGAGAAAGTAGGTGGAAATAGCCAAACTGCTGTAGGGGTGGCATCTTATGCTGATGGTGAAGGGGCTTCAGCCTTTGGTGCAACAGCAAATGCAACAGGCGCTCTAGCAACCGCTGTTGGTCGAAACTCGAAAGCTCTTGAAAAAAGTGCATCAGCTTTTGGTGATAGCGCATCAGCCTCTGCATGGGGTGCGACAGCATTAGGTGTAGGATCATCAGCTAAAGCAGATAATTCTATTGCTGTTGGTTCTCAAGCTGTAACAGAAGGGCGAGAATCCACCGCGTTAGGTCGCCGCTCTTATGCTGGAGCTCAAAGTGCAACAGCTTTAGGTACAGGTGCAAACGCTAGTGCAATCGTTTCGACTGCTGTAGGTAATGGGGCTAAAGCGAGTGAAGTAGGAGCTTCAGCATTAGGTAATACTGCTGAGGCTAGTGGTAGAGGTTCAATGGCTTTCGGTTATGCATCTAAAGCTTCAGCAGTGGATGCATTGGCAACTGGTTCTAATGCTAATGCTTCATCAATGAATGCTGTTGCGGTTGGTAAAAATAGTAATTCCTCTGCTGTTAATGCTATTGCTCTTGGTACATCTAGTAACGTCTCTGGGGTTAGTGCTGTTGTGATTGGTACTCAAGCAAAAGGTACTCATGAAAACTCTGTGACATTGGGTTCTTATTCAAGCAGCGCGGCTAATGATTTTAATCAGACAGCAAAAGCTTTATCTTCTTTTGATGATAAGGCGAAAGGTACAACAGCTAATTACAATGGTACTTTTTCAACTCAAAAAGGTGCAGTATCTGTTGGTGATGGAAAACTTGTTCGCCAGATCCAAAATGTAGGAGCAGGTCGAATTACCGCTACTTCGAATGACGCAGTAAATGGTAGCCAATTATACCAAGCTTATTACAATGCAGGCTTTAACATTAAAAATAATGGTAAAGAAACATCACGTATTAATACCCATGGCAAAGTGAATTTTGTGGATGGTAAGAATACCAAAGTGGTTGTTGAAGATGGTGATAATGCTGCTAATATTACAGTGAATTTAAAAGATGATATTACTGTTAATAATGTTACAGCTAATAATCTCACCGTAGGACCTGTTACGATTAATAAAGATGGTATTAATGCAGGTGATAAAAAAATCACGAATGTATCAAATGGTACAATTTCAGCAGATAGTAAAGATGCTGTGAATGGTAGCCAATTATATGCAGCGAAGAACGAGCTTAATACCAATATTACTAAAGCCGCTGCAGCAGCTAAAACAGAAGTAAAAGCAGGAACAAATGTAGAGGTGACTTCTGAAACTGGTGCGAATAATCAAACTATTTACACCGTTAACGCAAAAGACACTTCAGCTTCTGTTGATGCTGGTTCCGATGCAATTACTGTGACAGTGGGCGAACCAACCAAAGTTACTGGAAAAGACGGTGTGACTGTAACCACAGTAACCAATTACAAAGTGGATCTTTCACAAAAAACCAAAGATGAAATCAAAAATGCAGGTGGTCGTGGATTTAACGTGACTGCAAGTGCATCTGAAGGTACTGTTGTAAATGAAGTGGCAGAAGAAACGGTTCAATCTACAGCAACAAAAATGGATAAATTGACACTTGATGCGGGTAAAAATATTAAATTAACCCACAAAAAAGGAAAAGTGTTAAGCGTTGCTGTGTCTGATACACCAACATTTAAAAATGTAACTACAACAGGTGACGTTAACGTTGGTGGTACTATCCATGCACATGGTGGATTAGATATGCACAATAATCGTATTGTAAATGTGGCTGATCCGAAAGACCCAACTGATGCAGTAAATAAACGTTATGTTGATAATGCTGTGAAAAACATTAATAACAACATCAATCGTTTAGACAACAAAATTGATCACGTTGATCGTCGTTTACGTGCAGGTATTGCAGGTGCGACAGCGATTTCTTTCTTACAACGTCCAAATGAAGCGGGTAAAAGCTTAGTTTCTGTTGGTGTTGGTGGTTATCGCAATGAAAATGCAATCGCAGTTGGTTATGGTCGAAATTCTGATAACAACAAAATTTCGATTAAAGTTGGTGCAAGTATCAATACCCGCAGTGATGTAAACTGGGGTGGAAGCATCGGTTACCAATGGTAATTGTTTGATAAAAAGGCAGAGTAAAATCTGCCTTTTTTATTATATTGAGATGAAAAAAAGTGCGGTCAAATTCGACCGCACTTTTTGTTTTTATTGATTAAAGCACTTTAACGATGCTTTCGCATAAATAACGAATATTGTCTTCAGTGATACCAGCCACATTGATACGACCAGAACGAACCGCATAAATCGCAAATTCTTCTTTTAAGCGATCAACTTGTTCAGGTGATAAGCCGCTGAAAGAGAACATACCGTTTTGTTCCATGATAAAGCTGAAATCTTGCTCTGCACCGTATTCTTTTAATAACTGAACGAATAAATGACGCATTTTTTTGATACGTTCACGCATTTCAGTTAATTCATTTTCCCATTCTTGACGAAGTTGTGGATCATTTAATACTGTTGCTACGGTCGCCCCACCATGAGACGCAGGGTTAGAGTAGAGGGTACGAATAATTGATTTCACCTGTGTTAAAGCGGTTGAAGCAATTTCTGCATTTTCAGCCACAAGGGTAAAGGCTCCTACGCGCTCATTGTATAAACCAAAGTTTTTAGAGAATGAACTTGCCACTAATAATTCTTTATGATTTGCTGCAAAAGCACGTAAACCGTAAGCATCTTGGTCTAAGCCATTTGCTAAACCTTGATAAGCAAAGTCAAAGAGTGGTAACCAGCCATTTTTTGCTGAAAGCGCAGCTAATTCTTGCCATTGTTCAGGGGTTGGGTCAATACCGGTTGGGTTGTGGCAGCAACCGTGTAAAAGCACCACATCACCTTCGCTTGCTTGGCTTAAATCTTCAAGCAAATGTTCCCAGTCAAGGGCTTTGCGTTCAGCATCATAATAACGATATTCACGAATCGTCATGCCTACCGCATTGAAAATGGCATTGTGGTTTGGCCATGTTGGCGTGCTAATCCACACATTTTGAGCTTTGGTTTGGCGTTTGATGAACTCCGCAGCAATACGTAATGCACCTGTACCGCCTAAGCTTTGTACCGTTCTTGCACGATTTGCTTTAATGACTTCTGAATCTTTACCGAAAAGGAGTTCTTTTGTACGTTCGTTATAATCTGCAATACCATCGATAGTCAGATAGTTTTTCGTTTTTTCGTTATCAAATAAGCGTTTTTCGGCTTCTTTTACCGCACGCATAATCGGTGTTGTACCTTGTGCATCTTTATAAACGCCAATACCTAAATTGATTTTATTTTCACGCGTTTCAGATTTGAATGCTTCGCCTAAGCCTAAGATAGGATCGGCCGGAGCTGCTTTGATATGTTCAAACATAGCTTTTCCTTATGTATGTGTTGTGAGATGAGTAATTTTATACTTCAGTCAATGGATTTTATCAAGAAGAACCTAATAAAAATCAACCGCACTTTGATGTTTTTAGATATTCATCAAAAAGTGCGGTTGTTTTTTGATTATTTTAATTTCTCAATCGCCCAATTTAAACCTGATTGATAGTCCTCTGGGAGCTCGTGACCAAGTTTTTCAAGCTGTTGAATAATGATCGTTTTGTCTGGATGCGTAATATTGATATGACCTAATTTCCGACCAGGACGAACTTCCTTACCATACCAATGTAACTGAGAGAAAGGCGTGTTCAACCATTGTGAATTATGTTCTGTACCAATCAAGTTGACCATGACACTTGGTGCAATGGGTTGTAACGATGGAGTGGGTAAATCTAGTAAAGCACGTAGATGCAATTCAAATTGACTAATAGCACAACCTAATTGTGTCCAATGCCCACTGTTATGCACACGAGGGGCAAGCTCATTAATTAATAATTTATCCCCCACCACAAAGCATTCCATTGCCATTACGCCGACATATTCAAGCTTATCCATTATTTTTCCGAGCATAGACTCCGCCTGAGTTTGTTGGCTTTGTTGTTGAGGGAATGAAACATCTGCCACACTGTAACGTAAAATGCCATTTTGCTGTAGGTTATGCGTCACAGGATAGAAACGTTTTTCACCATTTTTAAATCTTGCACCTACAATAGACACTTCATAATCAAAAGGAATAAATTTTTCTGCGATAACTTCACCGAATAAATCATCCGTAATATCACGTTGATTATTTTCAGTGACAATCCATTGACCTCGGCCGTCATAACCACCGGTACGACGTTTAACAACGACTTTTTCACCTACGTTTTTAAATACTTCAGGCCATTGCGTTTTATCTTTTAATAAACACCATGGTGAGGTAGAGAGATTGAGTTCATCTAGTAAAGATTTTTGGGTAAAGCGATCAGCCAATAAGCCAAAAACATTCTGATTAACGAAATTCTTATGATGACCTAATAATTCGGTTAAAGGTGTTTTTTCCCAACGTTCAATTTCTGCGGTGATGATGGCATCTTTAGGTAAATCAAATACGGGTGCATTGAATTCAAGCGGTTGAACGTGAATATCTAAAGGTGCGCCTGCATAACGTAACATTCTGCCGAGTTGACCATTACCAAGCACATAGACAGTAGGATATAGGGTAGAGTTTTGCATAAAATTTCTCATCAAATCTAGCTAAAAAAACAACCGCACTTTAAAAGTGCGGTCAAATTTAAAGGTGTTTTATGTACGAGGATCAGGATTATCCAATACCATATTGGTTTGATTTTCGCGGAATATTTGTAGGCGAGCGAATAATGCGTCATCCCAGCTAGCAAGAATTTGTGCGGCGAGCAATCCCGCATTCGCTGCACCTGCTGGACCAATCGCTAACGTACCGACAGGAATACCTTTGGGCATTTGCACGATAGAATAGAGACTATCAACACCGCTTAACATAGAGCTTTTAACAGGGACACCCAATACAGGCACAAGCGTTTTAGCCGCGATCATACCGGGTAAATGAGCAGCGCCACCCGCACCCGCAATAATCACTTTGTAACCATTTTTTTGTGCATTTTCGGCAAATTCAAACAGTTTGTCGGGGGTTCGATGTGCGGAAACGACTTCAACATGATATGCCACATTGAGTTCATCTAAAATTTGAGTGGCTTCTTGCATGGTTGCCCAATCGCTTTTTGAGCCCATAACAATAGCAATTTGTGCAGTATTTGACATATTTTTAAAAATTTATCTGATAAAAAACGATGCGTAGAATAGCATATTTGTCCACTTTTAAGCAAACGTTTGCCATGTGGTAAAAGCTGAAAATTCCATTGCAAGTTTTGTCATAAAATCTTATCCTAATATGAGTTTTTTTCTTAGAAATAGAGCAGATTATGTTAGCTAAAGCGAAATATAGAAAAGATTACAAACAACCTGATTTTACAGTTACGGATATTTTCCTTGATTTTCAATTAGATCCTAACCATACCGTTGTCACTGCAAAAACAACCTTCCAACGTTTAAACGACGAAGCAACCCATCTACGATTAGATGGTCATGGTTTCCAATTTGCCTCCATCAAATTTAATGGCGAAGATTTCAAACATTATCATCAAGACCACGAAAGTTTAACGTTAGATTTAACCAATCAAAGTGCGGCCAATTTTGAACTTGAAATTGTGACGAATCTAGAGCCTGCACAAAACACCTCTTTACAAGGGCTTTATCAATCAGGTGAAGGCATTTGTACTCAATGCGAAGCAGAAGGTTTCCGTCAAATTACCTATATGCTTGACCGTCCAGATGTATTGGCGCGCTATACAACCAAAATTACTGCAAATAAAACTAAATATCCTTACTTACTTTCTAATGGTAACCGCATTGCAAGTGGTGAATTAGAGGATGGGCGTCATTGGGTTGAATGGAATGACCCATTCCCGAAACCAAGCTATTTATTCGCTTTAGTGGCGGGTGATTTTGATTTGTTACAAGATACCTTTACGACAAAAAACGGTCGTGAAGTGGCTTTAGAACTTTATGTTGACCGTGGCAATCTTGATCGCGCTTCGTGGGCAATGGAAAGCCTGAAAAAATCCATGAAATGGGATGAAGAGCGTTTCAATTTAGAATACGACTTAGATATTTACATGATTGTTGCTGTGGACTTCTTCAATATGGGTGCCATGGAAAATAAAGGGTTGAATATTTTTAACTCTAAATTTGTGTTGGCAAATCCACAAACAGCAACCGATGATGATTATCTCGCCATTGAAAGCGTGATTGCACACGAATATTTCCATAACTGGACAGGAAACCGTGTAACTTGCCGTGATTGGTTCCAATTAAGTTTGAAAGAAGGTTTAACGGTTTTCCGTGATCAAGAGTTTTCATCTGACACAGGTTCTCGAGCAGTC
This sequence comes from Parahaemophilus parainfluenzae, assembly GCA_963515445.1. GTDB lineage: Bacteria > Pseudomonadota > Gammaproteobacteria > Enterobacterales > Pasteurellaceae > Haemophilus_D > Haemophilus_D parainfluenzae_AI. Next base: position 209,973 of record CAUPWR010000001.1, on the reverse strand, counting down.
AATCGTATTAATAACGTGAAATTCTTACGTACGGTGCAATTTGCTGAAGATGCAAGCCCAATGTCACACCCAATTCGCCCTGAAAAAGTCATTGAAATGAATAACTTCTATACAGTGACTGTATATGAAAAAGGGGCAGAAGTGATTCGTATGTTGCACACTTTATTAGGTGAACAAGGTTTCCAAAAAGGGATGCAACTTTATATTGCTGAAAACGATGGTAAAGCGGCAACCTGTGAAGATTTTGTTTCTGCAATGGAACGTGCGAATGACGTTGATTTAGCACAATTCCGTCGTTGGTATAGCCAATCAGGTACGCCAGAATTATTGATTAGCGATGCCTATGATGAACAAACTCATACTTATCGTTTAACCGTTTCGCAATCTACGCCACCAACAGCGGACCAAATGGAAAAAGTAAACTTACATATTCCATTGAAAATTGCGCTTTATGATGCCAACGGCACTAAACAAATGTTACAGCATAACGGTGAGTTGTTAAGTGATGTATTAAATGTAACAGAAAAAGATCAAGTGTTTGAGTTCCATGGTATTTATGGTCGCCCAATTCCTGCGTTATTATGTGATTTCTCTGCACCGGTGAAACTGGATTATGATTACACTACAGAGCAGTTATTAGGTTTGCTTAAATTCGCTGATAACCAATTTGCTCGTTGGGATGCAGCACAAATGCTGTTTACTCAAGAATTGCGTCGTAATGTGGCGCATTTCCAACAAGGTGAAGCCTTTGAAATTTCACCTGATGTTTTGACCGCACTTGCGCATGTATTGGAAAATTATGAACAAGATATTGAATTAGCCACATTAATTCTGACCTTGCCAAAAGACATTGAGTTTGCAGAAAGCTTTAAAACGATTGATCCAGATGGCATTGCAGCTGCAAGAGAATTTATGTTGGTGCAAATTGCAGAATACTTGAAAGAAGATTTATTGCGTATTTACACCCATATTCGTCTTGAAGATTATCGAGTAACACAAGAAGATATTGCCTTACGAGCAATGCGTAATCTTTGTTTAAGTTATTTGGCTTACACCAATCTTGGTAATAATGTAGTTCAAAAACATTATAACAATGCCAATAATATGACAGATACGTTGGCTGCATTAAATATGGCAACCAAAGCGGCATTACCTTGTCGTGATACCTTGTTAGCGGATTTCGAACAAAAATGGCAACATGATGGCTTAGTTATGGATAAATGGTTTGCTTTACAAGCAACCCGCCCAGATGAAAACGTATTGGAAATTGTACAAGCATTAATGGATCACCCAAGCTTTAACTTCAACAATCCAAACCGTTTACGTTCATTAGTAGGTAGTTTTGCAAATCACAACTTAAAAGCTTTCCATCATATTAGTGGTTCAGGCTATCGTTTCTTAACAGATGTTTTAATTCGTTTAAATGAAACAAATCCACAAGTGGCTGCACGTTTAATTGAGCCATTAATTCGTTTCTCACGTTTTGATGCACAACGTCAAACGTTGATGAAACGCGCCTTAGAACGATTAAGTGCTGTTGAAGATCTCTCAAAAGATTTATTTGAGAAGATTGAAAAAGCCTTGCAATAATCTCTGAACAGATACTTCATAAATTCAATACGGGATGTCTAAGACATTCCGTATTTTTTTCAAATTTGTTAACTATATCAATCTTTTCTTTTATTGCCTTTGATAGAATGATTAATGGCATTTCGCCATATTAGTTAATAAGGATTTTATATGAAAACATACAAAACATCAGTGCTGGTCAGTATGATGCTTGGCATTTTTTCAACAACAGCATTTTCAGCCACTGTGCCAGCTGGTACAACACTTTCTGAAACACAGATTTTCCGTCAAAATACACACAGTGATCCCGGGTCACTTGATCCTCAATTAGTGCAAGAAAATACAGCTGCACAAATTGCGATTGATTTATTTGAAGGATTAATTTGGTTAGATGAAAATGGACAAGTACAGCCAGCGCAGGCAGAGAAATGGAGAGTCTCTGACGATGGTAAGATTTATACTTTTTCATTACGTGATGCAAAATGGTCAGATGGTACACCGGTAACGGCTCAAGATTTTGTGCTAGGTTGGCAAAGAGTAGTTGATCCTAAGTTTGGTAGTCCAAATGCCAGTTATTTGTCTAAAGCACATATTTTAAATGCAGAAGATGTGATGCAAGGTAAACAGCCTATAAGTGCGTTGGGTATTAAGGCGATTAATGATAAACAACTTGAAATCAAACTAACTCAAGCTACACCTTACTTCTTACAGCTACTCGCATATCCTACAACATTTCCTGTTCCCCATCATAAATTAGCGCAATTTGGCGATAAATGGGCTACCCCTCAAAATATCGTGAGTAATGGTGCTTATAAATTAAAACAATGGATAATTAACGAGAAAATTACGGCAGAACGTAACCCATTCTATTGGAATGATAAAAAGACGCTCATTAATACTTCAGAATATTTATTTCAAGAAAGTTTGGCTTCAGCCTATCAACGTTACCAAGCTAAAGAATTGGATTTAACCTGGATACCAGTGGAGCAAATACCACACATTCAGAAAAATACGCCAAGCGCATTACTTGTGCTCCCGAGACTAACGACTGAATTCTACACGTTCAATGTGGCGAAACCACCATTTGATAACGAAAAGGTTCGCAAAGCGCTATATCTTACGTTAGACCGATCATTAATAGCTGAACATATTATTGGGTTACGTAAACCTGCAGCGACATTGACACCTCCAGACGTTGATGGTTTTACTGCACCGAACATTGCTGAATTAAATCAACCGTTAACAGATAGAGTTAAACAAGCTAAAAAATTATTAAATGATGCTGGATATAACGAAAAACATCCGCTCCAGTTTGAGATTTTTTATAACAAATATGCGACACATGAAAAAGTTGCGTTAGCATTAGCTTCAGAATGGAAAAAACAATTAGGTGCAGATGTGAAATTACGTACGATGGAATGGAAAACCTATTTAGGAGAACGTAATATGGGAAATTTTCAATTGTCACGTATGTCAATTGATGCGGAATATAATGAACCATCAGCATTTCTTAATTCATTAGTTTCAACATCTCCAGAAAATGTGGGGCATTGGAAGAATGAGAAATTTGATCAAATCATGAAAGAAGCACAAAGTACTTTAAATGATAAGACGCGTGCTGAATTATATCGTCAAGCAGAGCTGATTATTGCGGAAGAGGCGCCTCTAATCTCAATATTCTATTCACCGTTGATCAAAGTAATTAATCCAGCAGTAGGTGGATTCCCAATGCATAATCCACAGGATTATGTTTATACCAAGGAGCTTTACATTCGCAAGTAGAGTTATCTAAGTACCTTTCGTTGCATATACTTTGCTTTCATTTTAAAATGCAACACAACTTTTCAACAAAAGTGCGGTAAAATCAACCGCACTTTCCATTTACAGTGAACTATCCTGAGAGATAAACGAGTATGTATTCTTTGATCCGTAAAGCCATCTTTTCCCTTGATCCTGAAACCGCTCATGATTTAGTGATTAAATCATTGCATTTAGCGGGTAAATCACCTTGCCAATTTTTATTAAAGCAGCTTTTGGCTTGTCCACAAGGTTCGCCTAAGCAAGTAATGGGCATTACGTTTAAAAATCCTATTGGATTAGCAGCGGGCGCAGATAAAAATGCTGAGGCTATTAATGGCTTTGGTGCGATGGGATTTGGTTTTATTGAAGTCGGTACGGTTACGCCTTTGGCACAAGAGGGAAATGCTAAACCTCGTCAATTCCGTTTAATGGAAGCGGAAGGGATTATTAACCGTAATGGATTCAATAATTATGGCATTGATTACGTGGTCGAGAATGTTAAAAAAGCAAAATTTGATGGCGTAATTGGGATTAATATTGGCAAAAACAAAGTCACACCGCTTGAAAAGGGTAAAGATGATTACCTATTTTGTCTAAATAAAGCCTATAACTATTCGGATTACATTACGGTAAATATTTCATCACCGAACACGCCGAATTTACGCCAATTACAGTATGGTGATTACTTTGATGATTTATTGCAAAGTATAAAACATCGTCAAAAAGTATTAGCTGAGCAATATAACAAATATGTACCGATTGCAGTAAAAATTGCACCTGATTTATCTGAGAGCGAGCTCGTCCAAATTGCAGATACCTTACTTCGTCATCAAATGGATGGGGTAATTGCGACTAATACGACGATTTCACGTGACAACGTCGCAGGTTTGAAAAATGCTGAGCAACAAGGTGGCTTAAGTGGAAAACCGTTACAGCATAAAAGCACAGAAATTATTCGAAGATTGCATCAAGAACTGAAAGGGCAAATTCCGATTATTGGGAGTGGTGGTATTGATGGTGTACAAAATGCACAAGAGAAGATTGAAGCTGGGGCAGACTTATTACAAGTTTATTCGGGCTTGATTTACCACGGCCCAAGCTTAGTTAAAGGCTTGGTTCAGGCGATTAAGTAAGAGAGAAATAATATGAAAACATTATTTCTAGCCTCTTATTTTGCAGCCGTAGAAAATCTTTTCAAACGATTTTTAAAACAGCATTTTTTATTGCATAAAGTGCTGTTTATTCCTACTGCTGGTAATGTAGAAAGCTATGTTGAATACATTGATGAGGCAATAAATATTTTTCATAAATTAGGTTTTGAAGTCGATGTTTTGGATATAGCCCAAGAAACAGAAGAGGTTATTAAAGAGAAATTAAATCATACACCGATCCTTTACGTTTCTGGTGGTAATACGTTTTATCTATTACAAGAGTTAAAAAGAAAGCACTTAGTGCCACATATAAAAAAACGAATTGATGAAGGTATGCTTTATCTTGGTGAATCTGCCGGTGCTATTATTACCGCCAGCGACATCGAGTATAATCAAATTATGGATGACAAAAATATAGCTATCGATTTAACTAATTATTCAGCTTTAAATTTAGTCGATTTTGCAATTGTTCCACATTATGGTGAGTTTCCTTTTGAAGAGAGTTCAGAGAAAACTGTTCAGATCTATCAATCCAAATTGAATTTACTCCCTTTAACAAATAGCCAAGCTGTAATTGTTGATGAAGATGATTACACTATTCAAACTAATTTATAGGAAAGCCGATGATCAAATATGATTTACATTGCCATAGTACGGCTTCAGATGGTGTTTTAACGCCTACGGAGCTTGTGCAACGAGCTCATGAGCAAGGTGTCAATGTGCTTGCTTTATGCGATCATGACACCGTGATGGGCATTGATGAAGCCAAACTCGAAGCAGATAAATTAGGTATTGAGCTGATTAATGGCGTGGAAATTTCAACGAATTGGCAAGGTCGTGGCATCCATATTGTTGGATTAAATTTTGATAAAACGCATCCTAAAATGATCGCACTTTTAGCCGAACAAAAATCACTGAGAGAAAAAAGAGCGGTCGAAATTGGCCATAAACTAGAAAAAGCAGGCATCCCAAATGCCTATGATGGTGCAAAAGCGTTGGCCAATGGGGAAGTGACTCGTGCACATTATGCTCGTTATTTGGTGCAAATCGGGAAGGTTTCAAATGATGGGCAAGCCTTTAAGCGTTATCTAGGCAGTGGAAAATCGTGTTTTGTCAAAGCTGAATGGGTGGATATTCCAACGGTGATTGATACGATTCATGCGGCAGGTGGTGTTGCAGTCATTGCCCATCCTATGCGCTATAACATGACAGGAAAATGGATTCGTCGATTAATTGTTGATTTTAAACAATGGGGCGGTGATGGCATGGAAGTCGCAGATAGTGGACAGACCAAAGATCAACGTCAATACCTTGCGCGTTTAGCTAATGAATATGACTTAGCTGCCTCATTAGGGTCAGACTTTCATTTTCCTTGCGGATGGATTGAATTAGGAAAAAATTTATTTTTACCTGAAGAGGTTAAACCAATTTGGACATTATTTGAATAATAAAGGGCGGTCAATCCGCCCTTGTTTTTTTATATTTGACTGTTCTCACACAAACCGAGACTTGCGAGAAATTCAATAAATACACGAACTTTTGCAGGCAAATGACGACGGTTTGGGTAAACCACATAAATATCTAAAGGTTTTTGTTTATATTCAGACAAAATTTCAACTAATTCACCTGAAGCAAGCGCATCTTTGACAAAGAAGCTAGGTGAATTACTGATGCCCAATCCCGCTTTTGTCATTTCTAACAATGCCATACCATTATTGGAAACCACTTTAGATTGAATTTTATACCGTTGAATTTGATTGGCTTTTGTTGATTGCCAATGCACTTGATTTAACGATGATTTATAAAGTAAACCTTGGTGATATTCTAAATCGTCAGGTGTAAGTGGTGTGCCTCGTGCTTCTAAATAACTTGGAGAGGCAACAAAATGCATAGGGGAGCTACTAATTTTACGTGCAACAAGTGAGCTATCTTGCATATAGCCAATCCGTAGTGCTAAGTCATAGCCCTCAGCAACAAGATCGACACGTTTGTCTTCAAATTCAATTTCTACGTGTAAATTAGGGTGAAGCTCAATAAATTTAGATAAGTTAGGCGAGATATAAAGTAAGCCAAAATCACGCGGTACAGAGATTAATAAATTACCTTGTAAGCTTGTCGCCATATTACTAATGCTAGAATCAGCCTCGCTTAAATCTAATAAAATAGCTTGGCAACGTTGGTAATAAAGCATACCGGCTTCAGTTGGCACAATTTTTCGCGTTGTACGTTGTAATAATCGCGTTTTTAAATGTTCTTCTAATTGTGAAACTAATTTACTCGCCATCGCCACAGAAATATTCTGTTGGTTTGCGGCTTGTGTAAAACTTTGCGTTTCGATCACTTTACAGAAAACCGAAATTGCATTGAGTTTATCCATTTATAAATCCTTTTTGAAAAAAAGCTTGATTTTATCGGCGTAAGTTTGCAGTATATCGCCAATTTTACAGAATTCTAGTTATATTTTAGGTAAGCAAATGAGCAAATCTTTAGTGATTGTGGAGTCGCCGGCCAAAGCGAAAACCATCAATAAATATTTAGGTAGCCAGTATGTGGTGAAATCCAGCGTAGGGCATATTTGTGATTTGCCTACAGCAGGGAGTAGCACAGGCGAGAAGGCTAAACCAGTTTCCACTAAAGGATTAAGTGCGGAAGAAAAAACAAAAATTAAAGCAGAAAAAGACCGCGCTGCCTTAGTGAAACGTATGGGAATTGACCCTTATCACGATTGGAAAGCCAATTATCAAATTCTACCAGGTAAAGAAAAAGTAGTAGCCGAATTAAAATCCCTTGCTAAAAAATCCGACCATGTTTATCTTGCAACCGACTTGGATAGAGAAGGAGAGGCTATCGCGTGGCATTTACGCGAAGTGATCGGTGGCGATGATAGTCGTTTTAGCCGCGTTGTATTTAATGAGATTACGAAGAAAGCGATTGAAAAAGCATTCCAGCATCCTGCGCACATTAATATGGACCAGGTTAATGCTCAGCAAACCCGTCGTTTCTTAGACCGAGTGGTAGGCTTTATGGTGTCGCCATTATTATGGAAAAAAGTGGCGCGAGGACTATCTGCCGGACGTGTGCAATCTGTTGCCGTGAAATTGGTGGTAGAGCGTGAACGTGAAATCAAAGCATTCCAACCGGAAGAATTTTGGGAAATTGAAGCGCTAACCCAAACGAGCAAGAAAGAAGACTTACGTTTGGATGTGGTGCAATATAAAGGTAAGAAGTTTGAGCCGAAAAATGAAAAAGAAGCTCAAAGTGCGGTCGATTTCTTAAATAAATCTCATTACGTTGTCACAGATTTAGAAACAAAACCAACAGGTTCTAAACCAAGAGCCCCATTTATTACTTCAACCTTACAACAAACTGCAAGTACGCGTTTAGGTTTTGGAGTGAAGAAAACCATGATGTTGGCACAACGTTTATATGAAGCCGGTTACATCACTTATATGCGTACTGACTCTACCAACTTGAGCCAAGATGCATTAAATATGGCACGCTCTTATATCGAAAGCCATTTTGGCAAAGATTATTTGCCCGCTAAACCGAATTTCTATTCGAGTAAAGAAAACGCACAAGAAGCGCACGAAGCGATTCGTCCTTCTGATGTAAAAATGCTTGCGGATCATTTAAGTGGCATGGATAAAGATGCGGTACGTTTGTATGATTTAATCTGGCGTCAATTTGTAGCCTGCCAAATGCCGGCTGCACAATATGACAGCACAACCGTCACTGTAATGGCTGGCGATTATGAATTGAAAGCTAAAGGCCGTATTTTACGTTTTGATGGTTGGACAAAAGTCTTGCCACAATTAGGTAAGAATCCAGAAGACCAAATTTTACCGGCTGTGAGTTTGAACGAAACATTAGCACTAAAAACGGTTTCGCCAAGCCAACACTTTACCAAACCGCCCGCTCGTTTTACTGAAGCCGCATTGGTTAAAGAATTGGAGAAGCGTGGTATTGGTCGTCCTTCGACTTATGCAGCAATTATTTCGACTATTCAAGAACGTGGTTATGTTCGCATTGAAAATCGCCGTTTCTATGCCGAGAAAATGGGCGAAATCGTTACTGATCGCTTAAATCAATCTTTTACTGATTTGATGAGCTACGATTTCACTGCCAATATGGAAAACGTACTAGACCAAATTGCATCCGGTGAGAAAAATTGGAAGGCTGAGTTAAATCAATTCTTCAAAGATTTTTCTACCCAACTTTCTATGGCAGAATTAGATGAGTTAGAAGGTGGAATGAAGCCGAATAGCCTTGTGCTCACCGATATAGATTGCCCAACTTGTGGCCGTAAAATGGCGATTCGTACAGCAAGCACAGGTGTCTTCCTTGGTTGTTCTGGTTATGCATTACCACCAAAAGAGCGTTGTAAAACGACGATTAATCTCATTCCAGAAGCAGAGTTACTCAATGTATTGGATGAGGCCTCTGAAACCAAAGCCTTAATGGATCGTAAACGTTGTCCGAAATGTGGCACGGCGATGGATAGCTATATCATTGACCCACATCGTAAATTGCATATTTGTGGTAACAATCCGAATTGTGATGGTTATTTGGTTGAACAAGGCCAATTCAAAATTAAAGGCTATGATGGTCCAATTGTAGAATGTGATAAATGCGGTTCTGATATGCACTTAAAACTTGGCCGTTTTGGTAAATATATGGGCTGTACCAGCTGTGATAACACCCGTAAGATTTTGAAAAACGGCGAGGTTGCACCGCCAAAAGAAGAACCGGTTCATTTCCCTGAATTGAAATGTGAAAAATCTGATGCGTATTTTGTATTACGAGATGGGGCAAGTGGCGTGTTCATGTCAGCACATAACTTCCCTAAATCACGTGAAACTCGACCGGCAAAAGTGGCGGAATTAGCGCTTTATCGTGATCGTTTACCAGAAAAATTACGTTATTTAGCCGATGCGCCGCAAAAAGACCCTGAGGGTAATGAAGCCATTATCCGTTTCAGCCGTAAAGAGAAACATCAATATGTGACTTCTGAAAAGAATGGCAAAGCCACAAAATGGATTGTGGATTATATTGATGGAAAATGGGTAGAACGGAAAAAGTAGGATGAACATCACGGTTTATTGCGGTGCGAGTTTAGGTAATGATTCTGCCTATCAGACTGCCGCAGAAAAATTAGGAAAATGGATTGCAGATGGCCAACATACTTTAGTTTATGGTGGCGGAAAATTGGGATTAATGGGCGTGGTTGCAGATACTGTGCTCGCTCATCAAGGCAAAGTAATTGGCATTATCCCTCAATTTTTACAAGACAGAGAAGTTTCACATCCTAATTTAACCAAGACCGTGATTGTTGAAAGCATGTCTGAGCGAAAAAATAAAATGGTTGAGCTTGGCGATGCTTATATTGCTTTGCCTGGCGGACCAGGCACTTTAGAAGAGATTGCTGAAGTGATTTCTTGGGCTCGAATAGGGAAAAATAACAATCCTTGTATTCTATTTAATGAAAAGGGGTATTTCGATTCATTAAAGTCCTTTTTTAGCCATATGGTGAAAGAAGGCTTTTTTACTCAAGGTGATTTTGAGAAAATTTTATTCTCGAATGATCTCCAAGAAATTGAAACCTTTATTGAATATTACCAACCTCCAGCATTAAGAACATATTAAAAAAGTGCGGTTAAATTTGACCGCACTTTTTTTATGATTAATGGTGATGATGTTCTGGTTTTGGTGGCAGTTTAGCACGCGCTTTACCAACAGGGAGAATTAACGTTGCGTAATTTGCTGATTGTTGACACACTTTTTGATCTTCAAATGGTTCTTTATGAATCACTTTAAGTTTCCAAACACCTTCAATTAATGGGATAAAGTTAACTTTACCTTCACTGTCCGTTTTACCTGAAAACGCTTGTGGTTCACGGTGAGATGTTGCCGCTTCCATATCTTTCACAACAAACGTATCAGACGTTGCGATAATCGTTTCACCCGCAAGCGGTTGGTCTTTATAGAAAATCTGAACAGGGAAAGCTTCGCCGGCTTTAATTGTTTTCGGATCTTTAAGTGGCACGATTTCAAGTGGTAAGCCGAGGCGTGTCATTGCCATATCTGCATTTAATGGTTTTTTGCCCACTACGGTAAAGGCTTTACCAAACATTTGAGTTTGTTCACAATAGAATGCATTTGGTGTGCCTTGTAAGTTATCCATTTTCCAACCTTCATTATTTTGTGACCAGAAAGTTGGTTTATAAGTTGCCGTTACCCAATATGAACCGTCTTTTAACGGTTTTTCTGATTGATATTGGTAGTTTTCACCTTTTTGTACTAATGTTTGCATTTCACCATCTTGATTGATGAGTTCCATCGGTGGAAAAATAGCGAGACGTTTTTCAGGAATTTTTTCAACGTAAGGGTAGTCACCATAAGCTAAATCAGCTTTTAAAACGCTATTAGAAGCAATTTGTGCCGGTGTTGCAACCCAAACTTCATGAGCTTGCGCGAGCGCGGAGAAACCAAGTAGTGCTGCAATTAATGTTTTTTTCATTGTCTTTCCTTTTTAATCAATAAATCAATTTATAGAAAGTCTTCGATAGGGCGGATGAGTATAGCGAAAAAGAAATAGTGAGACGAATAGAAAAAGTTGATTTTGTGAGAAACTTCACATTTTTTTAACAAAAAAGTGCGCTCATCAAAACGATTGTTTTTTTGACCGCACTTATTTTAAATAAAAGGCTAAATTGGCTTATTTTTTAGAAGGTTTAATAGCTAATAGGTTACAGCTTAATTTACTAATCACATGTTCAGCTGTATTACCTAATAACGCTGCAGATAACCCCGTTCTTCCCACTGTACCTAAAATCACTAATTCAGCTTCAATTTCTTTTGCCACTTCAGGAATCACTTCTTCAGGGAAACCTTCGCGTACGTGGGTATGATCTTCATCAATACCAAATTTTTGACGTAAGGCTTTCATATTGATGAGATGTTGGCCACGAATGCCATTTTCATAACCTGAAGTATTAAATTCAGGTAAATCAATCGCCATATTAATTGGTGCAACAGGGTAGGCGGCCACTAAATGTACATTACCACGGTTTAAGTTCTCCGCTAAACTTATCCCTGTTGAAACTAATTCTTGGTTAAATTCATCTTGATATTCTTGCTCACCCGATACATTTACGGCGACTAAAATACGGCGTTGGTGTTTCCAGTCACCATCACGGACCATTAATACTGGAATTGGGCATTTACGTAATAATTGCCAATCTACTGGTGTGAAAATCAATGAAGTGAAGCTTTCTTCATCTTTGGTGTATTTTACAACGAGGTCATATTGATTTTTTTCAACTTCTTCACGAATTGCATCCGCTTCATTGCTGCTCCATACAATGTGAGATTCAAACTCAATTTCTGGATCTGCATATTTATCTAAATAAAATTGTACGGCTTGACGTTGTTGTTCAATGGCTGTTTCATGCATTTGGCTACGTTCTTCCGAAGAAAGAAGTGCAGACATTTCATAAGATAAGTCATAGACACTCAGCAAGGTGGTGATTTTTACTTTTGTTTCATTTTGTTGTTCTTTAACAAGACGAACGGCACGAGCGAGCGCATATTGTTTTTCATTATCAGGGTTAAGTACAACAAGAATATTATTAAATTTCATAAAGCCTCCAAGATATGAGATATCAATAGGATAGAAAAGATTTTAAGTGATGACAAGAACCTATTATAAAAAAAGTGATTTTGCACAAGTTTTTTGTCTCAAATACTAAAAAAGCGTGAAAACTCACGCTTTTTATCTATTCCACTAACTGGATTTTGGTTTTATGTACACCTGTTAAATCAATCAAGGCATTAATATCATTAATGGTAATGTATTTACCTTGCACAGAGAGTACACCTAATTTTTGGAAACGACCGAGCAAACGACTGATTGTCTCAACAGTTAGGCCGAGGTAATTACCAATATCGCTGCGAGTCATGGTTAAACGGAATTCTTTCGCCGAGAAACCACGGGCAGAATAGCGTTTAGATAGGTTATGGATGAATGCGGCTAAACGTTCTTCAGCATTCATTTTAGACAGCAATAAAATCATTTCTTGATCGCTTTTGATTTCACTACTCATTAAACGCATAATTTGTTGACGAAGCTTAGGCATTTTGCCGGATAGGTCATCTAAGATATCAAAGGGAATCTCACATACCATAGCAGTTTCCAATGCTTGTGCAAAACTCGGGTGTTGCATATTGGTGATCGCATCGAAACCGACTAAATCACCCGGTAAGTGAAAAGAGGTAATTTGTTCTTCGCCCGCTTCACTAATGGTATAAGTTTTAATGGTACCGGAACGAATCGCATAAATAGAATTAAGCGTGTCGCCCGCTTTAAAAAGGACTTGAGATTTTTGTATAGGCTTTTTACGCTCGATGATGTTATCAAGCTGATCGAGCTCATGTTCGTTCAATGTGAAAGGAATACAAAGTTGACTAATGCTGCAATCTTGGCAGTGAATCGCACAACCACCAGATTGAACTCTGCGCCCTGATTTGGTTTCTGAAACGAAATTCTTCATTAGTTCCTCAAATCGATAAATATAGTGTAAAATTGATCTAACGCAATTATTCTACCACTAAATAGTCAATTTAAGAAGTTATCTACGAGTAAATAGGTATGGCAGCAGAAAAATTAACCAAAAAGCGTTTAATACAAATTATTATCATGTTGATTATTTTGGTCAGTGCATTTGTTTGGCGATATATATTGCAATAAGTGCGGTCAAATTTTTCATTATTTTAGCGTATAAAAAAGAGCCACGATTTTGTGGCTCTTTGTTTTAAAGTTTAAGCCAGATTACCATTCGTAACCGACACCCGCACCCACAGTAAATTGACCGCGAGTATCTGCAGCACCGTTCACGTTGGTTGACCAGTGACCATTATCAGAGTTACGAGATGCTTTAATTGCAATTGCACTTTCACCGCGGTGATGAGCTACGCCGGTTGATACCATGCTCTTGCCATCTTTACGTGCAGATGGAGCAGAAGCGATAGCTGCAACGCCTGCAATGCCTGCGCGAGATTTACGGTCAACATCATTAACTTTCTTATTTAAAGTATTAATTGCTTTAGTATTGTTAGCCACATCATTTTTCACTTTATTTAATTGTGAAACATTAACCGCATCGTTATCATTTTCACCATTTGCGACGTTGATAACTTTTTTGTTACCTGCATTAATTCCATTTTGATCAATTTTGATATTGGAATTATTAATGGTATAAGAATTTGCTTTGATGTCTTTTTTGGTACTAACAGTATAAGTTTTGACTTGGTTAGCATCATCGTAAACTTCTTTTACATCAATGTTATCGCCAGCTTTTACTTTTACGTCAGATGTACGTTGACGAATATTATCAATACGCGTTTTATTTTTGCCTACTTGGTCAGCAACCATATAAAGTTGAGAACCGTTGATTGCATCAGTAGAAGTAGCAGAAATCTCACCTGCACCTACGTTAATAATTTGGCGTGTATGTGGCGTAATGGTTACTGTACGACCTGGAGTTGAGTGATCTGGTGGCGTGTAAGTTTCAGTTTTGTCTGAACCAACAGAAACAACAGCTACAGGCGTGTTACCTGCAAAACCACTGTATGTAATACCGTTAACTGTTGCAGTATTTTCTTGTGTTGCTGAACGAGTAATAGTGCCAGAGCCTAAGGCAACAGAGTTATCATCTTTTGCATAAGAGTCTTTCGATAAGGCTACGCTTTTTTCGCCTTTAGCATTAGCTGAATCGCCTAGTGCAGTAGACCATTTACCTGTAGATGTTGCTGATGCACCAATAGCAACAGCAGAGCCACCTGTAACAGTTGAATCGTTACCAATCGCTACAGCTGAATCGCCAGAGGCTACAGAACCAGTACCTACAGCCAATGAGCTTGTACCACTAGCATTCGCTTGTGAACCATAAGCATTACTATTTTGACCACTTGCTTTTGCTGCTTGACCAATTGCAACAGTTTCGTTTGCTAATGCACTAGCAGCAGTACCAATTGCAGTTGCATTAGCTGAGCTTGCAGTTGCACCGAAGCCAATTACAGTTGCATTTGAAGTTGATGTGTCTGTAATTTTATTATCATTACCAGCAACAAAAACGTTTTTGCCAACGACTTCATTATTTAAACCAAATACGCTTGCTTTATTTGTGTTTTTATCCACAACAACATCTTTTTCTGGTGTGCCGATTACACGCTGAGCACCTACTTTATTATGTGCACCATATCCAAGAGAATGATCGGCATAAACTTTGTTATCATCACCAACACTTTGGGTAAAATGACCATATGCATCATTCCCATCACCAATCGCATTTGCTTGTTCACCTTTCACCACATTTTGATTACCGATGGCAGAACTTGAACCTTGGCTTTCTTCAGCTTCAGCAGCAGGAATAGAATAGATTTGGTTTTGCTGACCAATAGCTGTATGTCCAGGACCTTTAACGTTAGTCGCTTCTATTGTTTTGTTTGCATTAACAGCGCCTTGTGTCGTGATATTCAGAATGTTTCCATCAGCAGCATTCGCTACAACAACATTCACCCCAATAATTAATGCCGTGATAGCATTAAATTTAAAATTTTTCATATGTCCTCGCTTGATTTTCTTCTTTAACTACATAAATTGCATGTAATTAAAAAATTTCATAGAGTTTTGTATAAAATATACACAGAACAATATAGGATACGAGTCGATCATAGATTCAATTATTTGATTTATAATGTTTTTTAAAACAGGATAATTAAAATATCTTTCACTAAGAAAACGATTGCGTATCTATACGCTGGGATTATAGATAGCTTTTTTTGTATAGAAAAGTAAATGAGTATGGTAATTTTGTAAAGAATTGTAAATTTTGTTTGAATGTTGTTCGATTATTCGGAAATATATTTCCTTATTTAAGTTAAGGATATTTTAAATTTAAAAAGAGCGGTCAATTTGCAAGAAGATTTTCAAGATTGAGAAAAAATCCTGTATAATCTCAGAAATTTTTTGTTCAATTTTAAGCTTTTGTAACCGAATGATCGAAACCTCACAAACCATTCCTGAACTCGTCTCATGGGCGAAAGAGCGGGAATTTTCGTTAAATCTGCCGACAGAGCGTTTGGTGTTTTTACTGGCTATTGCCATCTATAACAATGAACGTTTAGACGGTGAGATGTTAGAAGCTGATTTAGTGGATATTTTCCGCCACACAGCCAATGCCTTTGACCAATCAACGGACGCGATTGCCACCCGTGCCAATAATGCTATCAATGAACTGGTGAAACAGCGTTTTCTTAACCGTTTCAGCAGTGAGTTTACTGAAGGTCTTTCCATTTATCGTCTTACGCCATTAGGTGTTGGCGTATCAGATTATTATATTCGTCAGCGTGAATTTTCTGCATTGCGTCTTTCTGTACAGCTTTCTATTGTGGCTGATGAAATTCAGCGTGCATCTGATGCAGCAGAAGAAGCTACAGCAAAAGGGGAGAATGAGCACTTTTGGCGCCGGAATGTTTTCGCTCCGTTAAAATATTCAGTAGCAGAGATTTTCGATAGTATCGATTTATCACAACGCGTGATGGATGAAAATCAACAAAGCATTAAAGAAGAAATTGCCAATTTACTTACCAAAGATTGGCAGGCGGCAATTTCTAGCTGTGAACGTTTATTAGATGAAACCTCAGGCAATTTACGTGAGTTACAAGATACTTTAAATGCAGCAGGTGATAAGTTACAGGCTCAATTATTACGTATTCAAGATTGTGTAATTGGCCATGATGAGCTGTATTTTATTGAACAATTAATCACTGATTTGCAATCCAAGCTTGACCGCATTATTAGTTGGGGACAGCAAGCCATTGATTTATGGATTGGTTATGACCGTCACGTGCATAAATTTATCCGTACCGCCATTGATATGGATAAAAACCGCGTATTCTCACAACGCTTGCGTAATTCTATCCACAGCTATTTCGATCATCCTTGGTTCTTGTGGACTGCTCAAGCGGAACGTTTGGTCGATCTGCGTGATGAAGAAATGGTATTACGTGAAGGTGATGCATTGGGTGAATTACCTGAAGAGTTGCAATATGAATCTTTGGCTGATTTACATGATCAAATCGTCGAACATATGCAAGGCTTATTAATTCAATACCGTGAGAATAATCGTCCAATCGATTTAAGTTTAGTCTTAAAAGAACAATTAGAAGCTTATCCACTTTCTCGTCATTTTGATGTGGCACGTATTATTGTGGATCAAGCAGTGCGTTTAGGTATGGCAAATGATGATTTAGCCGGTATTTATCCGCAATGGCAAGAAATTAACGATTATGGCGCAGAAGTACAAGCGCATGTGATTGATAAATATTAATTTCGTGGCTTATTAAAAAAACGAATTTATAAAATGAGAAATTAACCATGACAGATATTCAAGATGTAATTTCCCCGAAATTGGCAAATGCCATTGCAAATCCTATTTTCCCGGCAGTGGACAGCTTGTTGCGTTCAGGTCGCCATATCAGCACCGATCAATTAGATAATCATGCTTTTTTAATGGATTTCCAAAATGAGTTGGATGGCTTTTATCGCCGTTACAACGTGGAATTAATCCGTGCTCCAGAAGGCTTTTTCTATTTACGTCCGAAAGCAACGACCTTAATTGCCCGTTCAGTGCTTTCCGAATTAGAAATGTTAGTAGGAAAAGTGCTTTGCTATTTGTATTTAAGCCCAGAACGTTTAGCACAGCAAGGTATCTTCAGTACACAAGAAGTCTATGATGAATTACTGAATTTAGCAGACGAAGGCAAATTATTGAAAGCCGTCAATCAGCGCTCTAGTGGTTCGGATTTAGATAAACAAAAATTATCTGAAAAAGTACGCGCAGCGATCGGTCGTTTACGCCGTTTAGGTATGATTCATACAGTGGGTGAACAGCATAGCGGTAAATTTACGATTTCAGAATCAGTTTTCCGTTTTGGGGCTGAAGTCCGTTCTGGTGATGACCCGTTAGAAGCACAAGCTCGCTTAATTCGTGATGGGGAAGCGGCAACACCGCAATCTCTCGAACTCGAAAAGCAAGCTAAAGCGGCAAGCAATGCTGATGACCTTGATGATGAAGAAAGTGTGGTCGAAATTGATGAAGAATTTGATGATGCAGGAGAGCAAGAATAATGTCTGATGTATTAGAACTTGAAAATGAAATCTATCAAGACGAACCTGAGCAATCAACCGAACAGGTTGAAGAAGAGTTTATTGCTCCTGTATTAAACCAACATAATGGGGTAGAACGCGGAAAATTCCGTTCACTCACTTTAATTAACTGGAATGGTTTCTTTGCCCGTACCTTTGATTTGGATGAATTGGTGACTACACTTTCGGGTGGTAACGGTGCCGGTAAATCCACAACTATGGCGGGTTTTGTGACAGCATTGATTCCAGACTTAACCTTATTGCATTTCCGTAATACCACAGAAGCTGGCTCGACGGGCGGTTCGCGTGATAAAGGGTTACACGGTAAATTGCGTCCGGGCGTTTGTTACGCAGTATTGGATACCATCAATTCTCGTCACCAACGAATTCTTGTGGGTGTGCGTCTGCAACAAATTGCGGGTCGTGACAAGAAAGTGGATTTAAAAACCTTCTCGATTCAAGGGGTAGAATTATCCTTAAATCCGACCGCACTTTTCACCGAAACAGTCGGTGAACGTCAAGCACGCGTACTCAATTTAAATGAATTAAAAGACAAAATTGAAAATCTTGGTGCGCAATTCAAGCAATATCATTCCATCACCGATTATCATGGCATGATGTTTGATTTAGGTATTATTCCAAAACGCTTACGTAGTGCCTCAGACCGTAGCAAATTCTATAAATTAATCGAAGCTTCTTTATACGGTGGTATTTCCAGCGCCATTACCCGTTCTTTACGTGATTACTTATTGCCAGAAAACCTTGGTGTGCGCAAAGCCTTCCAAGATATGGAAAGTGCGTTACGTGAAAACCGCATGACCCTTGAAGCAATTAAAGTTACCCAATCTGACCGTGATTTATTCAAACATTTAATCACCGAAACCACTAATTATGTGGCATCAGATTATATGCGTAATGCCAATGAACGTCGTGGCAATATCGAAGCGGCTTTAGGTTTCCGTCGTGATTGGTATAAAGCAAAAGCTGAGCAAGAATTATCACAACATCGCTTAATTGACTTAAGCCGTGAAGCTGCAGAATTGGCAGAAAATGAACGTACTTTAGAAGTCGATCACCAAAGTGCGGCAGACCACTTGAACTTGGTATTAAATGCGTTACGTCATCAAGAAAAAGTATCGCGCTATCAAGAAGATGTGGCTGAGCTTACAGAAAAATTAGAAGAACAAAAAATGGTTGTGGAAACCGCAACCGAACAGCTTGAAGAAAACCAAGCACAATTTGAGCAAACGGAACTTGAAATTGACCAAGTGCGTGCGCAACTTGCGGATTATCAACAAGCATTAGATGCACAACAAACCCGTGCATTGCAATATCAACAAGCAATTGCTGCACTTGAAAAAGCGAAAACCTTATGTGGTTTAGCCGATTTGAGCGTGAAAAATGCGGAAGATTACCAAGCAGAGTTTGCTGCCCATGCAGAAAGTCTTACCGAGCAAGTGCTTGAGTTAGAACATAAGATGTCTATTTCTGAAGCGGCAAAATCGCAATTCGATAAAGCCTATCAGTTAGTGTGCAAAATTGCTGGTGATATGCCGCGTTCAAGTGCTTGGGAAAGTGCTAAAGAATTATTACGTGAATATCCAACACAAAAAATTCAGGCACAACAAACCCCTCAATTACGCGCGAAATTACATGAGTTAGAACAGCGCTATGCTCAACAACAAAATGCGGTTAAATTATTAGCTGATTTTAATCAACGTGCTGATTTATCTTTAGAAACCGCTGATGAACTTGAAGCATACCACGCTGAACAAGAAGAACTCATTGAAAGTTTGAATGAAGAACTTGCTGAGCAAGTAGAAAACCGTTCAACCTTGCGTCAAAAACGTGAAAGTTTGACCGCACTTTACGAAGAAAATGCTCGTAAAGCACCGGCTTGGTTAACTGCTCAAGCCGCTTTAGAACGCTTACAAGAGCAAAGTGGTGAAACATTTGAACATAGCCAAGATGTGATGCATTTTATGCAATCACAATTGGTGAAAGAACGTGAACTGACTATTCAACGTGACAATTTAGAGAAGCAACGTCAACAATTAGATGAGCAAATTTCTCGTTTAAGCCAACCAGATGGTTCTGAAGATGCTCGCTTGAATGTGCTTGCAGAACGCTTTGGCGGTGTATTGCTTTCTGAATTGTATGATGATGTACCAATTGAAGATGCACCTTATTTCTCTGCACTTTATGGCCCTGCACGTCATGCTATTGTTGTACGTGATCTCAACACGGTACGAGAACAATTAGCTAATTTAGAAGATTGTCCAGACGATTTATATTTAATCGAAGGTGACCCAAATGCCTTTGATGACAGCGTACTTTCAGCCCAAGAGCTTGAAATGGGCGTTGTGGTGCAAGTGTCTGATCGTGAATTGCGTTATTCAAAATTCCCGCAAATTCCATTATTCGGCCGTGCAGCACGTGAAAAACATCTAGAAGAATTACAAGCTAAACGTGATGAAATTGCGGAAGAATACGCACAAATCGCCTTTGATGTACAAAAATGTCAACGTTTACACGAACACTTTAGTCAATTTGTTGGATTACATCTAGCGCTTGCGTTCCAACCAAACCCAGAAGAGGTGATGGCGGAAATCAATCAAGAACGCAATGAAATTGATCGCGAGCTCAATCAATTCTCAAATACTGAGCAACAAATTCGCATTAAATTGGATAATGCCAAAGAAAAAATGCAATTGTTGAATAAGTTAATGCCACAGCTTAACTTGCTTGCTGATGAAGAATTGCTTGATCGCATTGAAGAATGCCGTGAACAGCTAGATATTGCAGAACAAGATGAAAGCTTTATTCGTCAACATGGCGTTGCGTTGTCACAATTAGAACCGATTGCCAATACCTTACAAAGTGACCCAGAAAACTATGAACGCTTAAAAGCTGATTTAACCCAAGCGGTTGAACGTCAAAAACAAGTACAGCAACGTGTATTTGCTTTAGCGGATGTGGTGCAACGTAAAAATCACTTTAGCTATGAAGATGCTGGGCAAGCGGAAACATCAGAGCTTAATGAGCAACTGCGTCAACGTTTGGAGCAATTACAGGCACAGCGTGATGCTCAACGTGAACAATTACGTCAAAAACAAAGCCAATTTGCACAATACAACCAAGTATTTATCCAATTGCAAAGTTCTTATGACAGTAAAAATCAGTTGTTGAAAGAATTGATTGCTGAGATTGGTGAATTGGGCGTGCGTGCTGATGAAGGGGCAGAGGAACGTGCGAGAAATCGCCGTGATGAGTTGTATCAACAACTTTCAACCAGTCGTCAACGTCGTTCTTATGTTGAAAAACAATTAACTCTTATTGAAAGCGAAGCGGAGAACTTAATTAAACGCATTCGCAAAGCGGAACGTGATTACAAAACTCAACGTGAATTGGTTGTAGCAGCGAAAGTCAGCTGGTGCGTGGTTCTCCGTTTATCTCGTAATTCCGATGTGGAAAAACGACTCAATCGTCGTGAGTTAGCTTATTTATCTGCGGATGAATTACGTTCAATGTCGGATAAAGCCTTAGGTGCACTACGTACTGCAGTGGCTGATAATGAATATCTCCGCGATGCATTGCGTATTTCTGAAGACAGCCGTAAACCGGAAAATAAAGTCCGCTTCTTTATTGCAGTGTATCAACATCTTCGTGAACGTATTCGTCAGGATATTATTAAAACAGATGATCCGATTGATGCAATTGAGCAAATGGAAATTGAGCTTAATCGCTTAACAGAAGAATTGACTGGCCGTGAGAAAAAATTGGCGATCAGTTCTGAAAGTGTGGCGAATATTATGCGTAAAACCATTCAACGTGAACAAAACCGTATTCGCATGTTGAATCAAGGTCTACAAAATATTGCCTTCGGTCAGGTGAAATCAGTACGTTTAGTGGTCAATATTCGCGATACACATGCGATGTTGCTTGATGCGCTGTCTGGTAAACAGGAAGAATATCAAGATTTATTCAGCGATAATCGTATTACTTTCTCTGAAGCCATTGCGAAACTTTATCAACGCATTAACCCGCATATTGATATGGGCCAACGCACAGCACAAACTATCGGTGAAGAATTATTAGATTACCGTAATTACCTCGAGTTAGAAGTTGAAGTCTTCCGTGGTGCTGATGGCTGGTTACGTGCTGAAAGTGGCGCATTATCGACAGGTGAAGCGATCGGTACGGGTATGTCAATCCTATTAATGGTTGTACAAAGCTGGGAAGAGGAAAGCCGCCGTATTCGCGGTAAAGACATCATGCCATGTCGTTTACTATTCCTGGATGAAGCAGCACGTTTGGATGGTAAATCCATTTCCACCTTGTTCGAACTTTGCGAACGTTTGGATATGCAATTACTTATCGCTGCTCCTGAGAATATTAGCCCTGAAAAAGGGACAACCTATAAACTGGTGCGTAAAATCTCCGGCAACCAAGAACAAGTTCATGTGGTTGGTTTGCGTGGCTTTGGCGCAACAGAGTAGTTTTTTAAAGCGGTCAAAGCAATTGGCCGCTTTTTTTTCATTGTTATTTTTATGAGAATTTAGGACGAATTATGCACAACCTTATTTTTGCCATTCTATGTAGTGTTGCCGTATCGGTGTTACTCAAAGTTGCGCGCAAGAAAAACATCATTATTGAACAAGCAATAGCGTTCAACTATATTGTTGCCATTTCATTAAGCTATTTCTTGCTCAAACCTGATTTTAAAGGATTGGAATTTACCGAATATCTAGCACAAAGTGATAGCACTCCTATTTTCCTGGCGTTAGGTATTTTATTACCAACCGTATTTATTATTATGTCTAAAGCCGTTGAATTTGCGGGTATCGTGCGTTCAGATGCAGCACAACGCTTATCGTTATTTCTACCGATTGTTGCCTCTTTTATTATTTTCCATGAAACATTAAGTCAGCCTAAAATTGTTGGCATTATTTTAGCATTCATCGGTTTATTCTGTATTTTGAACAAATCGAATGAACAAAGTGCGGTCACTTTTAAAGGTATTTTAGGCTTAATCGGTGTTTGGTTTGGCTATGGCACCATTGATATCTTATTTAAACAAGTGGCCAAAAGCGGGGGAGCATTCCCAACCACATTATTCATCGCTTTCTCATTAGCCGCTTGTGTCATGTTCCTGTATTTATTCCTAAAACGCACTCAATGGACTGTGCCAAGCTTTATTGGTGGAATCATTTTAGGTGTATTGAATTTCTTTAACATCCTGTTTTACATTAAAGCGCACCAAAGCTTCGGACAAAACCCAACCTTAGTTTTTGCGGGAATGAATATTGGTGTTATTTGTTTAGGCACCATCACCGGCGCATTTTTCTTCAAAGAAAAAATCAGCAAAATCAACTGGTTTGGTGTTCTTATTAGCCTTTCAGCAATTTTCTGTTTATATTATTTAGATAAAATTTTGGCTTAATTATGGCAAACAATTTTAGTTTTTTTATCTACGATTACGAAAGTTTTGGTATCAATCCGGCAAGTGATCGTCCTGGTCAATTTGCCGGTATTCGTACCGATGCAGATTTCAATATCATTGGCGAGCCTATTATGCTGTATTGCAAGCAAACCAATGATTATTTACCCGCCCCGGAAGCCGTAATGGTCACAGGAATCACGCCACAAGAATGTAATGAAAAGGGGATTCCTGAACCTGAATTTGCCGCAAAAATTCTAGCTGAGTTTTCACAACCTAATACTTGTGTGATGGGGTACAACAACATTCGTTACGACGATGAAATGACGCGTTATACCTTTTACCGTAATTTCATTGATCCCTACGAGTATAGCTGGAAAAATGGCAATTCTCGTTGGGATTTACTGGATTTGGTTCGGGCTTGCTATGCACTGCGTCCAGAAGGGATAAATTGGGCTTATGACGATGATGGTATGCCAAGCTTTCGCTTAGAAAAACTCACTAAAGCAAATGGTATTGAGCATGAAAATGCCCATGATGCGATGGCGGATGTATATGCAACCATCGCTATGGCTAAATTAATCAAAGAAAAGCAGCCTAAATTATTTCAATTCTTCTTTGAACATAGAGGCAAAAAGGAAATAGAGAAACTGATTGATACCGCGGAAATGACACCATTAGTGCACGTTTCGGGCATGCTAGGGAATTATCGTGGCAATTGTGCTTGGGTGGCACCATTAGCATGGCATCCAACTAATCAAAATGCCGTCATCGTCTGTGATTTATCAGGTGATATTGATAATTTACTCAGTAAAAGTGCGGTTGATTTGCGACAAGATTTATATACTAAGAAAAGCGAGCGAGAAGAAAGGGGAGTTTCATCAGTTCCATTAAAATTGGTTCATATTAATAAATGCCCAATTTTGGCGCCTGCAAAAACGTTACTGCCAGAAAATGCAGCTCGTTTAGGGATAGACAGACAACATTGCTTAGATAATTTAGCAAAATTGCGCCAATCCTTAGATATTCGCGAGAAAGTTATTGAAATCTTCTCAGAAGAACGCGAATTTGAGCCGAGCGATAATGTAGAAACTGAACTTTATAATGGTTTCTTTAGCAATGCCGATAAAAACAACATGGCTATTTTACGTGATTTACCACCTGAAAAATTAGCTGAGCATGGTTTAGCATTTGAAGATAAACGAATTCCTGAATTGTTATTCCATTATCGTGCAAGACATTTCTACAAAACCCTAAATCGTGCTGAGCAAATCAAATGGCAAAAATATCGCCAACGTAAATTAGAACAAAATGCGGTTAAATTTGAAGAAAGTTTACAACGGTTAGCAGAGGAATATTCGGATAATCTAACCAAGCTAAATTTACTGCAACAGGTTTATGAATACGGTGCAAAATTGTTATCTTAATCTAATACATATCGTGACATAGTCACACAAATGCCATTCATCAAAAACGTAAATCTTAATCCCTGAGATTTACGTTTTTCTTTTTTAAATCTGATGATATTCATCTCATAAAATAACGCAGAATTCACGTAGCGTTGTCATTGTTTGATATATATAAACCTCTTTATTTTTTCCTTACATAAGAACTCTAGAGTGTATAAATCATTATTTAATCTTATTGCAAGGTGTTGTAAAGCTAGGTTCTGCATCGTTTGAGTGGTATTTGTGACCTGTGCATAACTCTGTGATCTTATTAATACGTAGCCTTCACTAACCTTGTAATTGATTTCGCATAATGTATATTATGTTAAATTAAATGTATGAGCATGTCACAAATCAATATAAGTGACTATCCTATTTTATGTATTACTCAAAATAAGATGAGTTTCGGCTTATGGATATAGAAGAAATAAATGGATGTCTTTGAGATGGAATAATTAAATTAGAATGAAATTTTGAGATAACGCTACGTAAATTCTAAATACAATTGCGTACATCAAATTCACCAGATTTCATCATTCTTGATCTGATAATGAGAATTTATTTTACATATATTGCATAAATGAGAATAATTAACATTGATTTTTTCTTTATTATTAGTGGTTTATGAAAAAAAATTAAAAAAAATGCTTGACTATTCTCATTTGTGAGATTAGAATGCACACCGATGACAAGTTAAGCAGTCTTGTTTTTATTTTTAATCTCTACTTAATAAGGAAAGGAGTTGGTTATGCTTAATAAAGCAATCGCAGATAAGTTAAATGAACAAATCAATTTAGAGTTCTACTCTTCTAATGTTTATTTGCAAATGAGTTCTTGGTGTAGCAAACACGGTTACGAAGGTGCTGCAGCATTTTTACTTCGTCATGCTGATGAAGAATTAGAACACATGCAAAAATTATTCAAATATGTGAGTGAAACAAGTGGTATGCCACTTTTAGGTAAAATTGATGCACCTAAGAATGACTACAAATCACTTAAAGAAGTATTTGAAACCACACTTGAACATGAAAAACTCGTTACTTCTAAAATTAATGAATTAGTTGAAGTAACTTCTGCAAACAAAGACTATTCTACTTTTAACTTCTTACAATGGTATGTTGCAGAACAACACGAAGAGGAAAAATTATTCAATAGCATTATTGATAAATTTAACTTGCTGGGTGAAGATGGTCGTTCGCTTTACTTTATCGATCGTGATTTAGCAACATTATAATTTTAGAAGGAGAATACAAAATGTTATCAGCAAACGTAATCAAATTATTAAATGATCAAATGAACCTTGAGTTCTACTCTTCAAACCTTTACTTACAAATGAGTGCATGGTGCGAACAAAATGGTTTTGAAGGTGCAGCTAAATTCTTATCAGAACACGCTGCAGAAGAAATGCAACACATGCGTAAATTATTCACTTATTTAAATGAAACTGGTGCATTAGCGGTAATCACTGCAATTGAAGCGCCTGCGCATGAGTACAAATCATTAAAAGAAATCCTTGAATTAACTTATGAACACGAAAAATTGATCACAAGTAAAATCAATGAATTAGTGGATAAAACTTTTGAAGAAAAAGACTACTCTGCATTCAATTTCTTACAATGGTATGTTGCAGAACAACACGAAGAAGAGAAATTATTCAGCGGTATTTTAGACAAATTAAATCTTCTTGGCGAAGATGGCAAAGGCTTATTCTTAATCGATAAAGATTTAGGTAACCTTGCTGGTCAAACCGCTTAATTAGATAATCATAAAGCTTAGTAGAAATACTAAGCTTTTATTTTACTCATAAATTGTGACAACGTATCAAATTATTTTAAACTTCCCTTTCATCTTGAATACAAGTTGATGAAATTTAAAACAACCACACGTTTTTAATGAAATTTTACTTGCAACGAAGTAAGATAAACGTATAATTCAGAACAACCCAAATGCCTGGGTGGCGAAATTGGTAGACGCAGCGGATTCAAAATCCGCCGGTGAATAACCGTGTCGGTTCGAGTCCGACCCTAGGCACCACAGATTTATAAGCTCTGAAGTTAATTCAGGGCTTTTTTATTAGCTAAAGTTAATCAATATGACAGAACAAAACCAAGATAAAAAACAGACTTATAATTTCAATAAACTACAAAAACGTCTTCGCCGTAATGTAGGTAATGCAATTGCTGATTTCGGTATGATTGAAGATGGCGATAAAGTGATGGTTTGTCTTTCTGGTGGCAAAGACAGCTATACACTGCTTGATATTTTATTAAATTTACAACAAAGCGCACCGATTAAATTTGATATCGTTGCAGTTAATTTAGACCAAAAGCAACCAGGTTTTCCCGAGCATGTTTTACCTGAATATCTGCAAAGTATTGGTGTGGATTATAAAATCGTTGAAGAAAATACTTATGGTATCGTAAAAGAGAAAATTCCAGAAGGCAAAACAACGTGTTCTCTCTGCTCTCGCCTACGCCGTGGTATTTTATACCGTACGGCAACCGAACTTGGTGCAACAAAAATTGCACTTGGACACCATCGTGATGATATGCTGGCTACCCTGTTTCTGAATATGTTCTACGGTGGGAAACTAAAATCTATGCCACCAAAATTAATTTCAGATGACGGCAAGCAAATCGTGATTCGTCCATTGGCTTATTGTAAAGAAAAAGATATTGAAAAATATGCCGTAGCCAAAGAATTCCCAATTATCCCTTGTAATTTATGTGGTTCTCAGCCTAATTTACAACGTCAAGTAGTGAAAGAAATGCTGAATACTTGGGACCGTCAATATCCAGGTCGCTTAGAAACCATGTTTAGTGCGATGCAAAATATTACGTTGTCACACTTATGTGACCCGAAACTTTTCGATTTCAAAGGCATTAAACATGGTCAATCACTTGATGGCATTGAAGGTGATACTGCATTTGATGAAGAACGTATCGAACCAATGAAATTTGATGATGAAGATACGTCTGACTACTCCGATAACGAAATGATCAGCTTTAAAGAAGTAAATTAATATGATTACCGTACAAGGAAAACAAATCGAAACCGACGCCTTTGGCTATTTACTTAATATTGCTGATTGGAATGAGAATGTAGCAAAACACATTGCTCAGCTAGAAGATGTAGAACTGACCGAAGCTCACTGGGAAGTAATTTATTTTGTGCGTGATTTCTATAAAGAATATAACACCTCCCCTGCGATTCGAATGCTGGTAAAAGCAATGTCAGAAAAATTAGGTGCTGACAAAGGTAATAGCCGCTATTTGCAACGACTCTTCCCTGACGGACCAGCTAAACAAGCAACTAAATTGGCGGGTCTGCCAAAACCAGCTAAATGCTTATAGAATAACGTAACCGCGCGATAAAGTGCGGTTATTTTTTTACTCAAATTTCGCTATATACAAAAAAATACAATCGCTATATACTTATAAAAACAACGAAATTTAAGTATATGAAGAAATCCTCCCTTACCTTTCCCCTTTTACTGTGCTTGCTTATTGGGCTCATTTTATGTTCGCTCTCTTGGGGGCGCTTTGCGATTCCGCTTGAGGATGTAGTGCAAAGTCTGATTGGCAATAATGTCAGTGATGTGCAAAACAACATTATTTTTAATCTTCGTTTACCTCGTGTGATTGCAGCCATACTTGTCGGTGCATCATTGGCTATTGCGGGTGTTGTATATCAAGGTATTTTCCGCAATCCATTGGTTTCACCTGACATTTTAGGCGTGTCTAATGGCGCTTGTGTCGGTGCTGCATTGGCGATTTTACTCGGTTCGGGGATGCTGGGTATTCAAGCCTTTGCTTTTGTCGGTGGTTTGATTGCCGTCTTGCTCACCATGAATTTACCACGTTTAATTCAACGCGACTCCACCATTGTTTTAGTGCTTTCCGGCATTATCGTTTCAGGTTTTATGATGGCAACATTAGGCCTCTTGAAATACCTCGCCGATCCCGAAACTCAACTTGCTGACATCGTTTATTGGCAACTTGGTAGCCTAACCAAATCTAACTACGACAATTTACTCATCCTTTCTCCCGTTATTCTGCTCACTACCCTTGGTTTGTTTTTAATGCGTTGGCGTATAAATGTGCTTTCATTGGGCGATCGCGAGGCGAAATTAATTGGGGCAAATATTCGATTAGAACGAGGTTTAATGGTGGTTTGTGCCACATTGCTGACGGCATCATCGGTTTGTTTAAGCGGGACAATTGGTTGGCTTGGTTTAGTTATTCCGCATTTAGCACGGCTTTTCATTGGTGCTAACAATGTTAAAAGTTTACCGCTTGCCGGACTTATCGGTGCAATTTTCTTGCTCGTTATCGACACTCTCGCCCGCAATTTATACATTCAAGAAATTCCACTCGGCATTCTCACCGGCTTTATTGGTGCGCCATTCTTTGCTTGGGTGCTGATTAAACAAAAGGTGGTGGACTAATGCTGAAAATTGACAATCTGTATTACTGGCACAATGTTGAACATTCGTTACTCAATGGTATTGATTTAACCCTACAAAAAGGCGAATTGCTGACTATTCTTGGTGCAAACGGTCGTGGTAAATCAACATTATTAAACTGTATCGCGGGGCTTTTGAAACCAAAGAGCGGTCAGATTTTGCTGGATAATTGCAAATTAAGCAAAATGAGTAGTAAGCAAATCGCGCAAAAAATTGCTTATGTCTCGCAACACAGCCCACAAACCTATCAATATCGCGTGCGTGATTATGTGGTACTCGGTCGTGCTGCGCATTTAGGTGTTTTTGATAAGCCAAGTGAAGCTGATTTTGCATTAGTTGATGAAGCCTTAAAGAAACTCGGCATCAGTCATTTTGCTGACAGAATTTATATGCAAATGAGTGGCGGCGAAAAGCAGCTGGTTAATCTCGCGCGTATTTTGGTGCAGCAACCCCAATTGATTTTGTTTGATGAACCTACTTCGGCATTAGATTACGGCAATGTGTTTAAAACCTTAAGCCTAATAAAAGAGCTCTCACTACAAGGCTTTACCATTATCATGACAACACATAATCCCGATCATCCCATGTTGTTACACAGTGCACTGCCCCACAGCCGCGTAAGTATCTTAAATGAGCATGGCAAGTTACAAACAGGTTTGGCACCGGAAATCATTACCGAAGCCAACTTGAAAGCACTTTATCAGACAGATTTGCGCCTGGTCGATGTACCTGCTCTGCAAAGACAAATTTGTGCAATTACCCATTTATAAACCCACTATAAGGACATTCATATGTTGAAACACTCTCTGAAAAAAGGCTTAATTGCCCTCTCCCTAGCAGCTTGTTTTGCTCTGCCTTTGCAAGCAAAAATCATAACTGATGTTGAAGGTAATAAAATTGAATTACCGGATAACGTACAACGTGTTGCCGATCTTTGGCATGCGAATAACCAAATCGTCTTGTTATTAGGCGGTGCCAATAAACTGGTCGGCACAACCACATCTATCGCAGCCAATCCTTGGTATAGCGAAGTATATCCAAATATCAAAAACGTACCGGTATTAACCAACGGTGAAACCATTCAAACAGAAGAATTGTTGAGTCATAAACCTGATGCAGTATTGCTCTCGAAAAAATCCATGTTAACCGAGGTGGAACAAGCTGGCTTAAAAGGCGTACGTGTGAGTTTCCAAGATTTTGATGGTTTGAAAAAAACCGTACGCATCACGGCTGAAGTGTTAGGTGATAAGGCCCCTGAAATCGCAGAAAACTATATCAAAGAGTTAGAAGGCAACATTCAATTTGTAGAAAGCCGTCTTAAAGGCTTAAAAGATGAACAACGCCCAACCGTGTTACATATCACCAAAGGCTCTGACTTATTGATGATTGATGGCGGAAAATCGATGATTGGTGAATGGATTAAATTAGCTGGCGGTAAAAGCGTGTTACCTGATGAAGCCAATATGGTGACCGTGACCGTAGAAAGCATTATTCAAGCGAATCCTGATGTCATTATTATCGGCAGCAGCGGTAATAAAGCGCAAGCAGCAATCGAAAAAATTAAAGCTGACCCAGCATGGCAATCAATAAGTGCGGTCAAAAATAATCGTATTTATGCCAACCCAACCGGCACATTCCCATGGGATCGCTACAGTGCAGAAGAAGCTTTACAAATTCTTTGGGCGGCTCAGCTCTTCCATCCTGAACAATTTAAAGATTTGAATATGGTGGAAAAAACACAAGCTTTCTATAAAAAATATTATGGTTATGCGTTAAGCAAAGAAAATGCTGAGCAAATCTTAAAAGGGTTATCACCTATTAAGTAGTATTTTCAATTTATATATTTATCTATATAATACCCACTCTTTTTTAACTTAAACATAAGGAAATGCTAAATGAAAATTAGTGCAAGAAACCAACTTAAAGGTACTGTAAAATCAATCGAAACTGGTTCTGTGAACGCAATCGTACACATTGATATCGGTAACGGTAACATCATTTCTTCTACCATCTCTATCGATGCAGTAAAAGAATTAGGTTTAGCTGTTGGTAAAGAAGCATATGCGATTATCAAAGCAACTTCTGTAATGGTTGGTGTTGAATAATCTCAACTGAACTGTTCAGAATTCTATATAACCGCACTTTAAAGTGCGGTTATTTTTTTGTCTTTTTTCTCTCTAATCTCTTTATTCCCCTTCTAATAAAATGTATTTTATTCTTAACTAAAATGAAATGATCCTTGCTCTATCTTGTCATTTATTGACTTTTAATTAATTATATTGTATAATTTCCACATATTATCAATTTTTAGTTAATAATCTAGTTTCGGATTATTCTGTTAAACTTAGGAGAGCAAATGACAAATCAACGTTTTATTACTATTTTAGGCTATGTCGCAACATTTACTTCAGTTTGTATGTATGTTTCTTACTTGCAACAAATTGGTCTAAATTTATCAGGTCAAAAAGGTGGTTGGTTACAACCTTTTGCTACGACAATCAACTGTAGTTTATGGGTGGCTTATGGTTTGTTAAAAGAAAAACGTGATTTGCCTATTTCATTAGCAAATGCTCCAGGTGTGATTCTAGGCTTGATTACTTTCGTCACTGCCTTATAACACTATAAAACCTCATACAAAAAAGACCGCACTTTTAGAAATCTTAAAGTGTGGTCTTTTTGTTTATTAATTTAATTCATTTAAAACTTGAAAATTATGAAGTTGTTTAATTTTAAATTCTATTGCATTCTATGTTCGAACAGACGTTTAGACGTCTAAACCAAACAAAACAATAGAAGGATTAATTATGACAATATTTCATTTAGCAGGATTTCCGCGTGTAGGCGCAAAACGTGAACTTAAATTTGCTCAAGAGCGTTATTGGCGTGGCGAAATTGCAGAAGCGGATTTATTAGATATTGCAAAAAGATTACGTGAACTAAACTGGCAACACCAAGCCAAGGCAAATGCTGATTTTGTCGCGGTAGCTGATTTTACACTTTACGATCACATTTTAGATTTACAAGTGGCAACCGGTGCGATTCCTGCTCGCTTTGGTTTCGATAGTCAAAACTTAACGCTCGATCAATATTTCCAATTGGCGCGTGGTAACAAAACACAATTTGCCATTGAAATGACAAAATGGTTCGATACCAACTACCATTATCTCGTCCCTGAATTTCATAAAGAGACACAATTTAAAGCCAATCCAGCACATTATGTTGCTCAAATTCGTGAAGCTAAAGCACTTGGGCATCAAGTTAAACCAACAATCGTTGGTCCACTCACTTTCCTTTGGTTAGGTAAAGAAAAAGGTGCTGCATTTAATCGCTTTGATTTATTAGTAAAACTCCTGCCAGTTTATGTTGAAATCTTAAATGCTTTAGCTGCGGAAGGTGTGGAATACATTCAAATTGATGAATCCGCTCTCACCTTAGATTTACCGGCAGAATGGATTGCCGCTTATCAAGCGGTTTACGCCACTTTTGCTGAGCAAGTGAAAGCGAAATTATTGCTTGCGACTTATTTTGGCTCTGTGGCAGAACATGCTGATTTATTAAAAGGCTTACCTGTAGCAGGTTTACATATTGATTTAGTGCGCGCACCAGAACAACTTGCTGCCTTTGCGGATTATGACAAAATATTATCTGTAGGTATCATTGATGGCCGTAATATTTGGCGGGCAAACTTAAATCAAGTGTTAGATGTGGTTGAACCATTAAAAGCAAAATTAGGCGATCGTTTATGGATTGCGCCAAGCTGCTCTCTCCTTCATACACCTTATGATTTAGAAGTTGAAACGCAACTACAAGCTAATAAGCCTGAGCTCTATCAATGGTTGGCTTTCACGTTACAAAAAATTCAAGAATTACGCATTATTAAGACTGCGCTAGAGCAAGGCCGCGAAGCGGTTCAAGCTGAATTAAATGCATCTCAAGCTGCTTCGGATGCACGTAAAAACTCACGTGAAATTCACCGCACTTGTGTCGCAGAACGATTAGCAAATCTACCAAAAAATGCTGACCAACGCAAATTGCCATTTGCAGAACGTATTAAATTACAAAATGCGTGGTTAAATTTACCACTTCTGCCAACGACAAATATAGGTTCTTTCCCACAAACAACAGCCATTCGTCATGCGCGTGCCGCCTTCAAAAAAGGCGAGCTTAGCTTAGCTGATTACGAAGCTGCAATGAAAAAAGAAATTGAATTCGTTGTACGTGAGCAAGAAAAATTAGACTTAGATGTATTGGTACATGGCGAAGCAGAACGTAACGACATGGTGGAATATTTCGGCGAATTACTCGATGGTTTTGCTTTCACCAAATTTGGTTGGGTACAAAGTTATGGTTCACGTTGTGTGAAACCGCCTGTGATTTACGGTGATGTTACTCGTCCAGAACCAATGACGGTACGTTGGTCAGAATATGCCCAAAGCCTTACCAATAAAGTGATGAAAGGCATGCTGACGGGGCCAGTCACGATCTTACAATGGTCTTTTGTGCGTAACGATATTCCTCGTGAAACCGTTTGTAAACAAATTGCGGTAGCACTTTCTGACGAAGTATTAGATTTAGAAAAAGCTGGCATCAAAGTGATTCAAATTGATGAGCCAGCTATTCGTGAAGGTTTACCATTAAAACGTGCAGATTGGGATGCTTATTTGAAATGGGCGGGCGAAGCCTTCCGTTTAAGTTCAATGGGTTGCCAAGATGATACCCAAATTCATACGCACATGTGTTATTCCGAATTTAACGACATTCTACCGGCTATTGCAGCCTTAGATGCCGATGTCATTACTATCGAAACCTCGCGTTCTGGCATGGAATTACTCAGCGCATTTGGTGATTTCAAATACCCGAATGATATTGGTCCTGGTGTATATGACATTCATAGTCCACGAGTACCTGCAGCAGAAGAAATTGAACATCTTCTTCGAAAAGCGTTGCAAGTGGTGCCAAAAGAACGTTTATGGGTAAATCCAGACTGTGGTTTGAAAACACGCGGTTGGCCAGAAACAATTGCGGCACTAAAAGTGATGGTTGATGTCACGAAAAAATTACGTGCTGAATTAGCGTAAAATTAGTAAAAAGAAAGGCGAACATGAGAGGTTATCTCTGTTCGCCTTTTCTTTTGGTTAAAAAACTAATTCATTTTTGACCGCACTTTACAGGCTAATATATTCCATTTTAACCTTGCAGAGGCCCTTCAATAACTGCTCTGCCATCTTGCGGTGACTTAAACGCAATGGTTTCTCTGCAAATACTACACGCTCAATTTTCGATACATCAAATTGATTTAAGTAAGCAAAATTAATCGCTGTTTGCATAGCGGGTAGGCTTGGGTTAAATGCCGCATTTTCTGCATATCGACCACAAATCATTTCACCATTTTTAAATAAAATACCTACACCGTGAGGACTTTTAGAATAAGGTGAATGTGCTCGGTTTGCCCCTAAAATCGCTTTATTTGCCACTTCATCTTCCGTCGTCAATGTGAAACCTTGTTCTTCTTTGTTTAATAGAAGCAAATCAACACCTAAATCTTTCGGGCCAAAGCTATCGGGTAAATATTGAGGAAGTGGATTATTTTGGCTATGTGGTAAATGGATTTTCAAATCATCCGCTTGATAAAGCTCATTCATAAATTGACGGCAGTGACCGCAAGGCGTGTAATTCACCACGATATCCGTGATGCGAGGTTCATTGCGTAACCATGCATGGCTAATCGCACTTTGTTCAGCATGGATGGTTTGAGCCATGCTACTCCCCTGAAATTCTTGATTCGCACCAAAGTAAAAATCACCACTTTCACCAATCGCAATTGCTCCAACATGAAATTCTGAAATGGGTGTGTGGCTATAACAAGCTGCTACTGGCAAAAGTGCCAAACCTAATTGAACAGGCGTAAGCTTAAATTCATCACAAATTGACCGCACTTTTTCAGCCGGTAAAAAACCTTTCCATTCTTGTTCTTCTAATGCAGAAAGAATTGCATTTGAAAGTGGCGAATCGGCTAATGCTTGTTGAATTTTTTGTTGCATATTAAATCTCCTTATTTTTATATGCCCATTCTACGCTATTTGGAGAAACTTCACCGCAAAAATGATCACATAATGCAAATATGCTTAATCATTAATTATCTTTTACAAAAATGATCCGTGACATCTTTTATTTCTTCAGACAACCATTCATCAAAAGAATCTTTTTCATAAGGTGGATCATTAGCTCCTAAATCATATACGTATACTCTAGGATTTCCTGAACAATCAGTTAGATCAAAGCAAGCGGCTAAATCACCATTTCTAGCAAAAGAAATTAAATTAGGAACAGCTGTTATTTCTTCTAAAATAGCTGAATGTTGAATAATGCTGTCTCG
Source organism: Parahaemophilus parainfluenzae (assembly GCA_963515445.1). GTDB lineage: Bacteria > Pseudomonadota > Gammaproteobacteria > Enterobacterales > Pasteurellaceae > Haemophilus_D > Haemophilus_D parainfluenzae_AI. Next base: position 174,517 of record CAUPWR010000001.1, on the reverse strand, counting down.
ATGATTCTCAAACCACCAAGGAAAATATTCCAACTCATTTATCTTTTCCATATTACTTGATAAATCAGTATAAGACTGAGGAAACTTAAAGTTTTCTGGTAATTGTTCTTTAGGATATAAATTAAATTTAGTTTGCATAATGGCTCCACAATTACAATTTATCTGTAAAGATAAGTAATCTTTTATCTAAGTTTTCAAGTCTATGCAAGAAAAATCATAAAAAAAATAACCGCACTTTAAAAGTGCGGTTGTAAATTTAGATGTTTTATTCATTCGTTTTATAACAATGATGGTGCAACACCAAGTAGTTTTCTTGTGTAATCCACTGTTGGGTGGTTGAAAATATCTTCGGTGCTACCCGTTTCCAAAATTTGACCGCCGTACATTACGACAATGCGATCAGATACTTGGCGTACGGTTTGGATATCGTGAGAGATAAACACCATGGCAAGATTGAGTTCTTTTTTCAAATCAGCCAATAAGTTTAATACCTGAGCACGAACGGATACGTCTAATGCAGAAGTCGGCTCATCCGCCACAATCAGTTTTGGATTCAGCGCTAAAGCACGTGCAATCGCCACACGTTGTTTTTGTCCACCTGATAAACGAGTTGGCTCAACTTGTGCCGCAGAACGTGGTAAACCGACGCGAGAAAGCAAGTCATACACACGTTTTTCCCGTTCGTGTGGTTGTAACACATTGTGAATATCCATTGGGTCACGCAAAATATCCAACACTTTCATACGAGGATTCAGTGCGGTTGCTGGATCTTGGAAAATGACCGACACTTGGCGACCGAATTGTTTTCTCGCTTCTGAGCTGCCATATTGCATTTGTAAACCGTTGAATTTCACTAAACCTGATGTCGGTTTAAGAAGTCCAATGATTACGTTGGCTAAGGTAGATTTTCCGCAGCCAGACTCCCCAACTAAACCAATGGTTTCCCCTGCTTTTATGCCAAGACTCACATTGTTCACCGCAGTGAATTTTTTACGTCCAAACAATGAACCGTCGCGAGAAGGAAATTGCACCACGATATTTTCTAAATCGATGATGTTTTGTTCTTTAATGACTTTAATACTACTGCTCATATTATGCTCCTTTCGCTTCCGTTACAGGCTTAGCTAGATGAGAAGCCCACAAGTGAGACGGCTCGCCTTCCACGGCGGTTAATATCAATTTTTGATCCGGATTTGCATCTGGTCGTAATGAACGACTTGCGAAACGGTCACCCACAGCAAAATCGTAAGGTGATGGTACGCTGCCCGGAATTTGATATAAACGTTTCGCACGGACTTCAGTTGAAAGTACAGAGCCCAATAAGCCACGTGTATATTCGTGAGTTGGATTGGCAAGCAATAAGGATGTTGGCGCCATTTCAACCACTTGTCCTGCATACATTACCGTAATGTGGTGAGCTAATTGAGCAACTAATGCTAAATCGTGGCTGACAAACACCATCGCGAAACCCAGTTTTTCACGTAATTCATTCAATAATTTCACCACTTCAGCTTGAACAGTTACGTCTAATGCGGTTGTTGGTTCATCGGCGATTAATAGTTTCGGTTCACGAGTTAATGCCATTGCAATCACCACACGTTGACGTTGACCACCAGAAAGTTCATGCGGATAACGGTTCAACACTTTTTCAGGATCAAGGTGTACCCATTCCAACAATTTTTCTGCGGTATGGTGGCTGCCACGTTTAATGAGCTGTGCCATTTGATCTTTAATACGCATTGATGGGTTTAACGCACTTAAAGAGTCTTGGTAAATCATCGCAATTTCAGAACCACGCAATTCACTTAAATTGTGAGAATTGAGTAAGCTGTGTTGTTTACCGCTACGGTCGGTGAAAAGCACTTCTCCGGTAATTTTTGCTGTTTTTGGTAACAAGCCCATGATAGAGAATGCTGTAATGGATTTACCACAACCAGACTCACCTACTAACCCCATAGTTTCACCTTCATTTACGGTGAAGCTGATATTATCAACCAATGGAATTTCACCATAACGATTCGGGAAACGAATAGATAAGTTTTTCACTTGTAAAATCGGTTTTGCATTTGGATTTAATTGCATACGATTCGTACGGGTGATTTCTTTTTCATGTAATTTGAGTAAGTAACGTTTTAACGCAAGACCTTCAGAAAGCGCTTCTTGTACGTCAGTAGAAAGACGTTCATCTGATTTGCCTTCTGGTTTTTTACCGCCTTTTAAGCGCGGGTTAACCAATGCATCAGTAAGACCTTCCGCTAAGATATTTAAGGCTAATACGGTTAAAAGAATCATCACACCGGCAAAGGTTGTCGCCCACCATGCACCGTTTAATACGATGTTACGACCTTCAGAAAGGATGTTACCCCATGAAGGATGTGGTGGTTGTACACCTGCGCCCAAGAAAGAAAGTGATGCTTCGAATACAATGGCATCTGCCACCATTACGGTTGCAAAGACTAAAACTGGTGCAGCAGTATTGCGTACAACGTGTTTGAGAAGAATATAAGTACGGCTACCACCAATCACGCGTTCAGCGCGCACATAGTCTTCATCCCATTGTGATACCACATTCGCACGAACCACACGAGCAAGTTGCGGTGTATAAACCACGGCAATAGTGATGATAATGACCGGCACTGAGTTACCAAACGTTGCTAATAACACTGCCGCTAATGCGATACCTGGGAAGGCCATTAAAATATCCATTAAGCGCATGATAATTTCATTGCCCCATTTCTCGGATGTGGCTGCAGTTGCACCTAAAACACTACCGAAAAGAATGGCACAAGCTACCGCGCCTAAACCGATAAATAAGGATGTTTGCGCACCGTACACAATACGAGAGAAAATATCACGACCAAGTCGATCAGTCCCAAACCAATATTCCGCACTTGGAGCACGCATACGTGCGATCACTTCTAATGGATCATGTGTTGCGACCCAAGGGGCAAACACCGCCACTAAAGCAACGAAAACTAAGAATAATAATGAAATTTTTGATGCGGTGGAAAGTGCTCGGAATCTCGCACCGCTTGCAGCTAATCGATCTGCTAAACCTTGACGAAACATTATAGACTCCGAATTTTAGGGTTAATCAATACATAGAGAATATCAACGATAATATTCACTAAAACGAAGGTAAAGGCGATTGTCAGAACCACACCTTGTACTAAGTGTAAGTCGTGATTGACGATACCGTTAAAGATCAATTTACCCATACCTGGTAAGTCAAAGATTTGTTCGATAACTACCGCACCACCAAGTAAGTAACCTACACGTAAACCTAATACAGTGACTGGCGTGATTAAGGCATTACGTAATACGTTGTGACGAATAACAGTTGCATAAGGCACACCATTACCAATCGCCGTTCTCACATAGTCTTTATCCATTTCTTCTACCATGGTTGTACGCACAACACGAATTAATGACGCACATACAGGCACTGCAAGCGCAAGAGATGGCAAAATCATGGAATTGATATACCCCATCGGGCTTTCGCTGAATGGCACAAAACCACCAGAAGGTAACCAATCTAATTCTAAAGAGAACCATTGAATAAGTAAGATACCTAACCAGAATGATGGTGTTGCAACCGCAGCAACGGAGATTAAACGAATCACTTGGTCTACCCAGCTATCACGATAAAGCGCGGCTAGTACACCTAATGAGAAAGACACTACTGCAGCAAACACCACACCAATTAAAGTAAGTTGTAAAGTGATTGGGAAAGATTTCGCTAGCATGCTACTGATTGGTAGTTCTGGTGGCATAGTCACACCAAAATCCAATACAAGTAAATTACCTAAGAAACGAAAATATTGAACAAAGAGTGGATCATTTAAGCCATGTGATTCACGGTAAAGTTGTTTTGCCGCTTCACTAGCGCTTTCGCCCAATGCCACCGTAGCGGGATCACCCGGTGTGAATTGAAGCACCACAAAAACGAGTGCTGTTACACCAAGAATCATGACTGGCAAGGCCATCAATCGGCGTAACAATAATCGAAGTATCATTTCCATCTGACTTCTCCTATTCTAGCTTGAGAAATTCGTTAGCTTCAAAAATGAAGCAAAACAATCAAATTCAAAAACAAAATGAATTACAGTAATCATAATGTTCAGCCTAAGCCCTGTCAATCCAAGTACATAGAGCAAAATTCAAATCTGTGATCGGCTTCACAAAGATTTTTTTGAAATGAAATTGAGAGAAAAAATGATTGAAAAACAGAGAGAAAAATGACCGCACTTTGAGATAAAAAGAAAAAAGGCTGTTGATTGCTCAACAGCCAAAACATTAAATTAAAAAGTGCTTTTATTTACGGCCCACACCGAGGAAAGATAAACCGGTTGTTGCCAATGGTTGATAGCCTTCAAGGCTGCTATCATCCCATGCAGAAGGGAGTTTACGATGAACAATCGGATAAAGTGGTACTTCAGCTGCAATAATATTAATCGCTTCTTCCCATGATTTTTTCGCTTCAGCGTGATCTTTTGCTCTCACTGCTGCATTGAGTAATTCAGTCACTTTCGCAAATTCAGGGGTGTCGCTCCAACGGAAACGACGTTTCGGCCATACATCACCACGATACCACCAGCTTAAAAGCAAGTCTAAGTCATTACCGAACACTGATGGGTCACCTGGAGCGATTGCCACTTCATATACACCTGGATCCACGTTGTTGCTGTATAACGCACCTGATTGTAAGTGTTGTAAAGTCACTTTCACACCTGGAATCTTGTTCCAAGACTCTAAAATTAACGGTGCAGATTCTTTCACCCAGTCATGGTCGGTTGCGAGCAATTCAAATTTAAGCTCAGTTACACCGGCTTCTTTTAATAATGCCGCTGCTTTTTCCGGATCATAAGGATATTGAGTTGATGCCTTAATATAATCTGGGTGAGTGGTTTGTAAGTATGATGTTGCAGCTTCTGCATTACCATCAAATACAATATCAACAAGTTTGTCAGTATTTAAACCATAGTGTAACGCTTGACGTACTTTTGGATTGTTAAACGGAGCTTTCTCACAGTTAAACATTAAGAATAACAAGCCGAAAGATTGAACGGATTGCACTTGTTGTTTTTTGTTTTTCAAGCGACTAATGTCTAAATAAGGCACGCTTTCCATTGCTTGAGTACGTTTAGACTCTTGTGCAGTTACACGAGCTGCGGCATCAGAAAGTAATAACCAAGACATTTTTTCAACTTGCGCTGGATATTTACCATTGTAAGGTTCATACGCTTCAAAGACGATTTTGTCATCTTTCACAGCAGAAACAAATTTGAATGGACCAGAACCAACAGGGTGTGCATCAAATGCAGATTGTCCTACTTTGTCGATCACGTGTTTCGGTACAATTTTCACGCAAGTTAAGCGGTTAGCAAATAAAGCAAATGGATATTTCAATTTAAATTCCACCACTTTATCGTCTAAAGCTTTCACACTTTCAATGAAATCAATAAACATCACGAATAAAGATTTATTGGCTGGATCCATAATACGATTGAAAGAATACACAACGTCTTCAGTGGTGACTGGTGCGCCATCATGGAAGGTTGCGCCTTCACGTAAAGTAATACGCCATGTTGTTTCATCAACTTGTTCTGGCTCTTTTCCTGCTAAAGCAAGATAAGGTTCACGAGTTGCAGGATGCAAATCCACCAAACCTTCAAAAATGTGCAAGTTTGCTGCATAAGGTGAAGCACCACTTGATGTCATTGGGTCAAAACCGGTAGAAAGCGGATAAGCAATCCCCGCTTCAATAGTTTTACCTTTAATGTCTGCAGCAAAGGCTTTTGGTGCAAATGTGCCTAATGTGCCACTAAATGCAAGACCTGCCCCCACGCCAGCCATAAGTTTCATAAAATGACGACGAGATTCATTCGTTTCAAAGGAAAAATGCTTTGTCATACTAAACTCCTGATGAGTAATAAAATCATATTTTTGGTTTTTAAACCTAGCCAAACATTTCATTCGAAAATGAAGTAAAGCAATCAAATCTTAGAATAAAATGATTTGTATCAATCATAATCATCTTCGCTTCATTCTGTCAAAGGGGAAATATTGAATGTGTGATCTACTTCACAGAGTTTTTTTCGCAACTCAAAATAAAAGTTTTTAACTATGTATAATTTATTATAAATAGATTTTAACTATTGAATCACTAGATAATATGAAATAGCTATCATAAAAAATGATGCTTATAATGACCGCACTTCCCAAGCAAGGGAACAACATTTTAATCAACAATAAAGAGGAAAATACTATGTCAAAAACATCAATCGGTTTAGATAAAAAAGCATCTGAAAAATTAACAGTAAAATTAAATGAATTATTAGCAACCTATCAAGTATTCTACACCAACGTGCGCGGTTACCACTGGAACATTAAAGGGGTAAACTTCTTTGAATTACACGCAAAATTTGAAGAAATCTACACTGATTTAGTAGTAAAAGTAGATGAAGTGGCAGAACGTATCTTAACTTTAGGTTACACACCGCATAACGGTTATTCACAATACTTCCAACACTCACGTATTAAAGAAGAGTTAGGGGTAAGTGATGCGCAATCTTGCTTAAAAGGCACATTAGAAGGATTAAAAGTATTACTTGAACAACAACGTGAAATTCTTGAATTAGCAGGTGAATCTGATGATGAAGGTACAGCGTCTCAAATGAGCGACTACATCAAAGAACAAGAAAAACTTGTTTGGATGTTCCAAGCCGCTTGCCAAACTTGCCATGCTTAATTAAATATTGATTAAATACGAAAGCCGACTGATGTCGGCTTTTTATTTTCTACACGACAGGCTTTTGTCGATAGAACAATAGCCCGGGTAAAGCTAAGCCCAGAACAAGGGCCCCCAAAATAAAGCTGGTATTGATAAAAGAACTAATCATTTGCTCAAATAATGTATCGGAAAAGCCATAATGATGAATTTGTACGATAGCAATCATCGCTTTATAAGCATGAACACCCGGAATCATTGGAATAATTGCCGCAACGGTAAAGACTTTTGGATGGGCTAAATAGCGATGAGATAAATGCACGCCAATAAAACCAATCACACAAGTAGCGAAAAAAGTGGCAAAAACAATCGGAACACCAAAGTGTAATAATAACGTTCTCGTGACATGCCCAAGCGCGCCTAAAATAGCACAATACTTTAAGGCTTTAGGCGGAACATTAAATACTAAGGCAAATCCTACTGCAGGAATGGCTGCAAAAAGCATATCATCGAGTAAATTCAGTAAAAACATCCTATTACCCCACCCATGAAACAATATTTAAAAGATCTAATGCAAAGACAATACCTAAACAAGCACCAAAAGTGAGAACCGTAGCGATGGTCCATCGTCCTATTCCCATATTGACATACCCTTTTAAAATATCGGCAAGTGAATTAATTAATGGGAATCCTGGGACAAGTAATAAAACGCTAGAAGCCAATGCAATATGAGGATCATTACCTAAACTATATTTCAAACTAACACCGGAAATCAGTGAAGCAACAAAAGCGGTAATGGCAAAAACAATGAGTGGATTGTAATGACGTTTAGAAATTTCTTGTCGAACAAACATGGCAATGGCAGAAGCAATAAAGGTGATTGCACAAATTGTCATATCTCCGCCAGAAAGGTGAGCAAAAGAGGCACAAGATAAACCAATCATAAACACCACCAAATAACGGTTATATTTTAATGGTTTTAATTTATCCAATTTCTTTTGTGCCATGGACAAATCATACAAGTGATGCTCTACGGCAACTACAATGTGCTGAACATCCGTAACGATTTGCATATTAATGCCTTTATCGACATTTTTCCGCACGGTGGTAATACAATGTTGCTTAGAAAGTGTGGTCAACAAGACGGCATTTGCCGTTAAAGCACACTCTACGCTTTCAATGCCTAAAGCTACACCTAATCGCTGTGCCATTTGTACGACGACAGCACTTTCTGCGCCATGCTGTAACAATAACAAAGCGGTTTCCACACAAATACGGGTAACCGCTCGTTGGTATTCCTGATCCATATCTCTGTGCTCTTATTAAAGTAAACGTTAGAGATTATAGATCGATGAATAAAAAATACTGAAAAAATGACCGCACCTATGATCCAAGTCAAAACTTCAGTATTTTCAAGCCTTATGGCTTAGTAGATATTAAATGGCTTTATCAAAATACAATGGCACATGGCTTAAGTTAGCCATCTTCGTAACGTAAGCTAAAACCGCTGGTGGGAATTTGATTCCTTTCACACAAGTCAGATTTCGTAATACAGGGAAAACGATAATATCTTCAAGAGAAAGTTTTCCGTTTAAGGCATTTTCAGATTGAATTAATACCGCTAATTTCTCTAAATCGCCTTTTAAGCGAGCAAGATAGGTTTCGGTCTTCGCAATATTTTCAGCAAAATCACCAATAAATTCCGTTTTCTTTTTAGTGAAATAATCGACCGCACTTTGGGTTTCAAATTCTGCTAAACCAATTTGCGTAAAGCGTGCAGTCGTAAGATGACCATAATAACTGCCGACTTCTTTTAACCATGTTTCAATTTCTGGACGAGCGTGTTCAGATAAGATTTTTTCACCAAAATGTTCATCTACATAATGCACGATATCCAAACTTTCCGGCATCGCGGTACCATCTTCTTTGACAAGAATTGGCACAACCTTTTTGCCCACTAAACCAATTGGTGTTGCTTCATCATCATTTGCAAGCACTACAAGTTCTACTGGTAAATTTTTTAAACCGAAAATCATGCGGGCTCGCACACAAAACGGACAATGATCGTAAACATATAATTTCATTTTTTACTCCTCTTTTTCCTGCAATAACTTGCCTAAACCACTTTGTCTTTTTACCGTATTTCTGACCGCACTTTGCCAGATTTTTTCATTGGCAAAAACTGAAAGCTGATTTTTCGCACGGGTAACACCGGTAAATACCAGCTCTCGTGAAAGCACTGGATTGGGTTCTGTTGGTAATACCATGACGGTATGATCAAATTCCGAACCTTGGGATTTATGAATCGTCATCATAAATGCAGGCTCGTGAGCAGGGATACGGCTCGTAGAAACTTCTCGATTGCCGAACCACACTTTACCTTTAGCTAAACACAAGCCAATATCACCGTTATACAGTTTCACGTTATGGTCGTTTTCGGTAATCATAATTGGTTTACCAATATACCAATCATCCTCTTGGCGGAACCAAAGTAATTTCTCTGCACGCAATGCTAACGCAATTTCTCGATTTAACTCTTCCACACCTAATGCCGAAGCTCGAAGTGCGGTCAAAAATCTCACCGAATTAAAACGGTCTAAAATTGCTTCTGCATAAGTTTTCTCATTGCCCTTTTCATCTATAAATTTTGCATTGAGATCTTTCTTCTGAGCAAAATAAGTTTGAAGTTGGGTTAAATAAACACGGTAATTTTCAACCGCACTTTTCACCACTTGGCGAACCGATTCTTTAACGTCTTGTTCTTCATCAAAATGATGAAAATGCAACTCTTGTGGATATTCCGCAAAGGTTGCCACACTGCCCTCGCTTTTTCCTTGTTGAATTTGCTCAGCAAGTTGTTTAATGCCCGAATCATCTCTGAAACGACGACTAAAGGTTAAATGGCAAATGGCATCACGCAACGGACTATGTTCATCTGAAGTTGGAACGGTATAGCCTGTTGTTGCATGGATATAATCGGCTTGAGCAGGGCTATAATCTAGCGTTAAAAATTGTGCAATTTCACCTAATACTGCCCCAGCTTCCACAGAAGCCAATTGAGCTTGGTCGCCCAATAAAATCAAACGCGTTTCGGGCTTCAACGCTTGCACCAATTTCGCCATCATAGGCAAATCAATCATCGAAGTTTCATCCACCACTAACACATCAATTTGCAGTGGATTATGTGCATGATATTTCACGCTATCGGTAAAAGGTCGAACGCCTAGTAAACGATGCAACGTTTCTGCTGTTTTAGGAATGGATGCGCGTAACTCATCTGAAATCGGCATTTGTGCCAAAGCGTTTTCGATAGATTCCGTTAAACGAGCCGCGGCTTTCCCTGTTGGTGCAACCAATTTAATGTGAAGTTTGCCACCAAATAATTCCTGTAATACGCATAACAAGCGAGTGACAGTCGTGGTTTTCCCTGTTCCTGGTCCACCTGTAATCAAAGAAAATGGGCTTTTTACCGCCGTTGCGACTGCTACTTTTTGCCAATCAATTTGTGCTTGTTGTTGAGGGAAATAACGATCTAATAATGCCTGAATTTGTTGCGGTTCTACTGATAAAGTGCGGTCATTTTTCAAGGCGTTTTTAATATATTGCGCCACGCGGAACTCATCTTGCCAAGCTCGATAGAAATAAATCGCCCCAAATTGAAACGCAAGAGGCGCAATATGATTTTCAGGATCTTGTGTAAAGGCAATATGTCCCACTAAGGCTGATTGCCATTTTGATACCGGAAGCGATCCTATCTTTTCATTGATAAGCGACAAAAAATCCGTTTCAGTATGACGATAAGCCAAACCAAATAAATTACGTTCTAAGAAACGATCTAACACACAACAAGTATTGCCTTGCGTATAGCTCCAGTTGCAAAGTGCGGCTAATAAAATCGCTAAATTTTGGACGGGTTCGGTATAGCCTTTATCTTTTTGTTTATCAGCAATTAATTGAGCAAAATAATAATCGCCTTGAGTAATCACACCTTGTTCTTGCAAGGATTTTAATAGGCTTAACATTAAAATAATTCCTCTAATTGTTGGATTAATTGCCAATCTGGTTTATCAAAAAAGATGCCCGATTGTGGCGAACCATTCATTCCACGTAAAAATGCATAGACCACACCACCAAAATCTCGGTTGTAATCGTAGTGAGGCAAACGTGTTTTTAAATAACGGTGCAATGCCACCACATACAACAAGTATTGCCAATCATAATGATGTTCTAATATGGCTTTTTTCAATGCGGCTTGATCGTAATCCTTTAATGTTTCACCTAAGAAATTCGATTTGTAATCAAGCAAATAATATTTATCTTGATGGCTGAAAACTAAGTCCATTGTACCTCGCACCATGCCTTGAATATCATCAAACTGTAACGGTTCTGATGGCAAATGATGTAAGGTTGCTAACGCTCGATTAAAACCGGCGACATCAAAATGATTGGAGATATTGAGATAAAACGCCAACTCTTTTAAGCATTGTTTTTCGTTAATTTGTGCAAGGGTAAAATCATCGTTTGGCAAAATTGGCGTGCTGAGTATTTGTTCAAACCACTGTTGAACTGCTGTAAACTGCTCTTCTGCAAGATTCAAATCCTGACATAACTTTTCAATGTTTTCTTTCTCAGCCAGTTGAGCAAAAGGCACCTTTTCAAAATAACGATGCAATAACGTACCGATTTGTGTTCCCCTTGGGAAATCTAAAACCATTTCATCGTTATCATGAGCAAGTGCGGTCAGATTTTCAGGAATATTTTCTGTTGAAATCGATGCATCATAATCTTTCGCATCATCAAAAATGAGCGATTTTTTCACCGCACTTTCATTCAAATAAGCTTTACGTTGATGTGTTTGTTCTATGCCACTAAAGCTCGTCACTCGCCAATCTTGTTCAATTTCACCTTGGAAAATTTCCGTACTTAAATTTTCTTGAGAAACATTTAAGGTAAGTGGTTCACTGGCTTGTAACTCATCGGTTGATTCAATCGCTACGTCATGGGGTAAAAGCCGCTTAAATTTTTCCAATAACGGTTGGGTATCCCAATTATTTGGCAAATCGAGTTTTCGACCAATTTCACCCTGTGTTAACACATACAATAAAGCATTCCATTTTTTATCAAAGGCTTTCGGTAACACAAAGGCCATTTGGTATTTTGCTCGGGTTAATGCTACATAAAGCAAACGCAACTCTTCCGCAAAAACCTCTTCTGTTAAATCATCCAAGTGTTGATCTTGCATATCCCACAAGGTTTTCTCTTCATCACTGTCGTAATATAAATTAAACAGTTTATTCTTAGCTGGATTTTTCGCCGCATTTCCTAAAAATGGCAACCAAACCAAATCATATTCCAACCCTTTGGATTTATGGATAGTCACAATCTTCACTAACTGACGTTCGCTTTCTAAACGAATTTGTGCTTCTTGACGACCTTCATCTTGAATTTGCTTTTCAAACCAACGCAATAATGCCGCTTCACTTTCATTTAATGCCGCTGCTTGCTGTAAAATTTCAGCTAAATGTAATAAATCTGTCAGTTTACGTTCACCATCAGGCCGAGATAAGAGTTTTTCTGTGATATTTTCAGCTAAAAGTAAATGGTGCAACATCGGCAATACGCCTTGGCGTTGCCAAATTTGTTGATACTCTGCGAATTTTTCAGCCCAACGTTGCCACTGAATTTCATCATGATGAATTTGGTGAATTTCAGCTGCATTTAAGCCGAAAAGTGCGGTCGCAATGGCATTCAAAATTGGACGTTCCGTCACACTCAAACAGGCTTGCAAAATCAAGGCCAGTTCTTTTGCTGTGTTACTCTCAAAGACATTTCCTCTATCCGAAAGGTACACGGAAGCAATACCCAGTGCTTGCAATTCTTTTTTCACCAGATCTGCTTCGGTATAACCACGCACCAAAACGGCAATATTTTCTGCTCGCAATGTTTGATTTTCCGCTTTGCTTTCATTTGGAAAAACAACTGGATTTTCAGCCGCACTTTTTAACCATTGCTGAATCGATATCGCACAAGCTTTCGCATAATCTTGCTGGGTGGATTCGTCTTTATCATTAATGTAAAAACGGAAGGCTGGCTCAGGCTGATTATTCAACTGAAAAACAAGATTTTTCTTGGCTGCGCCGACATTTAAAAATTTAATATTTTCATAAATAAAAGGCGCATTTTTAAAATCAAATAATCGATTTACCCCTTCCACTAAAGGTTGAGAGGAACGGTAATTTGTACCGAGATTAAAACGCTCGCTCGCTTCGTCTGCTGCTTTTAAATAAGTGAAAATATCGGCACCACGGAAACGATAAATTGCCTGTTTTGGGTCCCCGATCATCATAAAGCCAACATTGCCCGATGCGGTTTCATTGTGATAAATTTTTGAGAAAATTTGATACTGCAATGCATCCGTATCTTGGAACTCGTCAATCATAGCAAAAGGATATTGAAAACGAATTAATTCCGCTAACTGTTCTCCGCCCTCACCATATAATGCTTCTTTCAATAAGCGTAATAAATCATCAAAGGATTTTTCAGGATGATTCGCTTTGTATTCAAGAAGTTTCTTTTGAATACCTTGACGATAGTGATAGAGAATGATTTTTTTAAATAAATCACTTGGTTGAATTTCTTCAATTAAAGCTTCAATCTCTTCAAAGGCTGGATGTGTTATTCTCACCCCTTTTTTCTTAAAATCTGCTTTGACGGCGTTATCTAAAGCCGATTGCGTAAATTTTTTTACTAATGTTTCATTTAAGGTGATATCTGCTCTATTTTTTGCCCATGAGGTGACTTCATCCACAAAAGATAAAATTGTTTTACTTGAATATGTTTTACCATTTAAACAAGATTTCTCTTGTTTGACGACTTCCTCATCAAAAAGATCGCGAATTTCAACCGCACTTTCTAACCAAGTATCTTTAATCTTTTCAATAACTTCCGCATTTTTAGCGATATCTTTTTGCAAAAATTCTTTTAATGACAGTTCTAATAGTTCTGGTTTATCAAGTTGTACAGAAAAATCATTTCCAATATTTGAGCCTAAATCATTCAATACATCTTCTGGCGATTTTAATTCTTTTGAGATAAATGCAGCTAAATGGAAAGGTAAATCATAAAAATGCTCCCGCCAAAATTCATTTGCAAATTGTTTGAGTAAATCAGACTGATCTTTGAGAAGTTTTAAATTGAAATGCACGCCTGAATTAAAGGCATGTTGCATTAACATTCGGCGACAAAAACCGTGAATGGTATAAATAGAGGCTAAATCTAAATTTTGCTCGGCCAGCTTTAAGCGACGAAGTGCGGTCGGAATATCCTCTAAATAAGGCAACAATTCCGCTAAAAATTGATGTTCCCCAGTAAAAATCGCCTTATCTTTTGTCTCATAATATTCAGAGAAAACCGAAATTGCCGCTGTTAAACGTTCCCGAATTTTACGCTTTAAATCTTCCGTCGCCATTTCAGTAAAGGTTACCACCAAAATTTCTTCCACATTTAACGGACGAGAAAAACGATTCTCACCCGCCTGCAAAAGTAATCGAAGATAGATAGAACCGATGGTATAGGTTTTCCCAGTACCTGCAGAGGCTTCAATTAAATTGACTTGATTTAAGAGTAATGAAATGGCATTAAGTGCGGTTGATTTTTGGCTCATTTTTATTTTTCTGTAAACATTAGAGTGCCCCTATTGTAGGGATTTAGCTGAGGGATTTCCATAAAAAATGCGGTGAATTTTCACCGCACTTTATTCTTTATCTTATTATTTTAGAACGTTAAAACTTTATCCGCCCATAATGTCCACTCGGATACATCATCTAAGGTACCAAGGGTCACACCGTCAATTAATTTAGCATCTAATAAACCACGTGCTTTTACGCAGCTGGTGCATAATTTAATTTCAGCACCTTGTGCCGCTAAAATGTCGATAAGTTGTTGGATATTGAAACCTTCATTTGGGTTTTGCCCAGCAATACCGCATAAAATCGCATCAGAAAAGCAGAATAATTTAATATTTACATCCTTGCTGTGCTCTTCTTTCATATTGATAGCGAAACGAACAGCGTTGAAGGTTTTTTCTCCGCTATATGTGGAATCATTGACAATAAAAAGAATATTTTGCATAACGCACTCCTTGTTACAATACTATAAAAATGAAGGCGTAGTAATTTACGCCTTTATGAAATTAGCCAACCCAAACGAACTTGGCCACAAATAATAAAGACACCACCCACACTGGGGCATTGACCTCGCGTATTCTACCTGTACATGCCTTCATGACGCAATAGCTAATAAAACCAAATGCGATACCTTCAGTAATGGAATACGTAAATGGCATCATCGCTGCTGTGATAAAAGCAGGGGTGGCTTCGGTTAAATCATCCCAGTGTACACGAATAAGACTAGATGCCATTAAAATCCCAACATAGACTAACGCCCCTGCGGTTGCATAAGCTGGTACGACACTAGCAAGTGGTGAAAAGAAAATAGTGAGTAAGAATAAAACACCAACTGTCACCGCCGTTAAACCTGTTCTACCGCCGACAGAAACCCCAGCGCCACTTTCGATATAGGTACTGATAGCAGATGTTCCAATATAAGAACCTACTACCGCACTCACGCTATCTACATAAAGAGCTTGTTTCATTTTTGGAAAACGACCTTTTTCATCGCTGAAACCTGCTTTATCAGTCACACCTAATAACGTGCCTGATGAGTCAAATAGGTTGACTAAAAGGAAAGAGAAAATGATGCCGAGCAAAGCCGTGTCTAAAGCACCCGCAATATCTACTTTCCCAACAACCGCACCTAAGCTTGGTGGCATAGAAACAATGCCGCGGAAGGTAACTTGGTCATCAATTAAAAGCGCTAAACCAGTCACTACCGCGATAGAAATCAAAACACCAGAGAAAATATTACGTGCTGCTAGCACCACAATAATGAAAAAACCTAATACGCCAAGCAGAATTTTCGGATCATGCAAATTGCCTAATGCCACTAAAGTCGCTGGATTCGCTACAACCAATCCCATATTTTTAAAGCCAATTAAGGCAATAAAAAAGCCGATTCCTGCACCAATTCCCACGCGCAGTGAAAGCGGAATCGAAGCCATGAGCCAATAACGGATTTGGAATAAGGTGAGAACAAATAAACCAATCGAGCCCCAGAAAATGGTGCCCATGCCCACTTCCCATGAATAACCGAGTTTACCGACTACCACATAGGCGAAAAACGCATTTAACCCCATAGCAGGTGCAAGGGCGATAGGTAAATTACTGAATAATCCCATTGCAATGGTACCCAGTGCAGCAATTAAACAAGTGGTCACGAAAACAACTTGTTTATCCATTCCCGCATCACCCAATACGGATGGGTTTACAAACACGATATACACCATAGTAAAGAAGGTGGTGATACCGGCAATAATTTCGGTTTTGGTGGTACTGCCCTTTTCTTTAATCGAAAAAAGGCGTTCAAGTAAAGATTGTTGCATTGTCTTTCCCTTAAATTAAATTAATAACCTTGGTGATAAATCGACTCAAGTAACTTCACACCTAATAAGGCGATATTGAAACGTTGCTCGTCAGCAACCGTCCAAAATTCAATACCGTTTTCAACCGCACTTTGTTGGCTGATATGCAATTTTACGCTTTCTTCACCATTTTCGTTTTCACCGTTAATCACGGGTGTAATAAGGCTATCATGTAATTCAATCAATTCGCCTTGTTGTGGTTGGAAATCAAATTCATAATCTGAAAGTGCGGTCACTTTTTGTGCCATACCGTAGAATACAGGCACTTGAATTTGATGAAAAATGACATTGTCTAACTGCGGGAAGATTTTTTGTAATTGCAGATTTAAATTTGCCGCTTGTTGTGGAAACACATCAAAAGCAAAACGGGTTTCACCTTCTTCCAATGGCATACCATTCAGTAAACGAGCAGTTTGTCCCGCAAGTTTATTCACGGCTTCACCATCCGTATAAGAAGCGGGTAAAAGTGACGTTGCAAAGACTTGAGTTAAATTTGTTTGTTGAATAATTGGTAGTAGAGATAAAGCTAATTGACTCACTTGCGGATCAGGTAAACTCACAATGTTACGTTGTCTTAATTCAGTCAGATTTTCTTCATTGATTGTAGGAACCACAACAGGAACATCAGACAATGCTGAGCAAATCCCTTTTAAATCAATCACCACACAGCCACTTTCTGCTGCTTGTGCTAATAAAGGCGCTTGGTCAATTTGGCCTGCGAAGAAAAGATAATTAACGCTATCCCACTCAATCTCATCAGTGGCTAATTGAGCAACGGCTTTATTGCGAAAACGCACAGCTTGCTCTTCTTCAAAAGGATAAATTTCTACAATCGAAACATTGCCTACATCTAACTCACTTTGTTCAAGAGCTTCGGCAATTTTTTCACATAGATCAAATTCTGCTGCAATAGCAATATTTAGGCTTGCGTCCATTTTTCTCTCCGCTGTAAAATATTTTTAAACGATTCATTCTACAGAAAAAAGACGCATAAATACATAAGGAAATCAGATGACACCGGCAATTGATTTATTAAAGAAAAATAAAATTCCTTTTACTCTCCATACTTACGATCATGACCCTAACAATACGCATTTTGGAGATGAAGCCGCTGAAAAACTTGGGCTTGATCCGCACCAATCCTTTAAAACACTTTTAGTCGCTGAAAATGGTGATCAGAAAAAATTAGCGTGTTTTGTGCTTTCCACGGCAAATATGTTGAGTTTGAAGAAAGCGGCAAAAGCTATTGGTGTGAAAAAAGTTGAAATGGCCGATAAAGATGCCGCACAAAAAAGCACGGGATATTTAGTTGGTGGCATTAGTCCATTAGGTCAAAAGAAACGTGTAAAAACAGTGATCAATTCGACCGCACTTGAGTTTGATACGATTTTTGTTTCAGGTGGGAAACGTGGATTAAGCGTCGAATTGGCCCCACAAGATTTGGCTAAATTACTGAACGCCGAATTTGTCGATATCATTGACGAAGAATAGAAAAAGAAAAGCCCGAATGAATCGGGCTATTATTTTTATATGATGTTGTGTTTATTTGAATTAGAAACTTGATGTATCTTGGAATAAGCCAACTTTTAAATCGGTTGCAGTATAGATAACTCGACCATCTACTTCCACTTCACCATCAGCCATTCCCATTACTAATTTGCGATTAATTACGCGCTTCATATTGATACGGTAAACCACTTTTTTCGCGGTTGGTAAGATTTGTCCGGTAAATTTCACTTCACCTACGCCTAATGCACGGCCTTTACCTTTACCGCCTACCCAGCCAAGGAAGAAACCCACTAATTGCCACATCGCATCTAAGCCTAAGCAACCAGGCATAACGGGGTCACCAATAAAGTGACAACCGAAAAACGGTAAATCTGGATGAATATCTAATTCCGCTTCAATATACCCTTTACCAAACGCACCGCCGTCTTCGGTCATTTTTACAATACGATCCATCATCAACATTGTTGGTGCTGGAAGTTGCGGGCCTTCTTTACCAAATAATTCACCACGACCAGAAGCTAATAAATCTTCATAGGTGTAGCTGCTTTTAATGTTTGGTGTACAGGTGTTTTCCATTTTTCATTTCCTTGTATATGTAGTTTTGCTTGGTTACAAACAATAAGTGCAGATTCTATGGGGATTTATAAGAAATGTAAACAGCGAACACTTGTTAGCTAAACTTGTCGGATCAGTCAGTAAAATTAAGATAAAAGAAAAGCGAACTCAAGGTTCGCTTTAAAGAAATTAAGATTTAAAGAAATCTAACCAGTTTTTTTTCGGCGTTTCCGAACGGAAAGCAATTCGATTTTGAATTAAACGCGCAATTGGCTCTTTGCCCTTCGCATATTCTTCTTTCTCTTCCAATAAATCGCGGTCAAATAGGATTTTGGCTGTTTGATAAATATCCTCGACTTGATAGATAAAGAACTGCTCATTTTTCACTGCCTCAACCACTTCATTGGATAAGCTTAGTTGTTGAATCGTCGTCGCAGGAATAATCACACCTTGTTTACCCGTTAAACCACGACGTTGGCAAATGGTGAAAAAGCCTTCAATTTTATCATTCACGCCGCCTACTGCGTGCACCAAACCAAATTGGTCAATGGTACCGGTAATCGCAATATTTTGTGGCAACGGCAAATCAGATAATGCACTGACTAATACGGAGAAAATAGCTAGAGACGCACTGTCTCCATCAATTTCACCATAGGACTGCTCAAATACTAAAGAAGCAGAAAATGGTAACTGTGATGGCAACTCTAAGATACTTGCCAAGCAGGCTTCAGAAATCATCATACCTTTTCCGTGAAGGTTACCCGCTAATTCGTTTTTACGTTCCACATCCACAACTTCACCATCACCAAACTGCACTAAACAGCTGATACGAGAAGGTTCACCGAAACAAACGGGGGTGCCTGGATATTCAATCACAGACAAGCCATTAATTTGCCCAACAATTTCACCGTTGGTTTCTACATAAATTTGTTCGTTGAGAATATCCGCATAAGTGCGTTCACGTAAGAAACCATGCTGTTCGTTCTTTTGTTTAAAAGCTTGCTCAAAATCAACCGCACTTAAGGTTTGTTTTTGTGACAACGTCGCTGCATTAAGCAACATTTCTGTTGTTTTTAACGGTGAAATGTTAATTAAAAAGCGATCTTCACTCTCTCGCACCAATAACTGATAGAGTTTATTTAATGCGGTTAAATCTAAATCAAGTTCATATTTTGAGGCTAATGCCAACACATAATTAGCCCAATTTTCTTGTGCTTTAGGTTGTGCAACAGAATAATAGCTTTCAATTTCTGCGTAATCAGCCAAGCTATAAAGATCTTCTTCTAACTCACCTAAGGTCGCAATTTCAGTGCGATTGCCTAAAATCACCACTTTTAAATTAAGTGGATAACTTGGAATATCACAAGGCAAGGTTTTAAATGGATGAGCTGAATACCAATCAAAAGTTTGCGTTTGTAAAATATGTTTTAAGCGTTGCCATAAATCAAATTGGCTTAGCATCGTTGCTGCGCTTAAAATCAAAACGCCCCCATTGGCTTGATGCACTAAACCTGGTGTAAGCAAAATATCTTGCGAACTTGGATGAACACGCACACTACCAAAAAGGCTAAATTGATCAGCGTGCAATGCTTTCAACACATCACCTTGTGCGGCAAAATTATCAGCGAGAGATTGAGCGGGCTCGGTATAAATGTGAGGGAAAGAAAAAGAATCTCCCTGCTCAACCACATAATTCACCCCAAAAACTGACCGCTCTTTTGGCTGTTCTTGGCGAATAAGTTCTGCTAATAAATCGGCATATTCTGCTTGATCATCTGCTTTTAAAACTAACAAAGAACGACGAGGTTGTTTTAAGAATAACGAAATCGCTTTTGTGGCATGTTTTTGTAATGACCAAAAATCAGCCTTTTCAGCTGAAAGTTCAGTAATCGATAATTCTGGTTGTAAGGCTTGCCAATTTAAGGCTTGTTCCGAAGATGTTGAAGTCACGACATATCTCGCTTTAATTAAATTGGCGGTATTATCGCACACTTCACCCTGAGTGAAAATCCGTTATAAAAATCTACTGGAAAAATTTATTTAAACAGCGTATATTTATTAGGTTACCACGTCACTAAAAAGTATAATAAAACGATGAAATATCAAAAATTAGAAAACCAAGAAGCAAACTGGAAATGGATTTATCTCATTCGCAAACATCGCGAAGGGGAAAAAATTACCCGTTACGAAGAAAAAAGCTTAGAAGAAAGCAAAGTTCAAGAATTAATAGAATGTCAGAATTATCCTGAAAAAATCGAGGAATGGATTAAAAATCACCTTTCTCTTGATTTACCTATTAAGCTTGATCAGGCTATTCGTGCAAGACGTAAACGCTTTTTTAATGCAGAAAAACAATCAACGAAGAAAAAATCTATTGATTTAGAATATGGCGTTTGGCTTCGTTTGTCTAAATATTCAAGAAAAATGAAAATGACACTTTCTGAAACCATCACTTATATGATTGATGAACGTGAAAGCAAAGCATTATATGAAAGCCAAATGACAGCAATGAAAGCCGGTTTGAAAAACTTACTCAATAAATAAGATGAAAAAAAGCCAAGATCGAAATCTTGGCTTTTGATTATGCTAAATAGAGAAGATTTTGAAACGTTTTAGCGTTTCGCCTATTCCGCAATCGGAATAATTTTTGTGGCGTGAGATCCTTTATCGCCGTGAATCACTTCAAACTGTACACGCTGCCCAGCTTTTAATGAACGGTAACCATCCATTTCAATTGCTGAATAATGTGCAAAGATGTCTGTATCCACGCCTTCTGCAGAAATAAATCCAAATCCTTTTGCGTTATTAAACCATTTTACTACACCAATTTCCATAGTAGACCTCTATAGGCTTCGCCCTTAATACTTAAAAACAATAAGACTCATGCCTTATCACCTCAATTGGAAATATATTCAAACATTTTATTTTTTTATGCAACAAGGAAACTTTAAAAATGATACATTGATCACAAAAATTTTTATTATTTACTATCTGAAGCCTCTTTCTCACCTTTTTGATGAATTTCACGCAATGCTTTTGCCACAATTTGAATGGCCTCACCGCTGCTCATTCCTTGTGCCATTAATTCCTGAATTTGCTCTACTGCTTTTTGTTGCTGTTCGTGGGTTAAATTAATATCTAACATGATTTTTCTCGTTTTTTTCTCGTTAAATAGACCAATTAAATAATTCCATCACTTTCATCCATTGCTCATCTAAATTAGCTTTAATTTCAAATTTTGTTGAATGGATAGGATGCTCAAAAATAAGTGTATCTGCATGTAAAAATAAACGCTGACAGCCTGAATGTTCCGTCAATGCACGATTTTGATGCAAATCACCATATTGTGTATCCCCTAAAATAGGATGAAAGATATGCTTCATGTGACGTCGTAACTGATGTTTCCTGCCTGTTTGAGGAATGAGCTTCACCAAGGAATATCTCGTGGTTTGATAACGCCCTACCGCATAAGGCATTTCCACAATATTTAAGCCTTCATAATCCGTTACCGCCTCTTGAGGGGCTCTGTCTTCTTGTGCAAACTTATCTGCAATCTTATCTAATTGGATTTTAAGAGGATAATCAATCCGTCCTTCGCCTTGCAAATAACCTCGCACAATCGCTAAATAAGATTTTTGCACCGTTTTCTGTTCAAATTGCTGACACATTAAATTTGCTATTTCACTATTTAAGGCAAATAGCAATACACCTGATGTGGGGCGATCTAATCGATGAATAGGAAAAACATGCTGCCCGATTTGATCGCGCAAGGTTTGCATCACAAATTGCGTTTCATGAGTATCAAGCCAACTACGATGCACCAACATGCCTGCTGGTTTATTGACTGCCACAAGATATTCATCTTGATATAAAATTTCTAACATTTATTGATTTTGTAATAAGGCTTCTAATTCACGTAACGGTGTTAATAATTCAACTAAAAAATCTTCTTCTGCTTCTTTAAACGCTTCCTCTAAATAAGGCGACACCGCAATTTTTGAGGGTAATTCAGCGCCACTTTCGAGTAAGGCAAACATTCTTGGAATAAAAATCCATTGCAACCATTCTTCTGGTGACATAGTATCAATAGCAAAAGGCTCTTCACTTAAAAAGGCTTCTTGTGAAGGAGGAACGGCTTGCCATAAATCAAGTTTTTGCATAGCAAGTTGTAATTGTTGAAGATGAAGTTTTGTTTGATTACGCATGATTTTTCCTATTTATAAACAAGCGGCGTATTCTACGAGCATCAAGTAATGCTGTAAAGTGCGGTCAGTTTTAACGGTGAATAATAGAAAAGTCAGGATAGCGTTTATTTTCAATATTATCCTCTAAGACTCGTTCAACACTTGCAGTTCTTGGGCCGACTTTTAACCAATTATAAAAATCCTGTAGTTGATCGTCATTGCCTTCAGCAACAATTTCCACACTGCCATCTACACAATTTCTTACGGTGCCTTTAATGCCAATTCTCTCAGCTTCTTTCCAAGTAAAATAGCGGAATCCTACACCTTGTACTCGCCCATATACGACAAATCGTTTTGCCATAATTTGCTCCTTTATTACAAAAACTTTTTAAAAATTAACCGCACTTTCCTATTCCCATTTTTTAAAATTTAGCATAGCATTACAACCATCTAATTTCATTCAAAAAATAAAAGGAGTAATTATGAAATTATGTAAGTTTGCTTTAGGTGTTGTTGCGCTTGCTGTGAGTACGAGCAGCTTAGCAGGAATGGTGACAGCATCATCAAACCTTGAATTTCTTGCAATCAACGGCCAAAAAGCCAGCAAATCCATTCTAAAAGAAAAAAAATCATTCAATGCTGAAGCTGACCAAACACAACAGGTTGTGGTACGTTTAGGTGAGATCGTCGGTACAGGTTCTAGCCAAGGGCTTTTTGAGTCTAACCCTGTTATTGTGACTTTCAAAGGTACGGCTGATGATGTTGTGGTATCCGCAGAAAAAATTCGTTCTCAAGAAGATGGCGAAAAATTTAATGCACAACCACAAATTACCGTTAAAACTAAATCAGGTAATGTGATTGATGCTAAAGTAGATACCTTAAAACAAGAAGGTTTATTCCCATCAGCGAATATTGTTAACGACCTCGCTGAGTATAATGCATCAAATGCACCAGCTGCGGTTTCAGCTTTAGCGGCACCTGCAGTAGGTATGATGCCTGCAGCATCAGGAAAAGCAGCGAAAGGTAAAGTTGTTGTGCAAGGTGAAAACGTTGCTGAACAACAATTACAATACTGGTTCCAACAAGCCGATAAAGAAACCCAAACTCGTTTCTTAAACTGGGCAAAAAAACAAAAATAATCGTTTTTTAACCGCACTTTGATAAAGAAGTGAGCCTTCCCGCTCACTTTTTTATCATCCATTTTTTAGTCATAAAATAATAAGCAAGGATATCAACATGAATCAATGGCTTAATGCAAAAGTAATCGCTTCAATACCTATTTTTATTGCAGTGAATATCGCAGCGTTTGGCGTCTGGTTTTTTGATATTTCTACGCAATCTATGCCCTTAATTTTAGGGATTATTGCAGGCGGTTTAGTGGATTTAGATAATCGTCTTACCGGACGATTAAAAAATATTTTTTACACATTAATTGCCTTTTCCATTTCAACCTTTATCGTCCAACTCAATATTGGTAAACCCATTCAGTACGTATTGCTGATGACCATCATCACCTTTTTATTTACGATGGTTGGTGCCGTGGGTGAACGTTATCGCACCATTGCATTTGGTACGCTGGTGGTAGCCATTTATACCACCCTCACTTATACACCGGATAATTCTGCGAGTTGGTTTATCAATCCTGTAATGATTTTATTAGGCACCTTGCTCTACAGTATTGTGACTATCATTGTTTATCTCTTTTTCCCAAACCGTCCTGTACAAGAAAGTGTGGCAAAAGCGTTTTGTGCCTTAGGCAATTATCTAGATGCAAAATCCGAATTTTTTGATCCTGATGAAATTGATGAAATCGAGAAAAAACACCTTAATTTTGCGATGAAAAACACCAATGTGGTGGATGCCTTCAATCAAGCGAGAACCGCACTTTTCTATCGTATTCGAGGACAACATCGCCATGCTCGCACACAACGCATGATTCGCTATTATTTTGCTGCACAAGACATTCATGAGCGTGCAAATTCGACACATTTTGATTATCGACAAATTGCGGAACAGCTTAAAAATACGGACTTAATTTTCCGTATTCAGCGCTTGCTCGAATTACAAGCGCAAGCCTGTCACGATATTACGGCTTGCCTGCGTCAAAATACGCCTTATCACTATAATATTCGCGTAGAAAAAGCATTAATGGGGACAATTCAATCCCTTGAGCTTTATAGTAAAGAACATACCAATCAAAACAATGTATTGCTAGCCCTTCAAACACTGATTGATAATCTGCAAAGCATTAATTGGCAATTACGTCAGCTCGAGCAAGAAACTACTGAAAATGAGCAGACTGCACAGATCCATACTGAACAAATTACAGGATTAAAAAATATTCTTTCTGTTATCGGAAGTAATTTCACCTTTGAGTCACCACTTTTCCGCCATGCTGTACGTTTGTCTATCGTGGTGTTTTTGTGTTGCGCAATTGTTGAATTTTTCCAATTTAATTTAGGTTACTGGATTTTGCTTACCGCGGTCTTTGTTTGTCAACCAAACTATTCCGCAACCAAAGTGCGGTTACGCCAGCGTATTGTAGGTACGATTTTAGGGGTAGTTATTGGCTCCTTATTGCCTTACCTCAACCCTACATTAGAGATGAAACTTGGCTTAATGGTGGTGACCAGTACGCTCTTTTTCTTCTTCCGAAGTAATAATTACAGCTTCTCCACGTTCTTTATTACGCTGCAGGTGTTGATCAGTTTCGATGTGATGGGATTTGATACTCAGGTGGCACTCTTCCCTCGCCTCATTGATACCGTATTAGGTTCAGCCATTGCATGGTTTGCGGTTTCTTATTTATGGCCGGATTGGAAATATCTGCAACTTGATAAAGTGAGCCGCCAAGCAATTCAAAGTGATGCACAATATTTATTGCACATCATCAGCCAACTGCAATTTGGTAAAAGCAATGATTTGAAATACCGTATTGCACGCCGTAATGCCCATCAATATGCGGCGGCACTAAGTACGACGCTTTCCAATATGAACAATGAACCGAAGAAATATCAGGCTTATTTGCAAGAAGGTTTTGATTTATTAAAAATGAATTATTCCCTATTGAGCTATATTTCTGCTTTAGGGGCATATCGCTATAAAATGACGCAGTTACAGCAAACTACAGAATTTTTAGCAGACTTTTATCCTGTCGCGAAAAAGGTTTTATATACGCTGGAAAATATTGAAAAACTTCGTCCTGATATCTTTGCCAAACTACAAGGTAATATTGAGCAAAGCCTAAAAGAAATTCAGTTGGATGAAAATCAAACCAAAGCAGATATGGCTTTTGCGTTACCATATCAGCAGCTTAATTTGATTTCTCAATTGCTGCCGCAGCTATATCGCTATTTCCAACATAGCCAGAAAGAACCAACTAGCAAATAAAAAAACAAAGGAAAAACTGACCGCACTAACCCAAATTTTTTATTGTTCTCAGTGCGATAAATAGAGATAATACGCCACTTATGTAAAATAAATTTAGACGCAATGACACATTACATTCTACTCATTATCAGCACCGCATTAATCAATAACTTTGTTTTGGTCAAATTCTTAGGACTTTGTCCATTTATGGGCGTATCCAAAAAGATTGAAACGGCGATTGGTATGGGGCTTGCTACGACATTTGTATTAACTGTAGCATCACTGTGTTCTTATTTAGTCGATAATTATATTTTAATGCCGCTAAACGCTACTTTCTTGCGCACGTTAGTCTTCATTTTAGTGATTGCCGTTGTAGTTCAATTTACCGAAATGGTGATCAATAAAACAAGCCCATCTCTGTATCGCTTATTAGGGATTTTCTTACCGCTGATTACCACAAACTGTGCCGTACTCGGTGTGGCATTATTAAACGTTAATTTAGCACACAATTTAACAGAATCTGTTATTTATGGTTTTGGTGCCTCTTTAGGTTTCGGTTTAGTTTTAGTCTTATTTGCAGCCTTACGTGAACGCCTTGTTGCTGCAGATGTACCCATTACGTTTCGTGGCTCGTCTATTGCGTTAATTACGGCTGGTTTAATGTCTCTCGCCTTTATGGGCTTCGCCGGGTTAGTAAAATGATTTATCTCTTAATGTTTATTACTGTGACAGTGATTTTTCTCGGCTTATTTTGGAATAACACTAAAAAATAATGTTTATCTTAATTTCAGTAACCGTTCTCGCTTTAATTTTTGGTGCGATTTTAGGCGTTGCTTCGATTAAATTAAAAGTCGAAGCTGATCCTATCGTCGAAAAAATTGATGCCATCTTACCGCAAAGCCAATGTGGGCAATGCGGCTATCCTGGTTGCAAGCCTTATGCCGAAGCGATTGCTAATGGTGACGTTATCACAAAATGTGTGCCAGGTGGTCGTCCAACGGTGGTAAAAATTGCCGAAATCATGGGGGTTGATGTCCCTGCAATGGATGATGTGGCAGAACCAGAAGAAATGGTTGCCTTTATTGATGAAAATATGTGTATCGGCTGTACCAAATGTATTCAAGCCTGCCCTGTTGATGCGATTATTGGCACGAATAAAGCGATGCACACCATTATTGCCGATCTCTGTACAGGCTGTGAACTTTGCGTCGCACCTTGTCCGACCGATTGTATTTCCATGATTAAAGTGAAAAAAGATATTGATAATTGGAACTGGAAGTTTGATCCTAAATTAGTCATTCCGGTTGTAAACACCACAGAAATCGAGAAAAAATTAGTGGTTGGGGAGTCGGAATCACATGGCTGATGTATTAACGAGATTTAACTCAGGTAAGATTTGGGATTTTAAAGGTGGCATTCATCCACCTGAAATGAAATCTCAATCAAACCAATCCCCGATTCAGCAATCAGAACTTGCTCATGATTTTTACGTGCCGATTAAACAGCATGCCGGCACTGCAGGAAATGTATTAGTTAAAGAAGGCGATTATGTCCTAAAAGGCCAGCCTCTAACACAAGGCGATGGCTTAAGAACCTTGCCTGTTCATGCACCGACTTCTGGTACGGTAAAATTTATCGGAAAACATGTTGCGCCCCATCCTTCGGGTTTAACCGAGGATATGATTCATATTCAAGCGGATGGCTTGGATAAATGGCGTGAACAATTTCCACTTGAAGAATTTTTTACACAACCTGTCGAACAACTCATTGATCGTATTTATCAAGCAGGCGTTGCCGGCTTAGGTGGTGCGGTATTCCCGACTGCAGCGAAAATCCAATCAGCTGAAAAGAAAGTTAAACTTTTAATTATTAACGGTGCGGAATGCGAACCTTATATTACCTGTGATGATCGCTTAATGCGCGATTACACGGATGAAATGATCGAAGGGATTCGCATCTTACGTTATATCTTACGCCCTGAAAAAGTGGTGATTGCGGTTGAAGACAATAAACCTGAAGCGATTCAGGCTATTCAACAATCACTACATGGTGCAAATGACATTGAATTGCGCGTTATTCCGACTAAATACCCATCCGGTGCAGCCAAACAGCTGATTTATTTGCTTACTGGCATGGAAGTGCCAAGTGGCGGACGTTCTTACGATATTGGCGTATTAATGCATAATGTCGGCACGGCTTTTGCGATAAAAAGAGCGGTCATTAATGATGAGCCTTTAATTGAGCGTGTCGTCACGCTTACGGGTGATAAAATTTCCGAGAAAGGCAATTACTGGGTTCGCTTAGGCACACCGGTTGATCACTTATTGGCACAAGTTGGCTATCAATATGACGAACGCTTCCCTGTTTTTGCAGGCGGACCAATGATGGGATTGCAACTTTCTGATCTCAATGCGCCCGTCACGAAATTAATTAACTGTCTATTAGCACCTGATCATTTTGAATATGGTGAACCCGAACCGGAGCAATCTTGTATCCGCTGCTCTGCTTGTTCTGACGCTTGCCCTGTTAATTTAATGCCACAGCAACTTTATTGGTATGCTCGCAGTGAAGATCATCAAAAATCTGAAGAATACAGCTTAAAAGATTGTATTGAATGTGGCGTGTGTGCTTATGTTTGCCCAAGCCATATTCCGCTTATTCAATATTTCCGACAAGAAAAAGCTAAAATTTGGGAAATTAAAGAAAAAGCGAAAAAAGCTGAAGAGGCTAAAATCCGTTTTGAAGCAAAACAAGCTCGTATGGAGCGTGAAGAACAAGAGCGTAAAGCACGTTCACAACGTGCGGCAGAAGCTCGTCGAGAAGAACTTGCAAAACAAAAAGGTGAAGACCCTGTTAAAGCGGCATTAGAACGCCTTAAAGCTAAACAAGCGGGTTCAGCAGCAAATAAAGAAACGAAAACTATTGTATCTGAGAAAGGTGAAATCTTACCGGATAACCATGACCTCATGGAGCAACGTAAAGCCCGTCGTCTTGCTAAACAACAAGCGCAAGCAGATACAAATACTGTGACAAATGCAACAACGTCACAAACTGATGAAAAAGAGGCGAAAAAAGCAGCAGCTGCTGCAGCTCTAGCAAGAGCAAAAGCCAAAAAAGCTGCTGCTCAAGGTGAAACAGTTGCGACAAATGCAACTGAAAGCGCGGTAGAAAAAACAGATGAAAATCCAACCGCACTTGATCCTAAAAAAGCTGCTGCAGCTGCAGCCATCGCGAGAGCCAAAGCTAAGAAAGCCGCCGATCAAGGTGCAGCTGTTACGACAAATACAACCGAAAGTGCAGTCGAAAAAACAGATGAAAATCCAACTGCACTTGATCCGAAAAAAGCTGCTGTAGCCGCTGCTATTGCAAGAGCCAAAGCTAAGAAAGCCGCCGCTCAAAGTGAAACAGTTGCGACAAATGCAACTGAAAGTGCGGTCGAAAAAACGGATGAAAACTCAACCGCACTTGACCCGAAAAAAGCGGCTGTAGCCGCTGCTATTGCAAGAGCTAAAGCCAAGAAAGCCGCTGCTCAAGGTGAAACAGTTACGACAAATGCAACTGAAAGTGCAGTTGAAAAAACAGATGAAAACCCAACCGCACTTGATCCAAAAAAAGCCGCTATCGCAGCAGCCATAGCAAGAGCTAAAGCAAAAAAAGCGGCCGCTGAAGCTGCCAAAGAAACAGAATAACGCAGGAAAAGATTATGTTTAAGAAAATGGTGAGTTCGCCTCATACTCATTCAGGCAAATTAACCGCCCGTATTATGTTATGGGTGATTGCAGCCATGCTGCCTGCCCTGCTCACACAGATTTATTATTTTGGAATGGGTGTTTTGGTGCAATCCGCTTTGGCTATTTCTTTCGCATTATTGCTTGAATTTATTGTAACCAAATTGCGCAATAAGCCAAACCTGGTCTATATTTCAGATTTTAGTGTGGTGCTTACTGCCCTAATTTTAGCCATGGCGATTCCGCCTTATGCACCTTATTGGGTGATTTTAATCGGTACGCTTTCCGCTGTTATTTTAGGTAAACATGTTTATGGCGGTTTGGGACAAAACCCATTTAATCCAGCTATGGTGGGTTATGTGGTGCTATTGATTTCTTTCCCACTACAAATGACAAGTTGGATGCCGCCTATTTCATTATTGAATGAACCCCCAACATTTGCGGACTCTCTTTCTTTAATTTTCACTGGCTTAACCACTGACGGTTTTAGCTTAAGTCAACTTGTTCATTCCATTGATGGAATTACACAAGCTACGCCATTAGACAGTGCCAAAATCTTCTATAACTTGCATCAAGGCGATGAAAGCGTATTCCATGATTTTGTAAAATTACCGATTTTATTACAAAACGGGACTGACTTTGCTGAAGGTTGGTGGCAAGTTAATCTGGCATTCATGCTTGGTGGAATTATATTAATCTTAAAGAAAAAAATTCATTGGCAAATTCCCGTTTCAATGCTCGTGACCTTTGTGACCTTAGCGACTATCACTGCGATGTCAGGTTATCATCATTTAAGTATGATTAGCCAACTCTTTAGCGGTGCGATGATGTTTGGTGCATTCTTTATTGCGACTGACCCTGTCACAGCGTCTATTACACCTCGCGGCAAGCTTGTATTTGGTTCCTTGGTCGGATTATTGGTCTACCTCATTCGTTACTTTGGAAACTACCCTGACGGCGTGGCATTTGCGATTTTGTTAAGTAATATTTGTGTGCCACTTATCGACTACTACACCCGTCCTCGCGTAGCGGGGCACTTTGCAAAAGGGAGAAAATAATGGGTATTTTTAAAATCACCTCCCGTTTTGGTTTGTTATTAGGTTTTATTGCGCTTGTATGTACCGCTGTTTCTGCAGGCATTTATATGCTGACAAAAGATAAAATTGATGAAGCCATGACTGAACAACAAAAAGCGCTATTACTCCAAGTTATCCCTCAAGATTATTTTAATAATAACTTGCTTGAAAGCGTAGAAACGCCTGAGCAAGATAAACTCAAAGGCATTCAAAAACTCTATTTTGCCATTAAAAACAATGTACCAACTGCCTATGCTTATGAAACAACGGCACCAGATGGTTATTCAGGGAATATCCGTTTATTAGTGGGTATTACACCAAAAGGTGAAGTTTTAGGTGTGCGTGTCATCGAACATCATGAAACCCCAGGATTAGGCGATAAAATCGAACTTCGCATTTCTGACTGGATTTTAAGTTTTACAAACCAAGTTATTGTACCGGAAAGCCTAAAAGATTGGGCGGTCAAAAAAGATGGCGGTAAATTCGACCAATTTTCTGGCGCAACGATTACGCCACGCGCGATTGTAAATCAAGTAAAACGCTCTGCTCTCGTGATGCTTGAGAATGAAGCATTACTCAACGAGATGGCAAAAAAATACGCGCAATAGGATATTTATTATGACTGATTTAACCGAAAAAACGACCGCACTTGATGAGCAAAATGCGGTTGAAAATTCAGAAGAAATAACGCAAACACCTTCTGTTTGGAAAGAAATCTTTATTCAAGGCGTATGGAAAAACAACTCTACCCTCGTGCAATTATTGGGGCTTTGTCCGCTGTTGGCTGTTTCAAGTACTGCAACAAATGCATTAGGTTTAGGTTTGGCGACTATGTTGGTTTTAACCTGTACAAACACCGTTGTTTCGCTCTTTCGTAAGCAAATCCCTCATGAAATCCGTATTCCGATTTATGTGATGATTATTGCCACCACCGTAACCGTGGTGCAATTATTGATGAATGCTTATACCTATACACTCTATCAAGCTCTTGGGATTTTTATTCCTTTAATCGTGACTAACTGTATCGTCATCGGTCGTGCCGAAGCCTTTGCCTCTAAAAATAGCGTAGCACATTCTGCCTGGGATGGTTTTTCAATGGGATTAGGTATGGCATTAAGTATTACCGTATTAGGTGCATTACGTGAAATCTTAGGCCAAGGTACCCTTTTTGAAGGCATTGAAAACCTATTTGGTCAAGGCGCCAAATTCCTGACATTACATATTTATCACGCTGACAGCAGCTTTTTACTCTTTATTCTTCCGCCAGGTGCGTTTATTGGATTAGGCATCCTACTGGCAATTAAAAACCGAATTGATATGAAAAAATGAACCAAGCTAAACGAATTGAAATCCTTACTCGACTTCGGGAACAAAACCCGCATCCCACCACGGAATTAGAGTATAATTCGCCTTTCGAATTACTCATCGCCGTGATCTTATCGGCTCAAGCCACCGATAAAGGGGTTAATAAAGCGACGGCAAA
Source organism: Parahaemophilus parainfluenzae (assembly GCA_963515445.1). Classification (GTDB taxonomy): domain Bacteria; phylum Pseudomonadota; class Gammaproteobacteria; order Enterobacterales; family Pasteurellaceae; genus Haemophilus_D; species Haemophilus_D parainfluenzae_AI. Next base: position 142,345 of record CAUPWR010000001.1, on the reverse strand, counting down.
ATTATTCCCTGTGGCAAATACCCCACAAGCTATTTTAGATCTCGGCTTAGAGGGGTTAAAAGAATACATTAAAACCATCGGGCTTTATAACAGCAAAGCAGAAAATATCATTAAAACTTGCCGTGATTTAGTTGAGAAACACAACGGCGAAGTACCTGAAAGCCGAGAAGCTTTAGAAGCCCTTGCTGGTGTCGGCAGAAAAACGGCGAATGTTGTGTTAAATACAGCATTCGGTCACCCGACTATCGCAGTGGATACCCATATTTTTCGCGTATGCAACCGCACAAATTTCGCCCCTGGCAAAGATGTGGTAAAAGTGGAAGAAAAACTGCTCAAAGTCGTACCAAAAGAATTTAAAGTCGATGTGCATCACTGGCTTATTTTACATGGGCGCTATACTTGTACCGCGCGCAAACCTCGCTGCGGTGCTTGCATCATTGAAGATCTCTGCGAATACAAAGAAAAAACAGAATATTAAACGAATCAAATCAAACGGAATATATTATGACAACAAACAATCAATCTCGCCAAACGTGGTCTAGCCGACTAACTTATGTGCTCACCGTTGCGGGTGCAACAGTTGGCTTTGGGGCTACATGGCGATTTCCTTATTTAGTGGGTGAAAATGGCGGTGGTGCCTACGTACTCCTTTTTTGTATCGCGATGATTGTCATTGGTATCCCGATGATTTTAGTAGAAAACGTTATTGGTCGCCGTTTGCGTGTGAATTCCATTGATGCCTTTGGCGACAAAATCCAAGATAAAGGTAAAAACATTTCCAAATATTGGAAAATTATCGGTTATATGGGCCTTCTCGGCGCATTTGGTATCATGGCCTATTATATGGTGCTTGGTGGTTGGGTGATGTCTTATATCATCAGCCTGATTAATAATACTCTTGATATTTCCGCACCAATAACAAAAGAAGTGGCCAAAGATTTCTACGATTTACACATCAGCAACAGCCCATGGGAAATCATGCTTTACACCTTCCTGTTCGTGGCGGTGAATTACATTATTTTAGCAAAAGGTATCATTGGTGGGATTGAACGTTCCGTTAAATACTTAATGCCATTACTCTTTATCTTCCTAATTGGTATGGTGATTCGTAACCTCACCTTACCTGGCGCAATGGAAGGTGTGACTTTCTACTTAAAACCTGATTTCAGCAAAATCACACCTAAATTATTCATCTTCGTATTAGGGCAAGTGTTCTTCGCATTAAGCCTTGGTTTCGGTGTATTGATTACTCTCTCAAGCTATTTAAATAAAGAAGAAAACCTTATTCACACAGCCGTTATTACAGGCTTCACAAATACCATTATCGCTGTGTTATGTGGTTTTATGATCTTCCCATCATTATTCACATTCGGCATTGAACCTAACGCCGGACCAACCTTGGTTTTCCAAAGTTTACCAATTGTATTCTCACATTTATGGGCGGGTAAATTCTTTGCTATCGTGTTCTTCGGTTTATTGCTTATTGCGGCATTAACCACATCAATCACGATTTACGAAGTCATCATCACCGCATTACAAGAAAAACTCAGAATGCGCCGAGGCAAAGCGATTTTTATTACCTTAATGGGGATTTTCTTATTAGGTAACGTACCATCCATTCTAGGTGATAACCTTTGGAAAGATTTCACCATTTTCGGTAAAAGCATTTTCGATGCCTTCGATTTTGTCAGCGGAAATATTCTCTTTATGCTGACCGCACTTGGCTGTGCAATTTTCGTTGGTTTTGTGTTAAAAGACGATGCGAAAAAAGAACTATCACCAACACCAAATTCACGCTTCACAACAATTTGGTTTAACTATGTCAAATTTGTGGTTCCTGTGATTATTTTGGTGATTTTTATCAGTAATATCTAACAAAAAACCGAGCTATTTCGCTCGGTTTCTTTTTATCTATCCTCTATTTTGCTTCAGCTTGGGTCTTCTTCTCTTCCAGTTCTTCCCAACGAAGAAAAGCTGTTTCAAGCTCCGATTCAGTGTCCGATAATTCCTTAAGCTTAGCATCTGTTACATCATGGGCTTGTTGGAAAAAGTGAGGGGCACCAATTTCAGCTTGAAGTACGGTAATTTTCTCTTCCAATTCTTCCAATAACTGTGGAAGTTGTTCTAACTCGCGTTGTTCTTTATAAGAAAGTTTAACGGATTTTGGCTTTTGAGAAACAGCGTCATTTTTGACCGCACTTTCCTGTACTTTTGGTGCTTCTTTTTTGGATTTTAGGGGCTCTTGCTCTGCTTTCATCGCAAAGTAATTGGCTTGTTGTCCTTTCGCATCAAAGAAACCACCCACGTATTTATTTAATACGCCATCGCCTTCAAAGAAATAACACTCAGTCGCGACATTATCAATAAACTGACGATCATGGCTGACAATCAATAAGGTGCCTTGATAATCCGTGAGGATTTCTTCCAATAATTCTAAGGTTTCTACATCCAAGTCATTGGTTGGTTCATCGAGAATCAATAGATTATTAGGTTTCAGTAATAATTTAGCCAATAACAAACGGTTACGTTCGCCACCTGAAAGCGCTTTTACAGGTGTCATCGCACGTTTGGGTGGAAATAAGAAATCCTGCAAATAGCCCAACACATGACGTTTTATGCCATTGACTTCAATATCCTGCTTGCCATCGGCAACGTTATCCATCACCGTTTTTTCTGGATCAAGATCAGCACGATATTGGTCAAAATAAGCGATATCTAATTTTGTACCACAATGAATGCTGCCATTAGTTGGCTTGATTTCACCTAATAAAAGTTTAATAAACGTGGTCTTTCCGCAACCATTTGCTCCCACTAAAGCAATTTTATCGCCACGTAAAATGGTCGTACTGAAATCTTTGAGCAGCTGTTTGCCTTCAATCTCATAAGACACATTTTCCATTTCAAACACGATTTTGCCGGAACGACTTGAGTTATCTAATTGTAACTTAGCAGTACCCATCACCTCACGACGTTGGCGACGTTCTTCACGCATGGCTTTTAAAGCGCGCACACGGCCTTCATTACGCGTACGACGCGCTTTAATCCCTTGACGAATCCAAACTTCTTCTTGCGCTAAACGCTTATCAAAAAGGTCATTTTGCAATGCTTCGACACGTAAGCTTTCTTCTTTAGCGGTGAGGTATAAATCATAGTTACCCGGATAAGACACTAATTTCCCGCGATCTAAATCAACAATACGGGTCGCCATTTTGTGGATAAAAGAACGGTCATGGGAAATAAACACAATACTTCCGGTAAATTCTAATAAGAAGTTTTCTAACCATTCGATTGCATCTACGTCCAAGTGGTTGGTTGGTTCATCTAATAACAAGACATCGGGGTTACACACCAATGCACGAGCAAGAGCAGCTTTACGCAACCAACCACCCGATAAATCGGCTAATTTAGTATCAGGATTTAACTCGAGTTTTTGCAATACTTCATTGATTTTATTTTCAAACTGCCAGCCGTTGGCATGCTCTAATTTTGCTTGCACTTGTGCCAGTTGGTTAAGAGTTTGTTCACTATAATTTTGTGTCAACTCTTGCGAAATATGATGGTATTCCTTTAACAAGTCCGCTAAATGCTCAATGCCTTCTGCCACATAATCAAATACATTCCCTTCAGCATGGCGAGGCGGGTCTTGTTCTAAACGTGAAACCACTAAATCTTTTTCATACTGCACTTTGCCGTCATCCATAGTGACTTGCTGTGCAATAATTTTTAATAAAGTCGATTTACCTGCACCGTTGCGCCCCACTAAACACACGCGCTCATTGGGTTCAATATGAAGTTCAGCATGATCAAGTAAAGGATGATCACTAAAAGAAAGATAAGCGTTAGTTAAACTAATTAATGCCACAAAATTGTCCTATAAATTCAAAATATCAATAAAAATAACCGCACTTTAGAGCTGGTGATAAACCTTTAAGGCATAGGCATCTGACATGCCCGCGATATAATCACAAATAATACGTTTTTTACCCTGCTCCGGTGCATTTCTCCAACGATTAGCGGTATTCGTTGGCAATAAACGTTCTGGGTCAGACTCAAAAATCTGGAACATTTCTGTGAGAATACGTTGTCCTTTATATTCAATACGTTGCGTTTCCACATGGCGAATTACATATTTCCACACAAACTTTTTGAACACATTTAATGCCGCAATCACATCTTGTGGTAATTCTGCGTTATAACATAACAAAGGTTCATCAAAATTGCCGGTGACTTTCCAACGCACATGGGTGATAAAGAAATTCACTAATGCCCCAATGGCATTTTTACGTTCAAAATGATGATTGGAGAACAATCGTTGGCTAACTTGCTCTATATTTTTTGCCAACCAATCTGAAGGAATTGTTTTAAGTTCAGCCAATGCTTCTTGCCACTGATGTTGATTTACTACACCAGTCACAATCGCATCTTCTAAATCATGTACCCCATACGCAATATCATCCGCCAATTCCATAATGCTGCAATCTAATGATTTAAATTGTGTTTTTAAAAACTCAGCAGGATTTGACCGCACTTTTTGAAATGAACCAAACAAAGTGCGGTCATTTTCAGAAAGGTTTTGCAACAACCAAGTAAACATTGTGACGTCATCACGGAATAACCCTTTTCCAGGCTTCCAATCGCTAATTTTGACATAACGCGGATCAGCGTTTTCAGTATGCGGCAACTGGGCATATTGCGGGGAAGATAAGTCTAAAATATTCGGATATTTCACCACACCTAAAATAGCACGACGCGTTAAATTCATCCCTGCTGTTTCAGTATAAGGCTCGAGTTTAGTAATAATACGAAATGTCTGCGCATTGCCTTCAAAGCCGCCATGATTACGCATCATATAATTGAGCGCCACTTCCCCACCATGACCAAACGGCGGATGACCAATATCATGCGCAAAGCATAAACTTTCAATTAAATCATTGCTTGGCAATAAAGGCTTGAGTTGTTTCTGTAATTCACTTTTTTCGATATGAAGCTGGTCTGAAATAGCAACATAACTTTCCGCAAATTTTAATTGGGAAACCAGGCTGCTACCGATTTGTGCCACTTCAAGGGAATGAGTTAAACGAGTACGATAAAAATCATTTTCGCCCACAGCATGAATCTGTGTTTTGGCTTGTAAACAACGGAAAGCGGCGGAATGTAAAATCCGCCCGCGATCACGACGAAATGGCGGTCGGTGATCTTTTTCGCGAGGCGGATCAGGAAGGAAACGTTCAGTCCAAAAATCAGCTAATTGGGTTCTCATAAAAATAGACGAATAACATGGAATACTAAGGGGGCTAAAATTGAGCTCATAATACCGCAAAGTACCAAAGAAATCGAACTATAACTCCCCGCTTTCGGATCAGCTTCCATACAGCTTACCGTGCCTAATGCGTGAGAAACGGCACCAACAGATAAACCTACGGCTTCTTGTTGTTTAATACCAATCTTTTTCAAGATGAGATAACCAAAAACCGAACCTTGCAAACCTGCAACAATCACGCCTACGGCTGTAACGGCTGGAATACCGCCTAAATGAGAAGACACTTCCATCGCAATTGGCGTGGTAATTGATTTTGGCAATACGGTCGCGACCATTTCAGGGCTTGCCCCTAAAATAATCGCAAAAATGGCACCGGTAAACATGGAAAACAGAGAAGCCAATGTCACCACAGAAAGAATAATTTTCCACTGTTTCGCAATTTGACGAAGTTGTTCATACAACGGTAACGCCAGCGCAACAATACTCACGCCTAATAAATTATTAATCGGCGCATTACCCGCCATGTAATCATCATAAGGAATATCGCCAACTACTAAAATCAGCACAAGAATTGATACTGTGAGCACGAACGTATTGAAAATCATGGATTTCCAACGTTTACTGATTTGTAATGCGAGCCAAAATCCAAAAATCGTTAAAATGGTATAAAGATAAATTGCATACTGCATAATAAAACCTTAGTCAGCTTGAAGATTGCGTCTTTCTAATACTTTTTTACGCTTATGGGTAAAAGATTGTTTATAAAATAAATAGTTTCCTATAAATGCAATAACTAAAAGTGTCAGAACGGTACTGAGAATATTTGGAATAAGTAAAACTTTCCACTGGGCCACGAGTAAATCATAATATTTGATAATCCCCACGCTCACAGGCACAAAAAGGACCGCCATGTAGCGGATCAGTAAGCTCGAACCGAAATAAATCCACTCCAAGTGAATTACATGAGTCGTTAAACCTAAAAAAAGTAATAACAAGCCCCAAATGCTGCCTGGAATCCCCACTGGGATATAGTGAGAAATCAAATTGCCGAGTAGTAACATAATGTATAAAATGATGAGCGAACGAGCGAGTTGAACGCCTTTTTGGAGTAACATATTTCCTCTATCAACTTTTTTAATAATAATTAAAATTTATTTTACGCTTTTTTGTTAAAATTACCCATTTATTTTAGCTAAATTTTGCGATGCAGATCAAAGAAATTCCAAATGATTAAAAAATTCTTCTTATTTTTAACCATAATTTTGACCGCACTTTGGACGCAATTTTCAATCTCAGCAGAACGCCAAGTAGAATGCTGGGTAGTAGGCGTAAGTGATGGCGATACCCTAACTTGCCTATTACCCACTAAAAAACAATTTAAAGTTCGCTTGCAAGAAATTGATGCACCAGAAAAGGGCCAAGCATTTGGTAAGAAAGCCAAACAATATCTTTCACAGCTTGTTTTTAAACAAAATGTGACGTTGTCAGTTTCGGGTTATGATCGCTACCAACGTATTTTGGCAACGGTTTATCTACAAGAACAAAACATCAACTTAGAAATGGTGAAAAACGGCATGGCTTGGGTTTATCCGCAATATGCTAAAAATCCAATTTACTTCCAGGCACAAGATTTTGCCCAACAACAAAAAATCGGCTTATGGCGAGATCCCAACCCTGTTGCCCCTTATGAATGGCGTAAACAGAAAAAAAACAGTCAAACAAGGAGATAACCATGGCTTTTGATTATCAATCATTTAAAAATGAATTCCCTTATTTTAAATCGCCAAATGCCGTGGTTTATTTGGATAATGCAGCGACGGCATTAAAACCTCAAGCACTCATTGATGCAACGACTACTTTTTATCAATCGGCGGGATCTGTACATCGTAGTCAGTATGAAGCGGCACAAACAGCACAATACGAAAATGCTCGTCACTTAGTTAAAACATTAATTCATGCAGAAGATGAAAAAGCGGTAATTTGGACGTCTGGGACGACTCATAGCATTAATTTAGTTGCTAATGGTTTACTCCCTTCTTTGCATACAGATGATGAGATTTTAATTAGCCAAGCAGATCATCATGCTAATTTTGTTACTTGGCATGAAACAGCGAAAAAATGCGGAGCAAAAATTAAAGTGCTGCCAATTTCGGATGATTGGCTAATTGATGAAAATGCCTTGATTAAAGCCTTAAATGAGAAAACCAAATTAGTGGCACTTAATTTTGTTTCCAACGTAACGGGAACGGAACAACATATCCAACATTTAATTCGCCTAATTCGTCAACATAGCAATGCGCTCGTTTTAGTCGATGCTGCTCAGGCTATTAGTCATATACAAATTGATTTACAGGCATTAGATGCGGATTTTATTGCCTTTTCTGCACACAAAATTTATGGACCAAATGGCATTGGCATATTAAGCGGAAAACTGAGCTCGCTTTCCCTGCTACAACCACTTTTTTATGGTGGAAAAATGATTGAGCGCGTATCCCATGAATGTATTACCTTTGCCGATTTACCTTATCGATTAGAAGCCGGCACACCAAATATTGCGGGCGTGATTGGCTTTGGTGCGGTGTTAGATTGGCTCAAAAAATGGGATTTTCAAGCAGTCGAGGCGCATGCCGTTAAGCTTGCCGAACAAAGTAAAGTGCGGTTAAAAAACTATCCGAATTGTCGTTTATTTAATTCACCGCAGCCAAGTTCAGTGGTTTGTTTTGTTTTTGATGGGATTGCGGCATCCGATCTTGCTACCCTATTAAGCGAACAAAAAATTGCGTTGCGTGTTGGCGAACATTGCGCCCAACCTTACTTAGCCCGCCTTGGCGAACGCACTACATTACGACTTTCTTTTGCACCTTATAACAGCCCGCAAGATGTGGATGCTTTTTTTGCGGCATTAGATAAATCCTTAGAGTTATTAGCATGCTAGAAAACATTAAACAGGTAAAAAATTGGGAAGATCGTTACCGTTTCATTATTCAAGCCGGTAAACATCTTTCTCAACCCTATCCAGAGGAATTAACTCAAATGCAATCGATTCAAGGCTGCGAAGCGGGGCTTTGGTTTAAGACCATTCCACAAAATGACGGCACGTTTCAATTTCAAGCTTACAGCGAAGCACGCATTATGAATGGTTTGTTATGGTTGTTGTTGCAAAATATCAATGGACAAACCCGCAACCAATTACAACAATTTAATATTCGTCAATTTTTTGATGAGCTCGGTATTGCTTCTCGCTTAAGTGAAACCCGCTTAAACGGTTTAAAACAAATTGAAGAAATCTTGCACAATCTGTAATTATGTATCTGATCGAACCCTTTTTTAAATTGACTGCCTTAGAAAACGACATTGGCCAACAAAGCCGTTTGCTCAATGCAGTCATCGACCAATGGCGTTATAACGGACAAATTATCGGCCGTGAAATCCCACTTTATTTAACGGAAGAAGATGGCGAACAAGGTTTTGCGATGCGCGTCATTTGCCCTGAGCAAGATAGCCTTTTACCCGAAAACAATAATCAATCTGTGAATCAGGCGATGGAAAATGCTGAAAAGAACGGTTTAAATTTTCAAGGTTTTCAAATTATTGCCGATGATTTAAATGCGGACAGCACCGCAGAATGTAGCCGACCAACATGGCAAATGCTCTACACCACACATTTACAATCTTGCTCGCCGTTACATAGCGGAGAAGATTTTTCTCCAATTCCGCTCTATAAACAATTAAAAAATCAACCGCACTTAAGCCAAGATTTAATTAAATGGCAGGAGAATTGGCAAGCTTGCGATCAGTTGCAAATAAATGGTTCTGTTTTAGAAAAAGAATCGTTAAACGAAATCTCAGAGGTTAATAGCACGCTTACTAAACATGGACGCTACCTTGCTGCTGAAATTGAAAAAGAAAGCGGCATACCGACCTATTATTATTTATATCGTGTTGGTGGTCATTCTTTAGAATCGGAACAGCAACGCTGTTGCCCGCAATGTGTTGGAGATTGGGTATTAAGCGCGCCACTATTTGATGTAATTTACTTTAAATGTGACCAATGTCGATTAGTCTCGAACGTGTCGTGGAATTTTTTATAAATTTAGGAAAACAAATGAACTATCAAGATAAAAGTCTTCAATCTTTAAAACTCGGCCAAGCAACAGAATATGCGGCAAATTATGACCGCACCTTATTACAACCCGTGCCTCGTAAACTCAATCGTGATGGCTTAGGTATAACTGAACAACAGCCATTTACCCAAGGCGCTGATATTTGGACGGCCTATGAAATTTCTTGGTTGAATCCCAAAGGTTTGCCGCAAGTGGCTATTGCCGATGTGGAAATTGATTATCGCAGTGAAAATTTAATTGAATCAAAAAGCTTTAAACTCTATTTAAACAGCTTTAACCAAAGTCAATTTGCTGATTTTGCTAGCGTAGAACGCACGATGCGTGAAGACCTAAGTGCTTGTGCTCAAGGTGAGGTCAAAGTTCGTTTACATCCATTATCCCACTATCAAGGGCAAAGTATTGATACGTTAACGGGCGATTGCATTGATGATCAGGATATCGAAATCCACAGCTACGAATTTAATGCGGATATTTTGCAAAATTGTACGTCCGATAATGTGGTGGAAGAAACCTTAGTAAGCCATTTATTGAAATCTAACTGTCTTATCACCAGTCAGCCGGATTGGGGAACAGTACAAATTCATTATGTGGGCAAACAAATCGATCGCGAAAAACTTCTCCACTACATTGTATCTTTCCGTCAACATAATGAGTTTCACGAGCAATGTGTCGAGCGTATTTTCTGTGACTTGATACATTACGCCAAACCAGAAAAACTCACCGTCTATGCGCGTTATACGCGCCGTGGTGGGTTGGATATTAATCCATTCCGTTCTAACTTTGAGGACATTCCAAAAAATTTACGCTTGGCAAGACAATAAATCACAAAACAAAAGTGCGGTGAAAATCAACCGCACTTTTATTTTATACATGTCGTAAATCATGAGCTTGTTGTAATAACTGACGACTTTCCTGCAAAAATTGATCGGAATACTCTCCAAACCATTCTCTCACTTGATGGAAAGCATCAATAAAGCCTTGACGATCGCCTTTTTCAAAGAATTGTAACGCTTCTTCATACGTTTGCTTCAAGCTTTCAATTACGTCTAAATTTTCTGGCTTATCCATAATAATATCCGCATAAAGTGCCGCATCTTGGGCAAATAGACGACCAATCATGGCTAATTCCAAACGATAAATCGGGGACGATAGCGCCAATAAATTGCTTAAATTGACAGGTTGTTTAGAAAGATGCAGACCATTCGCAAAGGTGGAAAAGTGACGTAATGCTTGAATGTACGTCATATTGTGATCATGCTCTGCAGCATCAATTTGATAAATTTTTGCACCCCAAATTTGAATTTGCTCTAGCAACCATTCATAACGCTCACTAAAACGCCCATCACAACGCACAACTACTTGTTTTGCCATACTCGCAATATCGGGACCAAACATTGGATGCAGCCCAACCACTGCCCCTTTATGCACGTCTAACATTTTAGCTAACGGAGCACGTTTCACGGAGGTAAGATCTGCCAGTAGCATATTTTCCGTCAAATAGGGTTTTAAACGTTCTATGGTTTCTAATGTGTGATCAATCGGCACTGAGACAATAACAACATCCGCATTCGTTAAAATACGTTCTGCCACATCCCAATCATCTCGGTCTAAAATAGAAATAGGATAACCTGAAGCACGTAAATAGCGGGCAAATAATTGCCCCATTTTTCCGTAACCGCCGACAATAACAATTTTGTTAATGGCTGGATTCAGGGTTTTAAAACCAAATTGATTTTCATTGGAATACGATTCACGCATGAAACGACGTAGCACATCTTCAATAAGCTGTGGAGAGATTCCTGCTTTAGCCGCTTCTTCTCGGCGTGCTTGTAACATCGCTAATTCACGATCTGGTGCATAAATCGGTAAACCTTTTTCGTGCTTTACTTCGCCTACTTGGGTCACAAGCTCAAGACGTTTAGCAAAAAGTTGAATCAGTTCGCGATCGAGTGCATCAATTTCCTGACGTAAATGGTTAAGGGCATCCATAATTCACCTGTAATATCTTATTTACATAGATTGCAATTAAAAGGTTACAGGTGAGATTACTGGAATTAAAACAGAAAGGCAAATGATTAGAGAGATTGCGTAATCAAGCGTTGGGGACGAATCACATTGTTATCATCGACAAGTGCTACGCCTAAAAAGATATTCTCGTCAGAAAACAACCGCACTTGACCATGCAATTTTGCTTCATTAGCAAATTTGACACGTTGCCCAAAGCCAATACCTTTACTTTGCTCGGCATTTAGCTGTAATGCGGGTAATTTACTGACCGCTGTATCTGTCGGTAAAAGATGTTGATCAAGTTGTGCTAGATCACCTTGCTCTGCAAGCGCTTGCAAAGCATCCCATGTCATCATCTTTTCTGTTGGATAATCCGCAACCGCAGTTCGACGTAACACTGTCACATGAGCACCACAACCTAACACTTCACCTAAATCATCCACTAATGTACGGATATAGGTTCCTTTCGAACAATGCACTTCTAAAGTTAGAAAAGGTGCTTGATACTCGATAAAGTTCAGTTCAAAAATCGTGATAGGACGAGCTTCACGTTCTACGATAATGCCTGCGCGAGCATACTCATACAACGGTTTCCCATTGTGCTTTAACGCAGAAAACATGGTCGGCACTTGTAAAATATCACCACGGAATTGTTCAAGTGCGATCAAAATTTGTGATGTTTCCACATTGACAGGGTGCGTTTCGACCACTTGACCTTCTGCATCAGAGGTATCCGTACGTTCACCTAGTTTTGCTGTAACCACATAGCGTTTATCTGCATCTAATAAGAATTGGGAAAACTTTGTGGCTTCACCTAAACAAATAGGCAACATACCGGTTGCTAATGGATCAAGCGCACCGGTATGCCCTGCTTTATTCGCTTGGAATACGCGTTTCACTTTTTGCATAATGTCATTAGATGACATGCCTTGTGGCTTATCTAATAAAAATACACCATCAATATCACGTCCACGCTTGCGAGGTCTAGACATTAGTCATTTTCCTCAACGTGTTTTTTCTCGTCTTCACGTACCACGTTTGTCACTAAATTAGACATACGCATCCCTTCAACTAAGGATTGATCGTAGAAGAAACGAATTTCCGGCACAATGCGTAAGCGCATTGCTTTACCCACTAATGAACGGATATAAGGTGCTGCTTTTTCTAACCCTTTCATACCTTGCGCAATCGCCACCTCATCATGATCAAACAAAAATGTGACAAACACTTTTGCATAAGCTAAATCGCTTGATACTTCCACATCTGACACGGTTACCATGCCAATACGGGGATCTTTTACTTCCCGTTGTAAAATGATGGCGATTTCTTTTTGTAATTCTTGTGCAACACGATCACTGCGTTTAAATTCTCTTGCCATAATATTTCTCTTACTAAGTAAGTATTACCTACATTTATTAGGTTACAAATTATTTCTCTGATTTGGTTTTATTTCGGCGAAGGATAAAACCTATACCCACGCCAATGAGTACTGCGATAATATTTACTATGACGTCCATCTCAACAACAACTAGACTCCAGTCTGCACCATGTTCTTCATAGGATGACTGAGCATAATAGATGCTTGCAATCCAAAAACAAAGTTTTACAGCGATTGGAATAATTAGAAATTTCCGTTTATTGTGCCCAAACCCATAAGCAACCAAAATAGTATTGATAGCCGCCCAACCAAACATTGATTCCATTTTTAGCTCCAATAACAAAGCGGTCAAAAATACGTTGAATTTTGACCGCTCTTTTTATCGATTAGATTGAACGTTTGATTTCAACGACTTCAAACACCTCAATCTGGTCGCCGACTTTTACGTCATTGTAGTTCTTCACGCCGATACCACATTCCATACCATTACGAACTTCAGATACATCGTCTTTGAAGCGGCGGAGAGATTCCAATTCACCTTCAAAGATTACCACGTTATCACGTAATACGCGGATTGGATTGTTACGTTTTACTACACCTTCGGTCACCATACAACCCGCGATTGCACCAAATTTCGGATGTTTGAACACATCACGCACTTCAGCCAAGCCGATGATTTCTTGTTTGAATTCAGGTTGTAGCATACCACTCATCGCGGCTTTCACATCATTTAATAGTTCATAAATGATAGAGTAATAACGAAGGTCAATATTTTCTGCTTCAATAATACGACGAGCAGAAGCGTCCGCACGAACGTTAAAGCCGACCATAATCGCATTAGAAGCCGCAGCTAAGGTTGCATCAGTTTCAGAAATACCACCAACACCTGAGCCCACTACTTTCACTTTCACTTCATCCGTAGAAAGATCTTGTAACGATTGAATAATCGCTTCCACAGAACCTTGTACGTCTGCTTTCACGATGATGTTCAGTTCAGCCACATCCCCTTCAGTCATATTGCTAAACATATTTTCAAGTTTCGCTTTTTGCTGACGAGCAAGTTTCACTTCACGGAACTTACCTTGACGGTGTAATGCCACTTCACGTGCTTTTTTCTCATCACGTACTACGGTTGCTTCATCACCCGCTGCTGGTACACCTGAGAGACCTAACACCTCAACAGGGATAGATGGGCCCGCTTCATCGATTTCTTTACCGTTTTCATCGCGCATTGCACGAACACGGCCATATTCAAAACCACAGAGTACGATATCACCTTTACGTAAGGTACCAGATTGAACAAGAATGGTTGCAACCGGACCACGACCTTTATCAAGGTAAGATTCAATCACCACACCACTTGCCATACCGTCTTTCACCGCGGTTAATTCAAGTACTTCTGATTGAAGTAAGATTGCATCTAATAAGTCATCAACACCGGTACCTTTCTTCGCAGAAACTGGCACGAATTGTACATCGCCACCGAATTTCTCAGAGATCACTTCGTGTTGAAGTAATTCTTGTTCTACGCGATCTGGGTTGGCTTCTGGTTTATCAATTTTGTTCACCGCAACCACTAAAGGCGCACCTGCTGCTTTTGCGTGTTGAATCGCTTCAATGGTTTGAGGCATCACACCATCATCTGCTGCAACAACAAGAACGACGATATCCGTTGCTTTCGCACCACGTGCACGCATTGAGGTAAATGCGGCGTGTCCCGGCGTATCTAAGAAGGTGATCATTTTGCCGTCATCCATTTCTACATGGTACGCACCGATGTGCTGAGTAATACCACCCGCCTCACCTGCTGCGACTTTCGCTTTACGAATGTAGTCAAGTAATGAGGTTTTACCATGGTCAACGTGACCCATAATCGTTACAACCGGTGCACGAGTCACTTTTTCTGCATTAACATCACGATCGCCTAATACTTCTTCTTCGAGTTCATTTTCATTGCGAAGAATCACTTTGTGACCTAATTCTTCAGCCACTAATTGTGCCGTCTCTTGGTCAAGTACTTGGTTAATGGTTACCATTTCGCCCATTTTCATCATTGCTTTGATGATTTCAGTCGCTTTGGTTGCCATTTTATTTGCTAATTCTGCAACAGTAATGGTTTCGCCAATAACAACATCTTGTTTTACAACTTGAACAGGTTTTGTGAAGGCTTGTTGTAATGCGGCACCTTTTTTACCATTTTTACCTTTACCGAATTTACCATCTTTTTGATTTTTACGATTCGATTCGCGCTCATTTTTATTGCCGCTCTTCACGTCATCCCGTTCTTTTTTCGCTTTAGCGACTTTATTTTTGCCACGACCACGATTTTCGTTACGACGTTCTTCTTCGTCTTCTGCTTCTAAAGCATAACGAGAGCTTAAATTATAATCCGTGTAATCTTCTGATGAACTATCATTACTTGAAGAGTCAGACTCAGCATAACGTTTAGCTTCTTCAGCTGCTTTACGCGCTTGCTCTTCTGCTTTTTGGCGAGCAAGTTCTTCCGCTTTACGACGAAGTTCTGCTTCTTCTGCTTTACGTTTTTCTTTTTCTGGATCAATAGATTTAGGTTTATTTTCAACCGCACTTTGCGCTGGTTTCGCTGCCTTTTCTGCTTCAAGCTTAGCTTTTTCGGCTTTCGCTTTCTCAGCAGCTAAACGTGCTTTTTCTTCTGCTGCTTTCTTCTCTGCTTCTTGCTGTGCTTTTAATTTTTCTGCTTCAGCGGCTTTTCGAGCAGCATCTGTTGGCACTGTGCGTTTTTTACGAACTTCAACTTGTACCGCTTTTGCTTTGCCGCCAGCAGTTGTGCTGCTTACGGTTGTTTTTGTTCTGCGTTGAATACTTAGTTTTTTCGGTGCATTCGCATCCGCATTTTTTACATCTTCAGTCATTATTAAACTCCTTACTCTTCGCTAAACCAGCAAATATTACGAGCAGCCATAATGAAATCAGCGGCCTGCTCTGCGGTTAATTCTTCAATATCAGCTAAATCATCTACACCTTGCTCTGCAAGTTCTTCAAGTGTAGTAATTTGTTTTTCAGCTAATTTAAAAGCAATATGACGGTTCATGCCTTCAAGATTTAATAAACGATCTTCGATATTCGCTTTTTTCAAGGCTTCTTCTTCTGCTGCAGCGGCTGCAGTAATCGCATCTTTTGCACGACCTTGTAACTCTTCGATAAGATCTTCATCTTCTAAACCATCAATTGCAGTCAGTTCACTCACAGGAACATAAGCCACTTCTTCTAATGAAGTAAAACCTTCATCCACTAAGATTTGAGCAAACTCTTCATCAAGACCTAATTTATCCATAAATAAATTCAATACCTTAATATCTTCCGCTTGATGTTTTTCATTTAATTGTTCAGTGGTCATTACGTTTAATGTCCAACCGGTTAATTGTGTCGCTAAACGTACATTTTGACCGTTACGACCAATTGCTTGTGCTAGGTTATCAGCATTAACTGCGATATCCATTGAGTGGTTATCTTCATCCACAATGATTGATGTCACATCAGCTGGCGCCATCGCATTGATTACATACTGTGCTGGATTATCATCCCAAAGTACGATATCCACACGTTCCCCACCTAATTCATTGGTAATCGCTTGAACGCGTGCACCACGCATACCCACACATGCACCAACTGGGTCAATACGTTTATCGTTAGATTTCACCGCAATTTTCGCGCGAGAACCAGGATCACGAGCTGCACCACGGATTTCAAGCATTTCTTCGCCGATTTCTGGTACTTCAATACGGAATAACTCGATTAACATTTCAGGTTTTGCACGAGTCACAAATAATTGTGCGGTTTTGCTTTCTGGATTCACTTTATAAAGCACACCACGTACACGATCGCCTGGACGGAAATTTTCACGTGGAAGCATATCCTCACGCATAATCACGGCTTCAGCTTTATTGCCTAAATCTAAAATAATGCTTTCACGATTTACTTTTTTCACTGTACCAGTAACAATCTTACCTTCTTCAGAACGGAATTGCTCAACCACTTTTGCACGCTCTGCTTCACGGATTTTAGTACTGATTACTTGGCGAGCGGTTTGCATTGCAATGCGGTCAAATGCGATAGACTCAATTTGGTCTTCAACATAATCACCAAGTTGAATATTAGGATCTTCAAATTGTGCCGCTTCTAATGTCATTTCTTTTGTTGGCACTTTAACTTCATCCACAACCAACCAGCGACGGAATGTATCAAACTCCCCTGTTTTGGTGTTGATAGACACACGAATATCGGTTTCATAGTCATATTTTTTCTTCGTTGAAAGCGCAATTGCACTCTCTAACGCTTCAAAAATCTTTTCACGTGGTAATAACTTCTCGTTAGATACTGCTTCAGCAGCTAACAAAATCTCTTTACTCATTTTCCTTTTTCTCCTTTAAAATTTTGCGATTACATTGGCTTTTTGAATGTTGCCAAAAATAAGAACTTGTTCCTGACCATCAACAATAAGTGTCAACATGTCATTTTCAATTTTTTCCAATTTACCTTGCCATTTACGACGATCTAAAACGGGAATACGTAAATGTACGGCGATATCCTCGCCTACATAACGTTGGAATTGTTCAAGCGTAAATAATGGACGATCGAGACCTGGTGATGATACTTCTAGGTTATATTTATCCGCAATTGGATCTTCCACATCTAAAATCGCGCTTACTTGACGACTTACATCAGCACAATCATCAACGCCTACGCCACCGTCTTTATCAATGAATAAACGCACGGTCATAAAACGACCTGCACGTTGGCATTCAATCCCCCAAAGTTCGCAGCCTAAGTCTTCTACTGCACCTTGAAGCATCTCTTGCAATTTTTGTTCTAATGTTGCCAATTTTTGCTCCTAATCTTAAAATTCAGACATAAAAAAAGGGTTAGGTTCGTCAATGAACCTAAGCCCAGTTTCTAAATTTCTCGTACAAAAAAACCCCAAATTTGGGGTTCTTTTTACTGAACTTGTTATTGGTTGCGGGGGCCGGATTTGAACCGACGGCCTTCGGGTTATGAGCCCGACGAGCTACCAAGCTGCTCCACCCCGCGTCCGAAATATGGGGTGTATTATAGTGATCTAAATCAAAAGATCAAGCGATTTCTACTAATTTTCTTGAAAACCTAAGATTTTTTAACTGCACTTTGCTTTATCTAAAGTGATAGTTAGAATCCAAAGCCAGTGCCTAGACCTACACCAACGCCAACACCATTACTGCCGCCACCGGCGCCAACACCAACAGAACAAGCACTCACTAAAGCACTTAATACAGCCACTAAAAATAATTTTTTCATAGATTTTCCTTTGTTAAATGTTCAAATAACCGATAAACGGCCAATAAGTCCGTTCGTGCAATCGGTTTGAACGGAAGTAAAAGATAATAAAGCCAACGAAATCTTCTCACATATGACAACATATCAACCCAATAAGTTGTCGGGCAGTGAGATTTATAATAATCAAATAATTCATTAAGCTTTTCATCATCTAAGCCTTTCACACGACATAAACTGTCTAAAAATGCTAGCATATCACGTGTAATCAACCAATGTTCATTATGGCTTTTTGAATGAGATTCAAAGTCCATAAAACTAATTTTACCATCTTTCCATGCGATATCTCGTATAGCTGGACGACCGTGAATAATGCCTTGTTGATGAAGATTAATCAATATTTCTATCGCTGAATGCAAAATATGTGATTTTTCTGCCCAAGACAATGTTTCATCATTCAGCCAGATGTTTAATGTTGGCCCTGCATCTTCCAATACTAAATAATCATCACCGAAACCGCATAATTTAGGTACTGGTGCACCAATATTATTTAAATGCTGTAGTATTTCACACTCTTCTTTAAAATGTTGTTTTGGATGTGGTTTTAATAATAACCATATCCCTTTTAATTGCTCAGGCTGTTTTAACCAATAATGTTTTCCTAAATATTCAAAGCGGAAAACGCGTTCTCCACGATGTTCTTCAAGAAGCTTTTGCACATGGTCTTTAAGTGACAAAGTCATAATCTCTACTTAAATTTTTATTGTGTATTGAAAAGATAAGCGATACATTCTACAAAATTTTTATTCTTTTTCAATCAAGGAGAAAAATATGCATTTTTTGAAAAAATTGCTTACCGTGCTGACATTAGGTTTCTGCACGCTGTCTGTACAAGCTTCCCCTTTTAGCATCAGCGAGCAACAAATTAACCAATATTTAAGTGAAAAAGGCACAATTAATGACAAACTCGGTATTCCAGGATTATTTTCTGTCGATTACGCACTAAAAGATTTAGTGACTCAAATCGGGCAAACTGAAAGCAATCGTGTTGAAATGAGTGGTTTGGCTGATACGCTTATTCGTTTATCCGGTAAGACCTACCCAGCTAAGTTGCATTTAACCTTTGATGCCGTTCCAGAATATAACGCACAGGAAGGTGCGCTCTATTTAAAAAATCTGCGAATTTTACGCTGGTCTGGTGAACCTAATAGTGTGATGGATCAACTCCAAGATGTTATGCCGCTATTAAGTGATGGTGTTGCTGCATTATTAAGTCGGATGCCAGTTTATACCTTGGATGAAAGTGATATGAAACAAATGCTGATTAAGAAATTTGCCAAAGAAATTAAAGTTGAAAAAGGTCGATTAGAATTAATTGGTGGAATGTTTTAAAAATAAGGGCGTATTAAACGCCCTTTTTTATAACTCAATGATAGCTCGTAAACCTTGAATTTGCCCGTTAGCTTCAATGTTTTCTAATCGGAAACGATAGTGATGCAATTCCGCTATTCTTGCCACAATAGACAATCCAAGCCCACTTCCCTTTTCATTTTGTCCTGCAGGACGATAAAAACGCTGCCCTAATTTTGCCAATTCTTCTGGCGCAACACCACCACCATTATCTTCAATAAGAATTTTACGAGACTGTAAAATTACTCGAACCTGAGTGCCTTGAGGACAATATTTAATGGCATTATCCAACAAGTTTCTCAACATTTGGGCAAGTAATAATGGCTGCCCTTGCTTAACGGCAGGATCTCCCTGATGCTCAAACTGTAATTCGATTTTGTGTTGTTGTGCACTAAAATACAAATCACTAATAAGCGAAGTGATAATTTCTGACCAATGAATAGGCTCCTGATGATTTAATTCTTTAAGATTATCTAATCGGGAAAGCGTAAGAAGTTGTTCAATTAATTGGGTTGCTCGATCGATACCTTGGGTTAAATGCGCTAAGGCCATTTCACGCGTTTGTGCATCATCGCCAGCTAACTGTGCGACTTCTGTTTGAATACGCAATGCCGCCAATGGACTACGTAATTCATGTGCTGCATCAGAAACAAAACGGCGCTCCCGTTCCAACTGCTCACTGGTACGTGTGAAAAATTGATTTAAGTTTTGGACTAACGGTAGAATCTCTGTTGGTACATTATCGGTTTCTAATAACGATACATCTCCAGGGCGACGAGCTTGTACGTTTCGACTCAATCGATTAATTGGTTTTAATGCACGATAAATCACAATAAACGCAACCAATAATAGTATTGGTAATCCAGCAAACCAAATCCCTGTTTGGCTGAAGACCACTTTATTGACCAACTCTTCGCGGTATTCCAATTCTTGTCCCACCGCAATGACAAGTTCACCTTTTCCGACAGGTTGCCAATAAATCAGCCATTCATCGTCATCATCTAAAATATGTTCTTTGCTAAAACCCGTCTTATTTTGAAAAATAAATTTGTCGCCATTATCGCCATCGGTTAATAGTCTTTCGCCTTTGTTAGAAAATATGGCGAAAGCTAAAGCATCATTATCGTAACGACGTTTCTGTGGTTTAAATCCACCACGTGGAAAATTCGCATTTTCGTCCAACAATACATTTTTTAAATCAGAGGTTGCCAAACGCTCAGCAAAAAGCACTTGTTGTGCATTAAACACATCTTTAGCTTCTTTTTTGACGACCGTCCATGCAACGGCTGTGGCAATGCACCACACGCAAAGTGCGGTCAAACTTAAACCGATTAAGAGACGAAAACCCAGTCGTTTATTTTTCATTAACTTGTCCTAAAGCATAGCCTACGCCATGTACAGTACGAATAAATTGTTTACCCAGTTTTTGACGTAAATTATAAATATGTACGTCCAATGCACCACTACTTAATTCTTCATCCCAATTTGACAGTTTTTCTTCAATGGTCGCACGAGAAAGTACTCGCTCTTTATTCAGCATAAAAAGCTCGAGTAATTTATACTCACGCCCGGTTAATGTAATTTCATCCTCATTCAACCAAGCCTTACGTTGAGCAGGATCGAGTTTGACATTGCCATGCTCAATCTGTGGTTTAACTTGCCCATAACGACGACGAATTAATGCCTGTAATCGTACCACCACCTCAGCCAAGGCAAAGGGTTTGCAAAGATAATCATCAGCGCCTTGTTGAATACCTTTAATGCGTTCATCCAATGTATCACGCGCAGTTAAAATCAATACAGGCACATCTTGATTATTTGAACGCCATTGTTTTAATACATCCAAACCATCTAGTTTAGGTAGGGTTAAATCCAATACTACCGCATCATAAGGCGCGCCGATTAAGGCATTTAATCCACTTTGACCATCGGTAAACCAATCTACAATAAAGCCTGATTTTATTAAACCAATTTGCAGACCATTGCCGATTAGAGGATCGTCTTCTACTAATAAAACTCGCATAATATTGACTGCACTTTTATCTTCCTCAAAACGAAAAAATGGCGGGTTTTTCCCACCACTTCAAATTATATGAATTATTGCGCTTTTTCAACGCTAATGACTTCAAGCTCTGCTTTTTCAAAAGCTTCATTATCCAATTTACCGTAAACACGGATTTTATCTTGTGGACCAACATTTAAACCATTCCAAACGCGGTTTTTAATTTCCAATTTGATTTGGTCTGTGCCATCGGTGAAAACATATTCATCACCGTCAATTTGTTGAGTGATGTTACCTACTAAGGTAATCATAGAATTATCTTTCGCAGATAATGCTTGTTTAACAGTAAGTTGTTGACCTTGATCACCACCTTGGAAGCCACCTTGTACAGTGTTGCCATTAAAACCAGCAAATGCTGCTGAAGTAGATAAAGCTAAAAGGGTTGCTAAAGCAAATTTTTTCATCATGTTCTCCTAAATAGAATTAAGCATAAATTAATCATGTTTCAAAGCGAAGGATTATCCTCATTGCCGCCTTGTTGATGCTTATTAAACACAACAAATCTTAATGAAATCTTAAGCAACCCTAAGATTTTTAAAATTACCAACAAAATCGTTCATTAACTAAGTTATCTTGGCGTTCTTTTTCCCATTTCGCTTTATTTTCAGGATTAGCAAAATAGCGGTCTTGCTCAACTAAACGTGCATCAAGTTTTGCTTCTGCTTCTTTTAACGCTTGTTTTCTATCTGGATGCTTGCTTGGTAATTGAGGTAAAAACACCGCCTGATACGGATGATTTTTAGCCCAGTCAATCGCATCTTGCGCCGCCTTGTGTTGCTTATTCAAATCACAGAACGCATACGGATTAACATGCTGTCCCACTAATTGCCCAAATGCCGTATTATTCGATACTGTTAATTTATCTAAATCCAACACATATAACGCGGTGATTAAGCGATTTTGCCCACGATAAAACCATTTTACCGCTTCATCTCGTAGGCCAAAATCATAAGCACGAGCAGAAAGTGCAAACATTGTCATCGGAGAAACAAAATCCACTTTTTTCTCAATAATATTGACTGCACTTTCAAAATCCTTTTGTGTATTTTTCAGTAATAATGCATCAATATCTTTGTTCACATTAATCTGTTCAAGTCGCCCATCTCTGGCATCGTAATAAGGCTTTACATACATATCAATATGCTTAACCGGCTCTTTTGAAATGGTGCTACAAGCCGTTAATAAAAGTGCGGTTGAAATCCACGTTAATTTTAGAAAGGTTTGCATGTTCTTCCCTTATGATGAATATTAGCTCGCTATATTACAACAAAAGAGCCGTGAGTTTTACTTCTCTTTCTTCTATAATGAGCAAAATTTTGTTTTATTTTATTTCATGAAAATCCATCTTATTCAGCGCCAAATCACCTTAGATTTCGATAACCAAACTTCTCTGCTTAATTTTTTAGAACAACATCAAATTCACCATGAATATCAATGTCGTTCAGGCTATTGTGGTTCTTGCCGCGTGAAAATCAAAAAAGGCAAGGTGTCTTACGCCGAAGCCCCCCTTGCCTTTATTCAACCCGATGAAATTTTGCTGTGTTGTTGTCGAGTGGAAAGTGATATTGAATTGGAACTGTAATTCAGTAAAACTTAACGAACTCTGCCCATATGCAATTTCACTATTTTTTAGGTGTGAATAAATAACTAAAGAATATAATTACAAAAAATATAAATACTGAAGGTTTAAAAGTGTCTTCAAAGATAAACCTGTAATTTATATTAGGTGCCTCTAAAACAATTCCACCAACTATAATCGCTATAGATAAACCCAAATAAATAGCTAAAAAAGCAATAAGTAAGGAGAAGATATTCTTCATCGTTTTCTTGTCTAAATCAAAGATTCATCATACATAAAAACATAACGACACACATAACATGTAAGAATTGTTATTTAATAAGTGAATTAAAAAATTCTATCTACTCTCTATAAATTATTCAAATCCAACACATCTGTCATATCAAACAATCCATGAGATTGTTTTTCTAACCATTTACCTGCACGCACTGCGCCATTAGCAAAGGTCATACGGCTTGATGCTTTGTGAGCAATTTCAACGCGCTCGCCAATATCCGCAAACCATACACTATGTTCACCCACGACATCAGAGGCACGAATGGTAGAGAAACCAATTTCATCACGTTTGCGTTCACCTGTAATGCCTTCACGACAAAATACGCCATGCGTTTTCAAATCACGTCCAAGAGTTTTCGCAATGTGTTCGCCCATGGAAAGTGCGGTGCCAGACGGTGCATCTACTTTGTGGCGGTGGTGCGCTTCAATGATTTCGATATCGCAATAATCGCCCATCACTTTGGCGGCTTTTTCTAATAATTTAAATACCAGATTCACCCCCACACTGAAGTTGGAGGCAAATACAATGGCGATTTTTTCCGATGCAGCTTGAATTGCAGCTTTGCCTACATCATCAAACCCCGTGGTACCAATCACCATCTTTTTGTTATTAGCGACACAAAATGCGATGTGCTCAAGCGTGCCCTCTGGACGGGTGAAATCAATCAGCAAATCAAAGTTATCTTTTTCTGCATTTAAATCATCTGATACTTTGATACCTAATGCACCAATACCTGCAAGCTCGCCAGCATCTGCACCCACCAAAGAGGAACCTTTACGTTCAAAAGCGGCACCTAATTCTACTCCTTCTGCATTGTGTACGGCTTGAATTAATTGACGCCCCATTCTTCCGCCTGCACCGGCGATCGCAATTTTTAATGTCATGTTTTGTCCTTTTTTATCAAATTAAAGCGTGTTGAACGCCACTATAAATTAAATATATTCCAAAGAAAATAAAAATCAGCCCTGCTGCATTATCAATATAGCGACTATATTGGCTATAAAACTGTTTTGCAATAGAACGCGAAAAAAGCACTGAAATGATGTAGAAATATAAAAAGGTTTCTACGGTAATCACGGCAAGTGCGGTCAAAATTTGTGATGTTTTGGTAATATTCACTAAAACCAATGGCATCACACTGCTGAAGTAAATCACGACTTTAGCATTAGATAAATTGACCAATAAGCCTTTCATAATGCTCGTTAAAATAGATTGATTTGATGTATTTGCATTCTGCTTTTCATCAAAGACTGCATTGGTTCTTACTTTTGCCATTTTAATGCCGAGATAAACTAAATACGATCCGCCAAGCATCATCACAATGCCTTGAATAATTGACATCGTAGCAAAAATAATGGCAAGTCCTAAAACGGCAGCCGTAGCCCAAATTAATACACCAATGGTAATCCCAATCACGCCACCAATGGCTTCTCGACGGGAACTCATGGCAGAAATTCGGCTGACATAGAAAAAATCTGGACCTGGCGAAAGTAAACCAACAAGATGAATAATCATCAAATTTAGCATGGCAAGCCTACAATACGTAATATCACAATCACGATAACAGCATAAACTGCCGCTAAAACGTCATCCACCATAATCCCAAAACCGCTTTCCAGTTTTTGGTCAAAATAACGGATGGGATAAGGTTTTAAAATATCGAAGAAACGGAACAGTACAAAGGCAATGACTATCCAAGGCAAGGATAAAATTGGAATTGCAGCTAGCACAATAAATACCCCAACAAATTCATCCCAAACAATGGAACCGTGATCATGAACACCCATATCATCTGCGGTTTTTTGACATAGATAACAGCCAAGCACAAAGCAAAGTGCGGTCAAAATTAAGAAGATTTTTAGTCCAACACAGGCTAATAATGCGGAGCCTAAAATTGTTCCGGCTAAACTTCCCCATGTGCCCGGTGCTGGACGAATGAGTCCTGAACCGAAACCTAATGCCAGTAAATGAACTGGATTTTTTAAGCTGACTCTATCAAGAGGTGAACTATTCATTATTTATCCTTAAAATGATCGAAACCAGACGGCGCTTGATAATTGATGACACGTCCATCTTTTAAAAAAATAATCTGATTGTTATTTTGCGGAACAATTTTTCCGATACAGGTACAAGGTACATGCAACGATTGAGATAACTTTTCAATCTCGGCCTTTTTATTTGCAGGAACCGTAAAGCAAAGCTCATAATCTTCCCCGCCACTTAATGCAAACGATTCGGCCTTTTCTAAGCGATATGTTTTTTTGAGTGATGTGGATAAAGGCAAGGTAGATAATTCAATCTCCACTGAACATTGGATTCTCGTTAAAATATGCCCTAAATCAGCAACAAGACCATCTGAAATATCTATGCATGAATGCGCTATATCCACTAATGCTTGACCTAATTCAACGCGTGGCGTTGGGTGAAAATGGCGTTTTACTAAAAATTCAGTATCAAAATCGACCACACTTTTACCTTGTAAGATCCAATTTAAACCCGCCGCACTATCACCTAACGTACCCGATACATAAATTAAATCACCAACCTTCGCGTTATGTCGGAATAAAGCCTTTCCTTTTGGTACGAAGCCTTGTGCCGTAATGGTTACAGAAAGTGGACCTTTCGTTGTATCGCCACCAATTAACGTCACATCATATTGATTTAATGTATCAAACAGACTTTGGCTAAATTTGCTCAGCCAGTTTTCATTAACTTCAGGTAATGTGAGTGCAAGAGAAATCCAAGCGGGTTTAGCGCCCATAGCAGCTAAATCACTTAGATTTGTTGCGATAGCTTTATACGCTAAATCTTGGGGAGAAATGGAAGATAAAAAATGCGTACCCTCGACCATTGTATCGGTGGTGATCGCAAGCTGATAGCCTTCTGGAATATGAGTGATCGCACAATCATCCCCAATACTGAAATCAACAAAGTGTTGATTGCCTTTTTGTATTGAGAAATATCGTCCTATAAGATCAAATTCACCCGTACTCATTTTATCTGCGCACCAAAAAACAAAGGGCAGACATTTGTCTACCCTACATTTGAATAATTATTTGCGACCTAATGCAGGAGCGACTTTATCCAATACACCATTAATGTATTTATGGCTTTCATCTGCACCAAACACTTTAGCCACTTCAATTGCCTCATTAATCGCCACTTTATACGGTACATCTGGCTCAAATTGAAGTTCATAAACCGCTAAACGTAAAATCGCTTTTTCAATCGGATCTAATTCATCCAATGCGCGATCTAAATAATGGCTCATTGAAAAATCAACGGCTTCTACATTCGCAACAGTTTGACGGAAAAGGCGGCTAAAATAAGGTTTATCCACGCCTTTTAAATCTTGATCCACAACGAACGTAAGTTCAACTTGTTCCGGTGCATTACCAGAGAGTGCCCAAGAATATAATGCTTGAACCGCACATTCTCTTGCTCTACGACGTGGCGATACTTTTTTTACAGGTTCTTTTTTCTCTGTCATTGGAATTATGCCGCATCAATTTGTTGTAAAAGGTTCACCATTTCAAGTGCAGTTAATGCTGCTTCTGCACCTTTGTTACCTGCTTTGGTCCCTGCACGCTCGATAGCTTGTTCAATGTTTTCAGTTGTTAAAACACCGAATGCCACAGGGATTTCAGCTTGCATTGCTACTTGACCTAAACCGCTGCTTGCTTCGCCAGCCACATATTCAAAGTGAGCTGTACCACCACGGATTACTGTACCCAATGCCACGATCGCATCAAATTTTTTGCTTTCAGCTAAACGACGTGCTACTAATGGAAGTTCATACGCACCTGGTGCACGAACGATTGTGATATTCTCATCTTTCACTTGGCCGATACGTTTTAATGCATCTACCGCACCTTCTAATAAACTTTCATTAATAAAACTGTTAAAACGAGCAATCACCACTGCGATTTTAGCATTTGGTGCAGCTACCACACCTTCTAAAACTTTCATACTTTTTCCTAATCTGAATGAACAATAAATTTGACGGTGGATTTTAGCATAAAAAGAAACCCTGTGGAAATAATCCGACAGGGTTTTCTATGAGTGGACAAGAACTTACTTCTCGAGTTTTAACGGTTCAATTTTCCAGATATTTTTCGCATATTCAAGAATCGTACGGTCTGATGAGAAGAAGCCCATATTCACCATATTTTGAATAGTACTTGCTATCCATGCATCACGATCTTGATATTTTTTATCTACCGCTTTTTGCGTTTCCACATAACTGCGGAAATCAGCAAAGGATTGATAGTAATCGTGGTATTGTAAACCTTGAATTAGAGAGTGATAACGGTTCGGTTCTTCCGGCGAGAAATCACCACGGATAATTTGGTCAATAACTTCACGTAATTGCTCGTCATTTTGATAATAATCAAACGGACGATAACCTTCGCGACGTAATGCTTCCACTTGTTCAACCGTATTACCAAAGATAAAGATGTGGTCTTCACCAACATTATCTAAAATCTCAACGTTCGCACCATCAAGCGTACCCAATGTTAACGCACCATTTAAGGCAAACTTCATGTTACTGGTACCTGATGCTTCTGTTCCTGCAAGAGAGATTTGCTCAGAAATATCTGCCGCTGGAATGATTAATTGTGCAAGACTTACGCTGTAGTTCGGAATAAAAACAACTTTTAAACGACCTTTTAAGCGTTCATCATTATTGATAACATTCGCGACATCGTTAATTAAACGAATGGTTTGTTTTGCTGCATAGTAAGCTGAAGCCGCTTTACCCGCTAAAATGAACACACGTGGCTGCCAATCTTTTTCTGGATGAGCAAGCATTTCGTTGTAACGAGCAATAATGTGTAACACATTAAGCATTTGACGTTTGTATTCGTGAATACGTTTTACTTGTACATCAAATAAAGCATGTGGATCTAAATCGATATCAAGGGTTTTCTTCACATATTGTGCTAATTTCACTTTGTTATCATATTTGATATCTGCGACAGCACGCTTAAATTCACCTTTATCTGCAAACGCTTTAAGTTTTTCAATTTGGCTTAAATCGCAACGCCATTCAGAACCAATATATTGATCAAATAAAGCCGCTAATTTCGGGTTCGCTACGGCAAGCCAACGACGCGGTGTCACGCCATTCGTCACGTTGGTGAAGCGTTCTGGGTAGATACGCGCAAAATCAGCAAAGGTTGATGTCACCATAAGATCTGAGTGAATTGCCGCAACACCGTTCACTTTATGTGAGCCGACAACAGACAACCAGCCCATGCGCACTTTACGTTGATATCCTTCTTCGATCAGTGAAACGCGACGGATAAAGTCCATATCAGTCGTGACATAAGTTTTCACATACTCTAGGAAATGATCATTAATTTCAAAAATCATTTGTAAGTGACGCGGTAAGATTTTTGCCATCATTTCTACCGGCCAGGTTTCTAATGCTTCTGACATTAAAGTATGGCAAGTGTAAGAGAAGATACGACGAGTCACATCCCAAGCATGTTGCCATGAGTAACCGTGTAAATCGATTAAAATACGCATTAACTCAGGAATGGCTAATGCAGGATGGGTATCATTCAAGTGAATCGCCACTTTATCAGCAAGATTATCCAATGTACCGTGTGTTCTTAAATGGCGACGGAGAATATCTTGTAAAGAAGCAGATACTAAGAAGTACTCTTGACGTAAACGTAGCTCACGACCATTCCAGGTAGAATCATCAGGATAAAGTACACGAGAAAGGTTTTGGTTAGCTGAACGCGTTGCTACCGCCGCTAAGTGATCACCACGGTTAAACTCCGCTAAATCGAACACCTCACCACCATGCGCAGACCATAAACGTAAGGTTGATGCCGAGTCATTTTTATAACCTGGAATCATTTGGTCGTATGCAAGTGCGGTCACTTTTTCAGCCGGATTCCAGATACATTTTTTGTCTTCAAAATAAATATGACCACCAAAATCAATGCTGAAACGTTTTGATGGACGCATAAATTCCCAAGGTGCACCTTTTTCCAACCAATCATCTGGACGTTCAACTTGTTGACCATTTTCAATTTTTTGACGGAACATACCGTATTCATAACGAATGCCGTAACCCATTGCTGGAATTGCTAATGTTGCTAGTGAGTCCATGAAGCAAGCTGCAAGGCGACCTAAACCACCGTTACCTAAACCTGGATCCACTTCTTTTTCAATAATCTCTTCCAAATCAATATTTAATTCAGCCAGGGCTTTTTCTGCCACGTCATAAACACCTTCTGAGATCATCGCATTAGAAAGTGTACGGCCGATTAAGAATTCCATAGAAAGGTAATAAACACGACGGGTTTCTTCTGCACGAGATTGACGAGCGGTGGTAATCCAGCCTTCAGTCACTAAATCACGCACTGCATGAAGTGTCGCATTTAGCCAGTCGCGTTGACTCGCCTCTTTTGGTGAACGACCAATTAAGAAAATTAATTTATAAACAATTGCTTTTTTCACGCCTTCAACATCAAGACTTGGTCGATTGTAGAGAAATGGCGAATCAAAATTGTCCATGATCATAGAAAATAAAACCTCAATAAAAAAATCGCGCAAATTTTAAGCTTTTTTACGAAAAAAACAACAAAAATCCCCCTTCAAAGGCGATTATTTTGAAGAGGGAGTCAATCCATTGAATTATGAGTATAAAATGCTTAAATAAAGCTGCTCATATTGAGCGGCGGCATTTTTCCAACTAAAGTCCTGTGCCATGGCGTTATTACGAACCATTGCCCAAACACGTTGTTTTTGCCACAACGCAAAGGCATGTTGGATAGCACTTCGTAAATCATCTGCTTCAGCTTTTTGGAATACAAAGCCTGTTGCAGTACGCTCTTTAATGGTTTCGCTTGTACTGTTTGTCACTGTATCCGCTAATCCCCCAGTCGCTCGAACAAGAGGCAATGTGCCATATTGCAAGCCATATAATTGGGTTAATCCACAAGGTTCAAAACGGCTTGGAACTAAAATGACATCACCGCCCGCAACCATTAAATGTGAAAGTGCTTCATCATAGCCAATTTTTACGGCAATATGTTCTGGGTAACGTTGTGCTAATTGGCAAATTCCCTCTTCCAAATGTTTCGCACCAGAACCGAGAATGGTTAATTGGCCACCTTGTTTAACAATTTCATCCGCTGTGGCAATCAGTAAATCCACACCTTTTTGTTCTGTTAAGCGAGTTACCATCACAAATAAAAGTACATCTGGCTGTTGTGGTAAATTGAAATAAGCTTGTAAATCGGCTTTATTTTTTTTCTTACCCGCGATAGATTTCAATTTATAGTGGTGCTGAATATATGCATCACAGCTTGGATGCCAAATTTCTTGATCCACGCCATTTAAAATCCCCACCAACTTACCGGCTTCACGTAAGCCTGTTAACAAGCCTTGCAAGCCATAAGCAAAGTCTGGTGTGGTAATTTCTTTTGCATAAGTAGGACTCACTGCTGTGACCATATCAGAATAATAGAGCCCTGCTTTTAAATACGAAATTTGGCCAAATAATTCTAAACCATCAACATGGAACATGCCTTCTGGCAATCCAATTTCATGTAAATGGCGATGAGCAAATTGTCCTTGATAAGCCAAGTTATGAATCGTAAATACTGATTTTGCAGGGCGACCTTTATTGAAGAGATAAGCTGCCGCTAAACCTGCATGCCAATCATGAGCATGAACCACTTCTGCTCGCCACCAACTGTCTAAGCCTGTCGCAAGTTCTGCGCCCACCCAGCCTAATAAAGCAAAACGCTTATAGTTATCAGCATAATCATTGTAATCGGTATCATGATAAGGATTTCCTTCTCGCCAATAGAGATGTGGCGCATCAATCAGATAAATCCCCACGCCATTGTATTCGCCATAACGCAATACAACATGACCAGCAAAATTATCAAATTCTGTGACGACATGCGTATTCTCAATGCCCGCTGAAATTTTTGGATAAGCCGGCAACAAAATACGTGCATCAATACCAATTTCTTTTTGTGCAAAAGGCAATGCCCCTAAAACATCGGCAAGTCCGCCAGTTTTGAGTAAGGGATACAACTCCGAGCAAACATGTAAAACTCTCATAATTTTCCTTTATACTTAAAATTGTGCTGTCATTGATAACAGCACAATCTTTTTACTTCACTTAAAATACTGTCAAAATTGACCGCACTTTAATCCAAATGTTCTTCGTTAGTGACTTCTTCGCCTTGCAATTTTTTCAACATCGTTGAGGTTACAAGTACAACTTTACCGGTAGAACTCACACGGAAGCGTTTACTGTCAAGGGCTTTATCCACACCGATTTCCATACCATCTGGAATAATACAATGGCGATCAATAATACAATCTTTTAATGTACAATTTTTACCAATTTGTACTTGCGGTAACACGACACAGTGATCCACAGAAGAATCTTCATCAATTTTGACTCTATCAAACAACACTGAATTACTAATAGATGCATCGGTAATCACACAGCCACCACCGATAAGCGAGTTATCTACCGGTTTGACATTCGCTTTTTTATAGAAGAATTTAGATGGATAAGCCTGCACTGGATTACCGCGAATTGGCCAGCTTTGATCATAAATATCTAATTGTGGATGCTCTGAAACTAAATCGATATTCGCTTGCCAGAAACTATCGAGCGTACCCACATCACGCCAGTAAATTTCACCTTCAGTGTTTCGGCCCATACAAGAACGGCTGAATGGATGTGCATAAAGCACGCCTTCTTCCAAGCATTTTGGCAAGACATCTTTACCAAAGTCATGAGATGTGCAAGGGGTATTCACTTCTCTATCAAGCATTTTATAGAGATACTCAGCATCAAACACGTAGATCCCCATAGAGGCTAGCGACGTATCTGGTTTACCCACCATGGCAGGTGGATCTTTCGGTTTTTCAACGAAGGCTTTCACTTTAAGGTTTTCGTTTACCGCCATGACACCAAATTCACTGGCTTCAGAACGTGGTACCTCAATACAGCCTACTGTACATTTTGCTCCACTTCTCACGTGATCCATCAACATGACACTGTAATCTTGTTTATAAATATGGTCACCCGCAAGAATCAAAATGTATTTTGGACGATAGTGATTACGGATAATCGCCATATTTTGATACACCGCATCCGCTGTACCACGGTACCACGTAGAATCATCAATTTGTTGACGAGCAGGTAGCATATCAACGAATTCACCACGCTCTTGCGGTAAGAATGACCAACCTGTTTGTAAATGGCGTAATAAAGAGTGAGCGGCATACTGGGTTACAACACCGATGCGATTCAGGCCTGAGTTAATACAGTTGGAAAGCGCAAAATCAATAATGCGACGATTACCACCAAAATATAACGCAGGTTTAGCACGTTTATCGGTTAATTCATGTAAGCGAGAACCACGACCACCAGCCAAAATAAGCACTAAAGTATCTTTAACTAATTCATATTTATTAAGATCACTTTTCATAACAAACTCCATCGTTTTCATCATCCATATGTTCCAACACTTCAAATGCTATACCGCTCACATCACATTGTTGAATCACGCTATTTTCAGTTTCGGCAATCTTTCTCCATTTACCCTTTGGCAAATAAAAAGATTGCGGTTCAGTTTTTGCATTAATTAAGAAAAGATATTTGCCGTCTAACATAACTTGTAGGGCTTTGCTTTCCCGATTATGCCAATCGTCTAGTGTCATAGGGTTTCCCCCAGTATTCAACCACTCGACATTTTCATCCGACCACCAAGCCTCCTGTTGCAAACTTTGAATTTTTTTTCGTAATGCAATGGTTTGCTTGGTGAAGTCAAATAAGGTTTGGTTAAAATTATCCCACTTTAACCACGTCATTTCGTTATCTTGGCAATAAGCATTGTTATTGCCATATTGGCTGTTGCCGAACTCATCCCCAGCAAGCAGCATAGGTATACCATTTGCCAGTAATAAAGAGCCTAATAAGCCTTTTTCTGATAAAACACGGTTATTTTCGACCGCACTTTGCCATTCATCTGCTAAATCGAGTTGAGAACCTTCTATGCCATAATTGTAGCTATAATTTTCATTGCGTCCGTCACGATTCTCTTCACCGTTAGCATCATTGTGTTTATGGTTATAGCTCACTAAATCTCGTAATGTAAAACCATCATGGGCAGTAATAAAATTCAAGCTACCATGTGGTAATCGTCCTTCTCGTTTAAAAATATCGCTCGAGCCAGCAAAACGTTCTGCAAAAGCACCCACTTCACCACTTTGCCATAACCAAAAACGACACATATCATCGCGGAAACGATCATTCCATTGAGAAAAATAGGCTGGGAAATAACCGACTTGGTAACCGTAATGACCAATATCCCAAGGCTCTGCGATTAATTTAATTTGTTGTAGAACGTCATCCTGTCCCATTTCCGCAAACAATTGTGCATTTGGATTGAAATCAGGCGTTTCACGACCAAGTACCGTGGCTAAATCAAAACGGAAACCATCCACATGACATTCTGTTACCCAGTAACGTAAACAATCTAATACCCATTTGCGAGTGACATCATTAGCAAGATTGAGCATATTGCCGCACCCCGTCCAGTTGAGGTAGTCACCATGCTCGTTTTGCCAGTAATAGGTTTTATCATCAATACCACGCTGGCAAAATGTCGGAAATGATTTTTCGGATTCAGCCGTATGGTTAAACACCACATCCAAAATCACTTCAATGCCCGCTTGATGCAGGGCTTTCACCATGCTCTTAAATTCGTTCAATGGTTGTTTTTGATCCGCCGCATAACTTGGTTCTAAAGCAAACATGGCTAATGGGTTATAGCCCCAATAATTGCGTAATCCTTTTTCTTGCAAATGTGGTTCATCAATGAAGAAATTCACTGGGAGCAATTCAAGGCTGGTAATACCCAATGATTTAAAGTACGCAATGTTTTCGGGGTGAGCCAACGCCACATAAGTACCCCGGATATTTTCTGGAATACGGGAATTTAATTGGCTAAATCCTTTAACATTTAATTCATACACAATGGTTTGAGCCCAAGGAATAGACGGTTTACAATCCCCTGACCAATCAAAATGCTCGTCAATAATGCGGCCTTTAGGTGCAACGACGGCATTATCTCGTTCATCATTTAACACGAAAATTGAACGAGATTCTGGTGAGCTTAAATCTGGTTTATGACTTACTGCTTTGGCATAAGGATCAAGCATTAACTTTTGCGGATTGGCTAAAGTGCGGTCATTTTTGCCTGTGATTCTGAACGCATACTCATCATTTAACTCAACGCCTTCAATTGCCACATGCCAAATATCATCGGTTCTGCTCATGGCAAAACGGCTTTCTTTGCCATCACGGAACAAGCAAAGTTCAACAGCATCAGCCGCTCTAGAAAACAGCGCAAAATTCGAAATTTTTAGGCTGTTTTCCCGCGTTTGAGAATATCCTATTGGGGAAGGTTTGCCATTGTTATAAATACTAAACATCGTGTTCTTCGCTATTGTTATGCTTTATATTTTAAATAGATCGTTGCGAGTGGCGGAATGGTCACGCTAATCGAATTTTCACGTCCGTGACTTGCGATCGCTTCGCTTTCTACCAAGCCGAAATTACCTACGTTTGAACCTTGATAATACATTGAGTCAGTATTCAAAATTTCTTCGTATTCACCCGCTACATTTACACCGATACGGTAGCCTTCGCGTGGCACTGGAGTAAAGTTACTGATCACGATAATGCGTTCACCATCACTGCTTTTACGTTCAAAAGCAAAGACTGAATTTTCCGCATCATCTACCACTAACCAATCAAAGCCTTCTAGTTCACCGTCTAATTCAAAGAGCGGTGCATTTTTTTGATAAATTCCGTTCAAATCTTTGACTAATTGCAATACACCTTTATGCCATAGGCCACCATGGTTTTCGTCAAGTAAGAACCAATCCAAACTTTCTTCATAATTCCATTCGCGACCTTGAGCAAATTCATTGCCCATGAATAATAATTTCTTACCTGGATAGCCCCACATATAACCGTAGTAAGCACGCAAGTTAGCGAATTTTTGCCATGCATCGCCCGGCATTTTGCCAAGTAACGAACATTTGCCGTGTACGACTTCATCATGAGAAAGCGGTAACACAAAGTTTTCGCTGTATTGATAAATCATCCCGAAGGTCATTTTGTCGTGATGATAACGACGATAAACGGGATCGAGTTTCATATAACTTAGGGTGTCATTCATCCAGCCCATGTTCCATTTAAAATTAAATCCAAGACCACCGTTTTCTGTCGGATGGGTTACGCCACCGAAAGAAGTGGATTCTTCCGCAATCGAAATCGCGCCAGACACTTCAGAATGGATTTTCCAGTTGGTATGTTTTAAGAATTCAATGGCTTCTAAATTTTCACGACCGCCATATTGATTCGGAATCCATTCCCCTTCAGCACGGCTGTAATCGCGGTAAATCATTGATGCTACTGCATCTACACGGATACCATCTACACCAAATCGCTCAAGCCAATACAGTGCATTACTGGATAAGAAGTTTCTCACTTCATTACGACCATAGTTATAAATTAAGGTATTCCAGTCTTGATGATAGCCTTCACGTGGGTCAGCATGCTCATATAAGGCAGTACCATCAAAGGCTACTAAACCATGAGTGTCACTTGGGAAATGCCCCGGTACCCAGTCTAAAATCACATTAATACCTGCTTTGTGCGCTTTTTCGACTAAGCGTTTAAAGCCTTCTGGTGTACCAAAACGGCTAGTTGGTGAATACAGCCCTATCGGTTGATACCCCCAAGAGCCATCGAATGGAAATTCGGAGAGTGGCAAAAACTCAATATGCGTAAAGCCCATATGTTTAACATAAGGAATAAGCTCATCAGCAATTTGGTCATAATCAAGCCAGAAATTATTCTCTAAATTACGACGCCATGATCCCAAATGTACTTCATAGATTGAAATAGGTTGATTACGTTGGTTCGCTTTACGACGTTGCTCTGTCATTTCGACCACATCCGGCAACATGCTTATTTCGGATGCTGTATCTGGACGTAATTCCGATCTGAATGCATAAGGGTCGGCTTTTAAACGAAGATTGCCGTTGCAATCAATTAATTCAAATTTATAGCGTTGACCAAGGCTAGCTTTGGGTAAGAACAATTCCCATACACCACTTGCAGGATGAAAACGCATTGGATGACGACGACCATCCCAGTAGTTGAAATCACCGACCAACGAAACACGTTTCGCATTTGGCGCCCATACCCGGAAATTTACGCCCGGGACACTGTCACATTCAGTAAAATGCGCACCTAATACTTCATAAGGACGCAATAACGAACCTTCCGCTAATAACCATTGATCCAAGTCATTAATCATCGGATGGAAGCGGTATGGATCTTCAATAATTTGGGCTTCTACGCCCCAATACACTTTTAATTGGTAGGTAAAGAAATGGTGAATCTCTGGCACAATAGCAGCAAAAAACCCGCGGTCATCCAGTTTTTCTAGTTCGACAACGATGGATTGACTTTCTTTGTCAATCACATCGACTTTATCTGCATCGGGTAATAAAGCACGAATCTCAATACCATTGTGAGTTTCATGCATGCCTAATACAGCAAAAGGATCGGCATGTTTGCCATCAAAAAATGAATTAATTACTGATTGAGCGACTAATTTCGTCATGACATACTCCTTTATGCTTTGTAAGCTTGATTATTTACAACCGATTGTATTTTCTCGTTTGTTGAGCGGCAAAAAGCATTAAACGATGATAGATAAAAGACAAAGCAGGCAATGAATGAAAGTGCGGTTGAATATGGAATGGTTTTTTCAAACTGAATTTGGTTTTGCTCGTCGAGCAATTGATAACGCAAAGAAGCCTCAAGAGGAGAAGAAAACGCGATTAAATCACCATGAATGGGTTCATTTTCAAAGGCACATATGACATGTTGGAACGGTTGATTTTGTCCAATATTCGGCGGAAATTGCAACTGCTCGATAAAATAATCAATACTGGTTGGCGATGCATCAATCAAATGCCCACCAATATCATAATGGGAAAACGAAATGCCAAGTTTTTTAGCAGATTGTTTAAGTGATAAGGACATTTGCATACAACGAATGATACATCTATATAATACTTAATAAGTATTATAAGTAAGCACAATTGAAATACAATTGCCAATCTCGCAAATTGTGACCTAAATCAAAAAACAAAGTTTAAAGAGAATAAAAAAACAACGAAATTTAAATTATTCAGTTTCAATGACAAATTCAAACCAATCAATGACATCTTCTTCGTGCACGCCATCTGAAATTAAAATACCTGCATTTTTCACTGAATTAGGATCACCGCTGATTAAGGGATGCCATTCGGGCAAAGGTTTACCTTCATACAATAAACGATAGGCACAGGTATTCGGCAGCCAACCAAAATCAGGCAAATTCTTTTTGGTTAATTTCGTACAATCACTTTCGATTTTAAAACGTTCAGGATAATTACGACACTTCCCTGTTTCCACATCTAATAGATTGCAAGCAATGCGCGTGTAATAGAGTTTTTCACGCTTGCCCCGCCCTTGAATATATTTCCGATAACAGCATTTCCCGCAGCCATCACATAAGACTTCCCATTCGGATTCCGTCATTTCAAGGAGCGATTTTGTTTGCCAAAAATGAGATTCAAATTGCATAGTGAAACCAATAAAAAAGTGCGGTCAAAATTTACGTGATTTTTGACCGCACTTTGTTGTTTAGAATTAGAAGCCTTCTTTTAAGCTTACGGTTAAGTTAAACACTAAGTGCTCTGGGCGGCTGTCTTTGTTATCCGCACAGAAATAACCTTCGCGTTCAAATTGGTAACCTTTTTCTGGTTCTGCATTTGCAAGGCTTTGTTCTACAAAACCGTGTTTCACCACTAAAGAGGTTGGATTTAACACGCTTTCGATGTCTTCTGCTGCACCTGGATTTGGTACGGTGAAAAGACGCTCGTATAAACGGAACTCTGCTGGGTGATGATGGACTGCAGATACCCAGTGAATCACCCCTTTCACTTTACGACCATCGGATGGATTTTTACCTAAGGTTTCTGGATCGTAAGTACAGAAGATGGTGGTGATTTCACCATTTGCATCTTTTTCGACACGCTCCGCTTTAATCACGTAAGCGTTACGCAAACGCACTTCTTTACCTAATACTAAACGTTTATATTGTTTGTTTGCTTCTTCACGAAAGTCTGCGCGATCAATATAAAGCTCTTTCGTAAACGGTAATTGACGCTCACCTAATTCTGGACGATTCGGGTGATTTGGTGCCGTTAAGGTTTCTTCGCCTTCAAAGTTTTCAATCACTACGCGAACAGGATCAATCACCGCCATTGCACGTGGTGCATTTTCATTTAAATCGTCTCGAATGCAGGCTTCAAGCGCAGAATACTCTACGACGTTATCTTGTTTAGTCACACCAATACGACGGCAGAATTCACGTAACGAAGCCGGGGTATAACCGCGACGACGTAAACCTGAAATGGTTGGCATACGCGGGTCATTCCAACCATCTACAATGCCGTCGTTCACTAATTTCAATAATTTACGTTTAGACGTTAATGTACCTTCTAAATTCAAACGTGAAAATTCATATTGATGCGGTAATGGACGTTCAATACTAATATTTTCCAACACCCAGTCGTATAAACGACGGTTGTCTTGGAATTCTAATGTACATAGAGAGTGTGTAATACGCTCAATCGCATCAGAGATACAGTGAGTAAAATCGTACATTGGGTAAATGCACCATTTATCACCAGTTTGGTGATGGCTCGCAAATTTAATACGATAAAGCACAGGGTCACGCATGACCATAAATGGTGAAGCCATGTCGATTTTCGCACGAAGACTTAATGTACCTTCCGCAAACTCACCATTTTTCATTCTTTCGAATAACGCTAAGTTTTCTTCAACACTACGATCACGATATGGGCTGTTTTTACCTGGCTCAGTTAATGTACCACGATATTCACGCATTTCATCTGGAGAAAGTTCATCCACATAGGCTAAACCTTTTTCGATCAACTCAATGGCATAGCCATAAAGTGCATCGAAGTAATCAGACGCATAACGCGGTTCGCCTTCCCATTTAAAGCCTAACCATTCCACATCGGCTTTAATGGAATCCACATATTCCACGTCTTCTTTCACCGGGTTGGTATCATCAAAACGTAGGTTACATAAACCGTTATACTCTTTTGCTAAGCCGAAGTTTAAGCAAATTGATTTGGCATGACCAATATGCAAATAGCCATTCGGCTCAGGCGGGAAACGAGTATGAACACTTTTGTGTTTACCCGAAGCTAAATCTTCATCAATAATTTGAGTAATGAAATTGTGTGTGCGGGTATTTTCCGCATTTTCTAGAGTGTGTTCTGTATTGCTCATAAATTTCTCAATAAATTGAAAATAATCTCCCCATTCTATACGAAAAGTCTGGCGTTGTGAATTTGATCCCAAAACTAACCGCACTTTCATTAAATTAATACTGCATTTTTTAGGATTTTTAGGTCTAACTTGAAGATTTTTCGTGCAAACTGAAAAGTTTACCTTTAGAATACCTCTTTACTGAACAAACGTTCATTTTTTATTTAGGATGACAAAGTCTTTATGAAAAAACGCTTTTTTATTTTACTTGGATTAGCCGTTGCTGCTGGCGCAGCTTATTATTTTTTCTCAAGCAATAGCAAACAAGAAATAACTTATCTGACGGAATCCGTTACACGTGGCAATGTGGAAAAA
Organism: Parahaemophilus parainfluenzae; assembly: GCA_963515445.1. Lineage (GTDB taxonomy): Bacteria > Pseudomonadota > Gammaproteobacteria > Enterobacterales > Pasteurellaceae > Haemophilus_D > Haemophilus_D parainfluenzae_AI. The sequence continues at coordinate 102,161 of CAUPWR010000001.1, read as the reverse complement.
ACAGTTGTCGCCTCTGGTTCAGTTGAAAGCGTGAATGAAGTTGATGTCGGTGCTCAAGCTTCAGGTAAAATCACCAAACTCTATGTCAAATTAGGGCAAGAAATCAAAAAAGGCGAAATGATCGCAGATATTGATTCCACCACCCAAATTAATACCTTAAATACCAAAAAGGCCGCATTAGTCAGCTATCAAGCTCAATTAAAAGCGAAGAAAACCGCTTATGATGTTGCTCTTTCAAGTTATAACCGCTTATCAAAACTTTATACACAAAAAGCGACGTCTTTGGATAGTGTGAATACTGCAAAAAGCACACTTGATAATGCGAAAGCTGAAATGGAAGCCATTGAAGCTAATATCAAACAAGCTGAAATTGAAGTGAATACCGCTGAAACCAATGTGGGTTACACCAAAATCACCGCCCCAATGGATGGTACCGTTATTTCTGTGCCTGTTTCAGAAGGTCAAACCGTTAATGCCAACCAAACGACTCCAACGATTGTGACCATTGCTGATTTAAGTAAAATGAAAATTAAGCCTGAGATTTCGGAAGGCGACATTACCAAAGTGAAAGCAGGTCAAGAAGTGAGCTTTACTATTTTATCGGATAGCCAAACCGTGTATCACTCTGTCATTGATTCGGTTGATCCAGCCAATACCACGACAAGTGATAGTTCTTCAACCTCATCTTCGACAAGTTCAAGTAGCAGCTCAACGACCAGTGCGATCTACTATTACGCCAATGTTTTGATTGATAACCCTGATCGTACTTTACGCATCGGAATGACGACAGAAAACAACATCAAAATTGCCAACGCGAAAGATGTGTTATTGGTTTCCAATATGGCTATTCAAAAACGTGATGGCAAAAGCTTTGTAAATGTATTGAATGATAAAAATCAACCTGAGCCGCGTGAAGTTGAAATCGGTGTTCAAAATGATTTCAAAACTGAAATCAAATCGGGTTTAAACGAAGGTGAAAAAGTCATCGTGTCACAAGTGGCCAATGGTGAACAAGTTGGCTCTATGCCTCGTGGTCCAAGAATGTTCTAAAAGTGCGGTAGAAAATTAATGAATATTATTGAAATTAAGGATCTCAACCGTTACTTCGGTGAAGGCGAAAATCGTGTTCATATTTTAAAGAATATCTCTTTAAATATAGAAAAAGGCGATTTCGTCGCGATTATTGGGCAATCAGGTTCCGGTAAATCGACCTTGATGAATATCATCGGATGCTTGGATACGGCAACCAGTGGCTCTTACAAAATCAATGGCAAAGAAACCATTGAATTAAGCAAAGATCAGCTGTCAGATTTACGTAGCCAAAAATTCGGCTTTATTTTCCAACGCTATAACTTATTGTCGAGCTTGACCGCAGCAGAAAACGTCGCCTTGCCTGCAATTTATGCGGGGATGTCGTAAGAAAAACGTCTTTCTCGTGCAAAACAACTTTTAGAAAAATTGGGCTTAGGTGATAAATGGCAAAATAAACCAAGCCAGCTTTCTGGTGGTCAGCAACAACGTGTGAGTATTGCGCGAGCATTGATGAATGGCGGTGAAATTATTTTAGCCGATGAACCCACTGGTGCATTGGATTCTCAAAGCGGTCAAAATGTGATGGAAATTCTGCATCAATTACACGCCGAAGGCCACACCATTATTATGGTAACCCATGACCGAGAAATTGCCGCCAGTGCAAATCGCGTGATTGAAATTAAAGACGGCGAAATTATTGGCGATACACAAAAAGAAGCGGTAAAAAGTGCGGTCGAAAATCCAACCAAATCTAAACCGCACTTTGGGTTCAGCAAAGATCAATTTGTTGAAGCCTTTCGTATGTCTGTGAGTGCGATTATTGCCCACAAAATGCGTTCTCTTTTAACCATGCTCGGGATTATTATCGGGATTACCTCTGTAGTTTCTGTCGTGGCATTGGGAAATGGTTCACAGCAAAAAATCTTAGAGAATATCAAAGGTATTGGTACAAGTACCATGACCATCTTTAATGGTACAGGCTTTGGTGATCGTCGTGCTGAACAAATGCAGAATCTCACAATTAATGATGCCACTGCCTTAAATCAACAAAGCTATGTACAAAGTGTCACGCCAAATAGCTCATCAAGTGGCACATTAATTTATGGTAACCAGACTTTCTCCTCGACCAGTTTAAAAGGTGTAGGCGAACAATATTTTGATGTAGATGGCTTAAAACTAAAATCCGGTAATTTATTTTCTGCTCAAGATGTTGCTGATAACAACCAAGTAGCCTTAATCGATGAAAGTGCAAAAAAGTCTATTTTCCCAGATGAAAATCCCATCGGCAAAATTGTGATGTTTAATAAACGTCCACTACGTATCATTGGCGTGGTATCTGATAAACAAATGGGCGGAGCAAGCAGTTCACTTAATCTCTATGCCCCTTACACCACCGTGATGAATCGTATTTCGGGCAGCAAAAAAATTGGTTCGATTACCGTAAAAGTAGATGATTCCGTGAATACGACTGTCGCTGAAAAAGGAATTACTGAATTGCTCACTATGCGTCATGGTAAAAAAGATTTCTTCATCATGAATAGCGATACGATTAAACAAACCATTAAAAGCACAACTGGCACGATGAAATTTCTGATTTCTTCCATCGCCTTTATTTCATTGATCGTTGGTGGGATTGGGGTGATGAATATTATGTTGGTTTCCGTGACAGAGCGAACTAAAGAGATCGGTGTGCGCATGGCTATTGGCGCGAGACAATTTAATATTCTGCAACAATTTTTGATTGAAGCGGTGTTGATTTGTTTAATTGGCGGTGTGACGGGTATTCTGCTTTCGGGTTTAATCGGTCTATTATTTAACGTATTTATGACCGACTTTACAATGGCATTCTCAACCGGCTCAATTGTTGCAGCGGTGGTCTTCTCTACCCTGATTGGTGTGATCTTCGGGTATATGCCAGCAAAACGCGCAGCACAATTAGATCCGATTACAGCCCTTGCGAGAGAATAAAGAAATTTTGTAAAACTCAAAAGAGCGGTTAAAATTCTTACTAATTTTTGACCGCACTTTAATTGAAAAAGAAAGGAAAAATCCATGTTAAAAATGAAAAAATTAACCTTAGCAATCGCAATGGCAACTGCTCTAGCAGGTTGTGCTAACATCGGCGATTCTTATAAAGCGAGCCAGCAGGATTACCAAAATTATGCGGAAATCACCAAACAATTTAATGTAAAAGAAAACTGGTGGGCGCTTTACAATGATTCACAATTAAATCGTGTGGTAGAACAAGCATTAGTTAACAACAAAGATTTAGCCAAAGCGTCTGTTGCCGTAAACCGTGCCCTATATAATGCAAACCTTGCAGGCGCGAATTTAATTCCGGCATTTAGCGGTTCAACCCAATCTTCTGCAAGTAAAAATGTAAAAACAGGTGGCGGCTCAGCAGTAAGCCATCAAGGTGCATTAAATGTGAGTTATACGTTAGATCTATGGCAACGTTTAGCGGATACAGCAGATGCCGCAGAATGGTCACACAAAGCAACGGCTGAAGATTTAGAAGCAACGAAACTTTCACTCATCAACTCTGTTGTGACAACCTATTATCAAATTGCCTACTTGAATGATGCGATCAGCACCACGCAAGAAAGCATTAAATACTACAACGATATTAGCAGCATTATGCAACGCCGTTTATCACAAGGTGTTGCGGACAGCGCAAGTGTAGATCAAGCACAACAAGCGGTATTGAACGCACGTAACAACTTGATCAACTATCAAACACAACGTAAAACTGCAGAACAAACTTTACGTAACTTACTGAACTTAAAACCGGAAGAAGCATTAAATATCAACTTCCCACACATTCTTAATGTAAAAAATGTGGGCGTAAATTTAAACGTACCTGTTTCTGTGATTGCAAACCGTCCTGATGTAAAAGGCTATCAATATCGCTTAAGCAGTGCATTCAAAAATGCAAAAGCAACTGAAAAAGGTTGGTTCCCTGAAGTGACTTTAGGTGGCAGCTTAACATCAAGTGGCACTAAGGTCGGTAACGCATTACACAATCCTGTTGGTACAGGTTTAATCGGAATTAGCCTACCATTCCTCAACTGGAATACCGTAAAATGGAACGTGAAAATCTCTGAAGCAGATTATGAAACCGCACGTTTAAACTATGAGCAAAGCATTACTAAAGCCTTGAATGATGTAGATACCAACTACTTTGCCTATACACAAGCACAAAGTGCTTTTGCTAACTTGCAAAAAACACACAGCTACAACCAACGTATCACCAAATACTATCGTGATCGTTACAATGCTGGTGTATCTGAATTACGTGAATGGCTTGCAGCGGCAAACACAGAGAAAAGCTCTCAACTTTCTATCTTGAATGCGAAATACAACATCATTCAAGCAGAAAATGCCGTATATAGTTCAATGGCCGGTTATTACTCTCGTTAAAATCATGATTAAGGAAGTTTCGGCTTCCTTAATCTTTTTTATGGACATGAAAAATGAAAAAACAACTGACTTTTTATTTCATTCGCCACGGTAAAACTGTTTGGAATACGGAAGGTTTAATGCAAGGTCATGGCGATTCCCCTTTGACTGAAGAAGGCGTTAATGGCGCGAAAAAAACAGGTATGGCACTTAATCATATTCCTTTTGTCGCGGCCTACTCTAGCGTATTAAAACGTACCATCGCGACAGCCTCTCATATTATTGGTGAACGAGATATTCCCCTTTTCCATCACCAAGGTTTAAACGAACAATATTTTGGTTCTTGGGAAGGTCAACTTGTTGATACCTTAAGAGAACTCCCAGAATTTAAACAACTTATTAAAGATCCCGCCAATTACAAAGCTCAAGTAAACGGTGGAGAAACGTTTGAACAATTGGGCGAACGTACCATGAAAGCATTGCACGATATTATTAAGATCCACGATCATGGTAATATTCTTATTGTGTCGCATGGCCATACCTTGCGTTTATTGCTTGCCTTATTAAACGGTGCAACCTGGCAAAATCACCGTGATGAAGATAAATCAGTATCGCTTATTAATACATCAATTAGTGTTGTACATTATGACGATGAGAACGGTTTTCGCGTTGAGAAAATAAATGATGCGGAGCATTTAAAATAAGCCAATTTAGCCAAAAAAATAACCGCACTTTGGATGACCTAAAGTGCGGTTAATTTTTATGATGTTTTTGTGATTATTTCACTTCGCGGAATAAAATCTCGCTTGGAATCACAGAACCTTGCCAGTAAAGCTCAGTTGACACTTTCTCTGCTAAATCTAAGAAAGATTTCGCAATTTCACTATCTGGTGCAGCAACCACAGTTGGTTTACCTGCATCCAAATCTTGACGAACTTGAATATTCAACGGTAACTGGCCTAATACTTTCACATTGTATTTTTGTGCCATTTTTTCTGCACCACCCGTGCCGAAAATCGCTTCGTGATGGCCGCAATTGCTGCAAATATGCATAGACATATTTTCCACAATACCTAATACTGGCACAGATACACGTTCAAACATCGATACACCTTTCACCGCATCTAATAACGCGATGTCTTGTGGTGTTGTAACCACAACTGCCCCAGTTACAGGAATTTGTTGTGAAAGCGTTAATTGGATATCACCCGTACCCGGTGGCATATCGATCACTAAGTAATCTAAGCTATCCCATAAGGTTTCATTTAAAAGCTGACTTAATGCACTACTTGCCATTGGACCACGCCAAATGGTCGCATTATCTTCATCCATTAAGAAACCGATTGAGTTTGCAGATAAACCATACGCTTTAATTGGGGTGATATGTTGGTTATCTGGTGAAGTTGGGCGTTGATGCGGCGCACCTAACATATGCGGAATAGATGGGCCGTAAATATCTGCATCTAAGATCCCCACACGAGCACCCTGAGCTTGTAAAGCAAGTGCAAGATTCACCGAAACGGATGATTTCCCTACCCCGCCTTTGCCTGAAGTCACTGCAATGATGTTCTTCACACCTTTTACTGCCGGTTGATTATTTGCACGTTTTAACGTTGCGATTTGATAATTCACCACCCATTTGATTTCTTTGCTATCTGTTGCTTTTAATAACGCATCAGAAAGCTGCTGTTTCACTTGCTCCACGCCAGTGTTCCATGCAAAAGGCAATTGTAATTCAATACGTAATACGTCACCGCCTTTTTCAACTTTCTTCAAAGTCTTTAATTCGATTAAGTCTTTTTGTAAGGTTGGGTGTTGAAATTGTTGGAAAAGTTGCAGAACCTGAGATTGTTGTTCTGCCGTTAAATTTTCAGAAAAAGCAGTTGCCATAATATTCCTTTAATAGTAGTAGGTAGTAGAGTAAATTTGTCGGGGATATTCTACCCTTTTTACACCTCAAATGTTAAGCTAAAAGTATAACTAAACTAGAAAAAATCACATCAATCGGGTAACATACTCACAATTTTTGCAAAAAGAATAAGAGAAAAATAATGACAACTCAACCTCGTAAAATTTTAGTCACTTGTGCATTACCTTATGCAAATGGTGCCATTCATTTAGGCCATATGTTAGAACACATTCAAGCGGATATTTGGGTGCGTTTCCAACGTATGCGTGGCAATAAAATTCATTTTGTCTGTGCTGATGACGCGCACGGCACACCAATCATGCTTAATGCTGATAAATTAGGCATTACACCAGAAGAATTAATCGCAAAAGCAAAAGCTGATCACGTACGTGATTTTGCGGGCTTTAATATCAGTTTTGATAACTATCACTCTACTCACAGTGAAGAAAATAAACAAATCACCGCTGATATTTACAATAAATTAAAAGCTAAAGGCTTCATTAAAACGAAAGTGATTTCTCAGTTATTCGATCCTGAAAAGAACATGTTCTTACCGGATCGTTTCGTCAAAGGGACTTGTCCAAAATGTAAAGCTGAAGATCAATATGGTGATAACTGCGAAGTTTGTGCATCCACTTATAGCCCGATGGATTTAATTAATCCACGTTCTGCTGTATCAGGTGCAACACCAATCATTAAAGAATCTGAACACTTCTTCTTTGACTTACCTGCTTTTGAAGGGATGTTAAAAGAATGGACTCGCTCTGGCTCACTTCAACCGGAAATTGCAAACAAAATGCAAGAATGGTTTGAAAGTGGTTTGCAACAATGGGATATCTCTCGTGATGCCCCTTATTTTGGTTTTGAAATTCCAGGTGCAAAAGATAAATTCTTCTATGTTTGGCTAGATGCCCCAATCGGCTACATGGCTTCATTCAAAAATCTCTGCGATCGTGAAGGCATTGATTTTAATGAATTCTGGGGAGAAAACAGCGATGCAGAACTTTATCACTTTATCGGTAAAGATATCGTATATTTCCACAGTCTATTCTGGCCGGCTATGTTAGAAGGTAGCGAATTCCGCAAACCAACCAATGTGTTTGCTCACGGTTATGTCACCGTAGATGGCGCAAAAATGTCAAAATCACGCGGTACATTTATTCAAGCCAACACCTATTTAAATCACATTGATCCAGAATGTTTGCGTTACTACTACGCAGCGAAGTTAAACGATCGCATCGAAGATCTTGATTTCAATTTGGAAGATTTCGTTCAACGAGTCAATACAGATATCGTTAATAAATTAGTCAATTTAGCGTCTCGTAATGCGGGCTTTATCACAAAACGTTTTGAAGGCAAATTAGCAGATAAACTAGAAGATGAAGCGCTTTTCAATGAATTCACTGCACAAGCTGAACAAATTGCTGCTTATTATGAAAGCCGTGAATACAACAAAGCGATTCGTGAAATCATGGCATTAACTGATAAAGCCAATAAATATATTGATGAAAAAGCGCCTTGGGTCATTGCAAAAGAAGAAGGCAAAGAAGCTGAATTGCAAGCGGTTTGTTCGATGGGTATCGAGCTTTTCCGTGTATTAATGTCTTACTTAAAACCGGTTCTTCCGAAACTGGCTGAACGTGCAGAAGCGTTTTTACAAACAGAATTAACTTGGAATAATATTGCACAACCATTATTTGGTCATCAACTTACTCCATTTAAAGCGCTTTTCTCGCGCTTAGAGAAAAAACAAATTGATGCTGTTGTAGAAGAAACTAAAGCACTTTTCGCTGAAGCAAACAAAGCGACAGAAAAAACAGCGGCAAAAGCGACCGCACTTTCAAATGTCGAACCTATTGCTGACACCATTACCATTGACGATTTTGCTAAAATTGATATGCGTGTGGCAAAAGTGCTGAAGTGCGAAGCTGTACCAGAATCAAACAAACTCTTACGTTTTGAATTAGATTTAGGTGACCATACTCGCCAAGTGTTCTCTGGCATTAAAGCAGCCTACAACAAACCTGAAGAATTAGAAGGTCGTTTTGTTATTGTGGTTGCAAACCTGGCACCACGTAAAATGAAATTTGGTGTATCGGAAGGGATGATTCTTTCTGCAGGCACTGGCGGAAGTGATTTATTCTTACTTTCAGCGGATAGCGGTGTCACTGCAGGTATGCAAGTAAAATAATTTAATATTTAGGCGACTTCGGTCGCCTTTTTTATTGCCAAATAGAATTAAATACCCTACCATATCAATCAGTTATTCATCATGCAAATTAAAAGGAATTCATTATGACAAACGAACTTATCTGCTATAAACAAATGCCGGTTTGGACAAAAGATAAATTACCTAAAATGTTCCAAGAAAAACACAATACTAAAGTGGGAACTTGGGGTAAGCTTACGGTATTAAAAGGTAAACTTAAGTTTTATGAGCTAACTGAAAATGGCGATGTCATTGCTGAACATATTTTCACGCCTGAAAGTAATATTCCGTTCGTCGAGCCACAAGCCTGGCACCGAGTTGAAGCCCTTTCTGATGACTTAGAATGTACACTTGGTTTCTACTGTAAAAAAGAAGATTACTTCAGTAAAAAATACAATATGACGGCAACGCACGGTGATGTGGTTGATGCAGCTAAAATTATCAAACCTTGTAAGGTGTTAGATTTAGGCTGCGGACAAGGTCGTAACTCCCTTTATTTAAGTTTAAAAGGTTATGATGTGACTTCGTGGGATCACAACGAAAATAGCATTGCCTTCTTAAATGAAACTAAAGATAAAGAAAACTTGAATATTAAAACGGCTGTGTATGATATTAACACGGCTAATATTCAAGAAAACTACGACTTTATTGTATCGACCGTAGTATTTATGTTCTTAAATCGTGAACGAATTCCTGCCATTATTAAGAATATGCAAGAACACACCAACCCAGGCGGTTATAATCTAATTGTAGCAGCAATGTCTACGCCTGAAGTACCTTGTCCATTAGCGTTCTCATTTACGTTCTCTGAAGGAGAATTAAAAGAATACTACAAAGATTGGGAATTCTTAGAATACAACGAAAATATGGGCGAATTACATAAAACCGATGAAAACGGTAATCGCATTAAATTAAAATTTGCGACAATGTTAGCAAGAAAAAAATAATTCGCTAATTTAGAAAAGAAAATGACCGCACTTTATCTATCAAGTGCGGTCATTTTTTATGGTATTTTAATTACTCTTCAATAGAACGTAATAACTCATTGATACCTACTTTACCTAAAGTTTTTGCATCAACTTTTTTCACGATCACTGCACAGTATAAGCTGTATTTACCACATTTTGATGGAAGGCTACCTGAAACCACTACAGAACCAGCAGGAACGCGGCCATAGAATACTTCACCTGTTTCACGATCGTAGATCTTCGTTGATTGACCAATGAATACGCCCATAGAAATCACACAACCATCTTCAACAATCACGCCCTCAACGACTTCAGAACGTGCACCGATAAAACAGTTATCACCGATAATGGTTGGGTTTGCTTGTAATGGCTCTAATACACCACCGATGCCTACACCACCTGATAAGTGAACATTTTTACCAATTTGTGCACATGAACCAACGGTTGCCCATGTATCAACCATAGTACCTTCACCCACGTATGCACCGATATTGACATAAGAAGGCATCAATACACAGTTTTTAGAAATATATGCGCCTTTACGTACTGTTGCAGAAGGTACGACACGGAAACCTTCTTGAGCAAAACGCTCTTCAGTATAGTCAGCAAATTTTAATGCTACTTTGTCGTAGTATTTAGTTTCAGCGCCATCAATGATTTGGTTATCATTGATACGGAAAGATAATAATACCGCTTTTTTCAACCATTGATGAGTAACCCATTCACCATCAATTTTTTCTGCAACACGGTATTTACCGCTATCTAATCCTTCGATCACTTCTTCGATTGCTGCACGAGTTTGTGCATCAACTGTTTTAGGGGTGATTTCCGCACGTTTTTCAAATGCAGCTTCAATAACTTGTTGTAAATTTGACATTTTGCTTCCTATTGTTGATGTGAAATAACGGTTGATAGTTGTATCATATTTTTGACTTTCAAGCAAAAAACAACCGCACTTTCTTTTGATTTAAAACATAAAAAAAGCGAACCTTATTATGGCTCGCTTTTTTCTATTTTTTCGTTTAAGTTAGTTGATAACAGAAACATTTAATGATGAACCGCCAACGATTCTTACGCGACGACCTGCTTTAAAGCTAGGATCCGCTTTTTGAACCACAACGATCTCTTCTCTATTATCTTTTCTGATAACAAGCTCTGCACCATTAACTTGGCTCATTTTCTCTTCAATTTTGCTACCTGCAATGGCACCGCCAATCGCACCAATAACACTTGCAATGGCTTGACCTGTACCACCACCGATTGTGCTGCCAGCGATACCACCTAAAGCACCACCACCAACTGAACCAATGACACCATTGTTATCAGCTTGGATTTTAACAGGACGAACAGATACGATTGTACCATAACTAATTGAACGAGCTTCTTTTGCTTGATCTGCAGAGTATACATCACCACTAAAAACATCGGTGTTTGCACAACCCGTTAAACCAACAGACATCATAAGTGCTAATGCTACTGTTACTTTTTTCATAAAACTAACCTTCTAAAAATGAATTAGATTGGGTTTCTTGGAGACCAAGTAGAAACGTTTTTCACGCCTTGACCGTTGTCAGATACTTTCACACAAGCACCAGTTACTAAAGTTGAATCGTATTTGTGGACGATAACTTCTGTTTCACCTTCTTGTTTGTATGAGCAGTCGTTTTTACGAACGGTTAATTTTACATCATCACCTTGTAATTCGGTGAAGATAACTTGACCTTTATAAGCGCTTTCATCTTTTTGTGATTGAGATGAACAAGCTGATAAACCTAAACTTAATAAGACAGTTAATGCTAAGGTAATTTTTTTCATTACACTAAACCTCGAGTATTTTCTTTATTGTATAAGGATGAACCTTTATGCAAACGTGATTTTCTGTTTTATCAACAAAACTCACTGCAATGGATGGATTGGGCAATTGCTCCCCTTCCACCTTAGGTTCGCTCACCTTCATGGTTAATTGAGTTAGTTCCTTCCATAAAAACGTATTGCAAATCCGATTAACCCAATCCTCAACAGATTCATGAGATAAAAACGGCATTACAATTTCAATATGTTCCCAAGTTTCTTGGGGATATTGTTTATTTTTAGGAAACGGTAATTCAATAACATCGACAGGCTGACCAATGAAATCAACTGGCTCATCTAATTCAATCAAATAGATAGGACGCCCATTGACGATATTATCGCTTAAAATTCTACCGCACTTTAATAACTCTGTCAGCCAATTTTTTGCTTTTTCTTCACTATTTGCTCTTAAAGCTAAATGATCGATTTGGTAATCACCCAAATTCACTTTCATTACGGCAGCTAATTGCTGAATTTTTTCCTGAAATAAAGGCAATTCTTGGTAAAGTGCGGTCGATTTTTCCATTAAATTTGACATTTTCTCCAGCTCTTACTTTGAGAAATCTATAAACAACGGTATCATAGCCGATTATTTTCATTATTCAATTTCAAGATTAGGAAAAACCGTGAATATTCAATCTATTTTATCCGATAAAATTAAACAAGCGATGATTGCTGCTGGCGCAGATGAACAATGTGATGCGCTTATTCGCCAATCAGGTAAACCACAATTTGGCGACTACCAAGCAAACGGCATCATGGCTGCAGCTAAAAAACTAGGTTTAAATCCACGTGAATTTGCACAAAAAGTATTAGATCATGCTGATCTTTCTGATGTCGCTGAAAAAACGGAAATTGCAGGTCCAGGTTTTATCAACATTTTCTTAAATCCAACTTGGTTATCAACTAATGTTTCTGCTGCATTAAAAGATCAAAATCTTGGTGTCAGCGCAAATGAAAAACAAACTATCGTGATTGATTATTCTTCACCAAACGTTGCAAAAGAAATGCACGTGGGTCACTTACGTTCTACCATCATCGGTGATGCCGTTGTTCGTACCCTTGAATTTTTAGGTCACAACGTTATTCGTGCAAACCACGTGGGTGACTGGGGGACGCAATTTGGTATGCTCATTGCTTATCTTGAAAAAATGGAAAATGAACATGCGAGCGAAATGGAACTTCAAGATCTTGAAGCATTCTATCGCGAAGCAAAAAAACATTATGATGAAGATGAAGCCTTCGCTGAAAAAGCCCGTAACTATGTAGTGAAATTGCAAGGTGGAGATGAATATTGCCGCACAATGTGGAAAAAATTAGTCGATATCACCATGCAACAAAACCAACGTAACTACGATCGTTTGAATGTCACATTGACTGAAAAAGATGTGATGGGTGAAAGCCTTTATAACCCGATGTTACCTGCTATCGTTGAAGATCTGAAAAAACAAGGTTTAGCGGTTGAAGATGAAGGTGCATTGGTTGTTTATCTTGATGAATTCAAAAACAAAGAAGGCGAACCGATGGGGGTAATCGTTCAGAAGAAAGATGGAGGTTTCCTTTATACCACTACCGATATCGCGGCGGCTAAATATCGTTATGAAACCTTAAAAGCAGATCGTGCATTAGTGTTCTCTGATACACGTCAAAGCCAACACATGCAACAAGCGTGGTTAATTACGCGTAAAGCCGGTTATGTACCAGACAGCTTCTCACTTGAACATAAAAACTTCGGTATGATGTTGGGTAAAGACGGTAAACCATTCAAAACTCGTACTGGCGGCACCGTAAAATTAGCAGATTTATTAGATGAAGCGATTGAACGTGCCACTGTATTAATCAACGAGAAAAATACCAACTTATCTGATGAAGAAAAAACTGCGGTTATTGAAGCGGTGGGTATTGGCTCGGTGAAATATGCGGATCTTTCTAAAAACCGCACCACTGACTATGTATTCGATTGGGACAACATGCTCAGCTTTGAAGGTAATACCGCGCCTTATATGCAATATGCTTACACACGTATTCGTTCAATCTTCAATAAAGCAAACGTGAATCCAACCGCACTTGCAGAAGCGAAAATTCAGCTTTCTGATGAAAAAGAACGTGCATTAGCGATCAAATTGCTTCAATTTGAAGAAGCTGTTCAAACGGTGGGCAAAGAAGGGACACCTCATGTGCTCTGTGCTTATTTATATGAATTGGCAGGTGTGTTCTCCTCATTCTATGAACACTGTCCAATCTTAAATGCTGAAGATGAAAGCGTAAAATTAAGCCGTTTAAAACTTGCTTCTCTTACAGAGAAAACCTTAAAACAAGGTCTAGAGTTATTAGGCATTAAGACAATCGAAAAAATGTAAAAAAAGTGCGGTCAATTTCGACCGCACTTTTTCTTTATACATCCACTAAAATGAGTATCGCCGCTTCTCCGCCCCATTCTTTGGGAGCTTGGTGTAACGCTCGTACCTTAGGATGCTGAACTAACCAACGTGGAATTTGTTTTTTCAACGTAAACGTGCCGTAGCCGGTCATGATGCTCGCGCAATAAACATGCTCATCTTCACAAGCTAACAACAGTGCTGCCAATTCCATTTTGGCTTGCTCACGGGTTAAACCATGCAAATCCAAAAATAATTCAGGTGAAAAATCGCCACGTCGAAGTTGTTTCAATAAATGGCTATCTTCCCCTTCACGTAAATATTTGATGACACCATCATGTTCATTTAGCAAGGGTTCATACTCATCAGAAAAATAGAAAAGCGTATCCTCTTTTTCTCGAATATCACGTAAATGGGATTTTTTCTGACCGCTCTTTTGACGCGGCGCTACAAAGATATCTTGCTTAATGGGTTTAATCCCTTTAGTTTCAGCCCGAAAAAGATCAAAATCATCTGGTTCTGTCATTATTTTTCTCAATTTGTTATTTTGCTTAATGATAGCACATCTATTCTATGGTATAACTAGCCAAATTTTTTATTGAGGCAGAAAATGGAAACCTTACACAATCAAGAACTTGTTGCGACAATTTTAGAAGATAATGTGGCAAGTGAATTAACAACTATTCAAGATTTTTTACGCTGGACATACAGCACATTCAATCGTTCTGATATTTATTACGGACAAGGCCATGACAATGCGTGGGATGAAAGCCTTCAATTAGTGCTTGCGGGGCTTCAATTACCGCTCGATTTACCGCAAGATTTATTTAACAGTAAACTGACTCATTCAGAAAAAGAAACCTTAGTACAATTAGTTTTAAGTCGTATTGAACAACGTGTGCCAGTCGCTTATTTAACGAATAGTGCGTGGTTCTGCGGATTAGAATTTTATGTAGATGAGCGCACAATTATTCCACGCTCGCCAATTAGTGCATTAATCCAAGATAAATTTGCTCCGCTTTTAAAATCTGATCCAAAACGCATTTTGGATCTTTGTACTGGTAGTGGTTGTATTGCAATCGCGACGGCTGAAGCCTTTCCTGAGGCTGAAGTGGATGCGGTCGATCTTTCTGTGGATGCGTTAAATGTGGCAGAGATCAATATTGCGCGCCACCAATTAGAACACCGTGTTTTCCCGATTCAATCAGATTTATTCCAAAATCTCTTCGGTCAGCAATATGATTTAATCGTGACCAACCCGCCTTATGTGGATGAAGAAGACTTAGCGGATATGCCGGAAGAATTCCACTATGAACCTGAATTAGCCTTAGGTTCCGGTGTTGATGGTTTAGAAATTACAAAGCAAATTTTAAAACAAGCACCAGATTATTTAACGCCAAATGGCATGCTCGTTTGTGAAGTAGGCAACAGCATGGTGAGCCTTATCAAGCAATATCCAGATGTGCCATTTGAATGGGTTGAACTAAAAAATGGTGGTCTAGGTGTATTTGCCATTAGCCGCGAAGATTTAGTGAAATATCACGATTCTTTTTAATCTCAAGTGCGGTTAAAAATCGTCGTAAATTTTGACCACACTTAACTAATTACTGGCGCGCGTTCTAAACGCGTGCTTTTCTTTTTTTTAATAAAACAATGAATTTACAAAAACTTTTACTGACTCGTCGTTTCTTTTCTACCCTTGCATTCTTTTCCATGCAAACGGTATTTTTCATCTATTTACAAGGAAAAGGATTAAGCAACAGCGAAATTGCCTTTTCACTCTTGTTGCTTTTCTTCTGCAACCAAGCATTAGCTATTTTAGCTGGTATTTGGGGTGACCGTTTTGGACTGGCTAAAATGATGTTGCTCGGGTGCTTTTTAGATGTGATTGCCTATATTTTCTTTCTCTCTGCTGATAATTACATTCTGCTTTTAATTGCCACCACCTGTTTTGGCTTAGGCAGCTGTTTGTTTGGTACAAATGCTAAAGCCTGCCTATTGGTACTCGCAGGTGAAGAATACAAAGAGAAAACTCGATTACAGGGGAAATATTTACAAGCCTCCTCTATGTCATCTATGTTTGCACCTTTGTTGGTGATTCCTTTTATCAAATACAATCATATTGAATGGTTGATTTGGGTCTGCTTTCTCATGGAAGCGGTTCTCTTTGCCTTAATGGTAAAACCGTTTTATCAAATCCAAACTTTGCAAACCTTAGTGAAATTTCGCTTTGCCCAAATAAAAGAAATCATCACCAAAGAATTTTTATTGGTACATTTGATGTTGTTTATTCCCCTTTCCATTTCAACCTCATTCTTTGTAATCTTCCCGTTTCTTTTTGATAACAAATTAGGCATGCCGGAACACTCCCCCATTGCACTTTTTGTAAATGGTTTACTAACCATGTCATTGCAAAGTTATTTTTCTCGAAAAATTAATTTAACGATTAAACAAACGCTATGGGTGGCACCAATCTTGGCTATTGGTATTATCCTGCCTTGGTTTCTTACGTTGAAATATATTTCTTTGGTTTCTGCTTATATTTACTTGGTCATTTTCACGGTGATTGAAGTCTATGCTTTAACCGCGATGGCAAATTTATTAGTAAAATTTGATAATGGTACAAACCGAGGTTTTATCTTTGGCTCATCACGATTATTACTTTCTATCGCAACAGTTATCGTCATGAATTTAGTGCCACATTTGTTTTTATTGTAAAAAAAGAAACGGTCAGAATTCACATTAAATTCTGACCGCGCTTTTATATTTTTCTATACTTATTTCACTTCTAATTCAACATTATCAAACAATTTCTTCACCGCGCTGTTATCACGCAATTTCTCAGCCTTTTCAACCATTGGTCGGGTTAAGTGTGGAGAGAAAAATTCAATAAAGTCATACATATAGTTGCGTAAGAAAGTACTGTGTTTAAACGCAATTTGCGTCATACTCGCACGGAATAAATGCCCTGCATCAATCGCCACTAAATCCTTATCTGCCGGTGTATGCGCCATAGAGGCCATAATGCCAACACCCAATCCTAAACGCACATAAGTTTTAATCACGTCAGCATCCGTTGCGGTAAACACAATATTCGGCAGAATCCCCGCTCGGTTAAACGCATAATCCAAATCAGATACACCGGTAAAACCGAAGGTATAAGTGACTAACGGATATTTGCCTAACTCCTCAACTGTAAGATTTTTTACTTTTGCTAAAGGATGATCGGGTTTAACAATTACCGAACGATTCCACAAATAACAAGGCAGTTGAATCAAATCATCAAAAAGATACGGCGCCTCTGTTGTGATCGCTAAATCCACTTCGCCTGAAATCAATGCATCATGAATTTGCGTCGGTGAACCTTGATGAATGTGCAAGCTCACATCCGGATATTGTTTAGAGAAACGCTCCACCACAGCCGGCAACATATAACGCGCTTGCGTATTGGTTGTTGCGATACGTAACACGCCATGATTCGGACAAGTATATTCATTGGCCACTGATTTAATGCTTTGGGCTTTCACTAAAAGCTCACGAGCAATGGCGACGATCTTTTTACCCGCTGGTGTAATGGATTTAATGTGTTTACCATTACGCTCAAAAATCTCTAAACCTAATTCATCTTCTAACAAGCGAACCTGTTTACTGATACCAGGTTGAGAGGTGTAAAGCGCATTCGCGGCTTCAGTCACATTTAAATTTTGGTTTACAATCTCAACAATGTAGCGGAGTTGCTGCATTTTCATCGCGAATACCACCTATTTTTTATAGCGTTTACTTAACTCAGTATAACGTTTTACTGCTTTACGAATTTGACCTGATTTTGGTCGGCGACGAGGTTTTGTCACATCCAATTTAGTTTCGGTTTCAGGCGGTAAGCCCACTAATTCACGTAAATAGTTGACGTTTTCCAAATCCATTTCTTCCCAGCCACCTCGCGGTAAACCTTTCATCAACTTAATGTTGCCGTAACGAATACGAATCAAGCGGCTCACTTGAATGCCTTGTGATTCCCACAGACGGCGCACTTCACGGTTACGACCTTCCATTAAAGTCACATCGTACCATTGGTTAATCCCTACACCACCTGCAAATTTGATTTCTTTGAAATTGGCTGGGCCATCTTCCAACTGCACACCTTTACGTAAACGCGCTAACATGGCATCGTCCACTTGACCAAATACACGCACAGAATATTCACGCTCAACTTCACGGCTTGGGTGCATTAAACGATTCGCTAATTCGCCATCTGTTGTGAAAAGCAATAAGCCTGAAGTATTAATATCCAAACGACCGACAGCAATCCATCTTGCACCATTTAAGCGTGGTAAACGATCGAATACGGTCGGACGGCCTTCAGGATCACTACGCGTACAAAGTTCACCTTCTGGTTTGTAATACATTAATACACGGCATACTTCTTTTTGTGCTTGTTGAAGATTAATGATACGACCATCAATACGCACTTTTACACCGGAATGTACATCGATACGATCGCCAAGGGTCGCCATTTTACCATCGACACTTACTCGATTTTCAGCAATCATTGCTTCAATTTCACGACGAGAGCCTTGTCCTGCACGCGCAAGCACTTTCTGTAATTTTTCACCTTCTACAGTAGATTGACGAGATGGCTTAGCTACCTTAGCTTTAGGAGTTGATTTGATGTCAGAATTGACCGCACTTTTACGATCTTTACGCTCAAAGTGCGGTTGTTTTCCCGCTTGTTTTTCACGTTCTTGTCTGACTGTTTTTTGAATAGGTTTCATCTGTTTTCCTTTGTCGCTTTCCCAAGCGTCTAAAATAAGTTAAATGAAAGGATCGGTACTACCACTTCCTTCACGTAAAATTACTGGCGATTCTTCCGTTAAATCTACCACTGTTGTTGGCTCTTGACCTAAATAGCCACCATGAATAATTAAATCCACTTGACGTTCTAAGCATTCGCGAATCTCTTCGGGATCGGAATAAGTCATATGTTCATTATCTGGCAACATCAGTGAGCAAGATAAAATCGGTTCACCTAATGCCTTCAATAAATCTAAGGCGATTTGATTATCCGGTACACGCAAGCCAATGGTTTTGCGTTTTGACGTCATTAATCGACGAGGAAGCTCTTTCGTTGCCGTCAAAATAAAGGTATAACGCCCCGGTGTATTGTTTTTAATTAAGCGATAAGCCACATTACTGACCGTTGCATAGGTTGAAAGCTCGGATAAATCGCTACATACCAACGTAAAATTATGCCCGTCTGGCAATTTACGAATTGCCACAATACGATCCATCGCATGTTTATCGCCGATCATACAACCCAAGGCATAGCCCGAATCTGTCGGATACACAATGACGCCACCTTGACGCAAAATTTCTACCGCTTGATTAATCAAACGCGCTTGCGGATTTTCAGGGTGGATATAGAAAAATTGGCTCATAATTTTGTCCTTAAAAAACTGATGAGATTATACACCGATTTAGATGCAGGTTATAAGAATTTGTTATAAAAAACGACCGCACTTTGAAAACTCATCCAAAGTGCGGTCAGTTTTTTAGGTATTTATTTCAACAATTCACGAAGGGCTGAACCGATTTCAGCAAGACTTCTCACCGTTTTCACGCCAGCCTCTTCAAGTGCAGCAATTTTATCTTCCGCCGTTCCTTTTCCACCACTGATAATGGCTCCCGCATGTCCCATACGCTTACCTTTTGGTGCTGTCACGCCCGCGATATAAGCTACCACAGGTTTTGTCACATGAGATTTAATAAACGCTGCCGCTTCTTCTTCTGCTGAGCCACCGATTTCACCAATCATCACGATAGCTTCAGTTTCAGGATCTTCTTGGAAATGTTTTAGAATATCAATGAAGTTGGATCCTGGAATAGGATCGCCACCGATCCCTACGCAAGTGGATTGACCGAAACCTTCATCTGTCGTTTGTTTTACCGCTTCATAAGTCAAAGTGCCTGAACGAGAAACAATGCCTACTCTGCCTTTTTTATGGATATTGCCCGGCATAATACCAATCTTACACTCATCCGGTGTAATCACGCCTGGACAATTCGGGCCGATCATCACGACATCCGTTTCATTTAATTTTTGTTTTACCAATAACATGTCCAATGTTGGAATGCCTTCTGTAATACAAACTACCAACTGAATACCTGCATCAATAGCTTCTAAAATGGCATCTTTGCAAAATGGTGCTGGCACGTAAATCATCGTTGCCGTAGCCCCTGTAGCTTGCACCGCTTCACGCACTGTATTAAATACCGGCAAACCTAAGTGCGTTGTTCCACCTTTATTCGGTGAAACGCCCCCCACTAACTTTGTGCCATAAGCCAATGCCTGCTCGCTGTGAAATGTCCCTTGCGCACCAGTGAAACCTTGGCAAATTACTTTTGTCTCTTTATTAATTAAAATCGCCATGATTATTCTCCTTTTGCCGCTTTCACTGCCGCTTGTGCTGCTTCTTGTAAACTATGTGCTGCAATTAAATTCACACCACTTTCGGCTAAAATTGCTCTACCTTGTGGGGCATTGGTTCCTTCTAATCGAACCACAACAGGCACTTTTACACCGACTTCTTTAATCGCCGCTACGACACCTTCAGCAATAAGATCACAACGTACAATTCCACCAAAAATATTCACTAATACAGATTTCACATTTTTATCTGTAAGAATAATTTTGAATGCTTCAGCCACACGCTCTTTCGTTGCACCACCACCAACATCAAGGAAGTTTGCAGGGTTACCACCATATAATTTCACTATATCCATTGTGCCCATAGCAAGTCCTGCGCCATTGACCATACAGCCAATATCACCTTCCAAAGCAACATAGTTAAGCTGATATTTTTCTGCTTCGGCTTCACGTGCATCACTTTGACTTAAATCGCGTAAGGCTAATAAATCAGGATGTCGATAAAGTGAGTTATCATCAATGCCCACTTTCGCATCTACGCAAATTAAACTGCCTTCTTTCGTCACCACGAGCGGATTCACTTCAACTAAAGAAAAATCTTTTTCGATAAAAAGTTGCGCGAGTTTTACAAAAATCTCGGCAAATTGTTTATTTTGTTCGCCACTTAAACCGAGCTTAAAGGCTAATTCACGACCTTGATATGGCATTCCACCCACGAGAGGATCAATTGTCACTTTATGAATTAATTCAGGCGTTTCTCTTGCCACATCCTCAATGCTCATCCCCCCTGCTGAAGAAGCCATAAAAACCACTTTCTGCGAGGCACGATCAATCACTGCACCAAGGTAAAGTTCTTTCTCAATCTGGCAGGTTTCTTCAATATAAATGCTATTAACAGGTTGGCCTTTTTTATCAGTTTGGAAGGTGACTAAATGTTGGCCAAGCCATTTATCTGCAAAAGCACGCGCTTCTTCTGCATTATGCACAAGCTTCACACCACCGGCTTTTCCACGTCCACCCGCGTGAACTTGACATTTCGCTATCCAAACATCACCATTCAACTGAAAGAGTGCCATTTCAGCTTCATCTGCCGTTTGGCACACGACACCCTCACTCACAGGCAGAGCATATTGCTTAAAAAGCTGCTTAGCTTGGTACTCATGTAAATTCATATTTCCTTCCTATTTTTGATATTGTTTAGCGAAACAGACAAAAATTTGACCGCACTTTGTTTTAGCTCAAATTCGGGGCTTGCTCTTTCTATATTGAGTTATATACTGAGCCAGAACAGTCACAATCCATGTTAAGGATAACAACATGCAAACGAAAAAATCAAGCAATCTTGCGATTGCGCTCATTTGGTTTACTGCTGCTATTTCAATGGCAGAAATTCTCACCGGTACTTGGTTTGCACCACTAGGATGGCAACAAGGTTTAATCGCCATCGTCGTTGGACACTTTATTGGTGGTTCGATGTTTTTCTGTGCTGGTTACATCGGCGCAAAAACCCAAAAAAGTGCTATGCAAACGGTACAAATTTCATTTGGTGAAAAAGGCTCTGCGCTTTTCTCTTTACTTAATGCCATGCAATTAATGGGATGGACTGCAGTCATGATTTATATGGGCGCTGACGTCATTTCCATCTTAAATCAAACACCTGATGCTTCACTCTTCCCATTTCTTACACTTGGTTTAGGCATACTCATCATACTTTGGCTACTACTCGGCTTTACTAAATTAGGTATCTTTAAAAGCATTTCACTTGTCACCATGTTTTTACTGATGTTGTGGCTTAGTATTCAAGTTGCGAATAAACCATTCATTGCCATGGATGTAGCACAAAATATTAAATTTGGTACAGCTGTTGAAATTGCTGCCGTTATGCCGCTTTCTTGGTTACCGGTAGTATCTGACCATACGAAGAATAGCGAAACACCATTTAAAACGACCGCACTTTCAACGCTAACTTATACCGCGACTAGCTGCTGGATGTATGCTCTTGGCTTAGGTGCTGCATTAGTAACTGGTAAATCTGAAATCTCACAAATTCTTTCGCTTGCTGGTGTCAGTGTTATTGGCGTATTAATTGTCATTGCCTCTACCATGATTAACACTGCACTTCCCGCCTATTCCACCGGCATGAGTTTAAACAATATTTTCCCTCAATTAAAAGTCACGCCAATCTCAGTTATTACCGTGATTGTGGGCATCATATTAGCCTCAACCTTACCTGTAACAGAATACGAACATTTCTTGTTCTTTATTGGCTCAGTATTCGCACCAATGATCGCCGTGCTTATCGCTGATTTCTTTGTGCTTAAACAGCATGATGTGAGAAAATCAGTTGATGGTGTTGGACTCGGCGTTTGGTTTGTCGGCTTCGTGCTCTATCGTTTTCTTATGGCAAAAGGTTGGGAAAGCGATTTAGGTCTGACTTTTCCTGTTATCATCATTACCTTTATCTTAGCAATCTTAGTACGCAAAATAACTAAATAAAGATTGGATTTTAACGATAGAAAGGCGGGCATTGTTCCCGCCCTTTTAATTACTTCGATATAAAAAAGGCTTTTTCCCTGAAAAGAGAAAAAGCCTATATACTTAAATTTCTAATAATAAACGAGTTGGATCTTCTAATAAGTCTCTAATCGCTACTAAGAAGCCGACGGATTCACGACCATCAATTAAACGGTGGTCATAAGATAGGGCTAAATACATCATTGGGCGAATCACCACTTGACCATCTACCGCAACCGGACGTTCTTTGATGGCATGCATGCCTAAGATTGCACTTTGCGGAGGGTTGATAATCGGTGTAGACATTAAAGAACCAAATACGCCGCCATTAGTAATGGTGAAGTTACCACCAGTTAAATCCTCAACCGTTAATTTACCATCACGGCCTTTTTCTGCGAGTGATTTAATTTGTTTCTCAATATCTGCCATGCTGAGTTTGTCGCAGTTGCGTAATACTGGTGTCACTAAACCACGCGGGGTTGAAACGGCAATGCTAATATCAAAATAGTTGTGATACACAATGTCATCACCATCAATTGAAGCATTCACTTCGGGATAACGTTTTAATGCTTCAACCACTGCTTTAATGTAGAAAGACATAAAGCCTAAACGTACACCATGTTGTTTTTCAAATTTCTCGCCGTATGTTTTACGTAATTTCATAATCGGCTGCATATCCACTTCATTGAATGTAGTGAGCATTGCGGTGGTATTTTTTGCTTCCAATAAACGTTCTGCAATACGTTTACGTAAACGGGTCATTGGTACACGTTTTTCTGAACGAGAGCTATATGCCACCGTACTAATCGTATTTTGCTCTGTCGCCACATCTTGTTTCGCTTTTTGAGCATCACGTTTTGCTACTTCACGAGCAATATCTTCACGGGTAATACGACCACCTACACCAGAACCTTGAATTTTCTCTGCATCTAAATCATGTTCAGCTAATAAACGACGAATAGCTGGACCTTGATCCGCTGAATTATTGTGACTATTTTCAATCGCTGCTTTTTGACGATCTGCTGGTGTTGGCTCATTGCCTTTCACTGTCTCTGATGAAATATCGCCCGCTTGTTGAGTAGAAAGTTTACCTAAAAGCTGTTTACTTACTACGGTTGCACCTTCTTCTTGAAGAATTTCAGCCACTACGCCATCACTTAAAGCTGGCACTTCAAGTACCACTTTATCTGTTTCGATTTCCACTAAGACTTCGTCACGTTTTACCGTCTCACCGACTTTTTTATGCCATGTTGCAACAGTTGCATCCGCAACGGATTCCGGTAAATCTGGAACAAGAATTTCGATTGTCATTTTATTTTCCTTTAAATTATTCTTTCTTTAAAAATTACTAAAATTTTGACCGCACTTTTACAATGTCAGCGCATCTTCTACCAATTGTTTTTGCTGTTTGGTGTGTAAAGACATATAACCTACCGCTGGTGAAGCAGAGGCAGGACGACCTGCGTATTTTAACTTCACATGCTCAGGAATTGAGCTGTCAAAGTTATGTTTACTGCAATACCAAGCCCCTTGGTTTAACGGCTCTTCTTGACACCATACAAAATCCGTCACATGAGCATAAGGCGCTAACGCTTTCTTCACATCTTCATGTGGATACGGATAAAGCTGTTCAATACGAATAATCGCCACATCTGTTTGGTTATTCGCACGGCGTTTTTCTAAGAGATCGTAATACACTTTACCAGAGCATAGAACCACACGTTTAACTTGTTTTGGATCGATATCATCAATTTCACCAATTACGGTTTGGAATGTGCCATTTACTAATTCATCCATACTTGAGACGGCAAGTGGATGACGTAATAAAGATTTTGGTGAAATACCAATTAATGGACGACGCATTTTACGGATCGCTTGGCGACGTAACATGTGGTAAACCTGTGCGGGTGTAGATGGAATACACACTTGCATATTCTGTTCTGCACAAAGTTGTAAATAACGTTCTAAACGAGCGGATGAGTGCTCTGGGCCTTGGCCTTCATAACCATGTGGTAATAACATCACCAAACCACACATTCTGCCCCATTTTTGTTCACCAGAACTAATAAATTGGTCAATTACGATTTGTGCACCGTTTGCGAAGTCACCAAATTGTGCTTCCCAAATGGTTAATGTTTTTGGATCTGTTGTGGCATAACCATATTCAAAGGCCAGTACGGCTTCTTCAGATAATACCGAATCCCACACTTCAAAACGACCTTGGTTAGCATGTAAATGTGTTAATGGCACATAGCCTGTCCCGTCATTTTGGTTATGCACAACGGCATGGCGGTGGAAGAACGTACCACGTCCTGCATCTTCACCGGATAAACGAACATTAGCGCCTTCATCTAATAAGGTTGCATATGCCATAGTTTCCGCCATACCCCAATCGAACAATTTCTCGCCTTTTGCCATTTCACGGCGATCAGCATAGATTTTTTCGACACGAGGGTGTGCACGTAAGGTTTCTGGATATTCACTAACACGCTCCGCTAAAGTTTGGAAACGTTCTTGTGGGAATTTACTTTCGTAAGGGGATGTCCAGTCATAGTTGAGATATTGCAACCAGTCCATTTGGGCAGTATCCATTTCTCGCCATTCTTTCACTACGCGATCGCCATTATCTAAGGCATCACGATAGAGATTCATCATTTCAATGGCTTCTTCTTCGGTAATCACCCCTTCAGCAATTAAACGATCTGCATAGACTTTACGCGGCGTTGGATGTTTTTTGATGATGCTATACATCATTGGCTGAGTGGCTAATGGCTCATCAGCCTCATTATGACCATGACGACGATAAGAAATAAGATCAATGAAAATATCGCGTTTGAATAGATTGCGATATTCCACTGCCATTCTCGCGGCAAACGCGACCGCTTCAGGATCATCACCGTTTACATGAATAATCGGTGCCTGAATCATTTTCGCGATGTCCGTACAGTATTCTGTTGAACGGGTGTCATTTGGGTTAGAGGTAGTAAAACCAATTTGGTTATTGATCACAATACGGATTGTGCCACCAACGGTATAACCACGCGCATTCGACATATTCAAGGTTTCTTGTACAACACCTTGTCCTGCTACCGCTGAATCCCCATGAACCGTAACGGCTAATACTTGATTACGTTCTGTATCATTCTTTTTGGTTTGACGAGAACGTACCGCACCAATAACTACTGGACTAACAATTTCTAAATGGGATGGGTTGAATGCAAGGGTTAAATGTACGCGACGATCACCGACCGCAAAGTCGGAAGAGAAACCTTGGTGGTATTTCACGTCACCTGTACGCTCGCCTGAATGTTTACCCGCAAACTCGTCGAAAAGATCTTCAGGTTTCTTACCAAGCACGTTTACTAACATGTTTAAACGGCCACGGTGTGCCATACCAAACATCACATCTTGTACGCCTTGTTTGCTCGCATGACGAATAATTTCTTTCATCAATGGAATAAAGGCATCACTTCCCTCTAAAGAGAAACGTTTTGCCCCCGGGAATTTCGCACCAAGATAACGTTCTAAGCCATCTGCAGCGGTCAATTCACTTAATAAATTAATTTTTTCTTCTTTGCTAAAGAGCGGTTTATTTAATTGGCTTTCTAATTTGCTTTGTAGCCAACTTTTCTGCTCCATATCTTGAACATGCATAAACTCAAGACCAATTGAACCACAATAGGTCTCTTTCAACATTTTAGCTAAATCACCTAATTTGATGTTATCGCGATGATAAACGTAGTGATTAATATTGAAGGTTTCGTTGAGATCCTGCTCGGTAAAACCGTGATAACGGTAATCCAACTCAGGTACGCTGGAGACTTTCCAACGATAATAATTGATTGGGTCTAGTTTCGCTTCTAAATGACCACGGAAGCGATAAGCATTGATAAATTGGAGAACTTTGACTAATTTTGCGCTGGCTTCAGGATCGATAACCGTCACGGCTTCTGTTGTATTTTCTCTTGCTAAACGACGGAAATAATCACGCACTGGTGAATGTGGTTGCTCTGCTGCAGTTGTTTTTGGCAATGCATCAAATGTGGCTCGCCAGCTTTCATCGACTGACGATGGATCTTCTAAATAACTTTCGTATAACTCTTCAATATACGATTGATTTGCCCCACCTAAAGCAGTTGAAGCCAACCATTCATCAAAGGCATTATAATGCTGCATATCTACCCCTTGTATTACATGATGTTGTCCGCACATTATACATAGGATACAAAAAGAAATAATCCTCCAAATCACACTTTGTTACAATTTTGTGATCTACTTCAATAAAAAAACCGCACATAAAGTGCGGTCTGTTTTATCTCTGTTTTCTTAGAAACTTAAGAATGGTGTGATTTTCTCAATTGTGGCTTCACCGATACCATCAATATTTGAAAGTTCGGCAGCGTTTTTGATTTTGCCCACTTTGTTACGGTAATCAATGATCGCTTGTGCTTTTTTCTCACCGATACCAGAAAGTTTTTGTAAGGTTTCTGCATCCGCTTTATTGACATTCACTTTTGCAGAAGAAGTGACTTTCTCTTTGGCTGCATCTTTTGTAGAAGCCGCTTTTTCTTTTAAAGCTGATGCTTTCTCTTTTACCGCATCTTTTGCAGAAGTTGCTTTATCTTTCATTGCATCTTTTGCAGATGTCGCTTTTTCTTTAGCCTCTTTTACTTTATCTAATGCAGTTGATTTTGTTGAACTTGCACTATCAGTCATTGATTTAAGCTTATCATTTGCTGCATTTTTCATATCAGCTTTTGTGCTTTCAACCATTGATTTTGAATTGGTTACAACATCTTCTTTTGTTGGCAATACGGAAGTATTCGTTGCTAATGCAGAACCTGATACCGCTAATGCGAATGATGTTAATGTTAAAAGTGATTTTAAAGATTTCATAAAAACTCCTGTTTTATTATCAATAGGTTCAAGTAGCGAACCTGTATGCTAAGACTTCTCTTCAGAAAATTAGTTCAAAACAAAAAACGCCCCTAATAAGGAGCGTCTTTAAATTTAATACTGACTAGTCATCGCTTGAGAAGATAGAAAGTAATCTCAATAAGCTAATGAATAAGTTGTAAATTGATACATAAATACTCACCGTTGCACGAATATAGTTTGTTTCGCCACCGTGAATAATATTGCTGGTTTCATAAAGGATTGTCATTGTTGAGAACACAACAAACAATGCACTGATCCCTACCGCTAGTGCTGGAATTTGGAAGAAGAAACTTGCCACAATTCCTAACAATAACACGATAAATAATGAGAAAATCGCGGTAGAAAGGAAAGACATATCTTTCTTCGTTGTTAGTACATAAGCTGAGCAAGCAAAGAAGACGATAGCGGTACCTGCGAAAGCAAGCATAATCAAATCTTCCATTCCTCTCGCCACATACATATTTAAAATTGGCCCAATGGTATAACCCATAAACCCTGTAAACGCGAATGCAGCCAAAATCCCCCACGCACTATTTGCTAAACGGTTTGTCACAAAAAGTAAACCGTAAAAGCCTACGAGCAATACGATAAGGTTTGGATAAGGCAAGTTCAAGCTCATAGAAATATAAGCAACAACTGCCGAAAATGCCATCGTTAATCCCAATAAGAAATAGGTATTACGTAGTACTTTATGTGTGCTAAGTAGTGATTCTTCCTGTGAATTAACCACAATGCGAGATTGCATAAAAGCTCCTTATTTTACAAAGAATAAATTTGATGAAACATCACTTCGTAAAGTAAGGGCTACAGGTAAAAAAGTCAATGGTAAATCAAGAATTTGTTTTAATTTTTAAATTTAAGAAGGTAAAAGTGCGGTCAACTTTTAAAGTTATTTTTTATATGCGTTATAGTGAATAAATTAACTTACTCAATAAGATGAATTACATTATAATAAGCACTCCTTTATTCCACATCATGGACATTATATGAACAGCAAAAAATCTTATCTCGCTATTTTTGGCATCATTCTCGCAGTTGGATTGATGGCATCAGCGTTTATCTTAGGTAATCAATTTAAAAATTTACGCCAAACTGGTTCTATTTCAGTTAAAGGCTTGGCAGAAAGTCACTATACCTCAACACAAGGTACGTGGGTTATTCGTGTAAATGGTTGGGGCCCAACTTATAATGATGCAATGGCAGCTAATCAGAAAAACTTGAATGAAGCCGTTCGTTTCCTTAAAGCACAAGGTTTCACTGATGAAAATCGAGAAATCACAGAATTAGATGTTTCTACTCATACTGACTATTATGAAAATGAAAAAGGTGAAACCAAAAGTAGAGACAATGGCTTTGATGCATCAAGAGCAATCAGAATTTCAACCAAAGAACTGACTAAGTTACAAAAAGCGCTCACCAATATTCACCAATTGGTTGCCAACAACCAAGATATTAGTTTTGGTGATCCAAATTATTACTTAGAAAATCTTGAACAAATTAAACGTGAATTAATTTCAAAAGCCACACAAGATGCACATGTTCGTGCTGAAGAGTTTGCGAAAACCAGTAACGTGAAAGTTGGCGTGTTAAAATCCGCTTCACAAGGGCCATTCTACATTCAAGCGCCAAATCCTGATGCCGATGACTCTAGCGATTACACTGGTAGCTACGACACAAGCACCATTGAGAAAAAAGCACGCTTAGTCGTGACCATTGAATATGCCATTGAATAATCGTTTGATATCTACTAAACATTCATAAAGACAAAGTGCGGTCAATTTCGTCATAAAATTCGACCGCACTTTCTTTTAACAAGGAATAAGCTATGCAACTCCCTACCCTACAACCCGCAAAATTAATTCGTCGCTATAAACGCTTTTTAACTGATATTGAATTACCAAACGGTGAAGTGATCACGATTCATTGTGCTAATACAGGTGCAATGACTGGCTGTGGTGAAAAAGGTGATACCGTTTGGTACTCTCATTCTGATAGCCAAACGCGCAAATATCCACACAGTTGGGAGTTAACTCAATTAGCAAATGGCCAACTTGTTTGCATTAACACGCACAGATCCAACCAGTTAGTCTTTGAAGCCTTGCAAAACAAACAAATCAAAGAACTGGCTATGTACGATGAAATTTATCCTGAAGTGAAATATGGTGAAGAAAACAGCCGTATCGACTTCTTACTTAAAGGTAAAGGCTTGCCAGATTGCTATGTTGAAGTGAAATCAATCACCTTCGTAAAAGGTACATTAGGAATGTTTCCCGATGCCGTTACTACCCGTGGGCAAAAACATGTTCGTGAGCTTTTAGCCATGAAAAAACAAGGACATCGCGCCGTTGTTCTCTTTGCCGGACTACATGATAGCTTCGATCGTTTTAAAATCGCTGAGTTTGTAGATCCTGAATATGATCGTCTTTTAAAAGACGCCAAATCTCAGGGCGTTGAAGCTTATGCTTATGCGGGAAAATTTGACATTTCAGATGGAATTCCGACCGCACTTTCTCTCACAGAAAGTGTACCTTACATCGATTAAAAAAATAATTGAGAATTATTTGCATTTTATTATTGACAAGACATTTGAGAATAGTTATCATCTAGACATTCCAAAAACAAACAGATAATCACTCCAACTTCACGCCTATTTCCCCACAAATAGGCGTTTTTTTTCATCTCAATCTTTTCATTTCAGCCATATTCTCTATAATGTAGCCTTTAATATTGAAATAACATTAGGAAATAGAATGACTGATATTAATACCGTTCTCGCAGAACTAAAACGCGGTACTGATGAGATTCTTTCTGAAGCAGATTTAATCGAGAAACTGAAAGAAAATCGCCCACTTAAAATTAAACTTGGTGCAGACCCTACTGCTCCAGATATTCACTTAGGGCATACCGTGGTATTAAACAAACTTCGTCAATTCCAACAATTAGGCCACGAAGTCTATTTCTTAATCGGTGATTTCACTGGTATGGTCGGTGACCCATCTGGTAAAAACACCACTCGCCCACCGCTTAGCCGTGAAGACGTGCTTCGCAATGCGGAAACCTATAAAGAACAGATTTACAAAATTCTAGACCCTCAAAAAACAAAAATCGTATTCAACTCTGAATGGTTGGGTAAATTGGGTACTGAAGGGATGATCCGTTTAGCAAGCAACTACACCGTAGCGCGTATGCTAGAACGTGATGACTTCAAAAAACGTTTTGGTA
Source organism: Parahaemophilus parainfluenzae (assembly GCA_963515445.1). Taxonomy (GTDB): domain Bacteria; phylum Pseudomonadota; class Gammaproteobacteria; order Enterobacterales; family Pasteurellaceae; genus Haemophilus_D; species Haemophilus_D parainfluenzae_AI. Next base: position 71,317 of record CAUPWR010000001.1, on the reverse strand, counting down.
ACAACCAACCTATCGCAATTCACGAATTTATTTATCCTTTATTACAAGGTTATGACTCTGTTGCATTAGAAGCAGACGTGGAACTTGGTGGTACTGACCAAAAATTCAACTTACTTGTTGGTCGTGAGTTACAAAAATCAGCCGGTCAAAAACCACAGGTAGCGATTACGCTTCCATTACTTGTTGGTTTAGATGGTGAGAAGAAAATGTCTAAATCATTAGGCAACTACATCGGCGTGACAGATGCACCAAGCGATATGTTCGGTAAAATCATGTCGATCTCGGATGAATTAATGTGGGATTGGTACAACTTACTTTCTTTCCGCCCACTCACTGAAATTGTGGAATTAAAAGCAGAAGTAGCCAATGGTAAAAACCCACGTGATGTGAAAATTTTATTAGCCAAAGAAATCATCGCACGTTTCCATGATGAAGCAGCTGCAGAGGCAGCTGAACAAGAATTTATTAACCGTTTCCAAAAAGGTGCAATGCCGGATGAAATGCCTGAATTCACCTTTGAAGGCGAAATTGGTTTAGCGACCTTGTTAAAAGAAGCAGGACTGGTTCCTTCTACTTCTGAAGCGATTCGCTCAGCGAAACAAGGTGGTGTGAAAATCAATGGTGAAAAAGTCGAAGACATGAAAGCCAACGCACCGAAAGGCACAAATGTTTACCAAGTCGGTAAACGTAAATTCGCACGCGTAACCATCGCATAAAACACCTATGAAAATGACCGCTCTTTTTAAGTGCGGTTATTTTTTAACTGATATCCACAATAGAAGGAAAATATATGAGCCCAAAAATCTGGGTAACCGGTGATGCGGTTGTCGATCTTATTCCTGACGGTGAAAATCATTATTTACGCTGTGCCGGTGGTGCGCCTGCAAATGTGGCAGTTGGTGTCGCGCGTTTAGGCAGCCCGAGTGCTTTTATTGGTCGTGTAGGTAATGATCCGCTTGGCCAATTTATGCAAGATACCTTAAATGCGGAAAATGTGAATACACAACATATGATTTTAGATCCGCAACATCGCACCTCTACAGTTATCGTCGGCTTAGATAATGGCGAACGTAGCTTTACCTTTATGGTAAACCCAAGTGCGGATCAGTTTTTACAAGCTAGTGATTTACCCCCATTCCAACAAGGTGAATGGCTGCATTGCTGCTCTATTGCGCTGATTAATAATCCATCACGCGAAGCAACTTTCGAAGCCATTCGTCGTATTAAAGCCGCTGGCGGTTTCTTCTCTTTTGATCCAAATCTACGTGAATCGCTTTGGTCAAGCTTAGAAGAAATGAAAACCGTGGTAATGGAAGCGGTTGCATTAGCTGACGTATTGAAATTCTCTGAAGAAGAATTAACGCTTTTGACTAATACTGACAGCCTTGAAAAAGCCTTTGAAAAAGTGACCGCACTTTATCCTGAAAAATTGATTATCGTGACTTTAGGTAAAGATGGTGCACTCTATCACTTAGAAGGTAAGAAAGATGTGATTTCTGGAAAAGCCTTACAACCTGTTGATACAACGGGTGCTGGCGATGCCTTCGTTGGTGGTCTGCTTGCTGGACTTTCACAGCATCCAAACTGGAAAGAAAATGAGGTGCTTGTACAAATTATCCGTCAAGCCAATGCTTGTGGCGCCCTTGCTACGACAGCAAAAGGGGCGATGTCTGCGCTACCAAATAAAGCACAATTAGCAGCGTTCCTAGCCAACTAAGAATTAAAGATGCAAATTATTGCACCTTTTACTTACCCGATCACATTAACGAGGCACGATCACGATGATTATTTTCAATAATGGCAAATACAAAAGTATCCTAGCTGCAGAAAAAGGCGAACTTGCGGAAATTGCTCAAACTGTGCAAAAAGACAAGGGTTTCCGACCGCACTTTCATATTGCCCCACCAACTGGCTTGATGAATGATCCGAATGGTTTGATCTTCGATGGAGAGAAATATCATCTGTTCTATCAATGGTTTCCATTCGATGCAATTCACGGGATGAAACATTGGAAGCATTTAATCACGAAAGACTTCCAACATTACCAATCAGCGGATGATCTGATTCCTTGTGAACTTTTTGAGTCTCACGGCTGTTATTCGGGGGGTGCTTTAAAAGTCGGTGATAAATTGGCCATGTTCTACACTGGCAATACTCGTCGTCCAAGTGATAATCAACGCGTGCCTTATCAAAATTTAGCGATTTTCGATCTTAACGGGAAGTTGCTTAGCAAACGTCCGTTAATTGAAAATGCGCCAGAAGGTTATACAGAGCATGTTCGCGATCCTAAACCGTATTTAACTAAAGACGGCAAAATCCGTTTTATCTGCGGTGCACAGCGAGAAAACCTCACGGGAACAGCCATTATTTTTGAAATGGACAATCTTGAAGATACGCCTCGTTTATTAGGCGAGCTTTCCTTACCAGCTTTTGACAATACAAACGTGTTTATGTGGGAATGCCCTGACCTATTGAAGTTCGGTGATAAAGATGTCTTTATTTGGTCGCCACAAGGTAAAGTTCGAGAAGCACATCAATTCCAGAATAATTATCATGCGACTTATGCTGTGGGTAAATTAACGGATTTAACCTTTGAAGCAGAATATATTAGTGAGTTGGATCAAGGCTTTGATTTCTATGCCCCACAAACATTTGCTGGCTTAGATAACCAAACTCATGCCGTGCTTTTCGGTTGGATTGGTTTGCCAGATTTAACTTATCCAACAGACAAATTTAAATGGCACTCAGCTTTAACCTTACCAAGAGAATTGCGTTTAGAAGGTTCGAAAATTTATCAATGCCCGATTGATAAAATATACAAAAATCTTACCGCACGTTCTGCGCTTCATCTCAATGAAAAAGCGGATATTGCTAATTTAGATCGTGCGTATATTAAATTTGAGGCAAATAACCAAGCCTTTGACTTAACCTTCTTCCAAAATGAAAAAGGACAATCATTACGACTTTCTTATGAAAATGGCTTGGTTTGCTTAGATCGCAGTCAAAGCGAACAAACCGAATTAATGGAAAAATTCGATACCAAACGCTTCTGCGAAGTTGAAAATCTACAAACTGTCGAAATTTTCTTTGATCGTTCAATTATTGAAATTTTCTTTAATCAGGGTGAAAAAGCGATGACATCAAGATTTTTCATTGAGAACAGAGAAAATACAATAAGCTGTAGCCGTCCATTGGATTTAATGATTGGTTATTTACCAGCAATTCAATATGACAAATAATCAACTCAAGTGCGGTTAAAATTAACCGCACTTTTATTTCCAACCATGTTCTCTTATTAAGTAATGACTATGTTTGTTCAACAACAAAACGCAACACCATCTAATCTTGTGGCGTTCAATTTTCTATTGATTGCCTTTTTAACGGGGATTGCCTCTGCGTTTCAGACGCCGACCTTGAGTTTATATCTGTCACAAGAGATTCAGGTTTCACCTTTTTTTGTGGGCTTGTTCTATTCCGTCAATGCCATTATTGGCATTATCTTGAGCCAAATTCTGGCGAAATATTCTGATAAGCAAGATGATCGTCGCAAAGTGATGATTGTTTGCTGTTTGATTGCTGTGCTTGGATGCCTGATTTTTGCTTATAGCCGAAATTATTATGTGTTGATTATTATCGGTACAACATTGTTAGGATTAGGCTCATCCGCTAATCCGCAATCTTTTGCTTTAGCAAGAGAATATGCTGAAAGCAGCCATCGTGAAGCGGTGATGTTCACCACAATTATGCGAACTCAAATCTCTCTCGCCTGGATTGTGGGGCCGCCACTTTCCTTTTTCATTGCGCTAAACTGGGGCTTTGATTATATGTATTTGGTGGCGGGTTCTGCCTTTTTACTTTGTGCAGGCGTCAGCAAATTATTGCCGAAAATTCCTCGTCAAAGTGCGGTTAAAAATCAAGAGATTTTAGACAATACGCCACCAAGAAAAAGTGTGATTTACTTGTTCATCGCTAACCTATTGCTTTGGACCTGTAACAGCACGTATCTCATCAATATGCCATTATTTGTGATTAATGAGTTACATTTAGGCAAAGAATTAGCAGGAACATTAATGGGAACTGCTGCGGGATTGGAAATCCCCGTGATGATATTAGCGGGTTACCTCACCAAATACTTCAGTAAAAAACGCTTGATGATGATTGCTTTAGTTTCAGGTCTCGCCTTCTACTCAAGCTTATTATTTGCTGAGCAAACTTGGCAGCTTATCGGATTACAAATGCTTAATGCGATTTTTATTGGTATTACCGCTACGATTGGCATGGTGTATTTCCAAGACTTAATGCCGACTAAAATGGGCACAGCCACTACGCTATTCAGTAATGCAGCAAAAAGCAGTTGGATTATCGGAGGTCCTATTGCGGGTATTATTGCGGAAATTTGGCATTACAACTCTGTTTTTTATGTCGCTGTGGCATTAATTTTTATCAGCGTAGTCTGTATGTGGAAAGTCAAATCAGTTTGATTAAAATAAAAAAGAGCGGTCAATTTTGACCGCTCTTTTGCTTTCCATTATCTTATCGCCATGCTTTGAATTGGTTAATCAATCCATTGGTTGAGCTATCATGGCTTGAGACTTTCTCTTTGTCTGCCAATTCAGGAAGAATTCGGTTCGCTAATTGTTTACCTAATTCCACGCCCCATTGGTCGAAACTAAAGATATTGAAAATCACACCTTGTGCAAAAATTTTGTGTTCGTACATCGCAATTAACGCGCCAAGAACAAATGGTGTAATTTTTTGCACTAAAATAGAGTTGGTCGGTTTATTACCGGTAAAGACTTTAAATGGCACAATGTCTTTTACCTCATCCAACGATTTACCGGCTTTCACAAACTCGGCTTCTACTTCTTCTTTGGTTTTACCGAAAGCAAGTGCTTCAGTTTGTGCAAAGAAGTTTGATAACAATTTGCTGTGGTGATCACCTAATGGATTATGGCTTTGTGCAGGTGCGATAAAGTCACAAGGAATTAACATCGTACCTTGGTGAATCAATTGGTAGAACGCATGTTGACCGTTTGTACCTGGTTCGCCCCAAATAATTGGACCAGTTTGATAATCACGGATAACATCGCCATTACGATCGACATATTTACCGTTTGATTCCATATTGCCTTGTTGGAAATAAGCGGCAAAACGGTGTAAATATTGGTCATAAGGTAAAATTGCTTCAGTTTGTGCACCGAGGAAATTGGTATTCCATAAACCGACTAACGCTAATGTTGCAGGAATATTTTTTTCTAATGGTGCGGTACGGAAATGTTTATCCATTTCGTGCGCACCACTTAAGAGTGCTTCAAAATTATCAAAGCCGATTGAAAGTGCGATTGAAAGACCGATTGCAGACCATAAAGAATAACGGCCACCAACCCAATCCCAGAACTCAAACATGTTGTTTGTATCAATACCGAATTCTGCTACCGCTTTACCGTTGGTCGAAAGTGCAGCAAAGTGTTTTGCCACCGCGCTGTTATCTTTCGCAGCCGCCAATAACCAATCACGTGCAGAATTCGCATTGGTCATAGTTTCTTGTGTGGTAAAGGTTTTAGATGCGACTAAGAAAAGTGTGGTTTCAGGATTTACTTTTTTCAACGTTTCAGCGATATGGGTTCCATCCACGTTTGAAACGAAGTGCATATTCAAGTGATTTTTATAAGGACGAAGCGCTTCAGTCACCATGTAAGGACCTAAGTCCGAACCACCGATACCAATATTCACCACATCAGTAATCGCTTTTCCCGTATAACCTTTCCATTCACCTGAAATCACACGCTCACAGAACGCACTCATTTTCGCTAATACGGCATTCACTTCTGGCATCACATCTTTGCCATCTACATAGACAGGTGTATTTGAACGGTTACGAAGTGCGGTATGTAATACAGCTCGATTTTCTGTACGATTAATCTTTTCGCCTGTAAACATGGCATTAATCGCTTCATCTAATGCAGACTCTTTGGCTAATTGACGAAGTAATTTGAGGGTTTCTTGATTAATTTTATTTTTTGAAAAATCTACTAAGATTTGATTTTCAAAAGTTAAAGAATAGTCATTAAAACGATTTTCTTCTTGCTTAAACAAATCAGCAATCGTGGTATGAGCCAGTTGAGATTGGTGAGCTTCAAGCGCTTTCCACGCTTGTGTATTGGTTGGATTGATGTTTTTCATGAATATTTCCTTTTAAAAATTGAATTCTTTACATTTTTGCTTTCTTGCAAAAACAATTAATCGACATATTCTGTTATAACACGCGGGGTTAATTTTGTAATCAATTCATAGCTTAAAATACCACTGTATTTAGCTACCGTTTCAATTGGTAATTCCTTACCCCATAAAATCACTTCATCACCGACTTTATCTTGGCTATCTGCGCCTAAGTCTACCGTTAGCATATCCATTGAGACGCGACCGACAATAGGAACGATACGACCATTTAGATAAACTGGCGTACCTTCTGGCACATCACGCGGATATCCATCACCGTATCCAATAGCGACAACACCAATTTTGGTATCTTTCGGACTGGTCCAAATGCCACCATAGCCAACAGGTTCACCTTTTTTATGTTCACGCACCGCAAGCAATGAAGAAGTTAAGTTCATCACGGGGATTAAACCAAATTCAGCGCCGACAGTATCCGTTGGTGAAATGCCATACATAATAATACCAGGACGAATGCAATCTAAATGGGCTTCTGGCCAGAATAAAATCCCGCCTGATGCGGCAATGGTTCGCTCTCCCTCTTTATTTTTTGTGGCTTGAAGAAAACGATCGAGCTGAACTTGAGTATAATCGGAATCTAACTCATCAGCACGGCTAAAATGACTCACAAAACCTAAGAGAGGTTGAATTTGAGGGAGTTTTTTCAGCTCTTGATAAAAATAATCCACTTCATCAAGTGACACACCTAAACGGTGCATACCAGTATCAATCTTCAACCAAACTTTGATTGGACTTGGTACCACAGCTCGTTTTAATGCTTCAAGCTGTTCACGGTTATGTACCACCGTTTCAATGTTATTTACCGCAATAATCGGTAAATCTTTTTCATCAAAAAAGCCTTCTAGCAATAAGATTGGTTTGATAATGCCGTTAGAGCGTAAAGATAACGCCTCTTCCAAACGAGCCACGGCAAAGCAGTCCACCATGCTTTCTAAAGCCGATGAGACAAATACCACGCCGTGACCATATGCGTTTGCTTTTACCACGGCAATAATTTTGCTGTGTGGTGCTTTTTCTTTAATAACTTGTAAATTATGTTTTAGGGCAAGCGAACTGATTTTCGCTGTTGCTGGTTTTACGTTCATTTTTCTAATCCGTTATCTATTGCCTAATAATCATCTCTGTATTCACGCTGTTCGGCAAGGTTATCAAAGCGTGAGAATTGACCGTTAAATGCTAAACGTACACGACCAATCGGACCGTTACGTTGTTTACCAATAATGATTTCAGCAACACCTTTATCTTCAGAATTATCGTTATACACTTCGTCACGATAAATAAACATGATCAAGTCAGCATCCTGTTCAATAGAGCCTGATTCACGCAAGTCCGAGTTTACTGGGCGTTTATCTGCACGTTGTTCCAACGTACGGTTAAGCTGGGAAAGAGCTACAACGGGGACTTCTAATTCTTTCGCTAAGGCTTTTAAAGAACGTGAAATCTCAGCAATCTCTAAGGTTCGGTTATCTGAGAATGCCGGTGCACGCATTAACTGAAGGTAATCCACCATAATCATGCTCAAACCATTGTTTTCGCGGTACACACGACGTGCTCGAGAGCGCAATTCTGTTGGGGTTAAACCTGAAGAATCATCGATATAAAGGTTATTTTTTTGCTTAAACATCCCAAACACGCTGGCAATTTTGCTCCATTCCGTTTCATCCAAATTTTGACCAGTACGAATTTTGGTTTGGTCCACGCGAGCAAGAGAGGCAATCATACGCATCATGATTTGTTCCGCAGGCATCTCTAAACTGAATACCAACACAGGCTTATCACTTGCCATGGCGGCATTTTCACAAAGGTTCATCGCAAACGTGGTTTTACCCATAGAAGGACGTGCAGCGACAATGATGAGGTCTGAAGGCTGTAAACCTGCTGTTTTCTTATCTAAGTCAACAAAGCCCGTTGTGACCCCTGTCACACCGCTATGATTTTCAAGCTTACTTAAGGTGTCAATTCGAGCAATAGTACTTTCCAACACGCTGATCACATTTTGTGGTCCTTCAGTTGAAGAACTGCGTTTTTCAGCAATAGCAAACACTTCTCTCTCGGCTTCATCCAACACCATTTTGATGTCTTTGCCTTTCGGAGAATAGCTGTTTTCTGCGATACGATTTCCCACAGCAATAAGCTCACGCAAAATCGCTTTTTCACGCACGATTTCAGCATAAGCCAAAATATTAATGGCATTTGGCGTATTATTAGAAAGATCCGCTAAATAAGCAAAACCGCCTACAGAATCACTAATACCTTTCGCTTTAAGGGCTTGATCAAGGGTGATTAAATCAATCGGTGTTTGGTTGCGCATTAATTCTTCCATGGTTTGGAAGATTGCTTTATGCGCAAAAGTATAAAAATCCTCAGCAATCACTCTTTCTGCAATACCATCCCAATGTTGATTACTCAACATAATGCCGCCAAGTACGGCTTGTTCAGCTTCAGTGGAATGAGGCGGGATGCTAACTTGTTCAGTTTTCTGATCTGGAGATTGGATTTGTCTTTGTGATGCCATAAGGATTTCAATTTAAACTAAAAACTGTGCTTATGATACCGCAAATACGAGGTGGTTTTAAGAAAAAAGTGTGGTCAATATTTTCAATATTTTAGATATAAAAAAACGGTGGAAAAATCCACCGCTCTTTTTTATTCATGAATGTTGATTATTCAACAGTTAAAGTTCGACAAACGTTAGTTGTACCTTCTGACTCATCACCCTGTGTTAATAAAACAACATCACCAGAAACTAAATAACCTTTTTCTTTTAATAGGTTAATCGCTGCTTTTGCACCCGCAGAGCTACGAGATTCACCATCAAAATGAACTGGTGTCACACCGCGGTATAATGCACAACGGTTTAATGTTTCTTGAACACGAGAAAGTGCAAAGATTGGTAAACCTGAGCTGATACGTGACATTAATAATGGTGTACGACCAGAGTGGCTTAATGTAATGATTGCTGCAATACCGCTTAAGTGGTTTGCTGCGTACATTGCTGACATCGCTACAGATTCTTCAATATCTCTGAACTCACGATCTAAACGGTGTTTAGAAATATTGATGCTTGGCATTTTTTCTGCACCTAAACATACGCGAGCCATTGTCGCCACAGTCTCAGCTGGATATTGCCCTGCTGCAGTTTCTGCTGAAAGCATTACCGCGTCAGTACCATCCAATACCGCATTTGCCACGTCCATCACTTCTGCACGAGTAGGCATTGGGTTGCTGATCATTGACTCCATCATTTGAGTTGCAGTAATAACCGCACGGTTTAATTGACGTGAACGACGAATTAATTTTTTCTGTACACCAACTAATTCTGGGTCACCAATCTCAACACCTAAGTCACCACGCGCAACCATGATGACATCAGAAGCTAAGATGATATCATCCATTGCTGCTTCATCAACAACCGTTTCAGCACGTTCAACTTTAGCAACGATTTTCGCGTCTAAACCTGCTTGTTTTGCTAATTCACGCGCATAGTTTAAATCTGCACTTGAACGAGGGAAAGATACAGCTAAGTAATCTACACCGATACGTGCAGCTGTGATGATATCTGCTTTATCTTTTTCAGTTAATGCATCTGCAGATAAACCACCGCCTAATTTGTTGATCCCTTTATTGTTTGATAATGGACCACCAACAGTCACTTCAGTAAATACTTTTGCACCGTCAGTAGAAAGGACTTTTAATTGAACACGGCCATCATCTAATAAAAGAATATCGCCAGGAACAACATCTTGTGGAAGAGTTTTATAGTCTAAACCAACGGCTTCTTGATTACCTTCACCTTTTGGTAATTCCGCATCAAGAATAAATTTATCGCCAACATTTAAGAAAATTTTGCCGTCTTTAAAAGTAGAAACACGAATTTTAGGACCTTGTAAGTCACCTAAAATTGCCACGGTTTTACCTAATTTTTTCGCGATCGAACGAACACGCTCAGCACGCTCAATATGATCATCTGGTGTACCGTGAGAAAAGTTCATACGTACAACATTAGCGCCTGCTGCGATAATTTTTTCAAGATTGTTATCGCGGTCTGTAGCTGGACCCATTGTACATACAATCTTCGTTCTTCTTAATTTTCTAGACATTATCTAAACTCCACAAATAGTTACAATTTAAAAAAGCTTTTTTAATTTCGGCTCATCCGAGATAAAAACCGTCGCGCATTATACGCTTAAACCACTGCAAAATCAAAACAAGCACTGAGAGTTTTTGCAACAAATTTTGGTTATTTTTTTAGCAGCTAAATTTAACTTAAAACAAATCCCCTTGTTTTCATCATTAAAACTGTTTATCATCTGCCACATCTTTTACGCGACTATAGCTCAGTTGGTTAGAGCACCACCTTGACATGGTGGGGGTCACTGGTTCGAGTCCAGCTAGTCGCACCACCTATCAAAGCCAGTAAATTTCTACTGGCTTTTTTCTTTCATGTAATCCTTTTTTAAATCGGCTAGTTAAATATCCCCTTTTAAATTCCTACTAATTTTAAAAACTAAAACATTGCTAACTTTTAACGATTTTTGTATATTTCATCATAGAATTACGCCAAGTAGTTTCTTTTTTTGCTGCATGTATAGTGTAGTCCAAGTAATTACCACTTTATAAACCAACGATAATTATTATTATCGATTTATATCAATTAGTACCTAAGGAAAAATATGACTAAACAAGTTAAACTTAGAGCATTTGAGATTACAAATAGCAATATTAGCAAATCTGTTCAACTCGCAACTCTATTAAAACAAAAACTAGAGAACTCTCCATCTAGTAATGAAAGAAGAATGCTATTAAGTGCAGACGATCCCAAAAAAGAAGAAGATTTAATATCTTACTTTGATACAAGCAAACCTAATATTGTATTTGCAACAATGTTGAGAATTGCCCCTGGTGAAAATGTGCAGCATATTGATGACAACCTTTTCAAAAAGCAAAACTTCCTAATTAGCGATTTACTAAATACTAAACTTAATACAAGCGCCATATACAAAGATCATTATTATTTCTTACTTTCCAATCGCTTTGTTGTAACAAATCTATCAGGTAGAACCACTATTACGCGCTTGCAAACCTATTTAAACTGGTTATTAGATGAGCTTGTTGAGATTAATCCTGTGATAGAACTTAAAGAAGAGTATGACCTAAGTAACGTAAAGTCTTTTGTTATTCAGGATCCTAGCAATAACAATAAAACAAACCTTGAAGAAACCTATAAAAACAATGCAGAAACATCAATTACATCCAAATTTAAAGACATCACAAATATTGCCATAGAGCACCTAAGAGAATTACTCAAAGATGCAAATGACCTAGAAGATATCGATTTTAGCCAGCTTGTATCAGCGAAGTTACTAATACAAATTAAAAAGCCAACTAAAAACTCGACTGAAGACGTAAAAAAAATATTTTCAGCAATGTTGAAACCCGTCTCTGATTTAGATAACATCTCATTTAAGACTAGAGGTGGAAAATCTGTTACAGGAAGTGAACTTGAGAAAACAAAGCAAGTTGATGTTGACACAACAGATAGTGGAAAACTTAATGAAAAAACCCTCTTACAACAAATGGAAATCTTTATAAAAGACCTTGAAAGTGAAAAAAAATAATAAGATAGTTATATTAATAATTAGCATTCTATTGGCAATTATAATATCCTCTATGTTTTTTTATGAATATGATAAAAATAAAATAGAGAGCTTAGTAAATACAATTTATACTGTATCAGGGATAATGTTCTCAATAGGGATGGGTGTTATATGTACTTTTAATCCGAGCGGAATAAAAAATGAGAGCATATACTCCCTTATTGAGACTAACATACTCCAAGTGAGGGGCTCTTTTTTATTTTACTTTGGGTTATCTACTAGTTTATTTATAATACAAACTATTTTTAACTTTAACTTTCAAATTCCGATAAAATTTAGTTTACTCAATATAATTATTAAGTTTGATATTAAATCTTTGACACTTGTAATATCTATAATAGCAATTATCTACTATATTATTAATTTCCAAGCAATACAAAAACTTAATTTAGATATTGCTAAGAAAATAATACGAGAAACCAACTAATTCAAACTGGCCTTGTGGCGGTTTTATTATGTAAAAAATCGACTAAACTCATTTCAGTTCCACTTATTTATAACAAAATATAAGTGAACTAATTGCACCATATTGCAATCCCAAGCTTTTTAGCTTGGGATTTTTTCTTTATGTACCAGCCTCGCACAAGTACCAAGAACTTGCACAATGCTTGCTACACACACCAATCCCCCCTATAATTCCCCCAATTTTTCTAATTTCATTTTCACAATGTCAAATAAAACCATTGCAAAAAATACGCTATTTCTCTACATCCGAATGCTTTTCAACATGGGAGCCATGCTGTATATCTCTCGTGTGGTATTACAGGTTTTGGGAGTAGAAGATTTTGGTATCTATAACATTGTGATGGGGGTCGTAGTCTTATTTTCCTTTTTTAATGGCACAATGACCGCCACTACTCAGCGTTTTATTAACGTAGAAAAAGCCTCGAATGACATTCAACGTGTCAATAAAGTCTTTAATATTAGTATCTTAAATCACCTACTCATTATTTTTATCGTATTCGTGTTAGCTGAAACCGTAGGTTTATGGTTTTTAAATCACAAATTGGTGATCCCCGCTGAACGCTTGCAAGCGGCAAATATCGTTTACCAATTAGCATTAATTATTGCCCTTGTTGAAATCATCAAGGTGCCATTTAATGCCATGATTGTTGCACACGAGAAAATGGGATTCTATGCGTGGTTGGGATTAGGTGAAACCATTTTAAAGCTAACTTCTGTCTTTATCTTAAGCCACATTACGCATTACGATAAGTTGATTACTTATGGTTTCTTATTGCTTTCAGTCAGCTTAATCGTGCTCTCCCTTTATGTGTTATTCACTAAATATTATTTCAAAGAAGCCGCACGTTTCCGTTTATATAAAGATTTAAGTAAAACCAAAGAAATGGTGAGTTTTTCCGGTTGGATGCTTATGGGGCAAGTCGCTTATGTGGGTTCAACACAAGGCTTGAATATGGTGTCTAACTTATTCTTTGGTGTGGCAGTCAATGCCGCTGTTGCGATTGCAACACAAGTAGAAGGTGCTGTTTATAGCTTTGTGAATAATTTCCAAATGGCAGCTAATCCGCAGTTAGTTCAGTCTTATGCAGCAAAAGATTATGATCGCAATCGCCAATTAATTCTTGGGATTTCAAAATATTCACTTTATTTAATGGCAATTCTCTCTGCGCCTGTATTGTATTTCACCCATACCTTACTGACATTCTGGCTAGGCGATCATCTTCCGCAATATACTGAACAACTTGTACAAGCTATTATTGCTTGCTTATTAATCAGTGCAATGGCAGGTGCATTTTGGATGAGTGCATTAGCGATTGGCACATCCACCGTAAAACAATACAATATCATCGTGGCGTTAATTGATCTTTGTACGGTGCCTTTGGCTTATTATTTGTTCACACTAGGCTATAATCCAGTATTTGCCTTTGTGGGTAAATTTAGTACGATGGTCATCTCACAAATCTATCGATTATATTTTATTAATAAAAAAATTAAATTTAACCACAAAGAATTTGTCTCATATTTAGTGAATGTCGGTGTGGTGTTTGGCCTGCTATTAGGTATCATCTATATATCAGATACCACCCGCAGCTATTCTTTATTGGAATTTATTGGACAATCCATCATTTTAGAAATGGTATTAATCTGTGTCATTTTAATCTTCGGATTAAACACAGCAGAAAAAAATTTCTTGTTTAGCTATTTAAAGAAAAGAGTAAAAAAATGAATCAACTCCTTATTGATTTAAAAAACAAACTGAATCCTATTGTCGAAGTGATCAAAGATAAAAACGACGTATTTTATTTCGACTACCCACTTCATTTGAACGTGGGCGATTTGCTGATTTATCACGGAACCGAGCAATTTTTTAAAGATCACCATATTAATGTGACCTTAAAACGTTGCGAATATGATTTAGATCTTGAAGAGGTTAAAGCGAAAATTACACCAAACACTACCATCCTTTTACATGGTGGCGGTAATTTTGGCGATCTTTATCCGCAGCACCAAAAGATCCGTGAAGAAATGGTGACGCATTTCCCGAATAATCGCATTATTGTGTTGCCACAAACTGCTTATTTTAAACACGAAGAAAATCTGCAAAAATCAGCCGCACTTTTCCGTAGCCACAGTGATTGTCATTTATTGGCTCGTGACGAAAGAACCGCGAATCTATTTGCTCAATTTTCTGATCATGTTTATTTATCACCGGACATGGCTCATCAGCTTTATGGCACCATGGAAACGAAACAAGGCAAAACTGGTGAGCAACTTTACTTCCTACGTAAAGATATTGAAGCGAGTGATATCGAGAAAAATATCCTTGCTCAACTGCCTGCTAACAGCAACGTAAAAGACTGGGAAGATATTCTTTCAACAGAAGACGATGTTGTTTTAGCAGTAAGCTGGCGAATGAGTAAAATGGCCAATAAATTTGGTCTGGGTTGGCTGAAAGATCTTTGCCATCAATTCTGGTATGCCTATACTCAACGCATTGTAAAACGCGTTGCTCAGGTGTTCTTAGCGAATGACAAAGTGACCACAACTCGCTTACATGGTCATATTTTCTCTTGCTTGTTAGAAATTCCAAATCGTGTTTGCGATAACTCTTATGGCAAAAATAGTAGCTATGCCAAATTATGGACCAAAGAATTAGATTTTGTTGAATTGGATAAATAATGTTTGAATTGAAAAAACTGATTACAGCCATGATTCTTCCCCCATTTAATATTTTAATTTTATGGGGACTTTCACTTATTCTAGCTAAATTCAATTTCAAAAAATTAAGCCGAATTTCGACCGCACTTGGTTTCTCACTACTCTATCTTTTAAGCATTCCTTACACTGCACAAGTACTTAAAGACAGTCTCATTACTGAAGATCATTTAACACTGCAAGATTATCAACAAGCTCAAGCGATCGTTTTACTTGGCGGTGGTTTACGTGATAGCAAAGAGCTTTATGCACCATTAGCTTCAACAGGTATTCAGCTTGAACGCTTACGCTATGCCGCATTCTTGCAAAAAGAAACGCACTTGCCACTATTAATTACAGGGGCGAGTCCAACTGGCGCCATTGAAGCAAAAATCGCTGCGGAAGAACTCCAAAACTTCTTTAATGTGCCAACTAAATGGATTGAACCTAAAGCACTTACTACCAAAGAAAATGCACTTTTCACCAAACAAATATTGGAAAAAGAAGGTATTCACAAAATTATTTTAGTCACCAATGAATGGCATATGCAACGTGCAAAATTATTGTTCCAACA
This sequence comes from Parahaemophilus parainfluenzae, assembly GCA_963515445.1. GTDB lineage: Bacteria > Pseudomonadota > Gammaproteobacteria > Enterobacterales > Pasteurellaceae > Haemophilus_D > Haemophilus_D parainfluenzae_AI. The sequence continues at coordinate 55,690 of CAUPWR010000001.1, read as the reverse complement.
ACAAGGTTTTGATGTATTACCTGCAAGTGTAGGCGAAGGCATTACGCCTGACAGTTATGGACTCAATATGATGCATTTTATTCCACAAGGTGGCGCGATTACGAAAAATATGCAATTACTCAAAGAGTGGATTGGATATTGGAAAGAGCGCTAAAGTGCGGTCAAAAGATCACAAATTAGATAATGTTAAGAGGAAGAAAACATGAGTCAAATTACACGCGAACAAATGCTTCAGGTATTCGAAAATCGCTGCTCCACACGTTATTACGATCCAAATAAAAAAATTAGCCAAGAAGATTTCGCGGCAATTTTAGAATTTGCTCGTTTATCACCAAGCTCTGTCGGCTCTGAGCCATGGAAGTTCTTAATTATTCAAAATAAAGCATTACGCGATAAACTCAAACCTTTTAGCTGGGGTATGCAATATCAATTAGATGATTGTAGCCATTTAGTGATCATTCTTGCGAAGAAAAATGCGCGCTATGACACGCCTTTCTTCCGTGATGTAGCGGTGCGTAGAGGTTTACAAGGTGAGCAATTAGAAAAAGCCTTGGCAAAATACAAAGACTTACAAGAAGTTCAAATGAAAACCGCAGAAAGCGAGCGTGCATTATTTGACTGGGCAAGCAAACAAACCTACATCGCATTAGCGAATATGCTCACTGGTGCCGCCGCTATCGGTGTTGATTCTTGCCCGATTGAAGGCTTTAACTACGATAAAATGAATGAAGTTTTAGCCGCTGAAGGTCTTTTTGATCCAAATGAATGGGGCGTATCTGTGGCAGCAACATTTGGTTATCGTGCGAGAGACATTACTAAAAAATCACGTAGACCAATTGAAGAAATCGTTACTTGGGTTGAATAATCTATTTTCAAATAAATGGGCAGCAAACGCTGCCCTTTTCTTTACCCACCAAACAAGGCTGCGCCACCTGTTACAGCCTCCATCGTGCCATATAACAAGCTTAGTGCAAAAAAGATCATAATTGCGCCCGCAATACATTTGATCATGGCCTCGCCTTTTTGATTAGAACCAGTTAAACCGTACCAATGGCCTAATCGCGTTGCGACATTTCTCGCATAGCGCACTAACGCAGCAAAAAGTGAAAGCATTAATCCTGTGCCCAGAGACATGGCAAACGTAGCTACAATTCCCCACCAATAAAGATCCAGCATATAAGCGAGAAAGAGCACAAAAATAGCGCCACTACACGGTCGCATACCAATAGTCAAAATCACTAAGAGCTGAGATTTTAAATCACCTGATTGCTTAAGCTGTTGATTATTCGGTAGATGTTGATGCCCACAGCTACACTGTGTTTGACTTACTTTTCCTTGCTCATATCGAAAAGGCGAAGCTGTTCCAATCTGTTTTGGTAATGATTGGATCGATGTAATACGAAAAGATTGCTTTTTCTTTAAGCCTTTCAGACCTTGAGTAATCCAATAAATCCCTAACAACACTAATAAAATTAGAGCGCTACGTTCCAGCCATAACTGGCTAAGTTTAAAATATTTAGAGGATAGATTAAGTATCACCACCACAATGGAGGTTGCAGCGACTGCGACAAAACCTTGCATGAGAGAGGAAAGCAAGCTTAAACGTACGCTGGTCTTAAGTTGGCTTTCGTGCGTAGAAAGATAACTAGCGATAATAAATTTGCCATGCCCAGGCCCTAATGCATGTAATACACCATAAGAAAAGGCGGCAAAAATCAACCACAATCCTGCTGTTGATGAATGTGCTTGAATCTGATGTAGATTTTCAGAAATCAACTGATTAAAGGCTTTTTGCCAATCAGCAACTTGCACAAACAGCCAAGGTAATAATGCGAAGATAATCGCTAATAAACCAATAAAAAGTGCGGTCAGTTTTAACTTCATTTTATTCACACTTAATTTTTACTTTCTGCGCAAACAATACACCAAGGGAATCATCTTCATTTTTTTGCGATTTATCCAATGATGATGCGTAAGATTGAATTTTTTCATCGACATTAGGTTCCAGCACCTCGCCTTTGCAATTTGCAGGAAGTGATGAAAAATCAACCGCTCTTTTGCCTGGTTCTGCATACCGCATTGCCACATAATAAGTGCGATCATAAGTCATTAGCGTAAATTCATTATTTTGCAAGGCCTGTGGTTGAGCTAAAAGAAAATCAAAATAATATTCCACCTCATTCCCTTTCACACGCATACCGTAATTTTCAGGGTGTTTTGTGTATTTAATTTTATGATTTTCTTTGTCAAAGACATAACTAAAGTAATGTTCATTCACAACGTTTGCCATGACATCATCAACTAATTTCTGTTGGGCTGCCTTATCCCCTTTTGCCTGTTTCACATCATACAAGACAGCTGAAGAACTGGCTTCATCAAGTAACCACTGCGTCGAGAAACCAATTAATTGATTATCTTTCACTAAGGGTTTCGTTTGCATATCGATGAATGCGTGGGGATGCGCTAGTGCTGAAAAAGGCGAAATCAGCAATAATCCAAGAGGTAATTTTTTAAACATAAATAAGAAAAAAGAGTGGCTAAATGATTGAATAGACAGATTTTATCACAAGCAGTTCCCAATCAAAATCGAATAAAAATCAGTCTAAAAGTAAAAAATCCTATGATTTTATTGATTTTTATCAAAAAATAATTCATTCGCATTTCCCTTATAACTGAAATTTATGTACTATCTGTTTCGTCAAGTGATTGCTTGATATTCATAAAGTTCCTAAATAAAATAATCATAAATATAGCTAAACTACTTTCCTACCACCCTGTATGGGTGGTTTTTTTTGCCTTTCAAATAGCTTATTCCCTAAACATCAAGTAAAATAACCGCACTTTTATTCATAACATCGAGAAAATTATGTCAACGCAATTTGTATATACGATGCACCGTGTCGGCAAAGTGGTGCCGCCGAAGCGTCATATTTTGAAAGATATTTCTTTAAGCTTCTTCCCGGGGGCCAAAATCGGGGTGCTCGGTTTAAATGGTGCGGGTAAATCAACCCTTTTACGCATTATGGCGGGCGTGGATAAAGAGTTCGAAGGTGAAGCGCGTCCACAACCGGGTATTAAGATCGGTTATCTTCCACAGGAACCAAAACTTGATCCGCAACAAACTGTGCGTGAAGCGGTAGAAGAAGCCGTTTCTGAAGTAAAAAATGCACTGACTCGTTTAGATGAAGTTTATGCACTTTATGCGGATCCTGATGCGGATTTCGATAAACTAGCCGCAGAACAAGCAAACCTTGAAGCGATTATTCAAGCACACGATGGACATAATTTAGATAACCAATTAGAGCGTGCGGCTGATGCATTACGTTTACCGGATTGGGATGCCAAAATTGAGCATTTATCTGGTGGTGAGCGTCGTCGTGTGGCGCTTTGTCGCTTATTACTCGAAAAACCAGACATGCTCTTATTAGACGAACCAACCAACCACTTAGATGCGGAATCTGTGGCATGGTTAGAACGCTTCTTACATGACTACGAAGGTACTGTTGTGGCAATTACCCACGACCGTTACTTCTTAGATAACGTAGCAGGTTGGATCTTAGAGCTTGACCGTGGTGAAGGTATTCCTTGGGAAGGTAACTACTCTTCTTGGTTAGAGCAAAAAGAGAAACGCTTAGAGCAAGAACAAGCGGCTGAAAATGCGCGCCAAAAATCGATTGCGAAAGAGTTAGAATGGGTACGCCAAAATCCTAAAGGTCGTCAAGCGAAAAGCAAAGCTCGTATGGCACGCTTCGATGAGTTGAACTCCGGTGAATACCAAAAACGTAACGAGACCAATGAACTCTTTATTCCACCTGGTCCTCGTTTAGGTGATAAGGTTATTGAGGTAGAACATCTCACTAAATCTTACGGTGACCGTACTTTAATTGATGATTTATCATTTAGCATTCCGAAAGGCGCTATCGTAGGTATTATTGGACCAAATGGTGCGGGTAAATCTACCCTATTCCGTATGCTTTCAGGCCAAGAACAACCCGATAGCGGCTCAATTACGATGGGTGAAACTGTTGTACTTGCTTCTGTGGATCAATTCCGTGATTCAATGGATGACAAGAAAACCGTTTGGGAAGAAGTGTCTAACGGACAAGATGTTCTTACTATTGGTAACTTTGAAATTCCAAGCCGTGCCTATGTTGGCCGCTTTAACTTCAAAGGCGTAGATCAACAAAAACGCGTGGGCGAATTATCAGGTGGTGAACGTGGTCGTTTACACTTAGCGAAACTTCTACAACGTGGTGGTAACGTACTGTTATTGGACGAACCGACCAATGACTTAGACGTTGAAACTTTACGTGCGTTAGAAAATGCAATCTTAGAATTCCCTGGCTGTGCAATGGTAATTTCCCATGACCGTTGGTTCTTAGACCGTATTGCGACTCATATTTTAGATTACGGTGATGAAGGTAAAGTGACGTTCTACGAAGGTAACTTCTCTGACTACGAAGAGTGGAAAAAGAAAACCTTAGGTGAAGCCGCAACACAACCACATCGTATTAAATATAAGCGTATTGCAAAATAAGAAATTAAAGTGCGGTCACTTTTGACCGCACTTTCCTTTTACATCTGGAGTGATTATGTTAGTTTATTTGCACATTGTTTGTGCATTTTTAAGTTTAGGATTATTAATTATCCGTGGCGGAATGCAATTAAGTGGGAAAAATTGGCGAGCAATTAAACTGCTAAAAATTTTACCACACTTAGTTGATACACTTTTAATTGCAAGCGGTTTAGCGATGTTTTTCTTGTTTGGCTATCAGTTACAAAGCTGGCTGGTCATGAAAATCATCATGCTTGTACTTTATATCTTCTTCTCAGCTAAATATTTTAGTCGTAAAGCGGTCAATCCAAACAGTGCATTTCTGGCATTTGCCCTGTTAAGTTTCTTAGGTGCAATGTTCTTTGCTTACCAACCAAACTTTATGGAAGGCTAATTATGAAAAAATCCATCTTCAATTGAAGATGGATTTTTTGTCTTATCTTAACCACCGGCTAATTTTACTTTAAACCCTTTTTGTTCTAAAAGTTGTTTAAGTAAATCGCGTTTTTCACCTTGAATCTCAATGTTGCCGTCTTTAACCGAACCACCGCAACCACAACGTTTTTTAAGTTCAGCTGCTAACTTTTTCAATTCATCGTCAGCTAAATCTAGTCCCGTAACCACTGAAACGCCTGCTCCTTTTCGACCACTGGTTTGTTTTTGGATGCGAACCACACCATCACCTTTAGGACGTTGTACCGGCTCTTTTTGCGCTTTAATTCGACCAACTTCGGTAGAATAAACTAAAGTACTCTCAGTCATATTACTCAATTGAGGCATTAATTGAACGAAGCACTTCTGCTGGATTTTCAGCTTGAGTGATTGGGCGACCGATTACTAAATAATCCGAACCAGATCGAATAGCTGCTGCTGGTGTCATGACACGACGTTGGTCACCAAAATCACTGCCAATTGGGCGAATTCCTGGGGTGATTAATTTAAAATCTGGACCACAAGTATTACGTAAAATCTCCACTTCTTGCGGTGAACAAACGACTCCATCTAATCCCGCACGCTGTGTTAAATTTGCAAGACGCAAAACGTGTTCAAGTGGCGAGGAATTAATACCAATTTGCAACAAATCTAAATCTTCCATGCTTGTTAATACGGTTACCGCGATTAATAACGGCGCATCTTTTCCATAAGGTTCGAGAATTTTCTTCGCCTCTTCCATCATTTTTAAACCACCGCTAGCATGGACATCTACCATCCATACGCCTAAATCAGCCGCAGAACGCACGGCTCTTGCCACAGTATTCGGAATATCATGAAATTTTAGGTCGAGGAAAACATCAAATTGACGCTCATGTAATTGTTTAACGAAACTGGTTCCCAGTGTAGTAAACATTTCTTTACCCACTTTTAAACGGCATAAGCTTGGATCAATTTGATCCACAAGGGATAATGCTTCAGCTTCCGTTTCGTAATCCAATGCAACGATTACTTTGCTATTCATAATTTTACCTCACTGTGTCAATTAATTATGTTCAGGTTTGATGGTTTCCCACTGTTTGCAAGAAGGACAATTCCACATTAATTTATGGGTTTGATAACCGCAATTAGAACAACGATAACCAAAGCCTTGCTTAATTCTCTCACCCACCATTTTATGTAGCAAAATTAAGCTTTCTTTACCTCGGCCTTCCTCTGCATCATCAATTTGGAATTGAATAAAACGATGGAAAATAGATGTACTTGGATGTTTTGTGAGTTGTTGATAAAGCTTTGATTGCGCTGCACTCTTGCCATCTTTCTCTTCAATCACACTTGCTAACATTAAATCGACTTTCGTATTGTTAGTCTGCTGGCTGGCTCGAATCAAGAATAACTCAAAGTTATCTCTCTCTCCTAATTCATCATAACAATATTTGAGTGTTTTCAACACTTCGCCAATATAAATTGGATTTTGATTAAGAATATTCTCTAAAAAATGAATGGCTTGACGATAGTTTTTATTAGCCATTTCTAAATCAGCAAGTAGCATTGATGCTCTCACACTCGTTGGAGAAACATTCAGCGCTTTTTGTAAAATACTGCGTTTTTCAACCGCACTTTCAAGCTCACCGCTTAAAGCATATTCACAATAACATTGTGATAATTCCACATCATTTTCTTTAGGGGAAATTTTGGCTAGTTTTTCTGCAATATTAACGGCTTTTTTCCATTCTTTTGTTTTTTGATAAATCACCAAAAGCTGTTGGAGTGCATTTTCAGCGAATTCTGGTTCATCCACCATGATTATGTAAAGGGCTTCTGCACGGTCATAAAAACCTACCGCCATGAAATCCTTAGCGAGTTGCTGTTTAGCTAATAACTTTTGTTCGAAAGAATAATTGGGACTACGATCGAGGGCTTGATGGATTCTTAAAGCACGATCCACTTCGCCTCGAGAACGGAAAAGGTTACCGAGCGTTAGCTCAGCTTCAAATTGAGAGTTGCTTTCAATTTCATTTTCTGTTTCTTGTTTTTGCAACATATCAAGAAACAAATCAACGGCCTTATCCGTTTGATTAGAAAGCAAAAAATTGACCCCCGTGACATAATCACGGGAGAGTTTATTACTCATATCTTCCTGATCTTTCTTGGCACTCCGATGCCCCATATACCAACCATAAGCGGCGGCTATTGGCAGAAGCAGAAAGAGTAATTCAAGCATTATACTGCCTTATCGCGAGTAGTCGTTAATTCGTTAATTTGTAATGTTTGACGTTTAACTTGACGCGCTAACGACATATTTTTGAATTTTAATTTTAAGTAAAAGAATCCGGTAATTAACCAACCTAAAATTAATCCAAAACCAAATAAAATTGCAACTAATGTTGAAAGTTGGAATTGGCTTTCAGCAACAATATAGTTAAAGGTGATTACTTGATCATTATTTGCCCCTATAGTTACCGCAACAAGTACGATAGCCAATACAATAATGAGTCCGAGAATATATTTAATCATCACAATCTCCTTTGTTAAGAATAGGTTCATTATGCCAAAATTTGTAATAAAAAACGACACCTAAGTGTCGTTTTATTGATATCGATTGAATGTTTAAGCAAAAACATTTACGCGATCTTTTAATTCTTTACCCGCTTTAAAGTGCGGTACAGATTTAGCATCTAATTTTACAGAATCACCAGTTTTAGGATTACGACCTACTCGCGGTTGACGATGGTGTAAAGAGAAGCTACCAAAACCACGAACTTCAATACGATTACCCTCTTCTAAAGATTGTGCAATGAGTTCAAGAATATCTTTTACAATACCTTCGACTTCTTTTGCGGATAAAGTTGGGTGCTTTGTTGATAGATTTTCAATTAGTTCAGATTTCGTCATCGTCAACTCTCCTTTAAATTTATACTTAAACTTGTTATTAAGACTTACAGGTAATGTATTAGTTCATAATAAATTACCGCTAAATCCTTGTTAATTATAGTGGGTAGTAATAAGGCTGAGTCAATGACCCAGCCTTATTGATGTGAATTAATTATTCACCTTTAGCCGCTTTGAAAGCTTCAGCCATTGCGTTTGGAATAGCAACATCTTCTTGTTTGTTATTCACGTTTGCAACTGCCGCTGCTTCTTCAGCTTGATCTTTCGCTTTTACAGATAAGTGAACGATACGTGCTTTACGATCAACACCTGTGTATTTCGCTTCAACTACATCACCTGCTGCAACTTCATTTGTTAAGTCTGCTGCACGGATATAACCTTCAACGCCACCTGCTAATTCAACTTTAGCACCTTTAGCATCAGATTCAACAACAGTTGCAGAAACTACTGCACCTTTCTTGTTAACTGCTACGAAGTTGTTGAATGGATCGTCTTCAAGTTGTTTGATACCTAAAGAAATACGTTCTTTCACTGCATCTACTGCTAATACTACTGCAGAAACTTCGTCACCTTTTTTGTAGTTACGAACTGCTTCTTCACCTGCAACATTCCAAGAAATGTCAGATAAGTGAACTAAACCGTCGATACCACCTTCAAGACCGATGAAGATACCGAAATCAGTGATTGATTTGATTTTGCCAGTAACTTTATCACCTTTGTTGTGAGTTTCAGCGAATTGAGTCCATGGGTTAGGTTTGCATTGTTTTAAACCTAAAGAAATACGACGACGTTCTTCGTCAACTTCTAATACCATTACTTCAACAGTATCGCCAAGGCTTACAACTTTAGATGGGTGGATGTTTTTGTTAGTCCAATCCATTTCAGAAACGTGAACTAAACCTTCAACACCATCTAAGATTTCAACGAAACAGCCGTAGTCAGTTAAGTTAGTTACTTTACCAGTTAATTTGCTGTTTACTGGGTGGTTTTCAGCGATAGCAACCCAAGGATCTTGGCCTAATTGTTTTAAGCCTAAAGATACGCGAGTACGATCTTTGTCAAATTTTAATACTTTAACAGTTACTTCGTCGCCTACATTCACGATTTCGCTTGGGTGTTTAACACGTTTCCAAGCCATGTCAGTGATGTGTAATAAACCGTCAACGCCACCTAAATCTACGAATGCACCGTAGTCAGTTAAGTTTTTAACGATACCTTTAACTTCTGAACCTTCAGCTAGGTTCTCAAGGATTTGTTCACGTTCTTGGCTGTTTTCAGATTCGATCACTGCACGACGAGAAACAACAACGTTGTTACGTTTTTGATCTAATTTGATTACTTTGAATTCTAATTCTTTACCAAGTAGGTGATCAGCTTCACGTGCAGGACGTGTATCAACTAATGAACCTGGTAAGAATGCACGAACACCGTTTAACTCAACTGTGAAACCGCCTTTCACTTTACCGTTGATTAAACCGATAACGGTCGCTTTATCTTCGTAAGCTTTTTCTAATTCAATCCAAGATTCATGACGAACCGCTTTCTCACGAGAAAGTTTAGTTTCGCCGTAACCATCTTCAACTGCATCTAAAGCTACGTTTACTGTGTCGCCAACTTTAACTTCAAGTTCACCTTGAGCGTTTTGGAATTCAGCAACAGGAATTGCAGATTCAGATTTTAAGCCTGCATCAACAAGTACAAAGCCTTTTTGAATAGCAACAACAGTACCGCTAACGATTGAACCTTGACGGGTTTCAAGGCCTTTTAATGATTCTTCAAAGAGTTGAGCAAAAGATTCTGACATATAAATAATCTTCTTAATTTAAGTTAATAACATCCACATTAAGATCCATAAAATGCGGGGTTGAGGATAAATGTCTATTCTTCCTTGAATAAACAGTTAAATCGAAATTGACGCTTTTTCTTGAATATAAGCTAACGCTTGAGCAATGACTTCATCAATACTCAATGTTGTGCTATCTAACAATAAAGCATCATCAGCCGGTTTCAATGGCGCAACCTCACGATTTCTATCACGAAAATCGCGTTCTTGTATCTCGGCTAAAATCTGTGCAAAGTTACCATTAATTCCCTTATTTTGCAACTGTTTATAGCGTCTTTTTGCACGTTCTTCCGCACTTGCGTCTAAAAATAGTTTAACTTGTGCATTTGGGAAAACCACAGTTCCCATATCTCGCCCATCAGCAATCAGTCCATCATTTTTGCTAAAATCCTGCTGAAGTTGCAGTAAAGCTGACCGCACTTTAGGGAACACTGCCACTTTTGATGCAGCTTCCGCCACTTCTTGCGTACGGATTAAATGACTCACATCCATCCCACCAAGAAGCACATTGACTTCTCCATTTTTTGGAATGAACTGAATATCTAAATGACGGGCTAACTCTGCTAATCCTTCTTCATCGGTTAAATCTGCATAACGTTTCAACGCAGCTAATGCCGTCACGCGATAAATGGCACCACTATCTAATAAGGTAAAACCTAACTTTTCTGCTAATGCATAGCAAAGTGTTCCTTTCCCTGCCCCACTTGGGCCATCAACGGTGATGATTATCCCCATAAATTACCTCTTATAATCTTTCTATCATATCCAATACTAATGCAGAGGATTGTTTTGCTGCAAGAGGGAGAAATTCTTCAAATGACATACTTGCTTCACCATCACCTGCATCTGAAATTGCACGAACGACCACAAAAGGTACGTTAAAGGCATGACAAACTTGTGCAATTGCTGTGGCTTCCATTTCTACTGCAGTCACATTAGGGAAATCAGCTTTAATTTGAGCAATTTTTTCTTCGCTATTAATAAAACTATCACCCGAGCAAATTAAACCACGTTTTACATTTTGCCCTTGTGACTGTGCAATTTCATCGGCTAAATCGGCTAATTTTTTATCTGAAAGAAAAGCCGCTGGATTGGCGGGTAATTGACCTTTTTCATAGCCAAATGCCGTCACATCGGCATCGTGATAGCGGGTTTCATCGGAAATAACGATATCTCCAACTTTTAAACCTTTTGTGACACCGCCTGCTGAGCCCGTATTTAAGACCACATCCGGTTTAGCCAATTGCAATAAAGCGGTGGTACCAATAGCCGCTGCGACCTTACCTATCCCTGATTGCAATAATGCGACTTCTTTACCATTAATTTTGCCTTCAAAAATGACCGCACTTGCCACTTTTGTTTCTTTTTTATCTGTCATTAATTGGGATAAAATTTCCACTTCTTGTGCCATTGCACCAACAATCCCGATTTTCATTATTTTTTCCTTTCTTGTTCGAGTTTATTCACTAAGAAATCTAATACCGCTACGCCATAATCATCGTTATACAATGTACTTGCGGTGAGCACATATTTTCCGCCCACAACCACATAAGGAAACGTAAATACACCATATTCTTCCGTTAAATTAATAGCGTTATTCACATCTTCTTTTACTTCAGCAGAATGCACGACTTTATTAAATTCAGCTTTACTGATTCCTTGCGAGATTATCCATTCACGCATCTTATCTAATGATGATAATTCGGTATAACGTGCCTTTTCAGAGGTTTCAAATAACAGCGTATCTGACAACTCGCCTACTTTTAAACGCTGTAAGGTATAAAATATTGTCGCTGAAAATTTTGCTTCATTCGTGGCGACCGGGTATTCATCTAATGCCACTTTATTTGGACGAATTTGGCTATAAAGCTGTAGGATGTCTTGGGCTGAAGAACAAACTCGACAGTCATAATCAAAGAAAAACTGGATCGGAATTTTACGATCGCTTCTTTTGGCTTGTTCAATGGGTTCTTGATATGAAAAATAATCTCGACCATCTTCAAACTGAGCCACATTCGCTGGTGGTAAGTGCGGTGGATTTTTGGCAGAAAAATCCTTTGCACTGACTTCACAAAATGCGACATTCGTCACACTCAGCAATATCATTGCAAAGGATCCTTTTAATAATTTATTCTGCCAAACTTTTTTCATAAATTAACCAATTGGTTCAATATAATCGACTAATAATTGGACGTTTCGATTTCCACGAAACTCATTAATTTCTAACTTATAAGCAAATTTTGCCTGCTTAATCGACAAATCGGGATAATACCGAGTATCGATATTAAACGCAATGGCATCTAATAATGGACCACCATTTTTAGGCTCTACGAGCATTTTTAAATGATTTTGATTTTGCCCGATAGCCCGTTGCTCAAAAATTTTAAATTCACCATCAAAAACAGGCTCAGGAAAAGCTTGTCCCCAAGGCCCGCCAGATTTTATCACTTCTGCTGTTTCAATACTAAATTCATTTGCTTGAAGTTCGCCATCCGTCCAAATCACACCTTGTAATTGATCTTCATTTAACCAATCTTGCACCGTTTGATTAAAAATCTTTTGAAACTCAGGGAAAAAGCTTTCTTTAACGCTTAATCCTGCTGCCATGGCATGACCGCCAAATTTTAAAATCATATCAGGATGTTGGGAATGAATACGCTCTAATACATCGCGCATATGCAAGCCTTCAATTGAACGCGCAGAACCTTTTAAAATACCTTCTTGATCTTGTGCAAAAGCAATGACTGGTCGATGGTATTGATCTTTAATACGAGAGGCCACTATGCCTAATACACCTTGATGCCAATCTTTCTGAAATAAGGCGATCCCCATCGGTAATTCATCAGAAAGTGCGGTGAGATTTCGGCAAATTTCTAAGGCTTCTAACTTCATGCCTTGCTCAATTTCTTTTCGAGCTTGATTTAAACTGTCCAAATCTAAGGCTTGGGATCTTGCCTCTTGCATACTTTCTGCAAGTAATAACTCCACACCGACAGACATATTATCTAATCGACCCGCTGCATTTAAACGTGGGGCAATCGCAAAGCCCAAATCAGCCGAGCAAAGTTTTTCAACTTCTCGATTAGCGACTTCTGCGAGAGCAATAATTCCTGGACGACAACGCTTCGCACGAATTCGCATCAATCCTTGATAAGCTAAAATACGGTTATTTTGATCAAGAGGAACAACGTCTGCAATTGTGCCGAGCGCAACTAAATCCAGTAACTCAGTAAAATTAGGTTGTGTTTCAGCCGTAAAAATACCTAACTCGCGAAATTTAGCGCGTAAAGCGAGCATTAAATAAAACGCCACACCCACACCGGCTAAACATTTTGAGGGAAAATCACATTGTTGCAAATTGGGATTAACAATGGCATCAGCATTCGGCAGTATTTCTGGTGGCAAATGATGATCGGTAATTAACACCTTCACACCCTGCTCTTTTAAATACGCCACGCCCTCAAAGGAGGATACCCCGTTATCCACCGTCATTAATAACTGTACGCCTTTTTCCATTGCCATCTCGGCAACAGGCACACTCAATCCATACCCTTGCTCAAAACGATTTGGCACAAGATATTCCACATCAGTAAAGCCAAGCATACGCAAAGCTAATACTGAAAGTGCCGTACTGGTTGCTCCATCGGCATCAAAATCACCGACGATAACAATCTTTTGTTGCTGTTGATAAGCTTCAAACAATAAATCCACGGCTTGTTGAATACCGTATAATTTATTAGGGTTCAGCATTGATTGCAAAGTGCGGTCTAATTCTTGGCTATTTTTGATATGACGAGAACGATAGAGACGATCGAGTAATGCATTATCTGAAACAGGATTTCCGGCAGGAATTTCACGACGTTTGATGAGTTTTTTCACAGTATTTTGTTATTAAAAATGACCACTAAAGGAACATTCGATATGTGCTTTGATGATATGAATATTTTAAGGGCGTATATCATACGCCCTCACTACTAACAATTATTGTGCTGATTCTTGTAACACAGCTAATAAATCTTGAGGTTTTAAATATCCCCCAAGCATTTCACCTGTTGAAGTCACAATACTTGGCGTACCTTTCACACCAAGTTGTACACCTAAATCATACTGTTTTTTCACAATGTTAGGTGTTTTCAATTCTTTTGGTAAGTTACCTTTTTCTGCTTCGTTCAATGCAAATACAGGATCTTTCGCTGTCCAAATGGCTTCCATTTGGCGAGCTGTTTCATTCATTCCAGCACGTGGGAATGCAAGATAACGAACGGTAATACCTAAATCATTATATTCTTTCACTTGTTGATGAAGGATATGGCAATAATGACAAGTAATATCCATGAATACGGTCACAACATATTTTTCATTTTTTGCCGGATAAATGATCATTTCGTTTTTTAACGCATTCACTTTATCCGCTAAAAGTTTACCTGCCACATCAACTGGGCCTTTATTTGTTAATTCATACATTTTGCCTTGCAAAACATATTGACCATTTTCACTTACATATAAAATGCCTTGATCAGTCACCGCTGTTTTAAGGCCTTTTACCGGTGAATCTTTCACTTCAATATTTTTCGCACCTAATGCTTGTAATTTCGATTTAATCTCAGCATCAGTCGCCATCGCAGTGGCAGAAGCAGTGATTAAAAGTGCGGTCAGTAATTTTTTCATTTTTATTCCTAAATATCTAAACAACAAAGATTAGAATTATAAATGGATCGATGATTTGTGCAAGCCAAACTACCCAAAAAACTGAAAATGACTTATACTTCTGCCGCTTATAGAGGTTTATTTATTATGTTTGAAATTAATCCAATCAAAAACAAAATCGCCGACCTTTCCGAGCGCACATCTGTGCTTCGGGGGTATCTTTGACTTCGATGCAAAAGTTGAGCGTTTAGAAGAAGTTAATGCCGAATTAGAACAACCCGATGTGTGGAACGATCCTGAAAAAGCTCAAGCGCTTGGGAAAGAACGCGTTTCACTTGAACAAGTGGTTGATACCATCAAGAATTTAGAACAAGGTTTAGAGGATGTTGAAGGGCTGCTTGAATTAGCCGTTGAAGCTGAAGATGAAGAGACCTTCAATGAAGCCGTTGCTGAATTAGACGAACTTGAACAACAACTTGCAAAATTAGAATTCCGCCGTATGTTTAGCGGTGAACATGATGCGTGCGATTGTTATGTCGATTTACAAGCAGGTTCCGGTGGTACAGAAGCGCAGGACTGGACAGAAATGTTACTTCGCATGTACCTTCGCTGGGCTGAAAGCAAAGGCTTTAAAACAGAATTAATGGAAGTATCCGATGGTGATGTGGCGGGTTTAAAATCAGCGACGATTCGTGTTAGTGGTGAATATGCTTTCGGTTGGTTACGCACAGAAACAGGGATTCATCGTTTAGTACGTAAAAGCCCATTTGACTCCAACAATCGCCGCCATACATCATTTGCAGCGGCTTTCGTTTATCCAGAAATTGATGACGATATTGATATTGAAATCAATCCGGCTGATTTACGTATTGACGTTTATCGTGCATCTGGTGCGGGTGGTCAGCACGTCAATAAAACTGAAAGTGCGGTGCGAATTACTCACATGCCAAGTGGGATTGTCGTGCAATGTCAAAACGATCGTTCTCAGCACAAAAATAAAGATCAAGCCATGAAGCAGTTAAAAGCAAAATTGTATGAGCTTGAGTTACAAAAGAAAAATGCGGATAAACAAGCGATGGAAGATAATAAATCGGATATCGGTTGGGGCAGCCAAATTCGTTCTTATGTACTAGATGATGCGCGTATTAAGGATCTGCGCACAGGCGTTGAAAATCGTAATACACAAGCCGTACTAGATGGCGATCTCGATCGCTTTATTGAGGCAAGCTTGAAAGCGGGACTTTAATCATCTCTTTGATACAAAAAAAGTGCGGTCAATTTTAACCGCACTTTTTTATTACACTTCTTCTTTTTCTTTCAGTTTATTCTTGCCTAGCACTGTATCTTTCATCACCGTGAGCAATTCTTTTTGAATATGAGAAATTTTTGGTTTTTCTGACTTTTCAAATGCCAGTGGGCGACAAAACTCCATGGCTTTAATGCCTAATCGAGCTGTCAATAATCCCACACCAATCCCCTGCGCTGCTCGTGCAGAAAGTTTTGCGGTAATATCTTGCGAAAGCCAATCCATCCCTAAATCTTGCACGATTTCAGTCGCACCAGCAAAAGCAAGATTCACTAACACTATTCTGAGCAAACGAAGACGGGTAAAATACCCAAGCTCAATCCCATAAATTGCTGCAATTTTATTGATTAAACGAATATTGCGCCACGCAATAAAAAACATATCAATCACAGCTAAAGGACTAATTGCCACAATCACAGCGGATTCTGCCGACATTTTCGTAATCAGTTTTTTCGCTTTGTTATCAAAAGATTGTAATACCGTCTTACTGAATAAATGGGTGACTTCGCGAGCAGAATAACTTTCATTCAACTGTTTTTCCCATTGGACAATTGAGGGATGTTGTGAATCCAATTTTAAGGTATCAGCAATCGATAAACACAATGCTCTTCCTTGCTCACTATCCTGTTCTGAAAAAACCTGATGATTTTTAACCGCACTTTCACCTATTAATCGCTGACTTTGTTCTTGTAAATTCAAACGCTTTTTGAGTTTCACTAAACGTCGCCATTCTGCGATAATTTCAGATAAACCAAACAGCACTACCACAAAACTCACTAACGCAAAAGCAAGGTAAATCCATTGTTGATTTTGATAACTGTCCCAAATCCATTGAACAGATTGCGCAACCGTAGCCCCTAAAAATAAAAGTGCGGTCAATTTTAAAGCCGTTTTCCAACCACTCGATTTAGGCTTCACAATTTGCTCAAATTGCTCATCCAACAACTCCCCTTCTAAAGGTTCATTATCTAGGGTTGTTTCGACATTATAAAATTCTTGCTTAGGCAGAATTTCTTGTTCTTCTGGTTGTTGAGATTGTGTGAAAATTTGTTTTGTCATTATTCTTTCCAATAAAAATAGAAACGGTATTTTACTTCGAATTTCTTTAGCAAATCTTAAATGGCTGAAATAAAAAAGCAATATTGACTAGAAAATAAAATGAGCTACTATAGTCATGTCCACAATTAGTTTATCTAATGTGTTAAGTTTTAACTGTTAACTAACTAGAAGGATCTTTTCATGAAGAAACTTATCGCCACTGCGGTGCTCTCCGCATGTTCTATGGCTTACGCCAATACCGATATTCCAAACTACAATACCGATTCTCATCTGTATGAATTCACTCAAACTTATGACTTAGTTGCACCAAAAGGTTCACAAGGACAAGCGAATCTGTGGGTGCCTTTACCATTTAATGGTGAGTATCAACAGGTAAAATCTATCCATTTTGAAGGTAACTATTTGGATGCCTATGTGACAGAAAACAACAAATATGGTGCGAAAACGCTCTTTGCGACTTGGGATAAAGATGCACAAAAACGTGATTTAAAAATCACAATGGTGATTGAAACTAAAGATCGTGAACCTATGGTTAAAGGTGCATTAGAAAATTACAAGCCACCAAAAGATATTCACTATTCTGTTGATGTACAAGAATATTTAAAACCGACTCAACATATTAAAACTGATGGCATCGTAAAACAGTTCGCCGATAAAATTGTGGGCACTGAAACCAATCCATTGAAAAAAGCTGAGTTGATTCACCAATGGATCGTCAACAATATGGAACGTGACAATTCTGTTCTAGGCTGTGGCGATGGTGATGTAGAAAAAATTCTGACCACCGGTGTGTTAAAGGGCAAATGTACTGATATTAACTCTGTCTTCGTTGCTCTGGCTCGCGCCAGCGGTATTCCGGCTCGTGAAATTTTCGGTATTCGTTTAGGTGCTGCGGATAAAATGGGCAAATATTCCAAAGGTGCATTCGGTAGTGCGGACGAACATGGCGTAGCAAATGTAAGCGGTGGTCAGCATTGTCGTGCTGAGTTCTATCTAGCTGGATTCGGCTGGGTGCCTGTTGATTCTGCAGACGTGGCAAAAATGCGTTTAGCAGAGAAAAAATCTGTTGACGATAAGGATACACAAGCCGTTGCCAAATACCTATTCGGTAACTGGGAAGCAAACTGGGTAGGCTTTAATCATGCTCGCGACTTCGATTTATACCCGCAACCAGAACTTGCTCCACTCAATAACTTTGGCTATCCGTATGCCGAAGTCGGTGGTGACCCGTTAAATTCCTTTGATCCGAAAGAATTTAAGTATGACTACGTCTCTAAAAAGCTCTAATAAATCTTTTTGGGTTGCGATTGCCACCACGCTAAGTGCTGCGGTGGCATCAACTTTGTGCTGTATTGCGCCTTTAATCTATTTAGTATTTGGCGTGTCATCCACATGGTTGATCGGTTTGGGGGAATATGACTATTTACGCATTCCGATGCTTATCGTTTCATTATGCGCCTTTGCCTACGGTTTTTGGTTGCTGATGTTTTCCAAAAAAATCATTTGCAGCAAATACATTTCCCGTAAAAAGCTCATTGTTTTGTATTGGATTGTATTTATCGTCATGCTCTTTTTCTTAACTTATCCAACCATTTTACCGTGGATTTTAGAGCTTTCTAATTAGGAACAAAAAATGAAGAAATTAACGACCGCACTTTTGCTTTCATTTTTCGCCTTCTCTGTCGCTCAGGCGGAAGAAACAAAGCAAGTTGTGCTAAAAGTGAATGAAATAAACTGCCAGCTTTGTGCTTATTTGGTGAATAAAGAATTACGTAATATTGATGGCGTGATTTCTACTAAAGCCTCCATTAAAGACAGAACGGTGACTGTAGTAGAAGATCCGAAAGTTTCTGATGAGCAATTGATTCATGCGATTCACAAACTGGAATATACGGCGGAAGTGGTCAAGTAAAGCGGTAAAAATAAAAGTGCGGTCAATTTTGTGAAGTTTTAAAACTCATTAAAATTGACCGCACTTTATATCTGGACATTTAAAATACATTCTACTCAAATATCAATCTATCCAATACTTTTGAACTCGTACTTGTTGAAATATTGACGAAATTACCATCGCTTATTTCTAGCTTCAATTATCAAAACTAAAGTTGCCATTGCAGCAGACATATTTAACCAAAAAAATGCTGTTTTCTTAAAATCAGAAAAAGAATAATCATCAAGCTTTAGAATAATTTCAAATAAACTATATATGAATGTAAAAGATGTAAAACAAATAATAAATATAATTACCCAAAATATAAGATATTGAAGTAATAGCTTAGTTTTCAATATTCCTCCCGATATATAGGCTCATTATTAAATATATTACTACTTTAGCTATGTTCCAAGCCACTGCTAATGGCTAGATATGATGTTGCATTGAGTTTAAGCACAAAGTGCGGCCAAAATTGACCGCACTTTTTTATCTTTAAGAATCGACTTATTTAATCACGCCACATGCCATACGTGGGCCGCCACCGCCAAGTGGAGCTGGATGATCTGAGTGGTTATCGCCACCAGCGTGAATCATAATAGAATGACCACGCACTTCATCTAATTTTTTAAGACGTGGCGCTAAAACAGGGTTAGTTGCTGTACCATCATGCAATACAGTTAAAGCCGGTAAGTCACCTAAATGAGCATCATCTTGCCATGGATAACCATGTTGTTTTGCACCTTTAGGATCCCAGTGACCACCAGCCGCTAAACCCGCTGTTAATTTACCGTCTTTTTCTTTTGGATCACAGCTTGGATTTTCATGAATGTGGAAACCATGTAAACCTTCAGCTAAACCTTGTAGATTTGGTGTAAATACTAAACCATAATTTGATTCAGTAATAGTTACAGTCCCTACATCTTTGTTACCATTTGCAGGATCTAATTGTTGTACTTTTACTTCGATTGAAGGACCTGCTGGTTTTGCCATATGGTCATGTGCATTTGCCACGCCAGCAGCACAAATCCCGCTGATTGCTAATGCTAAGAGAGTTTTCATTTTCATCATAAGCTCCTTTACTTTAGAAAGACTCAAACTGATTCTACCTAAATACCAATAAAAAAATAGTGGTTTATATTAAGTATTTGACAATTAAATTGATTTGATTTTTCTATCAATCAAACCTATCCGCCAATAAAAACTGCAATACCGCATCCATTCTTAAATGCGGGATGCTTTCACCTTGCTGTAAAACTTGAGGTTCAAAGGAATCAAAATCAAAAGATTGTTTTGACCAGAACTCTGCACTAGGTAGTTTACTTGGTACAGATCCTGGATAAAGTGTAATCAGCTGCTTATCTAAAGAACGTACACCTTGAATGGCTCTGATTTGTTTACCGTTTTGATTAACTAAAACTTGCTTTGTCGCTCGAATCGCAGCAATTGCTGTGTATTCTGTATCAATTCCTTCAAATTCTACATGACGACCGCCTTCTTGCACCAATTGGCGCATCAGGCTAATTAAGTTTTGAATTTGATCTGTCGTGATATGATCGGCTTTTGTTGCCACAAACATGAGCTTATCAATATTCGGGGAAAACAAGCGATTAAGTAAATTGCGTTTGCCATAATGGAAATTTTTGAAAAGCTGATTAAGCCCTGTTTGCATATCAATAAAAGCTTGTTGGCTATGATTCAGTGGCGTTAAGCAATCCGCTAGAATCACTTGGCGATCAAAAGTAGAAAAATAATTTTCATAAAAGCCTTTCACCACCTTATTACGATAATAATCATATCGCTTATTTAGCACGGCAAAATAGCTATTGGATTTCGCCTCTCTTTTTAGTTTTTGCCATTGCTCCTCGGACAAATGCAATAACGGGAAAAATTGTAATACAGGTGCACCTTCTAATTCTCCAGGCAAGACAAATCTACCTGGTTGAATAAATTGCATTCCTTCTGCTTTGCAGGCAAGTAAATAATCAGTATAAGATTTTGCAATCTGCGCTAAAACATCTTCATTGACGACCGCACTTAGGTCGAGTTTTTTCAGTTTATCCAACCAATCTTGCGCAAACTGTTGGCGAACACCCGATGTAATTTTGGCTTGTTCGAGTGACCATTGTTGAAAGTCTAGATTCAGCAGAGGTAAATCCAATAGCCATTCACCAGGATAATCAAAAATATCCAAATATAATGTGCCACGTTCTTTAAAATGGCGAAGTAAGCCCGATTGGCGTTCAAAACGAATAGCAAGACGTGTTTCACTTACCCCTCGAGTAGATTGGCACCATTGTGGTGGATTATTCATTAAATCATTGAGATTCGCTTCATAATCAAAACGTGGAATACTTAAATCCTGCTGAGGCACACGTTTTACCGCTAAAATAGATTGATTTCGGGCAGCCTCAAATAGAGGAAGATGTGCATTTCCCTCTTGATTAATATGTAACAATTGATTAATTAAGCTTGTAATGAAGGCTGTTTTACCGCTTCGACTTAGTCCTGTCACAGCCAAACGTAAAGTGCGGTCAAATCCACGATTGATTATTTGATTAATTTCCCGATTAATTGATTTAAACATATCCTAAAAATCCAATAACTAGCCATTTTTGCCAAGATATTTTACAATTCACTCAATTTATCACAAAACGGTCTTTAATAATAAAGCTATGTTACGTCGAAATGTCACTTTTTGTTTTTTATTGTGTGGGTTGAGCCAAATTAATCTGGCACAAGCCGCGCCAAGCATACCCAAAATGTTGACAGAAAACGGCTTAACATACTGCACAAATGCATCGGGTTTTTCCTTTAACCCGCAAACTGCTGACGCTGGCACCAGTATGAATGTGGTGACGGAACAAATTTATAACAAATTGTTTGATATTAAAGATCATAGTGCAGCGCTTGTTCCGGTGTTAGCACAATCCTATTCTCTTTCATCTGATGGTAAACAAATCCTCATTAATCTTCGTAAAGGGGTGAAATTCCATCGTACCCCTTGGTTTACCCCTACACGTGACTTTAATGCAGAAGATGTGGTCTTTTCGATTAATCGTGTTTTAGGGCATGATACTTACCTACCAACACTTTCAGATGATGTGGTCACCTATAAAAATCCACAATATAGAATCTTCCATGAGCAAGCCAAAAAGGTACACTTTCCTTATTTTGAAAGTATTAAGCTGAATCAAAAAATTAAAAGTATCACAGCAACGAATCCTTATCAGGTTAAAATTGATCTGTTTGAACCCGATGCCTCTATTCTTTCCCATCTTGCCAGTCAATACTCTATTATTTTCTCGCAAGAATATGCGTATCAATTAAGTGCGGATGATAATCTCGCCCAATTGGATACGCATCCTGTTGGCACGGGCCCTTATCAAGTGAAAGATTACATTTATAACCAATATGTTCGCTTGGTTCGTAATGAGGATTATTGGAAAAAAGAAGCTAAAATTAAAAATATCATCGTGGATCTTTCTACGGATCGTACGGGACGTTTAATAAAATTCTTTAATAATGAATGCCAAATTGCTTCTTACCCTGAAGTTAGCCAACTCGGTTTATTAAGCGAAAAAGATGATCGCTATTATCTGCAATCTACAGATGGAATGAACTTGGCCTATTTGGCTTTCAATTTCCAAAAGCCATTAATGCAGGATAAAACCATTCGCCAAGCCATTTCGCAAAGCTTAAACCGTTTTAGAATTGTGCGAAATATTTACCACAACACGGCAACGGTGGCGAATAACATTATTCCTGAAATTTCTTGGGCTTCGGCAATTAATACGCCCGATTTTCCTTATGATTATCAGCCTGCAGAAGCAGAGAAAACATTACGCGATAAAAAACTCACGTTAAATATGTGGGTGATGAATGAAGAGCAAGTGTATAACCCAGCCCCAATTAAAATGGCGGAGCTCATTAAATGGGATTTAGCCAAAGCCGGCGTGGATGTTAAAGTGCGGTCAGTCACACGTACATATTTAATCGAACAATTACGCAAAGGCACAGAAGATTATGATTTAATCTTAACGGGTTGGCTTGCTGGAAACCTTGATCCTGACGGTTTTATGCGTCCGATTTTAAGTTGTGATACGCAAAATGAAATCACGAATTTATCAAATTGGTGTAATCCTGAATTTGATAAGATGATGAATCGTGCACTGGCGACCAATCATTTATATGAGCGCTCTAAAGCATATAACAATGCACAAGACCTCGTCTTAAACGAATTGCCTATTGTGCCAATTGCAAACGTCAAACGACTTTTGGTCGCACGTGGCAATGTTAAAGGAATTGAGATGACCCCATTTGGTAGCATCAATTTTTCTACCTTGTATTTCATGAAAAATAAGGAGAATAAATAATGCTCGTTTCAGCGATCCGTCATGTGATTTGGGTAAGCATTTTATTATTGATTTTATCCGTATTAAGTTTTGTGATTTTAATGCGAGATCCGCTCAACGCCGATCTTGTCACAAATAACATTTATAGTGCTTATTATCATTACCTTATATCATTGTTACAGGGCGATTTAGGGATTACCTATAACGGCGGAGAATCCTTAAAAGATTTAATTTTTACGGTATTACCACCCACATTAGAACTCTGTTTTACTGCGCTCTTATTAGCTTGTATCTTAGGTATTCCTCTCGGTGTATTAAGTGCGGTCTATAATCAACGTGTTTTTTCACGTACATTGCAGAGTATATCCAATGTTGGTTTGTCTATTCCGATTTTCTGGTTTGCACCAATTTTGCTTTATGTAGCAGCGATTCAAAGCTGGGAGATCGCAGCCATTGGGCAATATAATTTACTCTATGAAATCAAACCTATCACGGGTTTCCCTATTATTGATGTGTGGTTTGTGGATGTGCCTTACCGAACTAAAATCGTACAAAATGTTTTACAACATCTAGCCTTGCCTACATTAGTGCTTTGTATTCTGCCGACCATGGAATTTATCCGCATCATTCAGCAACGAGCAGATTATTTACTTCAACAAGAATATGCTAAAGCGGCAGCAACACGTGGCTGGTCAAAATGGGCGATTTTAAGACGTTATGTTTTCCGCAATACTTTTCCGTTATTAATTCCACAACTTACGCGTGTATTTACCTTAGTATTAACGCAATGTATGTTGGTTGAGACGGTATTAGGCTGGCCAGGAATTGGACGTTGGTTGATTGATGCCGTAACCCAACAAGATTACAACAGTATTTCTGCCGGTGTAGTTGTAATTGGTATTTGTATCATTATTATTGATACCTTCGCCAAGTTGCTCATGTTTGTGTTAGATCCATTGAATAAGAAGGGCTGGTATGCAAGATAGAGAACCTGATGAATTTCGCGAAAGCACCTCCTTCTTTCAGATTTGGTTGCTTTTCCGTCAGAATCGCGTGGCATTATTCTGTTTCTATTTATTTTGTCTTCTGATTTTGACCGCACTTTTTCCTAAACTCATTATGCCTTATAGCGAAAGCATGGAGTTTGTCGGAGAAGAACTCATGCCGCCATCTTGGGTAGAAAAAGGTCGTATTGCTTTTTTCTTTGGTACGGATGATCTTGGTCGTGATGTACTCAGTCGATTAATTATGGGGACACAATATACTCTCGGTTCCTCTCTTTTAGTGGTCATTGCTGTGGCAATTATTGGCGGCGCATTAGGTATTCTTGCCGGTATGTCAGAAGGGATTAAATCCCGTTTCTTAGGTCATATTTTTGATGCGTTTTTATCTATCCCCATTTTGCTGATTGCTATTATTATTTCCACGTTAATGGAACCAAGCTTAATAAATGCCATGTTTGCCACTCTGTTGGCTATTTTGCCTTATTTTGTACATGCGATTTATCAAGCTATTCAGCAAGAACTAAAGAAAGACTACGTACTCTTACTGAAATTAGATGGTATTTCAAACTGGGAATTATTAAAAACGACAATCTTGCCGAATATTAGTGTCGTCTATACGCAAGAAATTTCTCGTGCATTTGTGGTCGCTATTTTAGATATTACGGCACTCAGCTTTATTTCTCTTGGTGCACAACGTCCAATGCCAGAATGGGGCGCAATGATTAAAGATTCGTTAGAGCTGATTTATCTTGCCCCTTGGACAGTTTTATTACCGGGCTTTGCTATTATTTTCACCATTTTATTAAGCATTATTTTTACTAACGGATTGTGTAAAGCAATCAATAAATATTACGAGTAACCCATGGCGCTGTTAGATATTCGCAATCTTAATATTGAAATTCAAACACCAAACGGTCGCATGAAAATTGTGGACAGCGTCAATCTTTCGCTTAATGAAGGGGAAATTCTAGGACTCGTCGGTGAATCAGGTTCAGGTAAAAGTTTAATCGCTAAAGTAATCAGTAATTCCATTAAAGATAACTGGATTGTCACCGCTGACCGTTTTCGTTTTAATGATATTGAATTGCTTAAACTGACACCGAATCAACGTCGAAAAATCGTTGGAAAAGAAATTTCAATGATTTTCCAAAATCCATTAAGCTGCCTAGATCCAAGTCGAAAAATCGGTAAACAGCTTATCCAAAGTATTCCAAACTGGACCTTTAAAGGCCGTTGGTGGCAGTGGTTTGGTTGGAAAAAACGTCGTGCAATTGAATTACTGCACCGTGTAGGGATTAAAGACCACCAAGATATTATGGCGAGTTATCCTAATGAGCTCACTGAAGGTGAAGGCCAAAAAGTGATGATTGCCGTAGCGGTGGCGAATCAACCTCGTCTCTTAATTGCAGATGAACCCACTAATTCTTTGGAATCCATTACGGCATTGCAAATTTTCCGTTTGCTTTCAAGTATGAACCAAAACCAAGGTACAACAATTTTATTAGCCAGTAACGATCTTAAAAGTATCAGTGAATGGTGTGATAGCATTTCCGTTCTTTATTGTGGGCAAAATACAGAGTCTGGGCCGACCGACCAAATATTAGAAATGCCTCATCATCCTTATACACAAGCATTGCTTTACTCTGTTCCCGATTTTAGTCGCCCTTTAGGTTTTAAAAGCAAATTAGGGACATTAGAAGGCACTGTGCCGATTTTAGAACAAATGCCGATTGGCTGTCGTTTAGGACCTCGCTGCCCTTTTGCTCAGCGTGAATGTATTCAAAAGCCAAGCCGATATCGCATTAAACAGCATGAGTTTTCCTGCCATCATCCGATTAATCTTCGAGAACGGCAGTTTAAAGATAAAATTGCAACTTCACCGCTTACGCTAAATACCGAATCAAAAGGAAACGAATAATGCCATTATTACAAGTGGAAAATCTCAGTAAAACCTTTGATGAACCCGCAAAACTTTTTGGTTTCGAGCAGTTTTATGCGGTAAAAGACGTCAGCTTTACGCTTAACCGTAAAGAAACGCTTGCGATTATCGGTAAAAATGGTTCGGGTAAATCGACCTTAGTAAAAATGATCGCAGGGATAACTCCCCCTGTTTCAGGAAAAATCTTATTTAATGATTTACCATTACAATTCGAAGATTTTCACTATCGCGCACAGCATATTCGAATGGTTTTCCAAGATGCGAATTCAGCGTTTAACCCGCGTTTAAATATTGGACAAGCCTTAGATGCTCCACTACGATTAATTACCGATTGGGATGAAGAGACTCGCAATGAAAAGATATTTGAAACGCTCTCATTGGTGGGGCTTTATCCTGATTACACCAATCTGAAAATTAAACACCTTTCGGTCAGTCAAAAACAGCGGATCGCCTTAGCTCGTGCGCTGATTCTTCAACCTGAGATCATTATTATTGATGATGCATTGAGTACATTAGATGCCTCTGTGCGTATTCAATTGCTTAATCTGATTTTAGATTTACAAGAACATTTAGGGATTTCCTATATTTATGTTGGACAAAATTTAGGCATTATCAAACATATTGCCGATCAAG
The DNA here is from genome assembly GCA_963515445.1 of Parahaemophilus parainfluenzae. Classification (GTDB taxonomy): domain Bacteria; phylum Pseudomonadota; class Gammaproteobacteria; order Enterobacterales; family Pasteurellaceae; genus Haemophilus_D; species Haemophilus_D parainfluenzae_AI. Next base: position 29,095 of record CAUPWR010000001.1, on the reverse strand, counting down.
TTTTGGTAATGGATGAAGGTGAAATTATTGAGTCTGGCACCCCGAGAGAGATCTTTACCAATCCTCAAAATAACATTACTCGCCTACTTGTAGAAAGTTATTTTGGTCAATTGCTTGATGAAAATGCTTGGCAAACAACTACTTCCTAATTCTCCGTCAAAGAAGTTAGGCATAGACATCTCAAAAAAACGTCTTTAAAATTGACCGCTCTTTTCATTCTTTTAAACAAAATAGGAAAGCAACTATGCAAGCGTTATTAAAACTCACTAACTTTGTGAGCAAAACTTTCGCATTATGGGCGATTGTTTTTGCTCTTCTCGCCTTTCTCTTCCCTGAGCAATTCAAAATTTTTGCACCCTACATTCCTTACCTTTTAGGTTTAGTGATGTTTGGCATGGGGATTACCTTAACTTTCGCTGATTTCAGTGAAGTGGCTAAACACCCGAAATCTGTATTCATTGGTGTAGCGGGTCAATTTATCATTATGCCAGCTATCGCATTTGGATTAGCAAAAGCCTTTGATTTGCCTGCTGATTTAGCGGTTGGTGTAATTCTTGTGGGTTCTTGCCCTGGTGGTACATCATCAAACGTAATGACTTATTTAGCGAAAGGTAACACTGCGCTTTCTGTTGCTTGTACCACAATCTCAACCTTGCTTTCACCAGTATTAACCCCTGCTATTTTCTATGTATTAGCAAGCCAATGGTTAGATATTGATGCCGGTGCAATGTTTATGTCTGTATTAAAAATGGTGTTGTTCCCAATTTTCTTAGGTTTAGTTGTTCGTGCGCTCTTCAAAAAACAAGTGGAGCAAGCAAGCCAAACTATGCCATTAGTGTCTGTTATTTCTATCGTCTTAATCTTGGCTGCCGTTGTAGCTGTAAGTAAGGATAAAATCGTAGAATCAGGCCTATTAATTTTCAGCGTGGTGGTTTTACATAACTGCTTAGGCTATTTAATTGGTTACTTTGCAGCAAAATTATTTAAACTTAATACGGCGGATAGTAAAGCAGTAGCAATCGAAGTAGGTATGCAAAACTCAGGTTTAGGTGCTGCACTGGCAGCCGCTCATTTCAACCCGATTGCCGCAGTACCAAGTGCTTTATTTAGTTTCTGGCACAATGTATCGGGTCCAATTTTGGCAAATATTTTCTCCAATATCAAAAATGAAAAATAAACTAATTGGATAAAAAATAAGGGCGGAAATTACATTCCGCCCTTTTTTATACTTTACGAATTACTTAACTGAACCACAATTTAAACAATATAAATACTGCCCTTTTGGATCATTAAATTGACTTAACACATTCAGTTGTTTTTTCACTTGATACACTTCCTGTGGCAGTCCCAACCAATTTGTCAGTAGCGCTTGACCTTTTTGTTTAAGCTTGCGATCTAATTTAGCGAAGAAACTATTATCTTCATCAACCAACCATTGCACGCTGAAATTATCCATGTATTTATCGGGATGTTGATTGACTAGTGCGACTACTTTATCAATGGCTACATCAATATCGCCTAATTCATCCACTAAGCCATTTTTCTGTGCATCTTGCCCTAACCACACTTGGCCCTGAGCAATTTTATCCACTTTATCTTTTGATAATTGACGACCACGGCTTACCACCTCTAAGAAACGATCATAACCATTTTCGATGCTAAGTTGATAAATATCCTGTGTATTTTTACCCAATGGACTTAAAGCTGACGTTTCCGCAAGATCCGTTGTCGCTACACCATCAGTACTCATTCCCATTTTTTTGATTGTATTTTCAAAGGTTGGGAATAATGCAAAAATCCCGATTGAACCCGTAATCGTATTTTTATCTGCCACAATATAGTCAGCAGTTGAAGAAATCCAATAACCACCAGAAGCTGCCATGCCCCCCATGGATACCACAACAGGTTTACCTGCTTTCTGAAGGTTTTCAGTTTCTTGGCGAATAATTTCAGAGGCAAATGCACTGCCACCCGGTGAGTTAACACGGAGAACAACCGCCTTTACTTTCTCGTTATTGTAGGCTTGTCTCAATAACTTCGCGATGGTATCGCCACCAGCTGATTCTTCATCGCTTTCACCATCAATAATGGTCCCTTCGACATTCACTACCGCAACGATATTTTTTTCATTTGGATCCACTGAGAAACGATCGCCTAAATCAGATAAATAATCTTCAAAATCCACTAATTTGGCTTTGCCCTCTTCACCTTGACCAAAAAGTGCGGTCAATTTTTTATCTAAATCCAATCTTGTCGCAAACTGTGTCACTAACTGACGTTTTTTTACATAAGCCGTTTCATCACCTTTTAACGCTTTTAAATCACTAATGTATTTTTGTGCATTCGGTAATACATCATTGGCAGTAATATGGCGATTAACCATTAACGTTTGCATGTAGTTTTGCCACATACCCCCAAGCCATTTCTGCATATTTGCTCGTGCTTCTGGTGACATATCATCACGCAAGAACGGTTCTACAGCAGACTTATATGTCCCCACACGGAAAATATGAGGTGTAATTTCAAGTTTTTCGAGCATGGATTTAAAGTAAAGATTTTCCTGACGTAAACCTTGAATACCAACTTGCCCAATTGGATTGAGATAAATGTCATCTGCAAAACTCGCGAGGAAATACTGTGCCTGCGTGTAATTATCAGCATAAGCAATAACCGGCTTTTCTGACTCTTTGAAGCTTTGAATCGCTTTTCCTACATATTCTAATGAGGGAAGATCGCCCCCTTCAAAGTCATTTAAATTCAGCACTAAACCACGAATTCGTTCATCATCTTTCGCAGATAAAATACTTTGCACCACATCAAACGTAGAATATTTATAAGAGACTTTTTCATTATTTAAACGTTGAAATTCCTCTTGCCAACTCAACATATCCTCTGTGTTATCTGCAAGATAGCCTGTTAAATTTAAATATAATGCACCTTGATCGCCTGATAAAACTTGGCTTTTCTTACCATCACTAAAAAGGCTGACAAGCACAATCAACGCTAAAACAAACAGTAAGAACACAAAATTCATCACAAGATTTCGGATAAAATTGAGCGCTTTACAACAAAATTTCAATACGCTTAAGATGACATTCATGCGAAATTAAACCTTTAAAACAGAAATAAAAATTGTGCGTAGCCTATCATAAAGTCCTATGAAAAACTATGTTATAATCAACCGCACTTAACTAGAATAAGGAAAATACTATGGATGCATTAACCCTTTTAACACAACGCAAATCGAATAAAAAATTAACTGCACCTGCACCTAGCCAAGTGCAATTAGAACAAATGTTTCAAGCCGCTTTACATGCACCTGATCATGGTAAACTTGAGCCTTATCATTTCGTGGTAATCCAAGGCACAGGTTTAAGTAAATTGGAAAGCTTGCTCAAAGCGGCGGTGACTGAATTTGATTTAGGTGAAGAACGATTAAAAAAAGCAGAAAATTTTGCACGCCGTGCGCCGATGGTCATTGCGGTGATTGCTAAAATTAATCATGAAGTGAAAAAAGTACCAGGTTGGGAACAAATGCTTACTGCAGGTGCGGCAACTTATGCGATTCAACTTGCAGGCAATGCATTGGGCTTTGAAAGTTTTTGGGCTACTGGTCCTCTCGTTGAGGGACGTGAATTACGCGAAGCATTTGGTTGTAACAAAAATGATAAGATCGTTGCCTTATTACAAATTGGTACAGCAGCTGAAAAATTAGAAAGAGACTGTAAACCAAAAGATTTATCACGTTTTGTGAGCCATCTATAAAGATCAAAAAAGGCGGAGATTTCCGCCTTTTCTATTCATGTTATTCAAACTCGCCTTCTAATCCACTTCGGATTTTATTTTCAAACGCTGTATAGTCCACTAAAAACGCATCGTGACCATAATCCGATGGGAATTCGTAAAATCTTAAATCCACGCCTGCTTGCTCTAAAAGCTGTTTACTTTTATGCAAATCAATGGATTTAAATAGTTGATCTGTTGTCACTGAAACCAATGTATAGCAGGCTTTAATTCGAGATAATGCTTCTTTGACATCCGTATACCCTACGCTAGGATCATACAGATCGAGAGCTCGCAATAAATGCAAATAGGTGTTAGCATCGAAACGCTCTAAGAATTTTTTACCTTGATAACTCAAATAGGATTCCACTTGAAAGTGATCACCCCAAAATTGTCCTTCAGATTTAGTCGCTCGTCCAAATGCCTTGGCTAACTGTACATCAGTCCGATAGGTTAACATTCCCAACATACGAGCAATAGAGAGACCTTGATTAGGCGGTGTCCCTTCATAATAATCGCCATTATTAAAATTCGGATCATTAATGACAGCCTGACGCATCACATGATTAAACCCAATAGCTTCCGCACTGAAGAAAATCGAAGAGCAAAGATTCACAATATTATCCATAAAATCCGGATAATCAATTGCCCATTGTGTAGCTTGCATACCACCAAAAGAGCCGCCCACTATCGCTTTTAGATGTGTTATACCGAGATAGTCAAGTAACGCTTTTTGTACTTTGATAATATCTTGAACAATAATATTGGGGAACTGACTACCATAAGGTTTTCCCGTAGTGGGATTAATTGAGCTTGGTCCCGTTGTTCCTTTACAACCGCCTAATACATTTGAACAAATGAAAAAATATTTAGATGTATCAAATGCGAGGCCATCCCCCATAAAATTTTGCCACCAACCATCTTTATTCGGTTCATCAAAATAAGGTTCTGCATCTCCCGTTAAGGCATGACAAATCAATACAGCATTGCTTTTATCTGCATTTAAAGTGCCGTAAGTTTGATACGCGACATTGATAGGCGAAAGCTGCCCACCCAATGTTAATTGGAGGGGATTGTCTTGAAAAAGCACGACATTTTGCACAGCCATTAAAATGATAACCTTTTACGTTGATGATTTAATAATTATCAACAGCTCATGTTTTTTGTCAAGAAATTTTAGACGTTTAGACGTCTAAATATTTCCTTATCAATTTAGTAAACAAATTACACTTGAAATTATTTTGATTTTTCAGTATGTTAGCGATATGCAACTATCAAAAATGCGGTTAAAAATGACCGCACTTTCGTGGCTCTCTCGCCTTCCGCTGAAAAAACTCCTCGGCTACGCTTTGGGGTCAGGTTTACTCGTCTTGATTGGTTGCTTCACCATTGATCGTGCTATTAGTTTCTATGTACAAGATCGCGTTTATGAAGACGTTGAAACGCTCCCACATCGCCACTATGCATTAGTATTGGGCACATCCAAATATGTCGCCAAAGGTAAAACCAACAAATATTACGACTACCGTTTAGAAGCATCAAAATACTTAATCGATCAAAATAAAGTTGATTATTTACTGCTAAGTGGTGATAACCGCACGCTTCAATATAACGAGCCTCGTACCATGTTTGTAGACCTACGTAAAATGGGCGTGTCTGAAAGCGTCATGTTTAAAGATTTTGCAGGATTCCGCACCTTAGACTCTGTTGTGCGAGCCAATAAAGTTTTCCAAGTTCCTTCCTTTACGATCATCAGTCAAAAATTCCATTGTGAACGTGCTCTGCTTATTGCTAAACATTACGATATTGATGCCATTTGTTTCACCGCAAAACAGCCAGAAGTTTATTTTGGGACGCGTGTCCGCGAAATGTTTGCTCGAGTGAAAGCTGTATTAGACTTAATTATCGGAGTAAAACCTTATTTTCTTGGCACGCCAGAACCACTGCCAATGCCTGCTGAATAGTTAATGATTCTTTAATTTTTACCCTGTTTAATCAAAAAAGATCTAAATAAAAAGATTTTTATACGATTTTTTATCATATTTATTTGACAATTTTTGCTTAAATCGCTATTTCTAATAGCCATCATAAAACACAACATCTTACTTTTTCATTTTAGAGGATTATCTTATGTCTCATTTATCGGTAGCAAAATTTGGTGGTACATCCGTTGCGAACTATTCCGCGATGCAAGCTTGTGCCAAAATCGTCATTGCAGATCCTAATACTCGCGTTGTCGTGCTTTCAGCATCCGCTGGTGTAACAAACTTATTAGTTGCCTTAGCCAATGGTGTCGAAGCTGAAGAGCGCGCGAAATTAATTGGTGAAGTCCGCCAAATTCAAGAAAACATTTTAAATGAATTAAAAGACGACAGCCGTGTTCGCCCTATCATCGAAAAATACTTAGAAAATATTACCGCACTTTCTGAAGCGGCTAGCCTTGCGACATCACTTGCTTTAACTGATGAAATCATCAGTCAAGGTGAAATGATGTCAACGCAAATTTTCATTGAAGTATTAAGAGAATTACAAGCTTCTGCAACTTGGATCGATGTGCGTACTTTAGTGGCAACTAATGATAACTTTGGTAAAGCGGCACCCGATGATGCACAAACTCAAGCGAACTGCGATAATTTATTAAAACCATTAATCGACCGCGGTGAATTAGTCATCACTCAAGGCTTTATCGGTCGTGAGCCGGGCGGTAAAACGACGACTTTAGGCCGTGGTGGTAGCGACTACTCTGCGGCACTTTTAGCAGAAGTATTAAACGCAAAAGATGTCTTAATTTGGACGGATGTGGCGGGTATTTACACGACCGATCCACGTATCGTACCAAATGCACAACGTATTGATACCATGAGCTTTGCTGAAGCAGCTGAAATGGCAACCTTTGGGGCGAAAGTATTACACCCTGCGACATTGCTTCCTGCTGTGCGCAGTAATATCCCTGTTTATGTAGGTTCAAGTAAAGCACCAGAAGATGGCGGTACTTGGGTAACACGTGACCCGCAACCTCGCCCAACATTCCGCGCAATTGCATTACGTCGCGATCAAACCCTATTAACGCTTTCAAGTCTCAGTATGCTACATGCACAAGGCTTCCTAGCGAATGTATTCACTATCTTAGCGAAATATAAAATTTCTGTGGATACGATCACAACCTCTGAAGTAAGTATTGCATTAACCTTAGATAAAACTGGCTCTGCTTCATCTGGTGTTGAATTACTTTCTCCTGAATTATTAGAAGAATTAAGCCAATACTGCACCGTAAAAGTTGATACCGGCTTATCGCTTGTCGCATTAATTGGAAATGATTTACACCTCGCTTCAGGTGTGGCAAAACGTATTTTTGACACTCTTGAAGGCTATAACATTCGCATGATTAGCTATGGCGCAAGCACCAATAACATTTGTATGCTCGCGATGAGCGACAAAGCAGATGATGTGGTTCGTTCATTACACAAATCATTGTTTGAATAAAAAATTTACTGAAAGTGCGGTTAAAAATAACCGCACTTTTTTACGTTTAAAATTTGAGATTACGACCAAAAAAGAGTAAAGTAATCGTTTGTCTGATTTATAAACTTACGCAAACTTAAGGCGGAAATTATGGGAAAAAGTGTTGTTGTTCTTGGCGCTCAGTGGGGCGATGAAGGGAAAGGCAAGATTGTTGATTTATTAACAGATCGCGTTAAATATGTGGTGCGTTACCAAGGTGGTCACAACGCAGGTCATACTTTAATTATTAATGGTGAAAAAACCGTATTACGCTTAATTCCATCAGGTATTTTACGTGATAACGTGACTTGTTTAATCGGTAACGGCGTAGTGCTTTCTCCTGCTGCGTTAATGCAAGAAATGGGTGAATTAGAAAGCCGTGGCGTAAAAGTACGTGAACGTTTATTAATTTCAGAAGCTTGTCCATTAATCCTACCTTATCACGTTGCAATGGATCATGCGCGTGAAGCCGCATTAGGTAAAAAAGCCATTGGTACAACTGGTCGTGGCATCGGCCCAGCTTATGAAGATAAAGTGGCTCGTCGTGGTTTACGTGTGGGCGATTTATTCAATCGCGAAGCCTTTGCTGAAAAATTAAAAAATATTCTTGAATACTATAATTTCCAATTAGTGAACTACTACAAAGTAGAACCTGTTGATTATCAAAAAACATTAGACGATGTGTTCGCGGTAGCTGATATTATTACTGGTATGGTGGCAGATATCACAACCATCTTAGATACCGCTCGTAAAAATGGTGACAACATCCTATTCGAAGGTGCACAAGGCACTATGCTTGATATCGACCACGGCACCTATCCGTATGTAACCAGTTCTAACACCACAGCCGGTGGCGTAGCAACAGGTTCTGGTTTCGGTCCTCGCAACCTTGACTATGTGTTAGGTATCATCAAAGCATACTGTACACGAGTTGGTGGCGGTCCATTCACCACAGAATTATTCGATGAAACTGGTGCTGAAATTGCTCGTAAAGGTAATGAATTTGGCGCTGTAACTGGTCGTCCTCGTCGTTGTGGTTGGTTTGATGCAGTAGCCATTCGCCGTGCAATTCAACTTAACTCTATTTCTGGCTTCTGTATGACCAAATTAGACGTATTAGATGGTTTCGATGAAGTGAAAATCTGTACAGCTTACAAAATGCCAAATGGCGAAATCGTTGAATATGCCCCATTAGCAGCGAAAGATTGGGAAGGTGTAGAGCCAATTTACGAAACCTTACCAGGCTGGAAAGAAAACACCTTCGGTGTAACTGATGTAAATAAATTACCGCAAACTTGCCGTAATTACATCAAACGTATCGAAGAAGTAACTGGCGTGCCAGTAGCTATCCTTTCAACGGGCCCAGATCGTGTTCAAACAATGATTTTACGCGATCCATTTGCTGCCTAAAACAACATAAAAATAAACCGCACTTTGGCATAACCAAGTGCGGTTATTTTTTAAGGAGTTTTTGATGACTGAACAAGATATTGTGGACTACCTAAAAAATCACCCTGATTTTTTTACCTATCACCCCGAGCTACTTCAACAGCTTACCATTTCTCATAGTCATGAAGAAGGGACGATTTCGTTAGTCGAAGCACAGCTTGCTCAGCAACGAGAACAAATTAAAACGCTTACTCAACTCCTCGAAAAATTTCATCAGCTTGCTCATCAAGAAGCAGATATTTTCTTTGCACTCTTGCCTTTGCAGAAGAAGCTGTTTCAAACAAACGACTTTATTGCCATCAATGAAAAGTTAGATGACTGGGCAAAAGACTATGAGTTAGAAGGCGCTAAAATTTTACTTTTCACAGATAGTTGGCCCAAAAATAGCACTATTCCTGAGCAACATTGGCTAGACAGAAAAGCCTTTGAACTTATTCGCCTAGAGCGTATGGGATTACGCCAATTCTATTTAGGCGATCTCTCCAATAAAGAAAAAGCCCTCATGTTCCTTCCAGAAGAGCTCCCTATCGGCTCTGTGGCGATTTGCCGTTTGGGTGGAACAGCGCAAAAACCAACCGCACTTTTACTCTTCAAATCTCGAGACACTAACCGTTTCCATAACGACCAAGACACCACATTTCTTCGACATTTAGTCGATATTGTGGAATTGCATTTGGGAAGATGGCTTTAAAGGTTATTAATATCAAATTATTGATCCTGCTCACAATTTCAAAAAAATAAACTTTCTTTATTTTTCAACTCTTTCTACAATACCTTTGTTTTTATTATTAAAAACACACAATTCAATTTAACTTCAGATATCACAAGGGTCTAATTATGAAAATTTTAACTTGGCCTGTGGTTGCAGGTGCTGCACTTGGTATCGTTGCGCCACTTCTCACTTACAATGGCAATCCTGGTAATATGGGATTTTGTGCGGCTTGTTTCTTACGCGATACAGCAGGTTCGCTTGGATTACATCACGCTGCTCCATTACAATACCTTCGCCCAGAACTAATTGGATTAGTTTTAGGAGCTCTCGTCAGTGCATTCTTATCTAAGGAATTTAAACCTCGCGGAGGCTCTGCCCCACTCGCTCGTATTAGCTTAGGCTTTTTTGCTATGCTTGGTGCGCTCATTTTCTTAGGTTGTCCATGGCGTGCTTATTTACGATTAGGTGGCGGTGATCTCACTGCAATTGCAGGTATAGTAGGATTGTTTGCCGGTGTATTAGGCGGTATTTTCTTCGCGAATCGAGGATTCTCATTAGGTAAATCGAAGGAACAAAGCCAATCTTCGGGCTTAATCGGTCCAATTTTTGCCGTAATTTTGCTTGTTTTAGCCTTAACCCAATTTAAATTTGGTGAAAATCTCGCGATTTACACCTCTGGAAAAGGGCCTGGCGCACAACATGCGGCTATTTGGATGTCACTTGCTGGCGGATTACTTCTCGGTGTGCTGATGCAAAAATCGCGTTTTTGCACAATTGGAGCATTCCGAAACTTCGTCCTCTTCCGTGATGCACATTTATTAAACGGTGTGATTGCATTGATTGTCTTTGCCGCAATAACTAATGCCTTATTAGGACAATTCCATTTAGGCTTTGAAAAACAACCTATCGCACATAATGACTATCTCTACAATTTCCTTTCTATGGCACTTTGCGGACTTTGCTTTGCATTAGGTGGAGGTTGTCCAGGCAAACAACTAGTCAATATAGGGGAAGGTAACAATGACTCGGCATTATTTGTGCTCGGTATGCTACTGGGCGCAGCAGCGGCACATAACTTTGGTTTCGCAGCCGCTCCTACTGGCGTTCCAATCTTTACGCCTTATGTTTTAATTGCCGGCTTTGTGGTTTGCTTGTATATCGCATTAACAAATAAATCAGAAGCTTAACATTCATTCAAAATAAACAAAAAGGAAGTCAATTATGACTTCCTTTTTTCGTTTTTAAAAGTGCGGTCATTTTTAACCGCACTTTCTACATCATTAGAGAATATTTTTCTCGCCACGGGAAAGACTAATTAAGCCTGAACGAACAATCTCAAGTAATGTACTTTCTTCTTTCACAGCCTCAACAAAAGCATCTAATTTGTCTTTTGTACCCGTTAATTGAATGGTGTAAGATTTTGTTGTTACATCCACAATCTGACCACGGAAGATATCGGCTAAACGTTTTAACTCATCACGTGATGAACCCGTTGCTCGTACTTTCACTAACAACACTTCACGCTCAACATGCTCATGTTCACTCAAGTTAATAACTTTAAACACATCCACTAACTTGTGAAGTTGCTTTTCGATTTGTTCGAGTACTTGCTCATCACCCACTGCTTCAATCGTCATACGAGAAAGGGTTGGATCGTCCGTAGGTGCCACAGTTAAGCTTTCAATGTTAAATGCACGTTGGGAAAATAAGCCGACCACTCGAGATAATGCACCGGATTCATTTTCTAATAAAACAGATAAAATTCTACGCATTATTCGTTCTCCTCTTGTGGTTTGCTTAAAATCATCTCATTCATCGCCCCGCCGCGAACTTGCATTGGGTAAACGTGTTCGGTTTCATCAACGTTAATATCAACAAAGACCAATTTATTTTTAATACTAAAGGCTTCTTGTAATTTGCTTTCTAATTCATCTGGTGTTGAAATCTGAATTCCCACATGCCCATAAGATTCTGCCAACTTCACGAAATCCGGTAAAGAATTCATATAAGTTTGAGAATGACGGCCAGAGTAAATCAAATCTTGCCATTGTTTCACCATGCCTAAGAAGTGGTTGTTCAAACAAATCACTACGACTGGAATACCATATTGTGTTGCCGTTGAAAGCTCTTGGATATTCATTTGAATACTACCATCGCCCGTTACACAAACTACGGTTGCTTCAGGATGCGCAAGTTTCACCCCTAATGCTGCAGGTAAACCAAAGCCCATCGTACCTGCACCACCTGAATTGATCCAACGACGCGGTAAATCAAACGGATAATGTAATGCAGCAAACATTTGGTGTTGCCCTACATCCGATGCTACATAAGCTTGGCCTTTTGTAATGCGATATACCGCTTCCATCACTTGCTGTGGTTTGATGACGCCTGAAGTGCGGTCGAAATCCAAGCATTTTTTCGCTTTCCATTCATCGATTTGTTTCCACCAATCTTCTAAGTGATTTTGCGGACGTGAACCAATTTCTTCACCTAATAAACTTAAGAATTCATCCAATACATTTTTCGCGTTACCTACAATTGGAATCGCGGCAGGTACGTTTTTAGAAATAGAGGTTGGGTCAATATCAATCTGAATCACTTTGGCATTCGGGCAATATTTATCTAAGTTATTAGTGGTACGGTCGTCAAAGCGCACCCCAACACCAAGAATTAGATCACTTTCATGCATGGCTGTATTGGCTTCATAAGTCCCGTGCATCCCAAGCATGCCTAAAAATTGTTTATCGGTACTTGGATATACACCTAAACCCATTAACGATGAAGTTACCGGTAAATTTAAACGTTGTGCAAATTGCGTTAATTCTTCATGACAGCCTGCTGCAATAGCACCACCACCGACGAATAAAACCGGTTTTTTAGCCACTAATAATGCTTTTAACGCTTTCTTAATTTGACCTTTGTGACCATTTACTGTTGGATTATAAGAACGAAGCTCTACAGATTTTGGATATTCGTAAGGATATTTTAAAGTTGGATTTACGGTATCTTTTGGAATATCTACGACAACGGGACCTGGACGGCCTGTTGAAGCAATATAAAAGGCTTTTTTCAAGATACCAGGAATATCTTCTGCTTTCTTAACAATAAAGCTGTGTTTAACCACTGGGCGAGAAATCCCCACCATATCACATTCTTGGAACGCATCACGACCGATTAAGCTACTCATTACCTGACCTGAAATGATCACCATTGGTACTGAATCAGTATAAGCGGTCAAAATACCCGTAATCGCATTGGTCGCACCAGGTCCTGATGTTACTAACACACAACCCACTTTACCGGTTGCACGTGCATAACCATCTGCCATATGTACTGCTGCTTGCTCATGACGAACTAAAATATGCTCAATCCCACCAAGAGTATGGATTGCATCATAAATATCCAATACGGCACCGCCTGGATAACCAAATAAATACTCAACGCCTTCGTCACGCAAAGACTGAACCACCATTTCCGCACCGGATAATTTCTTCATATTTTACTCCTAAAACTGACCGCACTTTTATTTGTTACGATTCGTGTCAAAACAATGGAAACATCATACCGAAAGAAAACGGCTTGTCCAGCATGAGAAAAGTCTAAAAAAATGAATTAAAAAGCATTAAAAACCAACAAAGTTCAAATATTAAGATTTAAATAAAGATAATTTATATAAAAAACAGAAAATTGTAGTTTTATATGGAGTTTTATAAAAATAAAAAAATTTTATTCTTTTATTCAAAATTTTGAGCTGGATCACATTTTGAATGTTGATTTTTCTGCTGAGTAAGGAGAAAGGGAGAGATTATAAGAAAAAACCGCACTTGGAAGATCCAAAGTGCGGTTAGATTTTAAGACGTTTTTAATTAGCCGTTATAGCGTTTGAACACTAAAGTTGCGTTTGTACCACCGAAACCGAAGCTGTTTGACATGACAGTTTGTAAGCCTGCATTTTCTTTTGTTTCAGTCACAATGTTGCAGCCTTCTGCCGCTTCATCTAATGTTTCGATATTAATGCTTGGTGCAATAAAGTCATTGTGTAACATTAATAAGGTATAGATTGCTTCGTGTGCACCTGCTGCACCTAAAGAGTGACCGGTCATTGATTTGGTAGAAGAAATCGCAGGGATTTTGTCACCAAATACATTTTTGATTGCACCTAATTCTTTTACGTCACCAACTGGTGTTGATGTACCGTGTACGTTGATGTAATCAATTGGAGCATCTACCGTTGCCATTGCTTGTTTCATACAACGCTCTGCACCTTCACCGCTTGGCGCTACCATGTCGTAACCATCAGAGGTTGCACCATAACCTACAATTTCTGCGTAGATTTTTGCGCCACGTGCTAATGCGTGTTCTAATTCTTCAACCACTACAACAGCGCCACCACCAGCGATAACGAAACCATCACGGTTTGCATCGTAAGCACGAGACGCTTTTTCTGGGGTATCATTATATTTAGTTGAAACCGCACCCATTGCATCGAATTCAGTTGCACATTCCCAAGATAATTCTTCCGCACCACCAGCGAAAACTACATCTTGTTTACCTAATTGGATTAATTCAACTGCGTGACCGATACAGTGTGCAGACGTTGCACAAGCAGAGCTGATTGAATAGTTCACACCACGGATTTTGTAAGGGGTTGCTAAACAAGCTGACACACTTGAAGCCATGGTTTTAGTTACTGCATAAGGACCAATCGCTTTCACACCGCGTGGACCACGCACTGCATCACAAGCCACTAATTGGTTGTGAGCTGAACCAGTACCAGCACCGATTACAAGACCTGTACGGTCATTTGAAACTTGATCTTCTGTTAAACCTGAATCTTCAATCGCTTCACGCATAGAAAGGTATGCATAAGCTGCCGCATCACCCATAAAACGATACACTTTACGATCGATATGCTCGCTTGGATCAAGTTTGATTGTGCCGGCAACATGGCTACGCATTTTCATTTCAATAAACTCAGGCACGACTTCAATACCAGATTTACCTGCTTTTAATGAAGCCAAAACTTCTTCTTTGTTGTTACCGATACTTGAAATAATACCAAAACCAGTAATTACAGCTCTTTTCATTCTTTATTCCTTATGAGTTAGGGGAAATTTAATTCAACTTACAGTTGTTAGCTGAACGCAATTTACTATGAAATGAAAATATTGCAAGCAATAATTCATTTGTTCGACCAGTTAAGTTTTAACCGACTCAAAATATCCGTGCTATTATAAAAGAATTTGATAAGGCAAAAAAGGGCTAACACATGTTCACCATTCAGCACGCAAAAATTCATTTTAACCAAGATAATACGCCTGTTTCGGATAAATTTGATGATGTGTATTTTTCTAATCAAGATGGTTTAGCGGAAACCCATTATGTGTTTTTAGAAGGCAATCAGTTGTGGGAACGTTGGGTTAATTATCAAGAAGCCCATTTTGTTATTGCTGAAACAGGGTTTGGCACAGGATTAAATTTCTTTGCGGTGACCACGCTATTCCGTGAATTTCGTCAGAAATATCCAGATTCGCCTTTAAAACGCCTTTATTTTACCTCTTTTGAAAAATACCCTTTGCCACTTGATGCATTACAACAAGCCCATTTAGCTTATCCGCAATTTTCTCATCTTGCTCAGCATTTACAACAGAATTGGCTTAATCCCATTCAAGGTTGCTATCGTTTTCATTTTGATGAAACCACGTTAGATCTTTGGTTTGGTGATGTGGCTGAAAATCTGCCGCAACTGGGCGATTATATGAATAGTAAAATTGATGCCTGGTTTTTAGATGGTTTTGCGCCGAGTAAAAACCCCGACATGTGGAATGAACAGCTTTATCAGCAAATGTTTCGTTTTACCAAGCTACAAGGCTCCTTTGCAACCTTTACTGCGGCAAGTGCAGTTAGAAAAGGCTTAGAAAATGCAGGCTTTAATATTAAGAAACGCAAAGGCTTCGGTAAAAAACGGGAATGTCTTTCTGGTCAAAAAACGCAGGAAAAACTAACCGCACTTTCTACGCCCTGGTTTCATAGTCAGCCAGCCAATCTAAGCAAGCAAGATATTGCCATTATTGGTGGTGGAATTGCTTCGCTTTGTACAGCAATTTCATTGATTAAACGCGGAGCAAAAATCACAATTTATTGCGAAGATGAGCAAACTGCCCTCAATGCATCTGGCAATAAACAGGGTGCCTTTTATCCGCAACTGAGCGATGATAACGAGCGTAATATTCGTTTTTATATTTATGCTTTCGCCTATGGTCATCAATTTCTACAATGGGCAATTCAGCAACAAATCAAATTTGAACATGAATTCTGTGGTGTCGCGCTTTGTGCTTACAATGACAAAGCTGAAAGTAAATTAAGTAAAATCGCTGCGCCGAATTTGCCTTCTGATTTATATCAGTCATTAAGTCAAACTGAATTAAGCGAAAAAGTCGGTTTACCGTTACCTTTTGGGGGCGGTTTTATTCCTCAAGGCGCTTGGCTTGCACCACGTCAGTTAGTTCAACATGCTTTTGCCTTTTTGGAGAAACAAGGCGTCCAGATTAAAACATCACAAAAAGTAACCGCACTTTCGCAAACAGAAAATGGTTGGCAAATCACCACAGCTGAAAATAAAATTTTCTGCCATGAAGTGGTTGTTTTAGCAAATGGGCATAAACTCACTGAGTTTGAGCAAACACAAAAACTGCCGCTCTATCCTGTTCGAGGGCAAGTGAGCCAAATTCCGACATCCGCAAACTTGCTTAAACTCAAAACGGTGTTGTGCTATGACGGCTACCTGACCCCAGTCGATCAAGCGAAAACCAGTCATTGTATTGGTGCAAGTCATGTTCGTGATAATGCGACTCGTGAATTTAGCCTAACCGAACAACAAGAAAACCAACAAAAAATTCAGCAAAATATCCCTGAAGAGTGGACAAAAGAAGTAGATACATCGGGCAATCTTGCTCGAATCGGCGTGCGTTGTTCAGTACGTGATCTTACGCCAATGATGGGCGCCGTTCCGCATTTTTCAGCTCAGCAAACACAATATCAGAATTTGTTTAATTTACGACGCCGTAAACAGCCAATAGAACAAGCTGAAAACTACCCTAATCTCTATTTAATCGGCGCATTAGGCTCACGAGGATTAACCTCTGCACCGTTTTTAGGAGAAACACTGGCTTCCTTAATTTATGGTGAACCCTTACCGATGAGTGAAGATCTGATTCATAACTTAATGCCAAACCGCAGTTGGGTCAGACGCTGGTTGAAAGGGGCGGAGGTAAAATAAAAAAAGTGCGGTTAAAATCAACCGCACTTTTTTAATACAAGCTTAAACGTTGTAATCGCTGTCTGGCGATTTCTTTAATTTCATCCTTTTTCGCCGTATTCATAATTTCCAAATAAAGTAATTTGGCCAAACCAATATTCACTTGCGTCCCAATCCCTTCTTCATACAAACGAGCCAAACGGAATCGCCCCTCATTGCTGCCCGCATTCGCGGCTTTTTGGAACCATTCAAAGGCTTTGGTAAATTCTTTCTGATTGGTATAAATTTCCCCTAAGGTAAGCATAGCATCGGGATCTTTTGTCGCACTGGTTTCAAATAATTTAATCGCTTGAGCGGTATCTTGTTTCACATAGTTGTTACCGTTGAAATACATGACCGCCAAATTATTGATAGCCTTAATGCTGCCTCGTTCAGCAGCTTCGCTAAACCACCAATAAGCCAACTCTTTATTTTCATCCACTCCACGGCCTAAATTATAAAGCATCCCTAAATTGCTTTGCGCTTGTAAATTACCTTCCAACGCAAGAGGATACATAATTTCAAAAACGGCTTTCCAATCTTGTTTCTCAGCCAGTTTTTGCGCCAGATCCATTTTTTGCTGATCCGTCATTTGCGCTTTATCGACCAAATCAATGGTTTTCATGGCAAATGCTGAACTGCTTAACGTGAAGGTGGCTAGGAGTAAAAGTTTGGCTAATGTCTTCATCTTATAATGTCGCTATCAATAAAATAATCAAAAAAATGGCGGATGTTCCGAATTCTATTAGACCGACTTGCTTTACCGAAAGTTTCTTGGTGGGTAAATAAATGGCACGAATTAATGCCGGCACAAAAGCAATTGACAAGATATATTGTTGGGTAAACAAGCAACCGAGTACACAAAGCACGTGGAAAATAATAGAGGCTTTGAGATAAAGCGGATTTTTACGTTCACGCATCATTGATTTGACGTAAAGCGTCGTGCCAATAAAAAATAAGCTTGGATACAATGCTACCCACCAGATTTTTTCATCAAAAGTGCGGTCAGAAAAATAATAGGATCCCATACCTGCAAGGGCAAAAATCGCAATACCCGCTAAATCATTGAGAAGGTTACGTTCATCTTTTTTCTTGGTGTAATAGATACTCAGCAACACAAAAGGAAACATGGCGGCAATAAAGAAAAGAATTTGCCAGTTATAAAAAATGGCAGGAAGCGCAAATAAAAAAGCCGCAACACCATAGATGATGGTCCACTTTTTATATTCCGCCATATTTTTGCCTTTAAAGAGACTAAGCATTGGGTAACTCAGCAAATACATGGTGAACCAAGCTAACAGCAAAAAGAAATGCGCCCAAACGGGAGACGCTAATAACATACCATAAACAAAAGGCAATAATGCCATCACAATGGCGCCATATTGATTCGAAATCAGGAGTTTCATAGTTTTCTTTAGTTGATAAAAATTCTCAGTTATTTTATCCCACAATTTCTTGATTTACAAAGTCTAAAACCGCCTTTAGAATGGAATTATCTTCATCAAAAAGGAGCCATTATGTCGATTCAACGTATTCAACCAAGCAAACGCTTTTCTGAAGTCGTTATTCATAACCATACCGCCTATTTTGCAGGCCAAGTACCGGAAAAAACCGTTAAGCAAAATGCTTACGAACAAACCAAAGAAGTCCTTTCACTGATCGATAAATTATTGGCTGAAATTGGTTCGGAAAAAAGCAAAATTCTCACTACTCAAATCTTCCTTGCAGATATGGCTGATTATGCTCAACTTAACCAAGCATGGGATGAATGGGTCGATAGTCAAAATCCACCAAGCCGAGCAACGGTAGAGGCGAAACTTGCAGATCCTGATTGGAAAGTTGAAATTGTTATTATCGCAGCTGTGTAAGCAATGCTTTTTCAAAATGTGATCAACCGCAAAGAAAGTTTTTCGGTTTTCCTTTACACTCAACACTGAATTCAAAAGAAGGAGTAATGTATGCAATCATGGACACCAGAAATGTGGCAAGCTGCTGTGATTGGGCTTGTAGTTGGCGTAATCTTAGGCTATGTGTTATTACGCTTAACAAAAGGTTCTGTTAAAAAACAAGTTCAAACTGAAGCTGAACTAAAAGAAGTAAAAACACAATTAAGCGATAAACAAGCACAACTTGAAAAACATTTCGCAGAAAGTGCTGAATTATTTAAAACCTTAATTGGTGATTATCAAAAACTGTACCGTCACTATGCCGCTTCATCTGAAACCTTGCTTGGCAGTAAACCCGCCGACAAAGGTTTATTTACCCAGCAATTGGTGACTGCCTCATCAGAAAGTAAATCTGAAGAGCCTCCTCGTGATTATTCTGAAGGCTCATCTGGCTTATTAAAAACAGATAAAGAAAACCAATAATAATTAACGGTTGAACAATAAAAAAATCAGGGATTAAATGCTTAATCCCTGATTTTTTATTAGTGATTACTCAATACTTGAGCTGGCTGTAATTTTGCCGCTCGACTAGCTGGATAAAGACTGGCGAGTAAACTCAATACCAATGCCGCCACGAGAACTAATACAACATCGAACCAATGTAATTCGCTTGGTAAGAAATCAACGAAATAGATGCCATCTGATAACAGTTTTTTACCGAGTAATGTCTCGATGCCTTGAATAATCGGTGTGAGATTAAGAGCAAGTACGACGCCTAACACGATACCAATCAAACACCCTTTCATTCCTGCAAGCAAGCCATACCAAATAAAGATCTGTTTAATAAAACCATTATTCGCACCGAGGGTCCGCATAATCGCGATATCACCTTGCTTGTCTTTTACCGCCATAATTAAGGTAGAAACAATATTAAAACACGCTACCCCAATTACAAGCACCATGGCGATATACATTACCGTACGGATAAGCTGAATATCACGATACATATAGCCAAATTTTGCCACCCAGTTTTGGATATAAAGCAGTTGAGGATAATCATTTAGCATCGAATAATCCATTTCTTGTACTTTGAATGGATCATCAACTTTCAATTCGACACCCGTAATTTGATCTTCGCGATACCCCATTAATTCTTGCGCTTGAGGTAATGCCAGTAAGGCATAACTGTGGTCTAACTGACCATCTAAACGTAAAATAGCGGTCACTTGAACACGTTCACGGTTAGGTTGAGCCATTTGATCTTCGCCATTCGGTTGAGAAATCAATAACGACACCCAATCGCCAGCTTTAACATCTAAGTCTTTGGCAATACCAGAGCCTAACACTAATCCGCCTTCTTCTGCGAATTTTTGCCAGCCATCGCCTTCCACAAACTTACCAAGAGAACTCACTTGATCTTCAGCTTGTTTATCGATCCCTTTCACTTGTACAACTTTAAGTTTATTGCCATTTTCGACTAAGGCAGTAAAACTCACAAAAGGTGAAAGTGCGGTAATTTTTTTGTTTGTTTTTAGACGCTCTTCTAGCTTTTGCCAATGGTTTAATGTGGCTTCATTGGCATGTGGATTAACGGTGATTTCCGTATGTGGCACGACAGCCAAAATACGTGAATTCAATTCTCGCTCAAACCCATTCATGGCACTTAACCCCACAATCAACACCGCTACGCCAAGAGCGATACCGATAGCAGAGAATTTCGAAATTAACGCCACCAACGGATTCTTTTGCTTACCTCGTTGATAACGCCAGCTAATGAAAAAAGGCGTATTCATTATGCACCTTCCTTCAAAATGCCGTCTTGCATGGTTAAGCAACGAGACAGTTTTTGCGCTAATGACATATCATGCGTAACCAATAAAAACGCAATATTTTGTTCCGCATTCAAGGTTTGAATCAACTCAAAAATACTTTCGGTGGTTTTATGATCTAAGTTACCAGTTGGTTCATCAGCCAAGACGAGAGCGGGATTATTCACCAATGCACGAGCAATCGCCACTCGTTGACGTTCCCCACCAGAAAGGGCTGACGGACGATGGGTAATGCGATGGCTTAAGCCTACTGCACCCAATATTTTTTCAGCACGATCTTTTGCTTCTGTTTTATTCTGACGACCAATTAACATCGGCATCATCACATTTTCTAACGCAGTAAAATCTGCCATTAAATGGTGAAATTGATACACAAAACCTAGATTTTGGTTACGTAATTTAGCCAATTCACTTTCAGACGCTTTTTGCAAAGATTGCCCTTTAATAAAGACTTCCCCACTGCTTGGCTGATCTAAACCGCCCAAAGTGTGTAATAAAGTACTTTTTCCTGAACCAGAACTCCCCACAATCGCCACTAATTCTTGTGGTTTCATAGCAAAGCTTACGCCTTTTAATACTTGGGTCTGGTTCTCGCCTTCTTGGTAAAATTTATTAATATTTTGGCATTCTAATAAGTAGTTATTCATATTTTACTCATAACGTAATGCTTCCGCCGGCTCAGTTTTTGCCGCACGATAAGCTGGATAAATGGTTGATAATAAAGATAACAATAAAGAAAAGGCAATCACAATAATGACTTGCACAGGCTCAATGGATGTTGGTAAGAAAACACCGTTCGGATTGACCGCACTTAAAATTGCCCCAAGATTTAAGGTAATTAATACGCCCAGTACGGCACCAATCAATGTGCCCACTAGTCCCACCAGTAAACCTTGATAAATAAAGATAGAACGTACTTGTGATTTAGTCACACCTTGCGTTTGTAAAATAGCGATTTCCCCTTGTTTATCCACCACCATTAAACTTAATGAGGTGACGATATTTGAAATCGCCACAACGATAATTAAGCTAATCAACAAGCCCATCATATTTTTTTCCATACGAACCGCTTGGAAAAACTCCCCTTTTTGGACACGCCAATCGCTGATATGGCTATCTTTAAAATAGGTTGGTAATTCTGTGATTTGGAAAGGATCATCTAGGAATAAACGATAGCCTTGTGCTTCACCTGGTTGAATACGCATTAGGCGACCAATATCGGCTAAATTAGCAAAAACTTCATAACCTGACGCTTCGCCATAATCATAGTAAAGCTCACTCACCGTAAATAAACGCTGCATCGGCACGCGACCAAATGGGGTGTATTGGCTATTTTCCGTGATCATTAAGCGAACTTTATCGCCCACCACTAAGCCTAATTTTTGTGCCAATTTATCGCCCATAATTAACTTAAACTCACCTTGCGGTAAAAGTTGATTAAATTGGCTAGAATCGAAAGCGTCCAGTAAAGGATCATCTGAAAAAGACTGAATACCAATTACTTGTCCGGCACTCACGCCTTTTGCTGTTTGAAACACAACATTCGTGGTATTAATCGGTACCGCTTTTTGCACAAAGTGCGGTGTATTTTCAAGCGTTTTTTCTGCCGAAATAGGCGCTTCTTGACTAACAATCGCATGCGGAATGCTCGAAAGCACCTGTTGTTTTTGATAGCCTTCTAATCCATTCATGACAGAAAGCACAATAATCAACGCCATCACACCCAGTACGATGCCAAAGCTTGCCAAATTAGCAACAAGTCGCCCAAAACGATCGGCGCTTTTTGCACGCCAATATCGCAGGGCGATATATAAAGAAATAGGTAAATTCATTATTTTTGATTTAATTGTTGAACAAAATCTTCGATATTTTGCGTCACTTTTTTCGTTAGCGTGGTTACCGCACTATCACTCGCCCAAGCAATATGAGGTGTGATAATTAAATTCGGCATCGTTTTCGCTAATTCAATCAGTGGATTGTTTTTCTCTGGTGGTTCTTTCACTAACACATCTAATGCGGCACCACCTAATTGTCCTGACTTCAATGCGTCACAAACTGCTTGCTCATCAATCAATGGACCACGACCAGTATTGATTAAATACGCACCTTTCTTACAAAATGACAAGGTTTCTTGATTGATTAAATTTTTGGTTGTTTCAGTCAATGCACAATGCAATGTGAGAATATCGGCTTGTTTTAGCACCTCTTCAAAAGGTGTGTAACCTTCACGACACGTTGTGGCATTTCGATGTTCAGCATAAAGCACTTTCATGCCTAAAAGCTCGGCTAAACGCCCTACTTCTGTACCTAAACAGCCTTTTCCAAACACGCCTAACGTTGAACCTTTCACATCTGTAATAGGATAATCAAAATAACAGAACTGTTTACTCTCAGTCCATTTTCCTGTGATTTGATCGCGTTGCCAGCCAGCCAAGCTGTGTTTTAACGCAAAAATCATGCCTAATACATGTTCAGGTACTGTTGTTGCTGAATAACCTGTCACATTTTTAACTGCCACACCGAGTTCTTTTGCAGCTTCTAAATCTACGTTATTGGTGCCTGTTGCGGTGATAGCAATGAGTTTTAATTTAGGTAGTTGTTGCAACACCTCACGGCTTAAAATCACTTTGCTAGTGATAATAATATCTGCGTCTTTTGCTCGCTCAATGGTTTGCTCTGCAGAAGTATATTCATACTCAACCCAGTTATGCGGAAAGCTTGGACGAGGGATAGGAATATGTTTTGGAATTGCCGTGCTGTCTAAAAATACGATATTCATTGTTATCTCCTTTTACAGAACAAAAGTGCGGTCAAAAACAACGCTGTTTTCAACCGCACTTCTCCATTAGATGGACGTATCTAATTCAGGGAAAGACTTCACTAAATCATCAATGGCTTTCATCTGTGACACAAAACCTTCTAATGCTGAAAGTGGCAATGCAGAAGGCCCATCACATTTTGCTTGATTTGGATTTGGGTGCGCTTCTAAGAATAAGCCTGCAATGCCAATTGCTAAACCAGAACGAGCTAATTCGGTCACTTGTTCACGACGACCACCTGAAGCTGCACCAAACGGATCGCGGCATTGTAATGAATGGGTCACGTCAAAAATAACTGGACTACCTTTAGACACTTTTTTCATCACACCGAAGCCTAACATATCCACCACTAAATTATCGTAACCGAAGTTTGAACCTCGATCACAAAGGATAATTTTATCGTTACCACATTCTTCAAACTTATCGACGATATTGCCCATTTGACCCGGGCTTAAGAATTGTGGTTTTTTCACGTTAATTACCGCACCGGTTTTTGCCATAGCTTCAACTAAATCCGTTTGACGCGCTAAAAATGCCGGTAACTGGATCACATCCACCACATCAGCAACAGGCTGGCATTGATAAATTTCGTGCACATCGGTAATCACTTTCACGCCAAAGGTTTCTTTTAACTCTTGGAAAATTTTTAAACCTTCTTCCATGCCAGGACCACGGTAAGAATGAATTGAAGAACGGTTAGCTTTATCGAAAGATGCTTTGAAGACATAAGGCACACCCAACTTTTCAGTCACTTTTACGTAAGCTTCACAAACTTGCATCGCCATATCGCGACTTTCAAGCACGTTCATCCCGCCGAAAAGTACAAAAGGTTTGTCATTTGCGACATCAATATTGCCAATTTTTACAATTTTATTTTGCATAATATTTCCTTTTTAATGGATGGACTTGGCATCTTTCAATGCTTCGCCTTTCAGTTCTAAAAGTTGAGTTTTTAACAGAGAAGAAGTGGGATCATTCGGACATTGATCCACAAAATATTCCAAATCCTCAATGGCTGAAGGATAAGCGCCCATTTGCGCCAACACTAAGCCACGATCGCGAATATCGTAAGGATCTTTTCTTCCCGCTAACAAGAATTGGATATAATTAAAGGCCAAATCGTTTTGTTCTTCACGAATTAAGGCATTCTTGGCGAGCTGACGGAAACGTGCGGTAAGCATAGGAATATCTGCTCGGGCTAAATCTTCCGGCTGAATTTGAGCGCCAAAACCAAAGGCGCCTTCATAGAGCTTTTTCAGTTCATCTACTGAGATATATTTTCCGCTCCAAGGATCAATGAACGCGACTTCACCATCTACTTCTGCTCGTAAAATCAGTTGAGTCGGGAAATTCACGGGATAAATCGGCAATTTTAAACTTGCGGCGAGATAAAGTACTAAAGAGCCAAGACTCACTGGCATGCCTTCACGTTCTTCTAAAATATAAGGAAGGTATAAATTTCGGGCATAGAAATAATTATCCGCATCGCAATGAAAGCCCCAATCGCCATAAAATAGCTGCAAGAGTTGATGAATTTTAGCTTTATCATCCCATTCTTCTGGAATAGCTTGGCGAGCTTTACGCACCAAGCTTCCAACAAGCCCTCTTATACGAGGCTCATCAAGTTGCTCTTTCTCACAAATGCTCAGATAAAAATGAGTCAGTTCAGCATATAAGGCTTTTTGATCGTATTTCATTACCGCTTCCAATATCCCAACGTTACGCGCTCATTGTCGCCATAATCCCGCATGGTTGCAACCCCTTGCCAATGATTTTGCCAGAAAATTGACCGCACTTCTTCGCCCTGTTTCCAGCCGTGTTCTAGCAATAAATAGCCGTTATCTTTTAAATGTCCTGGCGCATACTCAATAAGATGACGTAAATCAGCTAAACCGTTTTCACCCGCCACCAACGCCGAACGAGGCTCGAAACGCACATCACCTTGGAAAAGATGCTCATCGGCTTCATTGATATAAGGTGGATTACTGACGATAATATCAAACTGTCCTTCAACATTTTCAAACCAACGACTCTGCAAAAATTGCACCTTGAGCTGATTTTTTTCTGCATTGGATTGCGCTAATTTGACGACTTCTGGCATCAAATCCACACCAATAACATCCAATTGAATATGCTTTTTCTGACAAATAGGAGAAAGCTCAGAAACCAACGCCAACGCAATGGCGCCAGTGCCGGTACCAAGATCGAGAATACGAAAGTGCGGTGGATTTTCTTCCAGTTTTTCTAACGCAATGTGTAATGCTTTTTCTACAAGAATTTCAGTATCGGGACGAGGAATTAATGTTCCTTCAGACACATTTAAGGGCAAGGACCAGAATTCTTTTTCACCAAGGATATAAGCGATAGGTTCGCCTTTTAAACGACGATCTAAAAATGCGGTCAATTTTAACCGCACTTTTTCATCAATTTCCGTTTCGTCGAAAGCTAAAATTTGCGTTCTTGATTTGCCCGTTGCGTGTTGCAATAGCACTAACGCATCAACTTTGCCATTCTCTGTCGGATTTACCTGATTTAAGGCTTGCGCAGCATCGGCAAGCCATTGTTGATAGGTCATTAATTATTCTCAGATAACGCTGCTAATTGATCGGCTTGATATTCAGTAATAATCGGTTGAATAAGCTCGTCAATTTTGCCGTTCATCACTTCATCTAAGCGATAGAGCGTTAAGTTGATACGGTGATCGGTTACACGACCTTGTGGGTAGTTATAAGTACGAATTTTATCTGAACGGTCGCCTGAACCTAATAAGTTACGACGAGTATCCGCTTGCTCTGCCGCTTGACGCTCTTGCTCTGCTTGAACAATACGTGAAGCCAACACAGACATCGCTTTCGCTTTGTTTTTGTGTTGTGAACGTTCATCCTGACATTCCACCACAATACCTGTTGGAATGTGAGTAATACGTACTGCAGAGTCTGTTGTATTAACGTGCTGACCACCTGCACCAGATGAACGGTAGGTATCAATACGTAAATCAGCAGGATTGATTTCCGGCATTTCAGATTCAGGTAATTCTGGCATCACCGCAACAGTACAAGCAGAAGTATGAATACGACCTTGGCTTTCTGTTTTTGGTACACGTTGTACACGGTGGCCGCCTGATTCAAACTTTAACTGACCATACACGCCATCACCGCTTACTTTGACGATCACTTCTTTATAACCGCCCTGCTCGCTTTCATTTGCGCTGAGCATTTCAACACGCCAGCGTTTACTTTCAGCATAACGGCTGTACATACGGAATAAATCGCCGGCAAAGATACCCGCTTCATCCCCACCTGTACCTGCACGAATTTCTAAATAGCAGTTATATTCATCATTTGGATCTTTTGGTAATAAAAGAATTTGAAGTTGTTGCTCCACTTCTTCAATTTCGGCTTTGGATTCTTCAATTTCCATTTCTGCCATTTCTTTCATTTCAGGATCATCTAACATCAATTCTGCTTCAGCAATGTTAGTGTTAAGCTGATTCCAACGATTAAAACATTTCACCACATCTTCAAGTTGTGAATATTCTTTAGAATACGCACGGAATTTATCCTGATCCGAAATCACCGACGCATCGCCTAGCAATGCCTCTAATTCTTCATAACGTTCTTTTAAACTTTCAAGTTTTGCAATAATAGAATCTTTCATATTTTTATAAAGTTAAAGCCAAAAATAAAATCGGCCTATTTTAGCCGATTTTAAGGAAAATTGACAGACGCAAAATCTGCCTAAAAATGACCGCACTTTAGATGCGAGTCACATCAAATTTCGCTAAATCAATTCGATCTTCTGTACCATAAAATTGAGCCAATGCATGACGCAAGGTTTCTGCGCGTTTTGGTAAGCCTTTTTCTGCATAGGTTTTCACTTGCTCATACACCGCTTGCTTAAATGGTTGCGTATCCCCAGGATTGCCATTCAAATTATCCGCACTGGCAAAATAACGGAATCCCGCCGCTGTGGCTAAAATCCATTCCAATGCTTGGGGCTTCACTTCCACCTTTTCAAAATCACGCTGACGTGCTTCAGAACGACCATCCGGCTCATACCAATAGCCAAAATCTTCTAATTTACGGCGCTCTTTCCCCGCCACCAACCAATGGGCAATTTCATGTAATGCACTGCTGTAAAAGCCTCTCGCAAAGTAAATCGCGTTATAAGGCACCTCATCATTTTCAGGAATGTAAATCGGCTCATCCCCACCTTTAACTAATCGCGTATTATATTCTTCTTCAAAACATTGATTAAAAATTGCAATGATATCCTCAAGTTTGTGTTCCATGCTTTCTCCAAATATTTTTATCAATAAAGCCTCTTAAAAGGTTTGAGAATTATCTCATTTTTAATCTCTTTCACAAAATTTCAGTTAAATAAAAAACCGTCTGAATGATCGTTTCAAACGTTTTTTTAAATGATAAAGTGCGGTCAAATTTTTAGGTGTTTTTAAACCTATCTTTAAGCCCCATCTATTTAATATCCCCCTTGGGCGCATGCCCGAAATACCGTTTGTATTCACGGCTGAATTGGCTAGGTGACTCGTAGCCGACTTGGTAAGCAGTTTCGGTAATGCCTCGCTCTTCTTGTGCGATCAGTCGTCTGGCTTCCATCAGACGTAAGGATTTTTGATATTGCAGCGGTGAAAGGCTGGTTATCTTCTTAAAATGACTATGAAATCCAGATAATGACATACTACTTAGATTTGCCAAGGTTTCCACGGTGATGGTTTCACTAAAATGTTGTTGCAGATAATGGGTGGCTTGGGCGATTTTTTTGGTGTGCGATCCATTGCTTACCATGGCTTTAAATTTGCCACCTTGCTCGCCTGTAAGGAGTCGATAATAAATTTCTTGTTGGATAAGCGGTGCAAGAAACCCAATATCTTTTGGATTTTCGTGCAAGAGTAATAAGCGTTCAACAGCATTTTTGAGAGATTCATCCAAATGCCATTGTGCAAAACCCTCGTCGCCCTGTTGGACATCATCTGCAAGGTTTGGATTTGCTAATAAAATCTTGCTAACGCTTTCAATATCAATTTTCATCGACATCACTAAAAACGGCTTTTGCGGCTCTGCATATTTAATCTCGCCACGCATCGGTATGTTTACTGGGCAAAACATAAAATGTTGATTATCAAATCGGTAGCATTGTTCGCCTAGCTGCACTTCACGTTCTCCGCTTAACACGATGCAAATGCTCGGTTCTTGAATAATACCCTCGTAGCAAAACGGCTGATCGGCATGGCGAATCACCAAGCCTTTAATTGGAGATGAATAGGTTTCGTTATGTGGAATAACTTTTAATAAGCGTTCTATCGTTTCAGTTGAGAGCATTATTTTGTAGGAATAGGCAAGTAATTTGGATAAATCCATATAACACTTCATATTGCCGTTCAATATAATGAACTCACTTTCAACGGCAGTACGCCAAAACATTTAACCAATATTGAATTGAGGACAATATCATGAAAATTTTCTACAAAACATCAGCAACAGCAACCGGCGGACGTGATGGTCGTACCCAAGTGGACGATGGTTCAATCGGCTTTGATTTGGTTTCATTTCAAAATGACGGCACCGGAGCTGATGAAAAACACCAACGCGCCGAGTATGGCAAGCACCGCCGCACCGACGAAAAACGGCCGCATGGGGTGGGTGAAAAACTTATTCATGGTTTGGCTTAATTCTGCATGAAGATGCTTTCGGATATGGATTTATTGGGCGGACAGGGTTGTATCTTGTATTGAAGAAGCAAGCCGAAGGTTTGTCAGATACTCAAATGCCCGTATCATTCATATTATTGATATTATTGTT